>PLUM01000113.1 GCA_003165465.1 Acidobacteriota bacterium
TTTTCCGCAGCCTGTTCAGCCTGTGCTACCTAACCAAAACCGGCATGGGCATGAAACACAAAATAAACATGAGAATTGCGAAGCCGGTCCAGATCAGCCGCGAGCGATCGAGTTTTTCCCACTGGTTGAGCAGCGGGGGGTGACGGAAACCGATCGCCAGTAACAGGACTGACCACAGGATCCATCCCTTCCAGAAAAATAACCCGATCGGAAGTAATAGCAGCGAGAGCGCAATCGAAATACGCCGGTGGTACTTGCTAGCCACGGCATACAAAATGTGTCCACCATCCAACTGTCCGCCAGGGAGCAAGTTCAACGCAGTCGCGAACAAGCCCACCCATGCTGCCCGGCCTACCGGGTGCAGCAGCAGATCGCCCGGTGACACGCCCGGCCGCAGAATGGCCACGAGGATGCGCAGCGCGAGTGGTTGTCCAAAAACAATCGAGGCGTGCGCATCCGAGAACGGAACCACCTTTGAACTCAAGACGGCAATGGCCAGTGCGGGAATCGCGAACAGGAATCCCACCACAGGCCCTGAGATCCCGACGTCAAATAACGCCTTGCGATTGTAAATGGGAGACCGGATGCGAATGAACGCGCCCATGGTTCCAATCAATGTCGGCGCGGGGATGAAATAAGGATAGCTGGCGGAAATTCCATAATAGCGGCACGCAAAAAAATGCCCCAACTCGTGCGCGAGCAGGATCCCGATCAGCGTAAATGCGAATGGCACTCCGGCGAGCAGAAGTTGCGGGTGTGCCAGCAACGTAGCGTAGGTCGAAAAAAAGTCGTCGAAGTCGGGTGATTGTCCGGATGCATAAGAAGACGCAAATTGCGCTCCCACCGCCAGCGTGGAAATCAGCGTCATCACGAACAGCGTCACCGCAATCGCCAGGGATTTCCGTTTGTAGCGGGATTCCCGGTTTTCCCAGAAAGTATTCGGCGGCAAATCCCAAGCCCTGATAACCGGGGTGGCAGTCTCCACCGCTAGTGGTTCGATGTCGCTGCGATCACTCATGGAAGATTGGATGCGCCACGGGTCGCGCGGGAACTCAAATTGAAAGGAGGATGTGCCGTGAAAAAATAAAAAACCGGGAACGCACTGTGCGAATGCGAGTTCAGAGGGTTTGCAATTCCTTGCCGGGTTTGAAGCGCACAGCCTTGCCGGGAGGAATGCTGACTTCCTGACCGGTGCGTGGGTTGCGGCCAATGCCGGTTTTGCGCGGGCGTACGTTGAACACACCAAACCGGCGTAACTCGATTCGTTCGCCTTTGCCGAGGGCGCTCTTCATGGCGCCGAACACGGTCTCGACGGCCTGTTCCGCCTTGGTTCGGCTCACGCCGGTCTTGTTCACCACCGCGTTCACGATATCAAGCTTGATCACAACCAGCCTCCTGCATTCCGACGGCAAGCTATGCTAGACATGCAGTTGCGGGTTGTCAAGCCGCACGCGCTCGGTTAAGATGCGCGTCTTCAACACGCGACGTTTAGTGAAATTCGTCCAGGGCTGGCTGGGATGTCTTCCCCGGAGGCACGTGCGCGAGACCACTCAGGAGGCCCGGATGTCGGTTAAGCCCGATCATTGGATTCGCAAGATGGCGCTCGAACACAAGATGATCGAGCCATTTCAAGATCGCCAGGTCCGCGAAGGCGTCATCAGCTACGGGGTCTCGAGCTACGGCTACGATCTCCGCGTCGCCGACGAGTTTCGCATCTTTACCAATGTGAATTCAACCATTGTCGATCCTAAGCATTTTGATTCCCGGTCCCTTGTCGAGTTTAAGGGGGACGTCTGCCTGATCCCTCCCAACTCGTTTGCGCTGGGCCGCTCGGTAGAATACTTTCGCATCCCGCGCAATGTCCTGACCATATGCCTCGGAAAATCCACGTATGCGCGTTGCGGGATTATTGTGAACGTGACGCCCTTTGAGCCGGAGTGGGAAGGCTTCGTCACGCTCGAAATCAGCAACACCACGCCGCTGCCGGCAAAGATTTACGCCAATGAAGGTCTCTGCCAGGTTCTCTTCTTTGAATCCGATGAAGCGTGCGAGATTTCCTACAAGGATAAAAAGGGGAAGTATCAGGCCCAGCAGGGAATCGTCCTGCCGCGGCTTTAGGGGATTGGTTTTTGTTGTCATTTCGAGGAGCGGAGCGACNNGTCGCTCCGCTCCTCGAAATGACAAGCCGAGTTTATTTCGCGTACGACTAGTGGACAGGCACGTTTCCCCCGCGCATGAAATATTTCCATTTGTCGACGTCAGCCGACACAGCGACATCGAAGAAACCCACCATCATTTCATCGTAGGTTTGGTCTCCCCAGCGGACTTCCTGGTTCGGATCCGGATTGTGGGGATTGCCACTCGAATTGTCGTACCACGCGACGGCCTGAAGCACTGTTCCCGCTTTCAGCGGACGTGGCTCGGTAAGCTGGTAGGTTAGCTGCCATTCGAAATCCCAGCGAACTTTGAGCAACGGTTCGATGCGGCCGTCGGGATGGATAATGTTGTATTCGAATTTCTTTCCTCGCCAGTGCATATGAGGGAAAAATCCGAGAAGCGTCGCGTCATTTGGCAGCGATCCGCGCGCCTCGACGCGGTAATCGTCGGCGTGGGGAGGGATCACGAAATGGTCGTTGGTCAGCTGTAAAGTCAGCACGCGCTGCTTTGGTTGCTGCTTCGCGAATACGAGCCCAATGGCCGGGCGGTCGCTCGCGGCATCGCCCATGGCCATGTAGTGCATCTGGATCACCAGATCGGACCCGGCAGGAATCAGCTTGGCCATCCCGGAGTTCAAAATCACAGGCGAACTGCCAGGAGCGTACACAAGCAAGATGTCGCTGTCAGTCCATTGCGCTTCGCGCCGGCCTTGCTCGTCCGTAAGAGTATCCTCGGTGAACGGCACGCCGACCGGCGCCTTGCGCAGCCATTTCGAATCAGGCGGTCGAATATAAACGACCCCGTGATGCACGTGGTCGCGGCTGGTGGGACGCAGTTCCGCCATTTGCACCCAGCGGTCCTCGCGAAAGTGCGTGGGCACGATCTCGTACGTATAGTCAATGTCACCTTTTCGTGCGAGCGTGATTGCCTTTGGCATTTCGATCACATCGTCCGGAGCGGAAATATTCCAGCCATTGGTCATGTGAGGTGCGGGCTTCATATCGCGCGGATTTCCAGCGTGCGCTCCGCTCTTAGCCCAGGTTGACAACAATTTAATTTCGTCCATCGTGAGGGAAGGGTCGTTTGCGAAGCGGCCATAATTCGGGTCGGCGAGCCACGGCGGCATTTTTTTGCTTACCGCCGATTCCGCAATCACTCGCGCGCGCGGGGCGGCTTGATTGTAAGTGATCAACGGGAAAGCCATTTCGCCGGGCCGATGACAATTCTGGCAATGTTTTTCCAAGATAGGCTGCACGTCATGGTAGAAGGTTGGAGAAGGGGAAATACTCTGCGAGAGCGCCGGGCTGGCTTGAAGCAACAGCGCCGCCAAACTAAGTGTTCCGATGGTGAACGCGATTCCCTTGTTCATTCGAGAATTTCACCACAAAAACTATACTCCGACCGCCTGAGCATCATGAGATTCGCCGGGATCGCTCATCGGGTAGCCGCGGCTCCGCCATCCTTCATATCCTTCCGCCAGGGGACGGATTCGAGTAATTCCTTTGCTGCGAAGTAGAAGCGCCAGGCGCGCGGCCGTGACTTCATTCGGGCAAGCGCAAAACAGAATAATCTCGCGGTCGCGCGGAATGACCTCATGGGCCTCTTCAAGATCCGCTGCGTCCATGTGCAGCGCCCCGGGGATCGTCTGCGGCTGCGCCTCGAAATCGAACGCGTGGCGCAGGTCAACGATGATGAGGTCCTCGCCGGCGTCAATTTTCCCTTTGAGTTCTTCTGGGGTGATCCGTGCAATCTTCAGCTTGCCCAGGAATCTACGCCGGTTATAGGATTTCCATCCGATGTAGCCCCCGAAACCCGCCACGAGGATAAATAGAATCCATTTGCCCATGTAAGCCATGTTTGCGGCAACATGTTCGAGTTCTCCGCTGAACATATATCCGGTGATTGTAAATGAGCCCACCCAGAGCAGCGCTCCAACCACGTCGTAGACCAGGAATCGCCGCCAACCCATGCGGATGATCCCCGCAAGCGGCGCAGCCATCGCATTCAGCCCGGGGACAAATTTTGCGACGAGCAGCACACGCGCCCCGTTTTTGGTGAAGCTCACCTGCGTCCGTCGAACGCAAGAATCCGGCTCGAGCGAAATCCTGCACAGCAACTGGAGAACGCGTACACCCTTGCGCTTTCCCAGTTCGTACCACATCAAGTCACTTAAGATCGCGGCGAAGACGGCCAGAGACAGCGCCCCCCACAAATTCATCTGGTGCATTCCAGAGAGCGCGCCTATCGCGAGCAGCAAAGGCGCCGAAGGGATTGGCAAACCCGCTTGTTCAACAAAGACCCAGGCGAACACCAGCATGTAGCCGTACCGGACAACGAATTGGAGCGTCTCACCCACTTACTTTCCCTTGGAGGTCACAATGGGCGCTGGATTTCCCCAGTCCCCCGTGAAAACAAATTCCTCGAGTGGTTTTCGTCGGCGCGGGGCCAGTTCGCGCTCGCGGTAGGCTTCGGGCAGGGCCTCGGCCTCTCCGGGATAGCCCATCGCGATCACGCTTATGGGTTCCCAGCCAGCCGGAATATGGAAAAGTTTTCGCGCAGCTTCGACATCGAATGCTCCCATCTGATGGGTGGCAAGTCCGACCGAGGTCGCCTGCGTAACCAGATTGGATGTCGCAAGCCCCAGGTCGTGGAGCCCGAGGCGATTGGGCGACCCGTCTCTTTCGAGTGTGGTATGCGCGAGCGTCATGATTAAGACGGGAGCTTTGTGAGCCCACGCGCGGTTGGATTCCACAAGCGTGCCCGCGAGGACGTCAAAATTTTCGGGATCGTCGCGTGTCGCAATCACGAAAGCCCACGGCTGTTCGTTGCGGGAGGAAGGCGCCCACCGGGCCGCTTCGAGGACGCTGCGAATTTTGGATGCTTCCACGGTCTGGTCGGAGAAGGCCCGCGAGCTCCAGCGCTTTCCGATCAGCTCGTGAATGGGGGTTTCTGTTGTTGCTGGTTTTTCAATCGCCATGCTTGGACCCCCATTGGATTTGTCTCACATGATGAACAAGATTGGCTGGATCGGCAAGTACTTCGAACCCTTTCGGGGAAACCATTTAGGGCTTCAGATGTCCTGCCGATCCTGCACAGACTGGGGATGAAGTCCGTTCTCACGCGGCGGTCTTCTGTAGCAGTTCGGCTTCGATCGTAATCTTGACTTCATTGCCGACCATCACTCCGCCCCCTTCAATCAACGCGTTATAAACCAATCCGAAGTCCTTCCGGTTAATTTTCGCCGTGGCTGTGACGCCTGCCCTCACGTTGCCCCATGGATCCTTCTGGGGCGGGGTGGGGCCCTCGACGTCGAAGGTCACTTCCTTGGAGACGCCGCGAATCGTGAGGTCGCCGGTTAATTTGAAATGCTCGGGCCCGGCAGCTTCGACGCGCCTGGATCGAAACGTCATGACGGGGTGATTTGCGACGTCGAAGAAATCGGCGCTGCGCAGGTGCTCGTCACGCTGCGGCTCACGTGTGTTGACCGAGGCCGTCTCCAAACTGATCTCAACGCTCGATCGCGTCAAATCGGCGGAATCCAGGATTACTTTTCCGCTGAGTTTGCTGAATTCACCCCGCACGTTCGAAATCATGAGGTGACGTACGCTGAAATGCGCCGCCGAATGAGCGGGATCGATCTGCCATTCGGTGGTTTTGATGCTTTGGGATGTTGCGGTAACTGTTGCGTTCATGTTCGTTTCTCCTTTTTTTGTCTTTACTATGCGGATCAATGGAGTATCAGAGCACTCCCCGGGATAAAATCATTCTGGTGATTCGCAGCCTTCCTCGTGTCCCCGCGCCTCCTCGAGCAGATGCAGCATTTGGCGCAGCTTTTTTTCGGGAAGGCGACGCAATTGTTTGCGATGGAGCTGCTGCACGGGCTCATCGAGGCCGCGAAGAATCCGCAGGCCCTCCGGGGTGATGCGCGTCTTCACGACGCGGCGATCCTTGATCTCCCGGGCGCGGGCGATCAGTCCCCGCGATTCCATGCGGTCGAGCAACCGGGTGATATCTGGGTCGCGCGAAATCAGTCGGCAGCCGATTTCACTGCAACCCAGGCCGGCTTCGCCCGCGCCCCGCAGGACACGCAGAATGTTGTACTGCGCGCCCGTAAGTCCCGCCGTCTTCACCAGCGCCTCGGCCCCCCGGGTGAAGGTATCCGCGGTCCGGAGCAGGCTGACAAAGACTAGGCCTTGCGTGTTCGCTTCGGGGGTTACCGGATTCCGTGCGATTTTTTGTTTCTTTGTCATGACCCGATAATAGTCGTTATAACGATTACTGTCAAGAGGAAAGTTGTGGGCTCGTTATTCTCTCCCTCTGCCCTGGCGGAGTCCTTGGGGGAGACCCGGGAGATGACCAGGCGCGGCAGGCGCGGAGCCTTCCGGAATTTACGGTTTTTGCGCCGGCCGGATCTGGACTTCGCTGATGAAGCTTCCCGGCGCTTGCGTGACCAGCGCGGCCACTGCGTGCGCCACGTCCTCGGGCTGCAGCATTTTTGACGCATCCTTCCCCGTGTGGGGAGAGAACTCTGTATTCACCGTCCCGGGACAGATGACGCTCACGCGAATGCCATGCGCTCGCAGATCTTCCGCCATACAACCCGACAACCCGAGGAGTCCCCATTTCGAGGCGCAATAAATCGCGCCACCCGCGAAGGTGCTTTTGCCCGCAAGGGAACTGATATTGATGATGTGGCCCGTTTTCCGGCGAATCATTTTGGGGGCGACCGCGCGGCTTACGAGAAAAACGGATTTGAGATTCGTCTCCAGGACCGCGTCCCAGCTCGCGACTGTCTGTTCATGGAAAGGGCCGAAAACGCCAATCCCCGCATTGTTGACGAGAATGTCGATGGGGCCCAGTTGCTGTTGGGTATTGCGCACTATGCTGGAAATCTGGTCTTCGCGCGTGACGTCAGCCGGGAACGCCAGGGCTTCGATGCCCGCGGTCCGCAGGCCGACTGCTGCCTCTTCCAGCTTCTCCTTCGATCGCGCGCAAAGGGAGATATGCGCGCCCATTTCGCCCAGTCTACGAGCAATGGCCAGACCAATCCCGCGGCTGGCTCCGGTAACGAGAGCCACCTGGCCTGAGAGGGAAACTCGTTGATTCATCATATCTCCTTGCATGTTGTGTTCGGAAAAGTGATACTCTGGCCCAGGCTCCCTTTGTCGGAAAACATTCATCTTACCATTAGAGCAATTTTGGCCCGTGAAGCGTCTATATACTATAGTTAGGGAGCCGGAGGGAATGACGCTTGCGCGGTGGATTAAGATTCCCTATAATCCGAGAGTTTTGAACTGCCCTTTCAATCGAGAATTAAAAATTGCGATCAAGTTTATGGAAATCTGCGGAGGAGGCTGGAAGCCGATGATACGAAAGTGGATGGTGACGGGCGCCGGTCTATTGTGGATTGCGCTGGGTCTTGGGACGGGCGCGGGGAATTTGTACGCCGTGCCGCAGGCTCCAGCAGCCCAGGACCAGGCAAAGCCAGCCTACACGCTGGCCGAATACAACGCATACAAAGACGCCGACGGGGAGCAGAATCCTGCACAAAGAATCACGAAGCTCGATGCGTTCGTCAAGCAGTACCCCAACTCCTCGTTGATGCCGTACGTTTACCGCGACTACTATACGACGGCAATGGCCACGAAAAATTACGCTCAGGCCATCGACTATGCCGATCGTATGATCGCCCTCGGAGACAAGATTGACCCGCAAGGCCGACTGGAAGCCTATTACACGCGTGCTCAAGCTTTTTATCTCGGTTCGAACGACAAGGCCTTTCAGGTACCCGACTTCCTCACCAAAGCGCGCGATACCGCCATCGCCGGGCTGAAGGCTCTCGATGACGTCAAGAAACCCGACGCTGTTGCGCAGGACCAATTCGACAAGCAGAAAATGGCCATCAGCGTCCTGTTCAATACGATTGCGGCCATGACCTCGACGACCCTGAAGGATTACGCTGCCGCAGCAGGCTATTACAAGGCTGTCCTGGCTCTTGATTCGAGCGATGCGGTTTCGCACTATCGCCTGGGAGTCGTTGATCTGCAGATGACACCTCCGGTAGCCACGGAAGGTCTTTGGGAACTTTCGCGCGCGATTGCCCTTAAGGCCCCGAGTTCACCTCAGGTTCAGGCCTACCTGAAGAATCAGCTGACCCGGTACCAGCAGCCCGCCTGTGACAAACTGGTGGACGATCAGGTGAACGAACTGCTCACGCTGGCGGCCGGTGCTCCGACCATGCCTGCCACGTTGAACATTCCCAGCGCGGCCGATTTGCAGAAGGCACGCGACGACACCGCAAACTTCCTGCCGAACCTCAAGGCAGGGGGCGATGCCGGCAAAATCATGTGGCTCGCAAGTTGTGGCCTCGAATATCCCGATGTTGGCGTGCGCGTGATGGTTGCTCCTGTTGTGGATGGCGATAACGTAACCCTGAAGGTGTTCCGCGGCGCAACGCCCGAGGAAATTGAGGCGGCCACGGATCCCAACATGGAAGTCCACATTGTTGACCAGCCGGAAGCGAAGCGCCTCGAGAAGGACGCGGTTGTTCGCTTCACCGGCACGCTAACCGGCTATACGCAGAGCCCATTCATGCTGACCTGGGACAAGGCGAAAATTAATCTCGAAGACCTGCCGGAAGAAAAGGCAGCCCCAGGCAAGAAGGGCCCAGCAAAGAAAGCACCCGCGAAGAAAGCCGAGTAGGGCCTCCTCCAAGCTGAGATCGCTTCAAAAGTGAATCACGCGGCCCCGGGAACTTTCCGGGGCCGCTTTATTTTGGGATTGAGGTACGCATGGAAAATGGCGATGTAAATCCTGGAGGAGACCTGTCTTAACGCGCTTAAGCGCGACGGTGGGACCGGTGATCCAGCTTATAGAGGTCAATCTTGCGGCTGAGTGTATTCCGGTGGATTCCGAGCAGGCGCGCGGCGCGCGACTGATTGCCGCGCGAGCGGTCCAGCACTCTCTTGATGAACTTCTTTTCGAATTCGTTGATCGCTTCGTCGAACTGAATGCCGCGTTCCACCATCTGCCCGACCAGGGTCTCGAGTTGATCTTTCACGTTCGTACGCTCCGCCCAGAGAATTTTTTAGGCCGCAATTTCCGGCCGGATTTAATTGAGTTCGTGGCCTGTTAACTGCCGATACGCTTCCCTGTATTTGGCCCGCGTCGCTTGAACTACTTCGGCGGGGAGTTCCGGGCCGGGCGGCTGTTTGTTCCACCCGATCCGCTCGAGGTAGTCGCGAACATACTGCTTATCAAACGAGGGCTGCGCGCGGCCGGGCTGGTNNACGGCGCGAACACGCTCGGCAAGTTCGCTGCCGATGCGCGATGCGGCTTCGTCAAACGAAATGTTCTCATCGTGTCCCGCAGTGGCCTTGGTCGAAGGCGTGAAAATCGCGTTCGGCAGACGGTCGGATTCCTGCAGCCCGGCTGGCAGCGGAATCCCGCAGATTTTCCCGGTGGCGCGATAATCCTTCCATCNNAGCCCGACAGGTATCCGCGCACGACACATTCAATCGGTAAGGGTCTTGCTCGCCGGCAAAGCATGGCGCGGCCTTCGAGCTGTGCGTGGTACGCGGCGAGCTCCGCCGGGAAATTAGCCGCGGCGACCACATGATTCGGAATGACGTCGCGCAGCAGGTCGAACCAGAACAGCGAGAGCTGCGTCAGCACGCGTCCCTTATCGGGAATCGGCGTGGGCAGCACCACATCAAACGCAGAAAGACGGTCCGTCGCAACGATGAGCAGGCGATCGCCCACCGCGTAAAGGTCGCGAACTTTCCCGCGATTGAGAAATTGAATTCCGGGGAGACTTGTCTCCCATACGATTGCGTTCATTTTTGGAGAAGCCACGAGTGACACGTTCCTTTTTGAGAGGCGGGTATTCTAGCGCAAGGCGCGGCGATGTCAACGGAGAACAAAAACGAAAAGTGGAAAACTTTTGCACATGGGACCGAGGACGATCAGGGGGATGGAAGTTTTCAACGAAGAAGACTTCTGCGTGTGCTCTGTGCCCTTTGTGTTACAGGTTTTGCTGACGATCAACGCCGAAATTCTCTAACACAGAGGGCACAGAGTACGCAGGGAAAACGAGCTAGGCCGCGTTCGTCGCTGCTTGCGCGGCTGCTGGCTCGTCCCAGCGGACCGAGACAAGTTTCGAGACGCCCGGTTCCTGCATCGTGACGCCGTATAGGACCGATGCCATCTCCATTGTCTTACGGTTGTGCGTCACAACGATGAACTGTGTCCCCGCGCTCATTTCCGAAACGAGTTTCGTGAAGCGCCCGACGTTGGCTTCATCGAGAGGCGCGTCCACCTCGTCCAGAATGCAGAACGGGCTTGGCTGGTATCGGAAGATCGCTATCAGCAGCGCGAGCGCCGTCATCGCTTTTTCGCCGCCCGAAAGCAGCAGGACGTTTTGCAAACGTTTGCCCGGCGGCTGCGCAACCACATCAATTCCCGGCTCGCCCGAACTGTCAGGCTCGGAAAGCCGCATCTCGCCGGTCCCTCCGCCAAACAGGGTATGGAAGGCCGTGGCGAAATTCCGATTGATGATCGCAAACGCTTCCTCAAATTTTTGTTTGCAGACCTGGTCGAGCTCCGCGATGGCCTGCTGGGTATCGGTGATGGATTGCAACAGGTCGGTGCGTTCGCGGCCGAGGAAATCGAACCGCTGTTCGCATTCGTTATATTCCTCGAGCGCCATCATGTTGATCGGGCCCATGGACTCGATGCGGGTTTTCAGTTCGTGGCACGCGGCGTCGGAAGCCCGAAGCTCCTCGCCGGAAAGCAGGGCGGGGAATTCCGCGATCAAATCCTCGGGCTGGGAATTCAGCTCTTCGACGCAGGATTGCCGCAGGTGTTCGCGTTCGGAGTCGTTCCGGGCGCGTTCGATCTCGTGTTTGCCGCGTTCCTCGCGGAAGTCGCCAAGTTTTTGGCGCGCCATCCGCAGGGCATCGTCCGCCTGCGTGGAGCGGACGCGGGTGTCATTGAATTCCCGTTCCATTTCGGCGCCGCGCGCCTCGAGGCGCTGCTTTTCCGCGCGCAGCGATTCCACCTGCCTTTGATGTTCCGCGGTTTGCCCGGCGAGTTGCTGCTGCTCCTGCAGAAGCGAATCGTGCTGCAAGACCAGCGACGAGCGACGAGCGACCAGGTCTTGTAGTTCCGACATCATTCGCGCTGCGTGCGTTTCGGCGCTGGCGAGGCGTTCCGCCAGCGTTGCCATCTCCGCGCGACGCGCTGCCAGGTCTTCCTGCTTCGCCTGGGCATTTTGGCGCAGGGCGGTCTGCTGCTCCATCGCGCGAACGATTTCCTCTTCGGCAGCCGCGCGCGAAGCTGAAACTTCGCCGCGGCGCTGTTGCGTAGCCTCGGCTCGTCCCTGGGAGGAGGCCGCATCGCTGCGCAGCCGCGCAAGTTCGGTTTGGCAGGCGCTCAATTCCATGCCGAGCCGCACCATGTCGCCTCGCGCCTGATCGCGCTGCAGCGTTGCCGCCACGGCCATTTTTTCGGATTCCACGTGCTGGGCCATGGCCTGTTCGAGGGCGATCTCGCTGGCGTGGAGATTTTCTTCAGTGTGACGCAACACGGCCTGCGCCTCGGAAGCGGCGCGCTCGAGTTGCAATACCTCCGCATCGAGCGATCGCAATTCGCGTTTCATGCCCAGCGGCCCGGTCTCCGATGGCCGTCCACCGCTAACGACGCGGCCCTGATACGTGGTGCCATCGGGAGTGACGAACGAATAGGCCGGATTTTCGCGAGCGAGGCGTTCCGCAACTGCCGACTCGGCCACCAAAAATGACGATTGCAGGCGAGGCAAAAATTGCTTCGCGGCCGGCCCGAGCGGATCGCGGAATTCCACGAGGCGATCGAGGCGTGAAACGGTTTCCTTTTCGATTTCGTAAGGCACGATCGGTTCATTGGGTTGCAGGTTCAGCTTGCGCAGCGAATCAATGAAGAACGTCGCGCGGCCGCCGACTTCATCGCGAAGCAGCGCGATGCCCGCCCGGGCCACGTCGAAGGTTTCGACCACGACGTATTCGAGCTCATCGCGCAGAAATTGCTCGATGGCGCCCTCGTATTGCTGTTCGACTTCGGCGTAATCGGCAAGCACGCCGACGGCGCGAAATCCCGCCGACTCGTCCGCGCCCTGACTCGACGCAAATAATTTCTGAACCGCATCCGCCGTGTAGGAGCGATCGTTCAAGATCTGCTCAACGGAAGCGCGCCGCGCGCGGCCGCCGGCCAAAGCATCGCGAGCGCTTCCGGCGCGCGCCGTACCTTCGTGCTGCTCGCGGCGAAGCTCGGAAATGCGTCCTTGCGCGCTGCGCACAATTTCTTCCAGGCTGCGCGAGCGTTCCAGCACCGAATGCCAGTGCTGGTCCGCGGCTTGCGCGCGATCGCGGTGATGCAGCGATTCTTCGAGTAGCTGCTGTTCCTGTTGCTGGTAGCGCGTGACGCCCTCAACGTGATGCGCCAGCGCTTGCTCCGCTTGCGCCTGATCGCCGTGGAGGCGCGTGAGTTCGTCTCCCAGGTCCGCGGCAGAACGCCGCAGCGCAGCAATGCGAGCTTCCGTGGAATCGTGAGCGCCGGAAATTTCCGCGGACGCTGCGGCAAGATTCGTCAGGATTGCTTCCACTTGCGCCACTTCGCCCTGCAGAGCTGTAACCGATTCGCCGTGCGCTGAGGACCGCGCCTCGACCAGCGCCGCCTGCGCGGCGGCCTGCTCGATTTCAATGTCGAATTGCTGGACCCTGCCTGTCAGTTCGGACGTGCGCTGCCGGTTGAAAAGGATGCGATTCTCGCTGCGGTCGAGTTCAAGCGCGGTCTGGCCCAGGACGTTCTGATGCTGGCGCAATTCGCCTTCCAGTTCATACGTGCGCGCACCAAGCCGTTCCTGCTCGGCTTCCCACTGGCTTACCGACTGTGATTCGCGGAATTCGTGCTGGGAGATTTCGCCAAGCAAACCCGCGAGACGTTCGGCTTCGAGGTCGAGTTCTTTCGCTTTGCTTGCAAGAACCTGGCGGAGCAGGCCGCGCATCTGCTCGCGGATTTCCGCATAGCGGCGCGCTTTCGAAGCTTGCCGCTTGAGCGAGGCGAGCTGTTTTTCGACTTCCACGTAAATGTCATTGATGCGGGAGAGATTTACTTTGGAGGATTCCAGCTTGGCTTCCGAGAGTCGCCTCTTGGTCTTGAACTTGGTGATGCCTGCCGCTTCTTCAATAATCGCGCGGCGGTCGGTCGGCTTCGAGCTCAGAATCTGGCCGATGCGGCCCTGNNCCCATGAACAAATCCTGAATGTCGCGCAACCGTGCCACTCGCCCATTGATGAGGTATTCGCTCTGCCCCGACCGATACAGGCGCCGTCCAACGACGACCTCACCGGGCTTTAGATTCATCGCGGGTTTTTCACCGGCGCGCTTTTTCTTCAGGAAAGCAGCCTTGTCCTGAGCCGTTTCCGCGAAGGGTTCATCCTGAGCTTCCTCTCCTTCGGTATTGAGAGTCTCTTCCACTTTCTCTGTGCCCTCTGCGTTCTCTGTGTTAAAGCCTATCGCTGACCCGCCGAAAGCACTATCGGGGACCGCAACCGGACCCGCTGCCGCTTCACAGTCGCCGCTTCCCAGCACAAATTCCGCCGCCTCAACCAGTTCGGGATCAACAAGGGTCAGCGTGACTTCCGAGAGCCCCATAGGCGGCCGCTTGGCCGTCCCGTTGAAAATGCAGTCGGACATGCGCTCGGCGCGCAGTGATTTGTGGCTCTGCTCGCCCAGAACCCAGGAGATCGCGTCAACAATATTGGATTTTCCGCAGCCATTGGGCCCGACGATGCACGTAAGCCCGGCTCCGCTGAATGTAATCTGCGTTTTTTCGCAGAACGATTTGAAGCCCACCAGCTCAACTTTGCGCAGTTTTAGCAAGATTTCCCCTTTATGGCCTCCGCCGGACGCGCGCCAGCACGTAGCTCAAACACACTTCTTGGCAGAGACGGGTTCCGATTCCTGGGAAGGACGCGAACTGCGACAAATACGCTGAAGGGTCGTTTAGCAGTGGCCCAGCCGCCTGGCGCTACGATGGCGGTTACGGGAAAACAAGTTATCACGCGGTACGAGGGAAGTAAAGACGAAGCGGGCGAAATGCTAACTATTTGCGAACCATCTTAAGAACCGGTTTTGTGGGTCGCAGCTTCAGCTGCGACATCAAGTACGCAGGAAAAATGGGCTTTAGCCCCTGTGTCGCCCCTGCCGGGACTGGTTTCTATTTCCTGACACATTTTCCCACCGCTTCCGCAGTGGGCTACGTTCTGGCGTCCCTCCGGGACTCCCGACAATGCCGACTATCGCTCGTGCAATCCTTCCCGACTAGTTCGAATACCACCCCCAAGGTGAAAACCCTGATCGAGCAACGTCAATGCATCCTTTTGAGAGCGTTCATAGGCTTCTTCGTCGCCTGCAAGAATCTCAATTTGACGAGCCAGAAGGTCGCTGATTGAAATTGAACGTCGGGCAGCGAGGATCTTGGCCATTTGAATGGTTCGCCGATCGAGGCGGATCGTAAGATTCTGTTTTCCGCCGTCCAATTTGTTTGCCATAACCTTCCGCCGTTCACTTATGTTAAATGTAGCATGTAAACTAGGAAATAAGATTCCCAGTCGTTGATGGGGAACGAATGGGGCACCGGGCATTCATGGACTAAGCGAAAGGTTGTTGCATCAAAATGACTGGAGTCCGGCCTTGAAGAAGAGAAGCAAGATTAAAGAAGGCACATGCATCTATTGTGGCGTTGTCGGATTCTTGACCGACGATCATGTGCCGCCAAAGAATCTCTTTCCTAAGCCACGTTTGGGATTGCTTACTGTTCCTTCGTGCGAGCGATGTAATGGTAGTTCTAAGCTAGATGACGAGTATTTCAGGTTGGCAATCACATCAGTCGTCGACGGAATGGCCTTTCCAATCGCCGTAGATGCGATACGTAAGCTCGATACGCCTGAAAAGGATCGATTTAAGAGGAGCATGCTCCGGGATTACGATCGAGAGAATGGTGATCTTCAATTGGATCGGCCAAGACTGCACGGGGTGATTGAACGCGTCATTCGCGGTCTTTTCTGGCATCACCAAAGACGGTTTTTGCCTATACAGGCCGATATAAGAATCTGGTTTACGTCCTTCGATGAAGCGCCAATGGATGATATGGGCCTTGAAGGGCAGCTAGAAGCCTTGAGGCGGCAGCACCTTCATCAGATCGGCAGGGGCGTATTCACTTATCAGTATATGTTTGGCTCAGATGAGGCAGTTTTCTCTGCTTGGTACCTTCGCTTCTATGAAAAAAACGAAGTATTCGGCATAATTTTTCCTCCACCGATTTAAAAATGGGTTCACGCTTCGCAAACGCCTCTCGCTGGGCATATAATCCCGCGCGGAGGCATCCACCATGATCAACAACTCCAAGCTGGCCGGATTGGCAATCGGTGCTGCGGTATTTCTCGTTCCAGCGCTCCGCGCGCAACAGGCTCCGAATGCCGCTCAGGATCCCGGCCCGCAGATCAGCGTTGACGGATACACATACACGCAAAGAACTCTGTTCCAGAGAAACATCGGCGGCCCGGATGACCAGACGACGCAGTTCCCGCCGCACAAGATCATCGGCAACATTTATTATGTGGGGACGAACAGCCTGGCGGTTTTTCTCGTCGTGACTCCCGACGGAGATATCCTCATCAACAGCACTTACGAACGAAATCTTCCGGTGATTATGAAGTCCGTCGAGCAGTTAGGATTCAAGCTCTCCGACACCAAAATACTGCTGGGGAGCCACGCGCATGGAGATCATCAGGAAGGCGACGCGCTCTTCAAGCAAGCCACTGGAGCGCAAGTGATGGCCATGGCGGAGGATGTCCCTGCGCTCGAAGCCATGAAGCCCGGCGGGAAGACGCATCCGATTGACAGAGTGCTTCACGACGGCGACGAAGTGACCCTGGGAGGCTCGACGCTCGTCGCGCATCTGACGCCCGGGCATACCCGGGGCTGCACCACCTGGGCGATGAAGGTGCAGGAGGGCGGCAAGACTTACAACGTGGTGATCATCTGCAGCATGGGAGTAAATCCGGGTGTCAAGCTGGTGAATAATCCGGACGTTCCCGATCTGGCGGCGGAGTTTACCCGCGGCTTTGAAACGATGCGGTCGCTGCCTTGCGACGTGCCCCTGGGATCGCACACCGGCATGTACAACATGCAAGAAAAATACGCGAAGCTGGAAAAAGGCGGCCCGAATCCATTCATCGATCCGCAGGGCTATAAGGTGGAGATGGATATCGATGAAGCCATGTTCCACGCGATTTTGACCCAGCAGCAGAAAGACGCCGCAGCTGGCCCGGGATCAACCGAATCCACACGTTGATTCAAGTGGCCGCGAGTTTATTCTGTACTTCGCGGATTATGGGGGCTGCGAGGGGGCTGTTACGTGTTTATGTAGATTCCTTGCCATCGTAAAGCGTCCCAGTGGTAGAATCCCCTTGATACCCTTGCTCCGGTTGATGTAACTCTGGTTCTCGCACCAAGGGCCCGCGAATTTACCTTGCTGTTCCGGGAGTGAATGCCATGCCATACAAACTGAATGTGAACGGGCGGTCTATCACGGTGGACGTGCCTGCGGAAATGCCCATGTTGTGGGTGATCCGCGACGTACTGAATCTGCGCGGCACCAAGTTCGGATGCGGCGGCGGGTTCTGCGGAGCCTGCACGATACACATGAACGGGCGCGCCGTGCGTTCGTGCCAGACGCCGGTAGCCATGGCGGCGAACCAGCAGATCACGACGCTCGAAGGCCTGTCGGCGAATGGAACGCACGCCGTCCAGCTTGCCTGGCAGGAACTCGATGTGCCGCAATGCGGCTATTGCCAGGCGGGACAGATGATGTCGGCATCGGCGCTGCTCGCGCGCACACCGAGCCCGACCGATGAAGAAATCAACGACGCGATGAATGGCAACATCTGCCGTTGCGGGACCTACCTACGCATACGTCCCGCGATTCATCGCGCTGCCGTGATCGCGCAAAATGGATTGTCGAAGCCCGTTGAATCGGCTCGCGTCCTTGTGGGGAAGGAATAAAGGGTGTGGGCTCCACTTGGAGCCCACCATGAAAGAAGTGCGGGCTCCCCGCCGGCAGGCAGGTACTTGGAGCCCGCCAGAAAAGAGGAATTATGGCAACCAAGACGATTGAACCCAATCTGAATAATCCCACGGGCATGGGGCGCCGTTCCTTTCTGCGTGTTACCGCAATCGGAGGAGGCGGATTGTTACTCGCGCTTTATGCCGACCCCGTCTCGAAAGTGCTGGCGCAGGGATCAACCGCGCCCGCGCCTGCATTCCTTGCCACTGCGTTCATTCACGTTGCAGCGGATGGAAGCGTAACGATCAAGTCGAAGAATCCCGAGATTGGGCAGGGGATCAAGACGGAATTGCCCATGATTATCGCGGATGAACTCGACGTGGACTGGAAAGACGTGAAAGTCGAGCAGGCCGACCTTGATGAAACTATCTATGGCCGGCAGGCCGCTGGCGGGAGCACGTCCACTCCGACCAACTGGGATCCGCTGCGCCGCGTTGGCGCGGCCGGGCGGCAGATGTTCGTGATGGCCGCCGCGCAAACCTGGAACGTGCCGGCATCCGAATTGAGCACGGCGTCGGGCCGCGTCATGCACAAATCTTCGGGCCGCTCGCTTGGTTATGGTGAACTTGCCGCGAAGGCTGCGACGTTGACTCCTCCTGATCTGGCGACCGTTTCGCTGAAGGATCCGAAAGATTATAAAATCATCGGCCAGCCGATCCATGGAGTTGACAATGCTTTGATCGTTACAGGCAAGCCGATCTATAGCATCGATTTCAAGCTTCCGGGGATGCTCTATGCCGTGTTCCAGAAGTGTCCCGTGTATGGCGGCAAGGTGGTCAGCGCGAATCTGGACGCCATCAAGGGCATGCCAGGCGTACGAAATGCGTTCGTGGTGGATGGCGGAACGGATTTGGCTGGTTTGATGCCGGGCGTGGCGATCGTCGCGGATAGCTCGTGGCAGGCGAACAACGCGCGGAAATCGCTCGTGGTGAAGTGGGATGAAGGGGCAACGGCGTCACAGAGCAGCGAAGGCTTCGCCCGCAGCGCCACGGAAATCTCCAAGCAAGCTCCCGCATTTCCTCTTCGCGTCGACGGCGACGTTGATGCAAAATTTCAGAATGCCGCCAAGGTGGTCGAGGGCGCCTATTCTTATCCTTTTCTCTCGCATGCTCCGCTTGAACCGCAGAACTGCGCCGCGCACTTCACGGACGGCAAGCTGGAATTGTGGGCGCCAAGCCAGACGCCTGAGGCGGGCCGACAACTGGTGGCCAAAACACTCGGCATTTCAGAGAGCGATATCACGCTTCACCTGATGCGCGTCGGTGGCGGCTTCGGTCGACGACTTACGAATGACTACACTGTGGAAGCTGCGTGGATCGCCAAAGTTGTCGGCGTGCCGGTCAAGGTTCTGTGGACGCGCGAAGACGACATGGCGCACGACTTCTACCGCCCTGCGGGTTTCCATTTTCTGAAAGGCGGAGTGGATTCTTCCGGCAAGCTGGTGGCATGGCAGAATCACTTTGTCAGCTTCGGAGACGGAAAAAGATTTGCAAACTCCGCGAACATTCCAACGAACGAATTTCCGGCGACATTCCTCCCCGATTTTTCTTTCCAGGCCACGCTGATGCCGTTTGGCATTCCCACGGGAGCGATGCGCGCGCCGCGCAGCAACGCATTTTCATTCGTGTTCCAATCCTTCATCGATGAACTCGCCCACGCGGGAGGCAGGGACCCCCTCGATTTCCGCCTCGAGTTGCTCAACGCTGCTCGAGTGGCAAATGCGGCCGGCCCGAATCCCGGTGAGCTAGACATTGAGGCAGCCCGCATGATTGACGTCCTGAAACTGGTCGCCGAAAAATCGGACTGGAAATCGCGCGATCAACTGCCCAAGGGCCGCGCAAAAGGCATCGCCTTCCAATTCGCGCACCGCGGTTATTTTGCGGAAGTCGTGGACCTCAGCGTGGACGCGAATAACAAAGTGAAAGTCCACAAAGTATGGGTGGCGGGTGACATCGGCAGCCAGATCATTAATCCGAGTAACGCCGTCAACGAGGCGCAGGGCGCCGTGATCGAAGGCCTGAGCCACGTGATGGGTTACGAAATTACGATCGACAAGGGGCGCGCCGTGCAATCCAATTTCGACCGGTACCCGCCCGTTCGCTTGACCCAGGCGCCGCCCGAAATCGAAGTTCACTTCATCCAATCGGCAAATTCGCCCACAGGACTTGGCGAGCCTGCGCTTCCGCCCGTTCTTCCGGCGGTTTGCAACGCGATATTTGAGGTCACGGGGAAGCGAATCCGCTCATTGCCGCTAGCGAAACAGGGCTTTGGCTGGGCGTAAGTATTAAGTAGAACAGGCTTCAGCCTGTTTGCTTTTCAAAAATTCAAAAGCGCGCAGGCTGAAGCCTACGCTACCTGATTTCGCCAGGCCGGTTTTTCCTACACACCCACTTGTAGGCAGGCTGAAGACCATTCTCTGAGGTTTTCCGCGGTTGATCGCAGAAACGTTCTGATCTCCGGCGGGCACCACCCGGGCAACTGCGTCACGCCCTCCGCATCGAGAAATTCCGCAAGCTCCGGCAGCCGATCAACGATGTCACGGCTCTTCGGCTTGAACGAATTGCGGAGAAGGTGCAAAAGCCAGTCCGTCAGAATCAGGCCCCAATACTCAAAGCGCAAATCGTCCACATAGTTGTGCGGGTTGCGATAATGGTGGACGAGAGGGCGGCCAAACGCGGCGTGGTATTTTGTGTTTTGCATCAGCGCCAGCAGGAAATATCCGCCCCATATGTCTCCGTACCGGTCGAGGACTCCGCCGGGAACCGGGCAAGCCATCGTCACGAAGACAAAGGCGGGAATCAGTTCGCGGACAACGCTGGTATTCTGCGAGTTCACCGGCGACCATGTGGCCTGATCCAGCACGAATAAATCGGGACCGTTGTACTTGACCCCCTTGATCCTGCCGTTGAGCCATGTGGTCGCGTCCACATCGGGTTCATCGAGCCACAAACCTTCAGTGACTCCAATGGTCGCGTCGCTTGGAGCGGCCACGAATTCCGGCTGATTCTTGTGGCCGCGAAGCTGGAACGGAAAACCGCGCGGGAAAATCAGGCGGGACGGCTCCATCGTCAGGTATTCGCAAATGTTGTGAAACTGGGCCGGTTCGCGAAGAACTTGGCCCGTCCATTTTTGCCCTGTTTTTAAATGGCCGCCGATGAAGTCGTCTTCGGTGGGGAAGTTATCGTCATCCATCGCCACCATGACTTCGCATCCTTCTTCAAGCGCCCTCAGATAGCCGAAAATCCTTCTGCCATCGGTGTTGTAGGGAATTAGTTTGTAAAGCGGGAAGGCCTTGCCCCACTCGTCCTGCTGGGCGATGTCAAAAAAAACCGTCTCCATGCCCTTTTGCGATACTTCACGCGCCAGCGCGGCGGTGCTGACGGGAGTCTTGCGATCGCCGACGACCCAGACCTTCACTTCATCAAGGTGGCCGTGTTTTTGAACATTGTCGTACAGGTCATTCAGGATCGCGGGATGACGGATCGTCGTCAGAACAATGTGACATGTCTTGGACACAAGTACCTCGGTAAGTTCTGCTGGCCATTACTTGCCGGCAAGGGTTTGGAATGCCATTCTCACGTATCGAAAATTCTTGAGGAACGTGTTGACGCTGCGTCCCTCCTTTCGGCCCACCCAGACGGAAGCAATCTGCTTGATGCGAAAACCCTGCTTGATGGGTTTTACCGTGGTTTCGATGCAGATTTCGTGCATCGTTCCCTGCCACTCGATTGAGTCCGTAACTTTCTTGCTCAGGATCTTAAAACCAAAGGTGAGGTCGCCGACGTTCGTCCAGAAGAGCAGCATGAACATCTTTTGAAAAATCCAGTTGAGAACCAACTTGATCGGATCGTAATTTGTGAAGCCGGCGCCCGGGAGCCACCGGTTGGCAATCACTCCGTCGCAGCCGGTTTGCAGGATTTTATCCACCATGCGGTCCACAGCCGCGGGCTCTGTTTCCAGGTCAGCCGCCATCAGCGCCACATAATTTCCCGTGGCCGCCTGCATGCCTTCGCGATACGCCCATCCGATGCCCGGATTGTTTTTCTGAACCAGGATCTTCACCCTTGGATCTTTTTCCGCACATTCCCGGCAGATGGCGAAGCTTTCTTCCGACGCCCTGGGTGAAATCAGCAGGATAATTTCCTTGATGTACCCGCGATCACGGGCGCATAGCGTGTCGACGGTTTCCCGAATGGAAAAAGTTTCGGAAAACACGGTGACCACAATGGAAAGTTGAATTCGGGATACCAGGAAATCGGCGGGGTGCTGCTTCTGGACACCTTCCAATTCCTCATTTTGCAGGACAGTTGTTCCGCCAGATTCTCGCATCGGCCTCATCTCGCGTTGGAAAACGGGTAAGTACGAATGGCCGATTCCATCCGTCCGGGCGAACTGGAAAATTCCGCGCGGTATCTATGGCAAGAGGCCTGGTTGAAATGGCTTTGCGCCAGACCTTAATCGGCAGATCACTTCTTGCAACTGCTATTTTCGCCAACGGCTGGCCATTCAGGCAAGACGGAGTATGGCTGCGATAGCCAAATAGGCAATAACTCTTACCTTCGGAGGACGTCAAAGACCGGCAATTCGAGAAAAGAAAGGCGATATGTCGAATATAGTTATTCTATCTAGAACATGAACCTTGGTCTCTCCTTGCAGAAAGTCATTCAGATGTTATTGACAATACCAAGGTCTGGCTAGAAAACAGGTTCGTCATTGAACATGCATAGGAAAATACAGATCGCAATATTTTGTATCCTCGCAGGGTGCTGGCTATATTTTGCCGGCGATTTCATATTCAGAACGTCACACGTGTCCATAGACGGCGTGAGGTACTTTGCCACTGTTGACGACGGCATGATCTCGATGAGGTATGCCAAGAATTTTGTCGAGCACAAGGGCTTGGTGTGGAACGTTGGAGAACGCGTCGAAGGTTTCACGACTCCACTATGGACGTTATTCATGATCTGTGCCATTTGGCTTTTCGGAACTCATTACGCACCTCTGGCGATCCAGATCCTGGGTGGAATGACTTGTATTGCCGTTTTTGTAATTTATTGTTGGGCTGGCATAAGAAATAAGGCGAGTGAGCTTGCTGTCGTTACCGGTGTTCTAATGCTGCTTTTGTCGTATCCCATATCGTATTGGGGATTGAGCGGAATGGAGGCTACCGCTGTCTGTGCAGTATTCGCGGCCGCCGCCGCTATGCAATATTCCTATGAAAAGGGAAACTCCGGAAACCCATTCCTTGTTCATTCATTGCTTATTGCAATAGCGTATTGCCTGCGGCCAGACGGCTGGTTATCGATCACGCCATTTTTTGTAGCTTCTTTATTTGATTCTATTGGACAGAAGATGTATCTGCGTGTTTTCCGCGGCCTTGCGATGATTGGGGCCGTGATGGCGCTAGTCACCGCAGGGAGGCTGGCCTACTACGGGGCGTGGGTCCCCAACACTTACGTTCTAAAAGTGGAAGGCTATTCGTTGATGCTGAGGCTAAGTAATGGAACGTCGTTTGTGGGCGAGTTTTTCACTCAGAATTTCATGCTTTTGGCACTGATCGGCGTAAGCGCGTTGAGTAAAAAAAGAATCGCATTCCTCAATATTTCGGCCGCCTGTATAACGATCGCCTACCAAATCTACGTGGGAGGCGATCCATGGTCCTCCTGGCGGCAATTACTACAGGTTTATGTAGTTGCCGCTTTTGCCGTCCTAATCCTTTTTGACTATATAAGTGAACTATCGGTTTTCAGCCCTAAGATGCAGTCACCCGATCGGATTACGCTGGCGCTTGTTGCGGTAGTCGCAAGCGCACCACTTGTTGTTGCGGAATATCAAGTGTACCAAGGCGATGCGTACTTGCCATACTTATTAGAGATTTATATGGTCGCCTTGCTGGTGGCTCTAGTGGCATTAAGATATCCTGAAAAATTTCGCATCCCTGACCGAAAAGTGCAATTATTAATCCATATTGCTAGAACGTTGGTCGTCGTCGTCACAATTGGGTCGGCAATCGTAGGGAGTACAAGATTTTATCACGAGCTTCGGGGCAAACCGACCTCATTTGCGGACCAGGCTGAGCTAATAGACAAGGCCGTCCTGTCAATGAGGCTGTTCGGCCCGGGCAAGACATCTCACATGGCTTGGGCAGGCACTTATCCCTATTATGTTGAAGGGAAAATGATCGACGCACTTGGAAAATCAGACATCGCGGTTGCGAGATATCCGGTGGATGAATCCATTGCGTGGGACGGGATGAAAGGAGTGCCCGGTCATTCGAAATACGACTTTCGCGACACGATTTTGAAAAGATCGCCCGATATTATCGTTGATTATCTGGCTTGGGGCCGCCAGGATCTGACCCCAGACCTCAAGGACAGTTACACACTAATAAAAGATCAAGGTGTTTCCCTGTGCGTCAAGAATGAACTCGCGGCAATGTACGAAAATCTGGCGAGTGGAAGTTGCCCCCGCAATTTATTCTAACGAATAGCCCCATGTCGTCTGCAGACTGAACAAGAGTGAATAATTTTTCTTGAGGGCCCCTCGAATGGACACAGCCAAAGAGTCTGCTTTCGCCTCAATCCATGCGGTAATGGCAGCCGCGACTCTCGCGGGATTGCTCAGCGGCTTCGAGGATAAGCAGCGCGGTGAGGATGCCGTTGCGGAGACCGATAATGGAGTCGCTGACTTCGCATTTCTCGTAGAAGCGCGCGATTTCNNGCCAGTCGGCGATTTGGGGAAAATAAAAATTGCGTTCGCGCGCGATGCGCTCGGCGGCGTCAGAGCCTGACCGCGTGCCCCACACGAGGCACTCGAGCAGGGAAGTGCTTGCGAGGCGGTTGGCGCCGTGAAGACCGGTGCACGCCGCTTCGCCGGCAGCTCGCAGGCGGTCGACCGTCGTGCGCCCGTAGTCGTCCGTCGCGATTCCGCCGCAACTATAGTGCGCTGCGGGGACGACCGGAATCAGGTCCCGCGTGAGGTCAATTCCACGCTCGATGCAAACTGCGTAGATTCCCGGGAAGCGCTCGCGAAGCTGCTCGGCGGGCTTGTGCGTGATGTCGAGGTAGACGCAGGGCTCGCCCGACTCCAGCATCGTCTGGTAGATAGCTCGCGCGGCGACGTCGCGTGGCGCGAGAGACCCAGCGGGATGATACCGCTGCATGAACTCTTTTCCGTGACGATCCACGAGGCGACCGCCCTCGCCGCGAATCGTTTCCGAAATCAGGAAGCAGCCGTCCGGAGCCAGCAGCGCCGTGGGATGAAATTGAACGTACTGCATGTTGATGCATCGCGCGCCTGCGCGATAGGCCATAGCGATTCCGTCTCCGCGCGCTCCCGGAGGATTCGTCGTATGCAGGAAAACGCTCCCGAGCCCGCCGGACGCGAGGATGGTTTCCTTTGCCAGGATGGAGGATATATTTCCGGAAGTTTGATCGAGCACATAGGCCCCAACGCAGATGAGGGGCCGGTAGACGTCGGTAGGCTCAACGGAATGATGCGACGCCGTCAGCAAATCCACTGCGGTGGCGTTTGCGATGACGTTTATATTCGGATGCGCTTGCACGCGCTCGAAAAATGCGCGCTCAATCGAGAATCCCGTCTGATCCTTATAGTGGATGATTCTCGGAATGGAATGGCCGGCCTCGGACGTGAGATCTAATTCCTTCGGATCATCCGGCGAAGGGTCAAAAGGCACGCGAAGCTCGTCGATCAGGATCTCCTTTACCAGGCGCGGACCTTCGCGGGCCAGTAGTGACGCAGCATGAGGAGAGCTGAGCCCGGCGCCCGCGGAAAGAATGTCCGCCACGAGCTGTTCGGGCTTTTCTTCATGGCCGCGATAAATGATTCCGCCCTGCGCGCGGTACGTGTTGCTGTCCTCAGGATTGGAGGCGCGGGTAAGTAAAGTAACAGCGCAGCCCTTCTTGGCAGCTTCCCACGCCGCAGCGAGTCCGCCCAGGCCGCTGCCGATTACGAGGATGTCGGTTTGTATCGTCTTATTCATGTTGAGGTCGCGATGCGCATCACTCGGGCTCAATCTCAAAGCTCAAATCCACGGCAGGCGCGGAATGCGTCAGCGCGCCGACGGAAATCCAGTCCACACCCGCTTCCGCGAAACCTCGCACATTGCCGAGCGTGATTCCGCCGGAAGCTTCCGTACGAATCTTTTGTGCCAGATCGAGTAATCTCACCTGGTCGACCGCCTGACGCACCAGTAAAGGATCCATGTTATCGAGCAGGATGATGTCAGGCTTGAATGCCAGCGCGACCCGCAATTCATCGAGATTCGTGACTTCAATTTCAATCCACCTGGCCCGGCCTTTCGCAGATTGCACGGTTTCGAGCGCCTGCGCAACGCCCCCAGCAAGGCGAATATGATTTTCCTTGATCAGGACGGCGTCGCCCAGGTCCATGCGATGGTTTTGGCCGCCACCCATGCGAACCGCATATTTCTCGAGCGTGCGAAAGCCCGGCGTCGTTTTCCGTGTGTCGACAATTTGGGCGCCCGTGCCCGCAACCGCGCGCACGAACTGTCGAGTGAGGGTAGCAACACCGCTGAGGCGCTGTAATAAATTGAGCGCCACGCGCTCCCCGGTCAGCATGGCGCGCGCCGTTGCTGTTACACGGACCGGGATTTGACCGTGAAAAAGTTCATCACCGTCGTGAAAACGGATTTCCGCAGCCGTCGAGGAATCCAGAAGTCGGAAAATTTCGACGAACAAGTCGATCCCTGCAAGGACCAGCGGCGCCTTGGCAATGAGTTCGCCTCGCGCCTGCTGCGTGGGCGGAACGATAGTTTCTGTGGTGATGTCGCCCGCGCCGATATCCTCCGCCAAAAAAGATCGCAATAAATTGTGATAAGCGGACGCGTCGAGTGTGCGGGACATTGGGGAAAGGGATGACAGCTTCTAGCTCATCTCCAGCATCCGAATGATGGGTTGCAAGGCGCGCTGGCGCAAGCCTTCTTCGACAGTGATTTCCGGTTTACGATCCCTCATGCAGAGATACAGTTTCTCCATCGTATTCAGCTTCATGTGGGGGCATTCACTGCAGGAGCATCCGCCCTCGCCGGGCGCGGAAATAAAAATCTTGTCCGGGCAGGTCTTCTTCATCTGGTGAAGAATGCCGCTCTCGGTCGCCACGATGAACTCGGTCGCGGGACTGTGCGTCGCATAATTCAGTATCCCGGTGGTTGACCCGATGTAATCCGCGTGGCGCAGGATGGCTTCGGTACACTCAGGATGGGCGAGCACGAGTGCCTGCGGGTGGCGCTGCCTCAACTGGACCAGGCTTTTCTCAGAAAATAACTCGTGAACCATGCAGCTTCCCGGCCAGAGGCGCAACTCTCTCCCTGTTTTTTTAATCAGGTAGCGCCCCAAGTGCTGGTCGGGCGCGAAAAGAATGGGTTTGCTTATCGGAATCTGGCGGATGATTTTTTCAGCATTGCTCGATGTGCAGATGATGTCGCTCAACGCCTTTACTTCGGCGCTGCAATTGATGTAGCTGATGACCAGATGGTCGGGATAGCGCGCACAAAACGTTTTGAACAACTCCGCGGGACATCCGTCTGCCAGCGAGCAACCCGCTTTCAGGTCCGGGAGCAGTACAAGCTTCGTGGGGTTGAGAATTTTTGCTGTCTCGGCCATGAACAGCACGCCCGCGAAGACAATCACGTCCGCCTGCGTCGCGGCAGCCTGCTGCGAAAGCTGCAGGCTGTCACCCACGAAATCCGCCAAGTCTTGAATTTCTGACTCCTGGTAATAGTGCGCCAGGATCACTGCATTCATCTCGCGCTTGAGGGCCACGATCTCTTTTTCGAGATCAAGATGCGCCAGAGAGGCCAAATTATCGGTTTGTGAGGGTGAGATCATGGTGTGGTTACGATTCCCGTGCGAGCCGTGACCTTACGATTATAGCTATCAGGTCAGAAGGAAACAAACCGGTCCCATGTCTTACCGTCCTGGCCATACCTCACCAACTGTTGGTAAGCCGTTCGCGGGGAACCGTGCCCCAACAACTGAGACATCGCTACTCCAAGAGACCTTTTGCCACATCCGGACTCGTCGGTTAAAATGGCCCGTTTGCCATGAGCGTTCAACCTGAACAGAGAACTGGTGACCAAGCCACGATGACCGAGATCCAGTTCCACAACACAATGACGGGGCTCACCGAGCCGTTTGTTCCTCTCGTGCCGGGCGTCGTGAGTTGCTACACGTGCGGGCCGACGGTTTACGATTTCGCGCACGTTGGTAACTTCCGCACATTTGTTTTTCAGGACGTTTTGCGCAGGTATTTGAAGTCGCAGGGCTTTCGCATTATCCAGGTGATGAACCTCACGGATGTGGATGACCGAATTATTCAAAAAGCCGCAGCTGCGGGCGTGTCCATCCGAGAGTACACCGACAAATATATTCGCGCATATCTCGAAGACCGGCGCGCGCTGAACCTGCAGCTTCCTGAATTCGTTGCGCGGGCCACCGAGCACATCGACGATATGGTGAAACTGATCGAGAGGCTCACCGAAAAGGGTTTCACCTATACCAGTGACGGATCCACCTATTTCCGAATCTCGAAATTTCCTGCCTACGGCAAGCTTTCAAAAATTGATGTCGCCGGCATGCAGACCGGCGCGCGCGTGGACATGGACCGCTATGACAAGGACAATGCGCGCGACTTCGCCCTCTGGAAAGCGCCAAAGCCCGGCGAGCATTTCTGGGAGACTCGCATCGGTCCAGGGCGTCCCGGCTGGCACATTGAGTGCTCCGCGATGGCCATGAAGTATCTGGGCGACACTCTAGATATTCATAGCGGCGGCGTTGATCTGGTTTTCCCTCATCACGAAAACGAGATTGCGGAGTCGGAAGGCGCCACCGGAAAACAGTTCGCGCGCTACTGGCTGCACGCCGAGCACCTGCTCGTCGACCACGAAAAGATGTCGAAGTCGGTTGGTAACTTCGCGACGCTGCGCGAACTGTTCGCTCACGGGACCAAGCCCTCTTCGGTGCGGTTTCTTCTTGCTTCAGTCCCCTATCGCCGCCAATTGAATTTCTCGCCGGAAGGCCTGCAGGGCGCGGCCAGCTCGGTCGAACGCCTGCGAACTTTCTCCGCTCGCGTCCGGTCTGGAAAATTTCCGGCGGGCGCGTCGCCCGAAATGGAAAGTCGAGCCGCGAAAGCGCGCGAAGACTTTGACAATGCTCTCGCCGACGATCTGAACACCGCGCAGGCTCTCGCCGCAATTTTCGATCTGATCCGCGACGCGAATATCGCGATGGATCGCGGAGAATTCCGCGAGGCGGACGTCACGCAGGTGCTTGCCGCGCTCGAAACGTTCGACGCGATTTTCGCGGTCCTCCATGACGATGACGCGGAGAAACTTCGCGCGCTCGGCATCGCACAGGATTCCACCGGACCCAGCGACGCCGAAATCGAAGCTCTGGTAGCTGAACGGCAAGCCGCGCGAAAGCGCCGTGATTTCGCGGCTTCCGACCGCATCCGCGACCAACTCGCGCAAAGCGGCGTCATTCTGGAAGATTCGCGCGATGGCGACGTTCGTTGGAAACGTAAATAATCCAGATTAATTGCCGCCCGCAGTACGGTTTCGTAGAGGCCTATCCGTCCCATGTTTTTTGGGACGGATAGGGCAGGCTTTCTCGCGCGCGCTGCTACGGCCAAATGATTCCAACCCGTTATCTCACTGTCCCACCACATTTCTCGACGGAATGAACGAATTGGGCGTAAATTAGTATTTTATTCTCTTCTTGCGTCTTCCGCTCCGGACGCGCGCAAGAAGAACACGCGAGTCGTGACCCATCCCGCATGAGGGGCGGTAAGCATGCTCGCCAGAGGATCTCCCGTGAAGCTGCCGCCGACGACCATCGCGATCGAAACCAAGCTCCCCAACCTGGTGACGTCGCTTCCTGGTCCGAAGGCAGTCAACGTGATCGCGCGCGACGCGCAATTTGTCTCTCCTTCCTATACGCGCGGTTACCCGCTGGTGGCGAAATACGGCCGCGGCGCGATGGTGGAAGATGTGGACGGCAACGTATTCCTGGATTTTGCCGCGGGCATTGCCGTCGTTTCCACAGGGCATTGTCATCCGCGCGTGGTTGAAGCGATCCAAAAGCAGGCCGCTGAACTGATTCACATTTCCGGCACGGATTTTTATTTGCCGAACATGGTGGAACTCGCACAGCGTCTCGGCGCGATCGCTCCGGGCGCGGGGCCGAAGAAAGTGTTTTTCGGAAACTCAGGCACGGAGGCCATCGAGGCGGCCATTAAACTCGCGCGTTACCACACACGCCGCGACAAGATCATCGCCTTCCATGGCTGCTTTCACGGGCGCACGCTCGGCGCACTTTCGCTTACCGCTTCCAAGGCCGTGCAGCGAAAAGGATTCGGCTCTCTGCTCGCCGGCATTTTTCACATTCCTTACCCTAATTCGTACCGCTGCCCGTATGGCCACCCTTCGCCGTGCGATTGCGTCGAGGCAGCCACGTTTCTCGAAACGGAAATATTCAAGCGTCTCGTCGATCCCAGCGAAGTCGCGGCCGTATTCATTGAGCCGATTCAGGGCGAGGGTGGTTACGTCCCCGCGCCCGAGAAATTTCTGCTCGAACTCGAACGCATCTGCCGCAAGCACGGAATTCTCCTGGTTTGCGATGAAGTGCAGAGCGGAATGGGACGCACAGGAAAGTGGTGGGCCGGTGACCATGCGGGAATCGAGCCGGACATCATTTGCGTGGCGAAGGGAATTGCTTCGGGCATGCCGCTTTCAGCGACGATCGCCCGCGCGAGCCTGATGGACTGGAAGCCCGGCGCGCACGCTTCGACGTTCGGCGGCAATCCCGTCTGTATCGCCGCGGCGCTGGTCACGATGGACTTGCTCGAGACGCAGTACATAGAGAACGCGCGGCGCATGGGAGAATTCCTGATGGCCCGCATGGCGGATTGGCCTTCGCGGCACAAAATCGTCGGCGACGTTCGCGGCAAAGGACTGATGATCGGCGTCGAAATCGTCCACGACCAGAAGACGAAGGAGCGCGCACCGGACCTTCGCGAGCATATTGTAAATCGAGCATTCGAGAAAGGCGTCCTGCTCCTGGGCGCGGGGGAAAATACCGTACGAGTTTGTCCGCCGCTGATGATTGACGAGGAGCAAGCCGATTTCGCAGCGCGTACCCTGGAAGAATGCATCCATGAAGTAGAGTCGTCCGTCTAGTCGTTCTCTGTGCTCTCCGTGCCCTCTGTGNNACAGAGGGCACGGAGAGCACAGAGGAAGAAGGATTTACCCGTGCCGATTTTTGCTCGAACCATGTTTGGCCTGGTGAGCTGGGCCGCACGAAAGGGCCTCTCGGATTCGTCCGCGCCGGCTCCGGAGAGCACTAAGCAGAAGGCGCGCCGCACAGGCGTTCGCGGCGAGACATACGCGTACTGGTATCTCCGCCGAAACGGCTACACCATGATCGCGCGAAACTTCACCTACCGTGGCATGAAAGGCGAGATTGATCTGGTCGGATATGACGGCGCGACGATCGCCTTTGTGGAAGTAAAAACGCGAACGGCGGCGAACAGTGCGTTTGGTTCCCCTGAAGAAGCCGTCACTCGCGAGAAGCAGCAGAATCTTTCGCGAATGGCCCGGCAATTCCTTCGCGAATACCGCTCCGGCGATGCCCCCTTCCGGTTCGACGTCCTTGCCATCGAAGCCCCGGCCGGCCGGCGGCCCGTCGTTCGTCTGCACAAAAGTGCTTTTGCCGCGTAGTGGAATCTCACGAGCAAAGAATTCCTGATAGAAGACGAAGGAAGCGCTTTCAGGTTTTGCCCTCAAGGTAGTAAGATATGCGGTCTTTACGCGCCTTCGGACTCACGTGAGCGTGGTTTTCCAGTCAGGGAGGAATTATTGCCAGAGTTAAGGAAGGACCCCATTACTGGACGGTGGGTCATTATTTCGACGGACCGCGCGAAACGGCCGTCGGATTTTCTGCGCGAGAGCGTGGAAATCAAGGGAATCGGAATTTGTCCGTTCTGTTACGGGAATGAATCCAAGACCCCTCCCGAGGTTCTACAGTACGGTCGCAATGGCAACGGCCCCAACACGCCTGGCTGGCAGGTGCGCGTGGTCCCGAATAAATTCCCCGCGCTCGGGATCGAAGGAAATCTGGATCGCGAAGGGGAAGGCCTGTTCGACAAGATGAACGGCGTAGGCGCGCACGAGGTCATTATTGAAACTCCCGACCATCGCAGCACTCTCGCAACGATGTCGGAGAAGCAGATCGAAGACGTGCTGTGGGCGTTTCGGGACCGCATGCTCGACCTGAGAAACGACCGGCGTTTTCGCTACATCCTGATTTTCAAGAATCATGGCGAAGCGGCCGGGGCGTCGCTCGAGCATCCGCACTCGCAATTGATCGCGTTGCCCATCGTTCCCAAACGTGTGCGCGAAGAAGTGGATAGCTCACGTCATTATTATCTCGACAAGGAGCGGTGTATTTTCTGCGACATGATCCGCCAGGAGCTGGATTCCGCCGTGCGTGTGATCGGCCAGACCGATCTGTTCGTCACGCTCGCTCCCTACGCGCCGAGGTTTCCTTTTGAGACATGGATTCTGCCGAAGCACCATGGTTCTTCCTTTGAGAATAACCAGACTTCCATTTACGCGGGTCTCGCCAAGGTTCTCAAAGATACTCTGTCCCGAATCGACGTGGTGCTTGACCGCCCAGCCTACAATCTGATGATTCATACCTCGCCGATCGGCGAGGAGATGAACGATCATTATCACTGGCACATCGAGATCATGCCGAAACTCACCAAGGTCGCCGGGTTCGAGTGGGGCACGGGTTTCTACATCTGTCCCACGCCTCCAGAGGAATCCGCGCGATTCCTTCGCGACGCCCGTCTTGTGGCCGTGCCGTCGCTCTGATCCGGCGCGGCGGAATTCCTTGCCGCGGAATCGCATCCCTCACATCTATGTTGCGATGGAAATTCGCCCGTGTCTTCTTGCCCGGGGTTGAAGCCATCTCGCTATAATTTTGCGAGATGCTTCTAGTCTGGAGTGAAGACTCAAGATGACGGACGCCGTTTCCAGCGAAGTTTGCGTTGACCTTCCGAAGGAAGACGATAACCGAGCTCCAACTTCTCCTAATCGCTCGCCCTCCCGGCAGGCAATGGCGGCGCCGTTCTTCGTCCTGGGATTCGTCCTCGCAATCTACCTTGTTTTTTCCTTTCGTGTGTTGAGGGCCGGACTGTCGAGCACGGGCACTTTGGTATTTCCGCTCGATGACACCTACATCGGGATGGCGATAGCGAAGAATCTGGTCCTGCATGGCGTGTGGGGAATCTCCGCTACTCGCTTCGCTTCGGCAGCTTCAAGCCCCGGCTACATTTTGCTGCTCGCCGGGTTATACCGCATCACGGGCCCCTCTGCGTGGGGACCTCTGGCTCTTTCGCTGACGTTCGGCTTTCTCACGCTGGTCATGGCCTGGCGGCTACTGGCCCAGACGCATTGGGGAGTTCAACTCCTTGCGCTGCTCGCCATTTTTTATTTCGCGCCGATGCACGTCATCGGGCCACTGGGAATGGAGCACACACTGCACCTGGTGCTCGTGCTGGGGTTCCTGCAACTTGTGGGCACCGCTCTTGCGCAGCAAAAGTCTCCCGGCTGGGGTCTGATGCTGCTGACCAGCGTCATGGTGTCCGTGCGGTATGAAAGCCTGTTCATGGTGGCGGTCGCGGGGCTTCTTTACCTGCTGCAACGGCAATTCTGGCCGGCGATTCAGCTGGGGCTTGCTGCGGCAATGCCGGTAGCGCTCTACGGCGCGATCTCCATGTGGAACGGCGCCTATTGGCTGCCGCACTCGATAGCGATGAAGGGTATGTCCGGCAGACTGGCGCTGCAAACACCCATCGAACTGGCGAATCATTTCGAGAGGGACCTGGCGCGCGCGCCCTATCTTGGAGTGTTGCTGGGCATGATCGTTGTGCTGCTGACGGTGCCGCGCGTGCTTGCTGACAAGCGCCTGCGCAGCATGCTGGATATCGTGTTCGGAGGAATCATTCTGCATCTGGCTCTTGCCGACGTCGGTCGAGCGTCCGTATATCGCTACGAGGCGTACTTGATCGGCGCGGCGATCGCGACTATCGCCTGCGCTGTTCCGCATTTGAAAATTTCGCGGGACAAATGGCAGGCCGCGACGCTATCCGTTCTAGGCCTGGCAGGAATTGTCCTGATGACGCAGAGAAGCGTGGAAGCCGCCGCGAGTCTTCCCGAGCGGTCGAAAGCAATTTACAGCCAACAAGTGCAGATGGCCCTCTTTTTGAAAAAATATGAAGAAGGCGCAGTCGTCGCAGCCAACGACGTCGGCGCCATCAACTTCTTTGCGGATATTGACTGCCTGGACTTGTATGGTTTGGGCGACCGCGACGTGTTCTGGCTCAAGCGCAAGGGCCTGTACACAAACGCCGCACTGACTAAACTAGCCGCGGCCAGACATGTCAAAATCGCCGTGGTCTACGACTATTGGTTTTCAGTCTTGACGCCCATTGGAGGCCCCCCGCTTCCGCTGTCCTGGGTCCGCGTGGAACGCTGGCAGACGCCCAACGGCTTCTATCTCGGCGGCGACACGGTTTCTTTCTACGCAGCAAACCCCGCTGAGGCCGCGAAGTTGAAGTCCGCCCTCGACGGTTTTGCCCCCTCACTTCCTCGCGATGTGGAAGTCCTTGGACCGTAAGCCGATGGACCACCCGCCTGCGGTCTGACAAGCAGACGAAAGTTTCGCTATACTTGTTTGCTTCGGCGCGGTACCCAAGAGGCCTAAGGGAGAGGTCTGCAAAACCTCCATCCGTCGGTTCAAATCCGACCCGCGCCTCCAACATTCTAAACTGCTTAGTGAGGTGTCGAGGGCCGACGCGTTCTCTTTGTAGGGAGAATCGTCACATCGGATTCCGAAACTGGCGCCTGGTTTGGACGTGTTACGACACAAATATCGGACAGGCTTTCCCTATGTCCAAGCTCATCTGAACTCGCAACAGTTTGGGACCAACAGGTAACCCGCGGTAAGGTTTGGTGATGGGCACAAAATTGGGCACAATCGCAGAACGCGATTTCTCTTTCGCGCACGCGCGTGTCGGCTGCGATCGTAACCGCTGGGTAATCGACATTACTTCGGAATTCGCGACCAACCAACCGGGATTTTAGTGGGCACTATTTTGCTTGTTCGAAGTCTTGCAACTCTGGACTTTTTGTCGAATACAGATCAGTATTCCCCAGATCGAACCATAATTGGAGCAGCGGCCTACCGGATTGCGTAGGCTCGATTTTGAAGATAAATTCTGTCGTTTCCTCGCTAAAGGGTGCTGCCAACCCCCCAACTGAGGATGCATCCCCTACGACAACGTACTGAAATGTCTTGGCCGGAAAACTCCCGCGCTCGATTGTCCCGTCACGAAACTCAAGGATGTTTCCGGGTTGGACCCCAACGCGTTGAGTGAAAGGGTTGCAGACTTCGTACCACATAGGTAAGACGCCAGTGTGCAGGAGAAGATGCTGAGGCGCCAAAGTGCTCGCATCGATCTTGAACTTGAGCGTCGCCGTCCGATCTTTCGTTGATCCTCGATAAACCTTCAGCGGCAAGATTTCCTTTCCAAAACGCGCGACCATATCAGTTGAAATGACGAGCGGCCGAGTGAATCCATCCACCGTCATATAAATGACCTCGTCTGCAGACATAGCAATGCACTTCAAGTCGTCATCGCACGAAATCCGATCGAGAGCGGTAAAGTAAACGTAGCCCGCGTTCTTGACTTTCTTCTCTGTGCCTTGGATGTTCCAGTGGCTGAGACGAAAAGAGCCGCTGGCGATGATGCTTTTCTTGCTGTCCTCCGCCGTGTGGTGATACAGGGTGACTAGCGGAGCTTTATGGCGACGTAGCTCGGAATCACCTGTAGCATGAGCCTTGAAAGATCGCGGCCCGCGAACTGAGCAACGATACAATTCAGAACCATCTTCAAAGCTTTGAGTAAAATCCCCTGCTTTAAAGGCGACTTCGACGCGTTGTGAGCAAGACACATCAATCGAGAGCCAACATTCGACAACATGCTCTGAAAACTTTGACAGGATCGGTGGACCGAAGGCGAGGGGCTGAATCCATTTCGTGCCCTCTTTGCCGAGGAAAAGTGCATCTGGGACAATTATCGAACGCCCAATGCCATGGGCAAGCTTGCATTTGATGAAGGCTGAGTACATCTGACCGCCAATGCCTTCTGAGCCAAAGTCTCCCAGATAGCAATGCCCGTTTGCGGTTTCGATCCGGTTGAATTGACGGTTTAGGCGTCCCTGGTTTGAGTTGTGGGGCTTGCTCTTCACCGTCTTGCTCTCTCATAAGTCAGTATGGCACACTTGAACGAGGCAATCATCTGTTGCGCCGACTGCATCACGATCTGCCAAGTACTCAAATTTTGCCCGAATCGCAGCGAATCGCGAGGCCGACCTTAGCCACTCGTTTAGCTCACGCCATGGGAAAGTTGGCGAACACTGCGCACCTTGTATCATCTTCCGCATCCACAAATCATTTCTTTTCGAGACGCTAAGACAGGGCCGCTAATCGGCTGCGTTTGCAACACCGCGAGACCCGCGATTTGATAGGGTTTTGTGGACAAGGCTGCGGGAATATCCTAGCTCTTCGGCAATGTCGCGTATGGAGCGGCCCTGTGCGCGCAAGCGGCCAATCCTAGCGGCGTCCACTGTGGCACGCGGCCGCCCTAGCGTCTTTCCCTTGGCTCGCGCGTTCCGCAGTCCTGCCCGGACACGTTCCACGATCAGGCTACGCTCAAGTTCGGCCACTGCGCCCAAGACGGTGAAAACCATTTTCCCGGTCGGCGTAGTCGTGTCCATTTGTTCGCTCAGGCTGACGAACGCGATGCCAAGAGCATTGAACGTTTCGAGCGCCCGCAGTAGGTGGGAAACAGAACGGGCAAAACGGTCAAAGCGCCAGACGCAAACCACGTCGAAGCGGCGCTTGTGGGCGTCGGCCATGAGGCGGTCTAGCTCCGGGCGCTTGTCTTTGCTGCCACTGATTCCAAGGTCGAGGTAGGAATCCACCAGATGCCAGCCGCGTGCTTCCGCGAATTGCTCAAGCTCCCGCGTCTGTAGGGTTACGTCTTGACCGTGGTTGGTCGTCGAGACGCGAGCATAGATCGCCATTCTGGTGGTCATCGCGGCCTCTTCCTTTTGGGCTTCGCCTTCGGGCCCGGCTTCTGCGCGGCCTTCACTTTGCGTCCCTTGGCTATGTCCGCGTCTGTCCAGAGCCAGAGCGTGCGGCCATCCGGCATCTTGAATGCTGTGGATGGCCTGATTTTCCCCAGGGCCAGCCAGCGATTGAGCGTCCTGAATCCGACACCGATCTTCGCGGCGGCCTGCTGCGTGCCATAGCTGTTTTTCATAGTTCCCCGTTTTCTCTCCGGCCTCACAGGGCCATGAGTTCCACTTCTAAACGCATGAGACAATCGCGCACATTGTTCCGGCACTCCTTGGCCAGCCGCGCGAAGTCTGGCCCGTTTCCGTTTCCGCCTTCCGCGTGCCAAACTTTGTCCAGATACTCGGCAATCTCCCCGGCCATCCCATAGCTTGAGAAATCAATGGGCAGACACCGGCTCAGGAATCGCGGCTCTAGTCCGTCCGTCGAATTACAGGTGAATACGAACACGGTTCCCTTGGGCGCGTCCGTCGAATCCAGTTTTGACAATAGGGCGAGTTGTGCGGCCTTCGATGCGGAATCCACTTCGTCTATCAGAACGAAATACATTCCGCCAGTGAAGGGCACGTACTGGCACATCCGGCACACTTCCTCTAGGTTCTCAAGGTTGCATTTCTGCGAGCCTAGATGNNGGATTCGCCACAAACTTTGACAGCACGCGCTTGGCCTTGGGGAGTCCGACAAACTCAGACACCTTGCGCGGGCGATACTTCTCACTCAGGCGAACGGGAAATGTGAAAGTGGGGGCGCTCATAGCGCACCCCCTTGGATATAGTCGGCGGCCTTTTGCGCTTGCGATGCGGCGGATACTACCATGCGCGCATCGCTCTTGAGCACGTCAATCCACGACTTGAGATAAGCCGCAGAATTAGAGAGTGTCTTGCGCTCGATTCCAGCGACACCGCATAGCATGGCCGCACCCATTTCCGCGATTAACTCCTCTTTCGAGTAGGATTCAGAGCCGAACGTGTTCAGCTTCTCGATTCCATCACGTCCGACTCGCTTCGTGTGGCCCGTGCTATGCGTTAGCTCGTGGAATAGCGTGGAGTAATACTCCTCGGCGGAATTGAACGCATTCCGCGAGGGCATCCCTACGGTGTCCGTGGAGGGCCTGTACCACGCGCTCCCGTCTTGCTCGAACGCGGGAGGGTTCTTCATCTGGCGGACGATGCGTTCGCATTCCTCAATCGCGTTCACCGTCGGAGTAGCAGTCGGATATGGAACCCCCTCGCATTGCTCCACGTTGAACATGGTGTAATAGCGAAGCAGGATGGACCTTCGCTCGTCCGTCTCTCCGTCCGCGTTCTCGACTTCCCGCGTGCCGATCTTCCAGAAGACAACCTTTGTACCGTGCTCGCCTTTGCGGACATGTCCACCGCGTTCGGTGGTCTGCTTATAAGTAAGCCAGTACGGCGAGCCGTACCCGTTGCTGGCCAGTAGAAACACGTTGATTCCGCGATACCCGCGTCCGCTGACTAGATTCTTGGGTATCGCCGTGGTCCACGACCTGTGCCACGGCGCAACGCCAGATTCGAGTTGCTTCAGAATTTGCTCTGTGACGATGGAATAGACTGACGAATGGTGCGATAGAATTGGTTCAGCTTGCATCGGAGTTCACGCTCCTATGTGAGTTAGGCTCTGTTAGTCGTTAGCGCGACTGGCAGAGCCGTTTTAATTATGACACGACTTATGCCATAACTGGAAAACTCTGTCAAGTCGAAAACGCACGCGAACCCAAAATAGTTTGTCGGAAGTGGCACGACAAATGCCTATGCCGCGAATCTTCCGCAAACTTTCAGACGATCTTCACCGAATTTTACGGGCATTTTGCGGGCCCGGATTCATCGCGTAAATTCAGAAAATCATCGGGGACAATTGAGAATTGTAAGCAGTCGCTGAGTTGTCTGGCCCGGCGCCCAGGAGCGACGGGGACATCTCGGAGGCCGCAGCGGTCCACTTTTAATTTTTTATTTCTCGCACCGTGTGGGGCGGCACGACGGCAACTCGCGGGCTTTTGTCGTCTGCGCAAGCTTGGGAACTCACAGAGCCAAGGAGCTAGGCAAACGTCTTCCATCAGGATCGCCGATCTTTCTCACCAAGATCGTTGAACATCTGAGTCCCCGGCGAACAGGGAGATTCGCCTCGCGTTTGCCTTGAATGGAGACTGATTCCCACCTTCCGATAAGACGACTTCTCGGGACTTGGCCCCAGTCATAACACTAGAATGCGCTGAACGGAGAGGATCTCGCTGCTATGGCTTGATTCCGGCGACGTTTAATCGAATCCGGTATAGTCCGGTCCGGGCGGTCACATATAGCGTTTTGGCGTCAGCATTGCCCCAAGCGCAGTTCGCCACGATCTCCGGAATTAGAATTGTCCCCAGATGCTTTCCCTCCGGCGAGATGACAAGAACGCCATCGGGGCCCGCTGCATACACATTACCTAGCGTGTCCACCTTCATTCCGTCTGGAACTCTGTCCGTTGTATCGGCGGAGACATCCATGAACACCTTGCCCGCGCCGAGTGAGCCGTCGACCTTAACATCATAAACCATCCACTTTTTTGGTCGCGTGTTCGCAACATAAAGCTTCTTCTCATCGGGCGAGAAAGCCAGACCATTTGGATACTCCAAGTCGCTCACTAGCTATTGAACATTCCCTGTGGTCGTGACGCGATACACCCCAGTGACTTCTAGTTCTTGACGGAACTCTGGAACTGTCGGTGCCGATTGGGCCAAATAGGCAGGATCGGTAAAGTACACGTCTCCGTTTCGTTTGATGACAAGATCATTCGGGCTGTTGAAGCGTCGCCCCATGTATTGGTCGGCAAGCACCGTGATTTTGCCGTTCTTCTCGAATCGTACGACTCGGCGATCACCGTGCTCGACAGCAACGACGCGACCTTGGCGGTCGAGAGTCAAACCATTTGTGCCAACGCGGATGCCCGCCGGAGCAGGGCCTTCGAACGTCCGATGCCGAAACTCCGAAAGACCGTCAGTTGGTGACCACTTCATAATCTCATTCAGGTCACTTAATAAGAGGTACCCGCCATTCCTGATCCAAAGGGGGCCCTCACCCCGCTGAAGATTTCCGGCCACTTTCTCGACCTTGGCTCCAGTCGGTACTAAACGGTCGAGGGCAGGATCAAGCCGCAAAACATCACTGTCTTCACTCCTTTGATCGGGTGGCTGGCCGGACGTGCTAATCGTAAACACCACGATAGTCGCCAATACAGCCGTCCCTATGCCAACCATCCGCAGGGGGAGACGCGATAGAAAATTCATTGCTCTTCTCATAAGAACTCCACGAAGGCGTGCTCCTGAATGCATCGTATGCTTCCCTTGTTCTTGACACAACGAGTTGCGATGGCGGACAAGTCCAGGATTCTCGGTAAGTGGGTCATCGCCTATTCTCGGCCTTGCCCAGAGGTTTTGAAACGAAGTAGACACACAATCGGTCTACGAATCGAGAGAGCGTCAGCCGGGAGACAAACGCTCTCCCTAATACTCTTACGCCAGTGCATGAGACACAGACTTATTGCTTGTCGTAGACCGCCGTGGAGCTTGTCGGCTGTCCTTGTGCGTCAGTACCTTTTGACGTGGTGGTCATGACTTTCCCGTCTTTTGACACGACCTGTCTGCCCGTCTGAACCACTTTGCCTGCTTTCTTTTGTGTGTACGTGGTCGTGTTCGCGTCAATGCGCTTGACGGTCTCTGTGTCTGCCCCATTCGGCGCTCCCATCCCCGAAATCGGGGAATCCTTGCCGTCATACTTGATTGTGTTGGTATAACTAACTCGGCTACCGTCCGCGGCTATTCCATCTCTGCTAATCTTTATGGCATCGCCCTGCGCTTCATATGTCCGGGTTTGACTCTTTGGTGCTTGCACGCCAACGTACTTGGACTTCGCTACGTTAAGCTTCCACGTGCCAATATCGGAATCGCTTTGGGCCAGCAGCAGGCCCGAGGTGACAAGAGACAGAGCAACAACTGTCGCAAATACTAAAAGTCGTTTCATGGGAGTCTCCTTAACTTTCAGCTTAGATACTTTCTGGTGCCGTGCGATGGGGAGGGCTTAGGGCGACACAGTAGGTTGTCTAGGTGTGCATGTCAAACGAAATTTGGTTTCCTGCCAGTGAGCGGCCAAGTCCTGAGAAACGGTCTTATCGTCAACTGGGAATCAGCGCAAAAGCCACATTCCGGTAAGGCGACTTATCAGGACTTGGCGTTTGGCGGGGGCAGCCTGTTATAGAATCGTCGTGCGTTTCCTGTGGGGCATAACGATGGCACAACACAGTTGGTTTGAGGGCAAAATCAGCAAGAAGCAATGGTTCTTCCTGTTCAACATAGTCACGGTTTTGTGTCTGGTTGCGAGCCGGAAACTGCAGTTCGACTGGGTTTCGATAGTAAGTTGCGCACTCGCGTTACTGCTCATAAATGGACTGGCCTTAATATCAGCGAAACATTTTCCGGATTGGAAATAAAAAGACTCCGAGTTCCCGACAAGGGTCCAGTTTCCGGTAAGGCGACTTCACAGGCACTGGAGTCAGTGTTTCCGAAGGTATCCCGACATCAACAGTTTAACGTGTTACTCATTTCGATTGGAAGACCTTGAAGAGGCGGACTCGACCGACAAACCCAATTGACAAATTAAACTGGCTTTTGAATTGTCGAGTGGTCAACGCTTGATTTTCCAGGTGGTGGTCTTTAGTTTAGTTTTCCTATTGTACCAACTTATCCATTTCGTACCGCAAGGCCGAAAGGAGCGCCGCCAATGGCCTTCTTCTACGAAATCCGCAGCGCCGATAACACCGTCCTCAAACGTGACGGCGGATTTGCTACCCAAACGTCGCAGTCGTTGATAAGATAACTCTTCCCGACTCGTCAACCTATCAGTTCACTTATGACCAAGGATCTAGCGGCACCCATTATGGCGAAATAGAATCGATGACAATGCCCACGGGGGCTACCGTTTCCTATACGTTCTTAAATTTCGCGGACGCTTACGGCAGTGTGAGCCAGTGGATCTCCAGTCGATCGGTCAGCGGAACAGGAGTAACGAGCGGCACTTGGTACTATACTCCCCACGTAAATACGACGTGCAGTACGTCCACATCCGTAAATTGCGAACAGCAACTGACCGTCCAAAAGCCAAGCGGGGATGAGACTGTTTACATTTTCAACTTGAATGGCGGACCGTGGACATCGGAGATTCAATCGTACACAGGCTCCGCGTCGTCCGGCAGCCGAACGGCAACGGCCTCCAAGGCATCTACCTCACAGAGTTGCCCCCAACGCTTGCCGAAGTGCTCATGGGCCTAATCGGCCGGGAGGTTGCATCGATCGCACTAACTGCTCGCGACGTGGGGCCAGTTGCGGCAGATGATCTCGATTCATGGGAGCGTAAGCTAGAACAGGATCTGGTCAAGGACTCCACCATCCGGGAAACTGAACGCCTCGAGATTATCCGCGCTCGGAATGGCCAAGGCCTATTCAAAGACAGAGTAAGCAGGATCGAATCAAGATGCCGAATCACGGGCGTCGAAAATCCTGTGCACCTGGTGGCGAGTCACTGTAAGCCGTGGCGGGACTCGACCAACGAGGAGCGGCTAAACGGCGAGAATGGACTGCTCTTAACGCCGAGCATCGATCATCTGTTCGATCGCGGGTTCATTGGTTTCGAGGATAGCGGGAAGCTCATAATCTCCCCTGTGGCTCATCATCCCTCTCTCCAACGAATGGGCATCGACACGATGAAGGTTGTCAATGTGGGAGACTTCACAAACGGCCAAAAGCAGTTCCTGGAGTTTCACAGGAGCGCCGTACTGCTCCAGTCCGCCCGCGCTTAGATACGACCAAACAACTCAGGCAGACTCTTCCTCAGCCCCTTGGCGATCTTCTCGATATTCACCAGCGACACATTCCTGATCCCCCGCTCGACGCCGCTGTAATACGTTCGATGCAACCCGCACCTCTCCGCGGCCTCTTCCTGGTTAATTTTCTGCGCCTCGCGTACGCGGCGGATCGCGCGGCCGAACCGGATGCGGATATCGAGCGGCATTGCGCCCGATCTTGGCCGCAGACAGCCTATGCGTAAACATCCTATGAGTCACATTCTTGTTGACTCCTTAGGAGTCCCGGTTCACCATTTATCCCTGCCATAGGATCTTGAGGTGCCTCTGGAATTGTCCCCAATATTCGAGCTGACGGAAATTTGCAGAGGAGCCCGGAAGCCGATGCGACGAAAATGGATTCTGACGAGCACCGGTCTGATGTGTATCGCCCTAGTTGCGGGGGCCGGCGCAGGGAAGTTGAGGGCTGCACCACAGGATCAACAGCAGAAGCCGACGTACACGCTGGCCGAATACAATGCATATAAGGCCGCGGATGCCGAGCAGAATCCGCAACAAAAAATCAAACAACTCGACGATTTCGTCGCCCAGCACCCCAATTCCACTTTGATGCCCTATATATACAGTGACTACTTCCGGACCGACTACACTTTGAAGAATTTCGCAGGGACTATCGAGTACGCGGATCGCGTGCTCGCCTTCGGCGACAAGGTAGACACGCAGTTGCGTCTTGATGCTCTTGTAGCCCGCGCGCAGGCTTACGATGCAGGCTCGTTCGACAAAGAACTCTGGAGAGACGATGCATACGACGTGCAGACCAAGGCACGGGATGCGGCGACTCTGGGCTTGAAAATGCTCCACGATTGGAACAAGCCAGATGGAATGGCTAAGGACCAATTCTCGCAGCAGGTGAAGAGTTTCAAAGTCCTGTTCAATTCGGTCGCTGCGGCTGCGTCCAGAGCGGCCGCAGAGATTCTTTGGATAGGCGAGCTTCAGATGCCTCGAATGCGACAGCAGATGGAGGACAATCGCACGATCGACACCAAGTCGCGCGGCGAGCAGGCCGATTTCGAGCAGCGCAAGAGGCAGGCTGCGGATCTTGGCATGAAGCCGGGCACCCCTGAATATGTGGAATATGTTGCTACCGGGAAAGTAGCGAATGCCTCCGGGCAAGCAACAGTTCACCTCACATCATCACCAAGCGGCGGTGAAATCTACGTCGATGGGAAGTTCGTCGGGAACACGCCATCCGATATAACGCTGCCTACCGGGGAACACGTCGTGAAAGTCACCATTGGCGGAAAAGAGTGGTCACGGTCGATACAGATTACGAGCGGCGAAGTTAGCCTTCATGCTGAAATCCCTGCGGAAAAATGACCATGCGAATGCTTCGGGCTGTAGTGGTCCTGTGTTCCTCCAACTTGGTGATGTCCTGCCGGAAGACGCCATGACCAATCACGGAATGAGTCGACAGAATCAGAGTTGTTAGAAGCTTCTGACGCACCCTGAGAAGCAGTATTCTCGGAAAGTGGCCTACTATCGCGGTTTTGCTCAGATGGCGCCACGGTGCGAGTCCTTGGAATCCGCGACTTGAACGGGGCCTTGCGCGCCAGAGGTGCTAGGTGCCCGAAAAATAAGCTTCTATCCAAAATTCAAGGGTAGCATCGTGCCGCTCAGGAGGCCCGATGAGGATTGACCGGAGTTCTTTCTCGTATCGCTCTCGCAAAATCTTTGTCTCAAGTTGTCCCGTCTTAGCCAGGTATTGAACATCCTCCCGGTCTCGATCCACGTTTCTGCTTAGTTTCGAGAGAACTAGGTCATACGGATCCGGAATCAGAAGACGAATGTTCTTGAAACGACCAGCGAACGGATCAGTCAACCGTTGTTCGTATTCCTCTGGTATCGAATCGACCGCTGTGTATTGCAAGTGAAGCTTGTATTTCTTGGCTAAGGCGGAACCCGGACCGGCCATCTGCTGCAGCTCGGGTATGCGGTTGTGTGGGAAGAGGGTACGATAGTCTAAATCGTTCGTGCTCCTCGGAAGACCGTAGGCGCTGACAACAGCAAAGCCACCGATGCAATGCAGTTCGAAAGGTTCATCGAGAAGGGTGTCAAGGTCATCTAGGAATTTAGCCCACGGAGAAGGAAGATTAGGCGACATAGCGCAGCGTATCCGGCCGCAGATCGCTCAGGAGATTCCAGCGTCTTGCTTCGTCTGAGCTATGCTCTCGAAGCCAACGGCGCTCTGGATCGCTCAGGTCTTTGCAAAAAGAGTCCTCTTTCTCAAGTTTGCTGTCCGCCAGCATTTCCTCAGGTGCCTGAAGTGCATCGTTCCGACTTGCCAATCTTGCCAGAGTCACCGAGAAACCCACTCGGTTTTGAAGATTCCTCATTCGTGCTTGTGGAACGAGCCAGCCGAAGTCCATGTCTGAATACCGGAGAACGAGCCAAGGAAGTCCTTCGGCAACGCGGGCCTCAAGATTGTGCTGGGCCAAAGCAGTGAGCAAGAACACGGCGGGGTTCGCCACCCTCGTGCCTGTCTGTAGATGGGAAAAGCCGGGGTATCCTAGGGAGGCAAGCCCCTGAGCCAACGAATCTGCGGTCACGCTCTTACGAACATCTGAAACAGGCAGCACAGTAGGCGGGAGGCCATATACACGCATCAGTCTACGGGCGAGATTAGATGATGGATCCCTCAGCCCTTCTTCCAGCATCGACAGATACGCCTGAGTCACACCTAGACGGGCGGCAGCCTCTTGCTGAGTCCACCTACGATTGAGCCTAGTCACTTTCAATTGATTATGATTCATGGTCACTTTATAACATTATGTGTTATAATTGTCAACGGAAATCAAGCTTATGGCAGGCCACAAGCGAGCCGAGGCCGACGCGCGGTTTAGACGCGTGCCGACCTAACGTGTCTGGCAGAAACCGCGTCGCCCACGTATGGTGATTACGATATGCGGATCAACCATGTGGGAAGCACAATCTATCGCTTCGCAAGCATAATCCGCTCACGTGCCACGCGCATTATCGCAAGGCAGGGATGAAACGGGAGCCGAATGCCTGGCGACACTGTAATTTTTTCACGGTATGAGACAGGAAATGAAGTGATCAGAGCCGTAAGAATAGTGACAAAATTGATGCATGCCAAAGTGACAAATTCGGGATGCCACTCCGAGCGGGCCAAGTCCAATCCACAGATTCAAGGGTCTTGCGCCTACCTCGGCCTACCTGCGTTCGACTCCAACCCGAGCGAGATAGGCGACAATTGGTTCTGCATACTCTGACTCAAGCTCACACAGCCGCAAAAGCAGCTTGAGCCGCATCCACGGACGACGATGGCATCCCTGTTCGTGTCTTATCACTGTGCGAACACTAATACCCAGCTGCGCCGCAGCCACCCACTGCGTCCAGCCTAGGGCAAGGCGCAGATTGCGGATACGCTGACCGGAAGGCATCAATTGCAATCGCCGCCGTAATTCTGCTCCGCGCAATGCCGTCACGTCAGCATGTGAAACTTGGATGGAAGTGGGATCACCCTCTCGTATCATCGAAGCCGATTTCTCGCCAGTGGTCTGAGGGCGATTCCACGGGTAATCGCCCTTGTGTGTGCTGTAGTTGGGGTCCATGCCCCGCGGCAAATTGCTCCCCGAGTTGGCCGACTTTCCTTCAGGGTGCTTATCGCCCGTTATCCTGTCTTTTTCTTCGTCCATAGCCTTACCTGGCGCCCCGGCTCGAAAGGGCGTAGGAGCTCTTCGGGGCCAACGGTGTGAACGTTCGGTGTGAACGTTGTGAACATGTGAACATCGCTGAGACCGCGGCCTATAAGAGCGTGAAGATGCGAACGTTCCGGAGAGACTACGTGCTAAATAGTTTGTATATGTATATATAGCCGAATCGATTGTTCGCTCCATTTCTGCCTACCTCTCGGACGAAGTTCACACGTACACCAATGTTCACTCTTCGGGCTTGGGGACATATTTTCCTACCAACTCCTCGATTCGCTTGGGGTCTGGCGAGAACTTGTAGCCTTCCCGTGCCCTCTGAGGTTTGAATCCCATCGAGCGGAGGATCCCTCCGACGCGCTTCGGCCCTATAGGGTTGCCCCCTCGTTCTCCGATCAAAGCGCTTGCCCGGTCAGAGACTGCCTTTACTGTAAGATAGTTGGGCGGCTCAGTATTCATCTGGGCGTACATGTCGCGGTTCCCCTCGATTTCCGCTGAAAGATCGCGGATGGCTTCCACAACGACAGATTGCGGGCGCTCGGCTCGGTCTTCCTGGCCGAAGTCTGAAAGGAATCGCAGAAACTCTTCGCGGAATACTTCATCCTTCGTGACACTGTAGATTGTCGTGCCAATCTGAGCCAGTCGCGGATCGAGGTGGAGCAGGGGAGACTCATCAACTCGAATGGTGTCGAAATTTTCGAACCGCCACCCGAGGAGTTGATTTCGTAAGGCGAGCGCTTCGTCCCAGAATCCCGCGGGTAGCTGTCTGGGGATGTCATCTCGCAACTTTCGTTCCTCGGGCGTGTATGTGAGGCAACGGCTTTCGAGCGCTGAATCCGTGAATCGATGACGACCGGCGAGAATTTTCGGGCCGAAGACGTGGAATGCGCGTGGTGCGAACGATCTGCCGACGCTCTCGGCGCGGACCGCTGGCAGCCCCGCCATGTAGCCGCAGTTCAGCAATCGCACGATCTCCATCCATTCATTCGATTGGTTGAAGTCACATTCATCGAGCGCAAGGGTACCGTGCCACTGATCGGTCAGCCGAAAGATCGACGACACGCTAACAGATCCGCCACAGATGACGGACTTATAGCATAGCGCGCCCACGACCTGTAGGAAGCGACTCTTCCCGGTGCCATGCTCGGACACCAGACGAAGGTACGGAACAGCGGTGAATCGGTCATAGACCCAGGTCATGAGAACGTAATGCGCGACCATTTTTTCCCAGAACGGCGGGATATCCAGATAGCGATGTACGAAGGGAATCAGCCTGTCCAATAGGGCTGCCTGATCTGCGGCCGGCACGGGAATGCCTTTAGACGGAAGAAGAACCACGCCGTGACGCACCATGTCGTCAAGAAGCGGTGGCTTGATTTTGTTGATGTCAAATGGAATAGAGGATCCAAACGCGCGACGCTTCCCCGGATGGTAGTAGTTGAAGCGCAGGGGCCATTTCTCATCCTCGGGCTTGTAAACCGTTTCAACGAGCCAGCCGTTACGGTGGACCAGCGATGTTACGCGGAGGAGAGCTTCGCGCTCCGCTCCCTCTTTCTCATCCTCCGCTGAGACCGATTCCAACTGTTCGTCCGTTGATTCCTGAATGCCGCATGGTACTTCACCCACCAAAACCGTGTCTGATTGGCCTGACGGCTTGGCGTTCGAGCTGGCGGGATTAGCGCGGTCTTCCGTCATCATCACCTCGGGTGTTCCGACAGTGTTCAACGGTGGGCTTGATTGTCTCGGTCTTTCGAAGCAGGACGACTCGGCCGGCCTCGAACTTGATTTCGAGCGTGCCGAAGAATCGCAGCCGTTCCAGTTCGCACAGAGTCTCAATAGTGCTCTGCATCGGCTCACTCCCGTTCACGCAATCCGCTCCCGTTCTGCCATCTCCAAAATTCTTGTCTTGCTTGACCATTCCGACCCACGATGACTGGAGTCAGCGTGCTTGCAGATTCAGGCAGTCTCAGGCCGTGCGCGACTCGCCGTCGTCTCGTAGGTAGCGATCCAAAGTCTCGGCACGGACGAGTACTCTGCGTCCGCGCTTGATCGCTCCGAGTTTCCCGCGACGAATTTCGTTCCGAAGGAATCTCTCAGAAACGCCGAGCGCCTCAGCGGCTTCCCGGAGGCTCCACGCCAACCGGGCATTTCCTGTAATACTTATTGATCTTGACATCGGTTCCGTCCTCCTGCATACTATGCGTGAATAGTCCCATCGAGTAGCATAAATGTCAACGCATGGCATCCAGCAAGGTCGCCCGAATAAGGCTAGACAAGTATTACAACGTACGAAGCGCGCTCCAGACGAGCTGGTCAAACACATCGAGTTGGCAAATCTCATTCCGCCTGCGTCTGAATTGCCGGATTACAACAAACTGAACGAGGAAGTATTAGACACTCTGACTTCTCAAGGCACCCCGCTCGACGCTGATGCGTGGCACGCGCAGTCCCTGGGAGCCGAGATAAAATTTCTGCACCGGCACTTTCCGCCCGAGAAATTCCCGCAGTTCTACAAATACATCGGTCCGCTCCACTCAAGTCGTGAAAGAGAAATCCACGACCGGGTTCGCAATCTGTTCGGGACGCGAGCCCTGCTTGATGCAATCGCTGGCGCGCAAACGAATAAAGGTGCCTCGCCGGGCAAGGAGATCGAAATCCCCTACCAAGCGACACCCATGAGCGTCGCTCTGGCGCTCGATGGTGAGGGCAAACTTAAAGTGGAGCGATGGCCCTTACTCAATGCCTTGGTAGGAGTCGAGGCAAATCGCATCCGCCGGTGCTCGGAGTGCCCTCGCATCTTCTGGGCCGGTCGCATCGACAAGCACGCCTGTAACGACAAGTGCGTGAATCGCCGCAACGTCCGACTCTGGCGTGAACACTATGCTGAACGTTACAAACTCCAGCGCGTCAGGAAAGCTAACGCCGCTGAGTCCACAGGGATCAACTCGCGCAACAAAACAAGGAGAAAATCGAAATGACAGTCTATCGTAGAGGTTCCACCTATTGGTTCGACTTCGTACACAAGGGCCAGCGCGTCCAGCGCTCGACCAGTCAGGGCAACCGACGCGTGGCCGAGCAAATCGAAGCGACCGAGCGCAGCCGTTTGGCCCTGGCCGATGTAGGGATCGTGGAGCGCGAGCCAGCGCCACTTCTTAGCAACTTCGCCAAGCACTTCTTGGTCGAAGTGGGCAAAGACCGCAATCCCCGCACGGTGCGGCGCTATCGTGTCTCCCTGGTCAGCTTGGAAAAGTGGTTCGGCTCAAAACGGCTGAGTGAACTTACCGCTGAGGCCATCAGCCAATATCAATCGAAGCGCCTCGAATTGGGCCGCGCTGCCGCTACAGTCAACCGGGACCTGGCGTGCCTGCGTCGGATGCTCGGTATGGCTGTCAGATTGGACAAACTCTCTCGCAGCCCTTTCACCGACCACAGAGTGCAATTTCTGACCGAGCATGGAAGCGAGCGCATTCTCACGTTTGACGAGGAGCGTCTCTATCTCGCCAAGACCGGACAGACGCTGCATGATGTCGCAGTGCTGATGCTAGAAACGGGGATGCGCCCAGACGAAGTGTTCCGCACGACCGAGCGAGATGTGGAGTTTGAGAAGCGGTGCTTGCACGTCCGGTCGGGTAAGACCAGGAATGCACGGCGCGATTTGTTCTTGACCGACGCAGCCCTTGAAGTCGTTAAACGTCGTATCGCAGCCATCCCGCCGGAAGCTCGCAACGGTGAGGCGTCCGGCCCTTACCTGTTCCCACGCTACAAGGGCTTTATTGGAGCCGGTACATGCATCGGTTATGATTGGAACCGTCCTATGTCTCAGCTATGGAATGCCCATCGGGAAGCGCTGGCCGCGAGCGGTATCAAGCCTCCTTTCCGTCTCTACGATCTGCGCCACACCTATGGAACTCGCGCAGTAGAGGCCGGAGTGGACGTGCTGACGCTGATGCGACTGATGGGCCATGCCAGCCTGCACACGACCAATCGCTACGTTCACCTCACGCAGGAGCACCTTGACCGCGCACAGAAACGGATGGAAGCATACAAAGTCGAACACATCATGGAAGAGGCCGAGACAAGCGCTCGAAGTCGAGGCGTTATGTCTGCCCGGACCCAATAGACAGTGTAGGGGAATTCGTCACATGCACCTGCCAGCACATCGCGGAACCGAGCGGAACGGCCCATTGCCAACTGCCGTGTTTTCCGCTTGGTTCGCAACCGTTCCCCTCAGCGCCGCATCGCTGGAACGAACTGCAAAACCTCCATCCGTCGGTTCAAATCCGACCCGCGCCTCCAACCTTATCACTTCCGAACCGCGCGATCCTGTGTGGGAGGAATGCCGCGTTTTGCCTCGAAGCGATTTTCACCGCGCAGCCATTCCGAAAGCGGCCGGCTGCCGATTCGTATTTGCGCGCGCCGGAGCATCGAACTGAGAAAGCGGACCTCGGCCACGAGGTTTCTCTCCGCGTGTCCACGCGCTTCGCGCTTTACGATCACCTGACCCTTGTCAGCCCAGAGCAATCCCCACTTCGGAGGAAGATCCTTCACCTGAATCAACTCGGGGGTACAAAGGTAATAGCGGCGATGGCCCATTCCGGTGCGAGGATTCTTCCGCACAGGCTTCGCCGCATCCTTCAGGAAATCCGGCCGCGTCAGCTTGCACTCGATGAGGACGGAACCCGCTCCAGGAGCCCAGCCGATCACGTCGGGATTCTCGTCCGCGGGCGTGGCAAATTCGTACAGCACCACGGAGCACTGCCTGCCAAGCCACCGGACACCCATTGCCACTAACGTCGAATGCTGCATATTTACCCGGGTTTCTCAAACTACGGGAGTTCGTAGATTGCGCCGTACTTTTTGGAAATGTAATCGGCGTAGTGCCGGATATTTAGTTTTTCACCCGTGGCTCGCTGCACAAGTTCCTGCGCGGAATAAAATCTTCCGTGGACATGGATCTTCTCGCGCAGCCATCCGAGCAGGCCGCCAAATTCGCCGCGCGCCATTTGCGCGTCCATGTCCGGCAAATCGCGCCGTGCGGCGGCAAAAAACTGCGCCGAGTATAGGTTGCCAAGCGAATACGTCGGGAAATAGCCGATCGCGCCGCCAGACCAGTGAACGTCCTGCAGGACGCCGACGCCGTCGTCGGGCACGTCCACGCCGAGAAGCTCCTTCATTTTCGCGTTCCAGATGCGCGGCAGGTCGGCGACGCCAAGCGATCCCTCGATCAGCGCGCGCTCGATTTCAAACCGCAGAATCACATGGAGATTGTAAGTGACTTCGTCGGCTTCCACGCGAATGAGCGAGGGCCGGACGACGTTCATGGCGCGGTAGAACACATCGAGCGACACGGCGACGAGCGGCGCGGGAAATTCCTTTTGCAGGAGCGGATAGAAATACGTCCAGAACGGCAGGCTGCGCCCCACCATATTTTCCCACATACGCGACTGCGATTCGTGAATGCCAAGCGAAACCGCTTCGCCGAGCGGCGTACCGAATCGCTCGGCGGGCAAGCCCTGCTCGTACATCGCGTGCCCGGCCTCGTGAATCGCGCCGGAGATGGATTCGCCAACTTCCTTCGGATTGTAGCGCGTTGTGATCCGCACGTCCCGAGGATGAAAGCCGGTGCTGAACGGATGCGCGCTGACGTCCAGCCGCCCCGCTTCGAAATCGAAACCGATTTGCCGCACAATGAGCGCGCAAAACGCCTTCTGTTTTTCGACGTCGTAATTCCCCGCAATGGGCGCGGCGGAAACGCCGGCCCTGGACGCGCGAATTTTGGCGAGAAACGGCACCAGGAAATTCCTTAAGTCCGTCAGGACCGCATCGATTTCCCCGGTGGTGGCGTACGGCTCGTAGACATCGAGCAGCGCGTCATAGGGAGTTTTCTTGTAGCCGACAAGCTCAGCTTCGCGGCGCTTGAGCGCGACGATTCGCTCGAGCGTCGGCGCGTAGGCCGAGAAATCCTTTTTCTTTCGCGCGCCCATCCAGACGTGGTACGCCTCGGACGTGACGTGCGTGAGTTCCCTGACGAATTCGACGGGGAGTTTGCGTTCGCGGCTGACATCGCGAAACAACTCGCGCGCGATGGCGCTTTCGTCGGCCGGAAGCCGCTTGGCGTCCGCAGCGGCCTTCGCGTCGCCGACCAGCGCGATAAAATCCGGCGCCACCACACGCTCGTGCAGTTCCCCGGCGAGAAACGAAAGCATGTCCGCGCGCGGCGCGGAGCCCTTGGACGGCATGAAGACTTCCCTGTCATACATCAGGACGGCCAGAGCGGATTTGAGCTGTGCGATGTCCGAAAGTTTCTGGTGAAGCGCGCTGTTGGAAGTCGCCATGTTTTTCTCCCGTGTCCGTACGGAAAAATACGTTCTCACATCAAAGGTTGTCAGGGAAGAGGAATGTTGCGAATGTTGCGAATGTTGCGAATGTTCGGCGGTGGGGAGGAACGCGCTCACACAGCATGCGGAAAACGTAATTAATTTTGTCATTCCGAGCGAAGCGAGGAATCTCTCTTTGTAAACTCGGGCTTAACCCATCCAACTTGTTTCATTAGCTGCTTGGAAGACGACTTCTAACGGCGTCTTGCGCTGCCGGGAGGATAAGAAACGCTTCACATAGCCATTTCTCAATTCGCTCAGCATAATCTCATGGTCAAGGCTCGAAAATTAAGCGATTTACCTGTAACAAATCGCCCACTTTTGCATTTATTCAGTGGGATCCTAAAAACGGCGCCTCCGGGATGGAACAAATGAAAACGGATAGACAAATACATTTCGCACCAAAAGCGATCCTGTGTCCCCTGGACCTGAGCGCCGCCTCGCCGGCGGTATTGAGATGGGCTCGCCTGTTCGTGGAGATTTACTGGGCAAAATTGGAAGTTCTGTACGCGGAATGGCCGGAATACCCACCCTACTTCCTTTCATCCCAGCTAGACGAGTTGGAAGCGAAAGCCGAGCATCATCGCGCCGTGTTGGGTCAGGAACTTGCCGGGATCGCTCGTGAAACGCTCGGGCCGAATCTTTCCCCTGAGATTACCGTTCTGGAGGGCTATCCGGTGGAAACGATTCTCGCCCACGCCACATTCACGAAACCCGACCTGATTGTCATGGGGAGTCACGGGCGTAGCGGCATCAACCGGCTGCGGTTAGGCTCCGTTGCGGAGAATGTGGCCCGAACGGCTTTGACGCCTATCCTGATCGCCAAGGCTCGCGCGGACGGCGCACCCGCCAAAATTTCCCGAGTGCTTTGCCCGGTTAACCTTACCGATTCGGCGCACCCGGGCCTGGAGATAGCGGCGGAAATAGCGCGCGCTTTCCGGGCGCAACTCGTGGTCTTACATGCTGTCGAGGAGGGCACTTTTGATTTAAGCTCAAAGCGCCAGGAACTCTGCCAGTGGGTTCCGGAGGACGTTCGAACCCGTTGCGATATGATCGAAATCGTCCGTCACGGGAATGCGGCGGAACAAATCCTGCTGGCGGCTCGGGACCAGGCGGCCGATTTGATCGTTCTGGAAGCCGGGCGCCGCCCATTCCTGGACTTTACGATTCCGGGCACCACCGCGGAGCGAGTGATACGCCATGCGGACTCCGCAGTATTGGTAGTTCCCTGAAGAAACGAGGCTGCAATATGCACGATGCGTTGAAGTTGCTTATTTTTATGCTTGGTTACGTGGTCCTGATGAAGTGGCTGTTGCCGTGGCTAGGCATTCCAACATGCATGTCGGGAGCGTGCAGCGTCCCGGCACGCCGAAAATCCGAAATAGAGCAAGAGTCTGAAGATTTAAGCAACGAGATCGGCAAACCGACTCCTGAAAGGTAAAATAATTTTATGCCATCCACCAAAACGACCGATTATGGCGATGTTCGTCCAACGAAGTTGCCTTTCGACGAAGCCCTCGCTCAGATGGAAGCTGCGTTGAAGAAGGAGGGATTCGGCGTTCTCTGCCAAATCGACATTCAGGCCAAACTGAAAGAAAAGCTGGGAGTTGAATTCCCGAGGTATGTCATCCTCGGTGCGTGCAACCCGACCCTCGCGCTGCAAGCTCTTCAAAAGGACATGAATCTTGGCCTTTTGTTGCCTTGCAATGCCGTGGTGTATGAGGAGGGCGGCCAAGTACACGTCGGTGCTGTTGATGCCGTGAAAATGCTTTCCGTGACCAATCACCCTGAAATGGAAGAATTGGCGCGGATGATCAATGAAAAACTCCGGCGCGTATTGGACACCGTTCAGCAGCCATCCAAATAGGAAGGTTTGCGATGCAGGTCTTGAATCATGCACTGGTGCGGGGCGTTCCCGAGCGCCTGTCTCAATTCCAGATATGGAGGCTGCCTTGAAATCGACGTTTGACGCAATCGCATTCGGCGCGCATCCCGACGACCTCGAGGCCGTCATGGGCGGCACAGCGGTCAAACTGGCGCGAAACGGTTTCTCCGTGCTCTTCGTAGACCTGTGCGATGGCGAACCGGCCCGACATGCGGCGCGCGGAGAGCGCCAAAAGCAAGCGGTCAAGGCAGCCGAGATTCTGGGAGTCGAGCGCACAATACTGACGCTTCAGGATCGATTGATCGCCGACACCGTCGAAGCCAGATTGCAAGTTGCCCGGCTAATACGCGAGCATCGGCCGCGCATGGTGTTCACAACCGCCGGCGCGGGCGTTCACCCCGATCACAAGGCCGTGACGGACATCGTCACGAATGGCGTGTTCTACGCCCGGTTGCCAAAATGGCAGGAAATCCCCGGTGGAGAGTTCTTGAAGGACACCGAACCCCATGAGATTCAGCGCCTCTTTTTCGGACACTGCCGGATGGAGCCAGCCTGGGACCGGTTCGATTTTGCCGTCGATGTGAGCGATGTATACGACCTGAAAGTCTCGGCCCTTCGTGCCTACGAGTCCGTATTCAGCGGCGACCAAGCGACGTTGCTCGACAAATACCATGCCGAGGATCGCTACGTGGGCAGCCTTGTCGGCGTGCAACATGCGGAGGCGTTTCGCTCGCGCAGCCCGCTGTCGGTGGCCGGTCCGGAAGTTTTCTTGAAGACACGGTTCGGATGATTCCTTTCGAAGACTCAACCTTCGCGTAATATATAGGAACATTGAGGCCAGATTTAATGTTTCGCTTTATGTTCGCCTTTGTGTATAATCCCGCCCATGCGAACTCACGCCCTCAAGAAGCTGCTTTCGTTGACGTTCTACTCGCTGCCTTTATTTGCGTTTGCCGCGAATTTTACAGAGCCGCGCGCGGCAGTTATGGCGCCTCAAAGAACGGCGAACGTCTCCCTCCCGGTCAATCCGCCGGTGAAGGTGATCATCTACAAGGGCCGCCGGGAAGAACTCGCGAGCCTGTCTCGCGTTCCGGCCATTCCCTCAAAGCCTCTCAAACTGCCGGGTGACAAACCGACCGCGCGGGAAGTGCAGGCATACGTCCAAAAACAGGCCCGGGAACACGGCGTCAATCCAGCGCTCGCCCTGTGGATCGTCCAGCACGAATCGCAGTTCAATCCGCACGCCAAGGGCGATGGAGAAGCGAGCCGGGGACTCTGGCAAATTTCAAAAATTTATCATCCCGAGGTATCGGACGCGGTGGCCTTCAATATCGCGTCCAGCACGGAGTGGAGCCTGGAGCGCATTCGATCGGGAAAGGTAAAGGAGTGGTCCACGTACCGGTTTTGCAGGACTTTGTACGAGGATTGCCCATTTAAGTAGCGCAGGCTGTTCAGCCTGTGCTACTAAAATCAATTTCTAGGATGAAGCCGTGGTGGTCTGGACGGGCAACTTTGCGGTTTCCCATGCGGCAAATCCGCCGGCATTCGCGTTTGATCGGCCTACGGAGTGTGTTACTTCGGCTGCGGAACAATCCGTAGATAAGGCCGGGGAGCCTTCCAGCCGCCGGGATACTGCTGCTTGGCTTCTTCCTCGGACACGGAAGGCAGAATGATCACGTCGTCGCCCTGCTTCCAGTTTACGGGCGTGGCCACCTTGTGCTTGGCCGTGAGCTGCATGGAATCGAGCACGCGCAGCACTTCGTCGAAGTTGCGGCCGGTGCTCATCGGGTAGACGAGCATCAACTTGACCTTCTTGTCCGGACCGATCACAAACACTGTGCGAACGGTTGCGTTGGTGGCGGCGGTGCGGCCTTCGGACGTATCGCCGGCGCTGGCCGGCAGCATGTCATAGAGCTTGGCCACCTTGAGTTCCGGATCGCCGATCATCGGGTATTTCACTTTGGAGCCTTGCGTCTCTTCGATGTCGGAGGCCCACTTGGCGTGGCTGCTCACGGGGTCCACGCTCAGGCCAATGATCTTGCAATTACGCTTCTCGAATTCCGGCTGCAGCTTGGCCATGTAGCCCAGCTCCGTGGTGCACACCGGCGTAAAATCCTTGGGATGCGAAAACAGGATGGCCCAGCCATTGCCGATCCATTGGTGGAAATCAATCACTCCCTGCGAGGTTTCGGCGCTGAAATTGGGCGCTTCATCGTTAATACGCAACATTTTTTGGTCTCCTGGCCTGGCGTTCTTCGAGGCCGAGCGTTTTTGAACCTTCCTTCCAATCGAAACGTGCGAATGGCATATCGCTCGCCATCTAAAATTCTCGATTTGGAAATCCGGTTCGCGCATTTTACTCTTGTCCTGCCCTCGACACAACCCATATGCCAGCGCCTCCATCACCCCCCGGAGGGCGAGCCTTTGGAATCGCAAAAGCTTTGTAATCAAGAACCTAAGTACCATTGAACGCCAATGCGGGTGGGATATGCTACCGATGGGTTGGGAAATTAAAGAATATCCTCGTTCATCCGATATTCAGTATTGAGCGTCCGGGAAGTAGGGTGCCCGCTGGAAGAGATCCAGAAGCCAAATCACACGGAATCATGACTTTGCTTGCTCACAGGGATATCGAAGTCGCGGTTGAGTCGATTTTTGAGGCGCTACCTGATCCGGTGATATTGGCCGATTCGGAAGGGCGCAACGGAATCATTGTGCAATAGTCCGTTCATTTCTGACTCCATCTTCCCAACGATAATCCATTGAGCACACCAAACTACGGAACTACCAGTGCATAAGGCTATTTTGCTTATCATTGATAGACGGCAGCGTCACTTTGAAACAGGCTTCTCCGCCGCAGGAGTTTCACAATGAAACGTAACTGGATTTCGCGACTCGGCGACATCAACAAAGAGCTGCTCCTCATTCTCTCGATCATCGGAGCTGCGGGAATCGTCAACTTCTTTATTGCGGGGCAGCGTCTGGTTCTGACGTTTTACAATTTGCCGACACTCATGGCCGCGTATTATTTTGGCCGGCGGCGCGCCGTGGAGGCGGCAGTGGCCTCCATCCTTTTTGTCGTCTGGCTGAACCTGATGAACCCCATGGCCCTGGGTGGAGCGAATGAGTGGAGGACGCAAGGGCTTTTAGGCTGGTCCGACCTGACAGTCTGGGCGGGGTTCCTGCTGATTTCAGCCTATGCTACGGGGAGCCTCTACGAGATTGGCGAGCGAAGGCTGACGGAACTGCGGGAGACGTACTACGGCGTGCTGCAAATCCTGAATCAGTTCATCGGCAATGACAAATTCACGCAGAACCATTCTTACCGGGTATCCGTCTATGCGACGGCCATTGCAGCCGAGATGCGCATGCCGGAACAGCAAATCGAGGACGTGCGCGCGGCGGCCCTGCTGCACGATATCGGCAAACTCGAAGTCAGCCGCGACATCCTTTACAAAGCCGCGCGCCTCGACGACAGCGAGGTGCGGGAAATGAACACGCACGTCGAAAAAGGCGTGAAGTTCCTCAGCCCGGTTGGCGGCTCGCTTCGCCGCGTTTTGCCCATCATTCTCGCGCACCATGACAAGTTTGACGGCTCGGGCCATCATTCAGCAAAGGGCGCGGAAATTCCCATCGAGGCCCGTGTCATCGCCGTCGCCGATGCCTACGACGCAATGACCAGCGATCGCCCCTACCGCAAAGGAATGACACCGATCGAGGGACGCGACAACATCCTGAAAAGCGCGGGCACCGATTTCGATCCCACGATTGTCAAAGCGTTCGAGTCCGCCTTTCGCAAACAACGATTGGAAGTCCCCGAAGTCATGGTGTAACAGGTTGCGGAAAAAGTCCCTAATTCCGTCAATCCTAGCGAAACGAGGAATCTCTCTTCGTTCCACGCCCAAGAAAAGAAAGAGGGATTCCTCGCTTCGCTCGGAATGACAAAAGGCCTGGGAGACTTTTTCCGCAACCTGCTAAGTCCCCGGGAAGTTTCCATGGCCATTCTCCGCCACGCTCACCGGCCGCAATCGTCTGACATGGACCAGAAATGAAAATGCTCGACACGGCTGGCTGTTTTTTGCCAACCGTGTCGAGCATTTTTCTTTCCGTCAATCGTTAAGCGAACACTTCCCCGTTACTTAAAAGACGTTTGCAACGGGCAAAACAGCTTACCAAGTGAACTTTAACGCGAACTGAATCTGCCGCGAAGGCGTATCCATCAACGTAATCGCGCCGGGTGAGGAACCATTCGGTTGTCCGTTAGACTGGAGAATCGCGCGATTGTCGTTCGGCGAATTGAAATTCGGCCGATTCGCGATATTGAAGACTTCCGCCCGGAATTGCGCCTTCAGTGCCTCGTGGATGGGGATGTTCTTAAAGAGTGAAAAATCCAAATTCAAGAGTCCCGGCCCGATCGCATTATTGCGCCCCGAATTCCCCAGCACGGTGCTGGTCGCTGGCGCTGTGAAACACTGTAGCTTGATATATTGGCTGGCATTCTGAGGATTGACGGGATTGGCGCAGGCAGCTCCTGGTACCTTGTCCGGGAACTGGTACGGGTCCGTCGTACCCATTCCCAGCGGGTCGCCTGCCACCAGCACCGTAAACGGAGTGCCGGAAGCGATTGTCAAAACGCCCCCGGTTTCCCAATTGCCGAGGATCGCCTTCAAAGGTGTCGCGAAAGAAGACGGCGTGGGAATGTCCCACTGATAATGCACCGTCAAGTTGTGGCGCTGGTCCTGGTCGGAGAGGCCGCGCCTGCACGCTTTGCAAAACCAGAGCAGTGTGGACACGGAGTTCCGGAACGGATCCGAGGCGACGGAACCGCCGCCGGTGTCCATGTTCTTGGAATACGTATAGGCTCCGCCAACCTCGAAAGAGCGACTCATGGCCTTGTTGAGTTGGACCTGGAGGCCGTTATACCAGTATTGCCCGTCCCACAAAGCCATCTGGGTGCGGCCCATGTACTGATTGAAGACTGCCGGGGCAAGGCCTGCAGCAGCATTGTAGAAGGCAGGCAGTGCGGGAACGGAGGTCCCATTTACCGTTTCATTCGGGCAGGATTGGATCGTATAAGGCGCTCCGGTGACAGCCACGGTGGCGGCGACGGGCACGAGCGGTAGAAGACACGGCCACTGGAGCGGGTAAGTGAATGGGCCTTGGGGATTGTTGGCGGCGTTGGGAAAAACAGGGTTGCTGCCGTACGCGTTCGGGTAAACCATGTTGTTATCGTCCGCCTGGAATCGCATGTGGATGCCGCGGGCACCCACGTAACCAACCATGAAAGTGGTGTTCGGCGTAAGCTGGCGTTGAATGTTGAAGTTCCACTGCATGACGTAGTTGCGCTTGGGATTGGATTGCATGACGTAGTAGCTGTTGCTGTTGGCGCCCAGAGCCGCGCCGTAACCGCCGCATGCACTCGCGCAGCCAAGTTGCATCATTCCGCCGGCAGGAGATAGGCTGCCCGCACTGACGGCAATGTTGAACGGCGCGGTACTATCCACGCCGCTCCCCATTTCCACCGGAAAGGGCAGCACGTCGAACATTCCGAAGCCGCCTGCGACCGAAGTCTTGCCGTTGCTGAATGGATCCCACGCAAAGCCAACGCGCGGCTCAAAATTCTTTTTGGTTGGATTCATAATATAGGGGCTGCCCGTATAGTTCGGATAAGCCGGTGTGCCGGGCGGATCGCTCTGCAATACACGAAGGTTCGCAAGTTTTCCGGCCTGTTCGGTGATGATGCTGGCCATTTCGTAACGCAGGCCCACGTTTATGCTGAGATTCGGACGGAGATGGATGTCGTCCTGGACATACGCGCCCACAATCCACTGGCGGGTCCCGCGTCCCGTTACCCCACCTGGCACATCCGCATTGATAGCGCCGGTATTATTGGTAAGGAAATTGTATAGGTTGTTGAATATGATTTGGCCACCCGGGTAGTCCTGACCCAAGCTGTTGCCTTGAAGCCGCTCGAGGTTGCCGCCGAATTTTATGGAGTGAATCCCCTTGGTATAAAACAAGTTGTCGTACTCCTGGAAGGAGTTCCAGTGGAACTTAAAAGGGGCATAGGCAGAGAGCCCCCCTACGTAGCCTGCCAGGCCATCCGAGTTAATGTTGATTCCGCCCAACGTGGATCCGGGGACGAAGCCTAATGAAGTATCGCCAGCCGCGGGATTGATGGCCGTCGCTCCCGAAGGGGATTCCACGTTGTCACGATTGAAACCGAAGCGGAAAGAATTCAGCAAGGAAGGCGTGAAGACGTGGTTTTCCTCGATCGCCACCATTTCGCGAAACATCGGGTTGTGAATCTGCACGGTTTGATACTGATCGGGCTCGCTCTGGGACGCCTTGTCGAACAGGTATGTGCTGAATATCCGGTCCTTTGCGGAAAACGTATGGTCCGCCCGGATGATGAAAAAATTCTCCTGAGTATTCTGCATCGACGTAAATACGTATTGCGCTGAGTTAACACCTCGAATATCACCCCGGGTCGCCAACGGAATAAGCCCGTTGTTGAAAACCTTAAGGGTATTCGGGTCCACTCCGTTCACCGCCCCTACCGCCCCTCCCGTCAGCTGGCACTGAGTTGGTGTTCCAGTGAAGATACAATTCACGGGGAACGGGTCAGCTACAGTACCTTGGTAGCTGCCGGTAAGGATCCCATTCCGCGCGTCGGTCGAAGGCACGTTGGCAATGGTCGTGGTCCCGAGCGCCTGAGTCACTCCCTCATAATCGCCAAAGATAAACGTTTTATCCTTTTGAATTGGCCCGCCCGCCGATCCCCCATATTGATTCCTGCGAAACGGTGGCTTCGGATTGCCATTCGCGTTATCGATGAAACTTGCCGCGTCCAGCGCGTTGTTGCGGAGAAATTCGTACGCGCTTCCGTGGAACTGGTTGGTTCCCGACTTGGTGGTCGCGGTGACGATGCCGCCGGAAGTGCGTCCGTATTCGGTGGAATAGTTGGTGGTCAGGACCGAAAACTCGGCCACTGCGTCCGTGCCCAGGTTGCCTCCGAGCACGCTGCCCGGCCCCGCGTTCGCGTAATCGTTGATATTGACGCCATCCAAAAGATAATTGTTTTGCTGCGGGCGAGCGCCGGAAATCGTCAGCTCGAGTCCCAGGCCGCGCTTCACTCTGTCACCCGCGTTGATCGGGGGCTGGTTCTGGGAAGCATGTACGCCGGGCTGCAGAATCGCCAGATCGGTCCACGAACGGCCGTTCAGCGGAAGTTCCGCGACCGTTTTCTGCTCGATGACTCCGCTGATGGTTGCGTTGGCGAGGTTGACCGTCGGAACCTCGGCCGTCACGACCACCTGCTCATTTAAGCCCCCGACTTGAAGGGAAAGATTCAGAATCAGTTCCTGGCCGACAGTTAATATAATCCCTTTGCGCACCAGCGTTGAGAAACCCTTCGAGGAGGCCGTAATTTCGTAGCTTCCCGGCTGAAGGTTCGGCACACCGAAGATGCCCTCGGCCCCGGTGACGGCATTGGTGGTAATTCCCGTTCCCACGTTGGTGATCGCCAGATCGACGCCAGCCATCTTGGAGCCGGAAGCGTCAGACACCGTGCCCGAGATCGTCGCTCCAACCACCTGCGCGGAAACCCGCGCCGGCAGCGCGAAACCGATTAGCACTGCAAGACTCACCGCAATGCACACACACACACGCTTAAACTCTGATCGAATCATGATTTCCCCACCCCCCTTGAATTTTCAAACCCGCTCCGATGCGGGCCACTTCAAAAACTCGTCCAACTTGCGAAATATTTGCGTGGAACACTGATACTAAAGCTCTTACTATCCTGTCAAGCTAAATCCACGAGGAAATAATATTTGCAGGCCACGCCATGGTCGCGGAACGCAAACACAAATCCGCGAAATCCATTGTTTTTCTTGTTTTTTTGACTCAATCACGGAGATAAACAGCGGGAGGAAAGCGGAACAAAATCCATTGGCTATTTGGAAACGGCGCGAAGAGTCGCAGTGACATCAAGTGCGGAATGAGCGATCACAGAATCTTGCGGGGGAGAAGCTTTCCGGAGCATCTCCCCCACCACCGCTCTTATTCCCGAGGCTGTACGCGGACCAGATAGCCGTTGTAATCGACATACCACACGGTCACGGGATGCGTGGAGCTGTCGATGTAGGTTCTGCGATCGTACGTGAACGGCTCGGGCATCTGGTAGACCGTCCAGGATTCCGACTTCGGATTCAGGCGGACCATTTGACGGCCGTGCAGCACGCCGGCCCAGACTTCGCCGTTCTTGTCCGGCTGCGCTTCGTAGAAATCCGTAAGCGGGCTGGGGGCCGTCGGAGGCACATGCAATTCGATGAGGCCCGTCTTGGCATTCAACTCGACCAAGGAGCCATCGCCTCCGCCGAACCACGGATTTCCGTATGGATCGAATCCGCCGCGCTTGGGCGTGGCCATGTGTTGCCCGGTGTTCTGCTCGATCCATTTTCCCGTGCGGAGATCCATGCGCTCCATGGTATTTCCCCATGCGGGCAGCCCGCCGCCGCCCCAGTAGTTGCCATCGGCGGAGATCAGGCTGTCATAGCTGAAGCCCACTTGCAGCGGATATCGCTGCACGGTCTTGCCGGTTTCCGGATCGATTTTTCGCACGTGATCGTCGCGGCTATCCCACACAAAACCGTCGCGCGTCATCGCGAAATTGCCGAAGCCGGGCGCGTTGACGGGAACGGCGTCCTCGATGTGCACCTGCGTAACCTTTCCGGTTTGCGGATCGAGACGGTTCAGGTTGTGTCCCCAGTTTTCCGAAAACCAGGGTACGTCGTTCTTGTCGATGACCACCGCGTGCGTGCCGGGCATCGCTTTCGGAGTGAGTGGAATGGTGTACTCGGTCACGATGCCGGTCTTGGGATCCAATTTGCCGACAACATCGGTCTTGTGGCTACTGAACCACATTATGCCTTTCGAATCGCCCTGCACGTCATGCAGCGCGAGCAGCGCTTGAGGCAGTTCGTATTCCGTCACAATCACGTTTGTGGCCGCGCCGCGCGGGCGCGGGAACACGCGCAACGGGGCGTCCTGCGCATCCGGACCGCGAACGCGCGTCAAAAACTTCACGAGCGTGTTGACTTCCTCGGGCGAAGTTCCATCGCGGCGCGTAACCGAATTATTTCCTCCGCCGGTGGACGAAATCCCCTTGATGCGAATCACAAGAGACGTGCCGGAATATTGCGTCATCCGGTCCACGATCAGCGCCCAACTGCGCTCGTCATACCGGTTGCGGAAAATTTGCTGCCAGGAATGGCACGCCGAGCAATTCTTCTGCAGCACGGCTTTCTCCTGCGCGGTGCCCGGCATATTCCACAGCAATTCCGCCGAGCTGAGCTGGCGTTCAATTTCGGGCGTGGCCGGCAGGGCGTCCGAGTCGGCAACCCGCTCCAGAACGATGTCGTCCAGCTTCGACGCTCCATCGATATGGACGGGGTCAATCACGTAGGGCTTGAAGAGCAGCGGCGTTGGAATCCGCAAGGTGTAATTCCCGGCCTGCATCTTGGGGAATTCGAAGTGTCCCTGCGCATCGGTGTAGACCGTCGTGCGAACGCCATTCGGCGCGATGAGCTGCACGCCAACGCCTTCCGGCGAATCGCCGCTCGTGATCTTCACCGTGCCCGTCGCGCCGCCCGACAGGCCGTTCTGCACCGGCCACTTTTGCGTCGCGGCGCGGTACCACGGATTCGGTCCCGGATTTTCGCCTTCGACGCAGCACTTCCCTTCCTTGAAATACGTGATGAGGTCGGCAATGTCGGCGTCCTTCAACGTGGTGCCGAACGACGGCATCCCCGGCCCGCCCTCCTTGATTTTTGCCGCGACGTTGGCGTCGGTCACGGGATCGCCCGACATCAATTCGGTATGCTTGAAAAGCTCCTTCAGATAAGGGCCGGTCTTCGCGTATTGGTTGTGGCACATCCAGCACTTAAAGAAATAAATGTTTTCGCCGCGGCCCGCGCCGCTGTCCGCGATCACACGGTAGGTATCCAGCCGCGCCGAGCGCTGGAAATCGTCCGTGTGCATCACGTGGCCAGAGGCCGCCTGCGACTGCGGAGGCGCGGCCTGGGACCGGCTCGCATTTCCCGCCACGAACAACGCGATCGCGATCGTGACAACTGCCAGAATGGTGACGCGCGTGCACATGCGGCTTCGATTTTTCATGGTTTCCTCGGTTGTAGGCAATCGCTTATCAATACCGTCTTTCTGGTCGTTCTTCCGGCGCATACCTGGGCGGACACCCCCGCCTTCAATGAAAAACGATACGATTAGCTATAGTTCATAAATCACAAACTGTCAAAATGTTTTCGCCGCCGCGTTGATCTTGTGAACGCCTCAATCCGGTCATAACGAAACGCGCCGAAGTCCCGTCAGGGACTTAACAATGGGACTGAAGAGCGGGACTGAAAAAAAGCGATTCATCATTGCGAGCAAACGCGCCGCTGAATTTTGTGGGAGAGTGAGCGGCATTTTAGTTATGATGGATAACTTTGGAGAGTACATGGAACCCGCTCTGGTGGATTTGCAAAATGTGCGCGTCATTCGAGGCGACAACGTCGCGCTCGACAACTTCAGCCTGAGGATCAATGCGGGGGAACACGTCGCGATTCTGGGGCCAAACGGCTGCGGAAAGTCGACGCTGATCAAGACCATCACGCGCGAATGCTATCCGGTGGTCCGCGATGGCTCCTCGATGACCATTCTGGGCCAGTCGCGCTGGAATATCTTCGAGCTGCGCACGGTCCTCGGCATCGTCTCGAACGACCTGATGGTGGAGGTTACGGGCGAAACCAGCGGCCGCGAAGTGGTCCTCTCGGGCTTCTTCAGCAGCACGCGCATTTTCGACCATCAAACCGTCGAGTCCTGGCAGCGGGAACGCGCCGACGCCGCGCTGGAGCGCGTGGGAGCGCCGCATCTGGCCGATCGCGCCGTGGAGGAGATGTCCTCGGGCGAAGCCAAACGCATCCTGATCGCGCGGGCGCTCGTCCACGATCCACAAACGCTCTTGTTTGACGAGCCGAGCAACAGCCTGGACATTTTCGCGCAGCGCGGCTTGCGGGAGACGATGAGCGCGCTCGCACAATCCGGCATCGGGATCGTTCTCGTGACGCACCATCTCTCCGACGTCATTCCGGAAATCGATCGCGCGGTTTTAATCAGGAATGGAAAGATTCAGGCGGATGGCCCGAAAAAGGATCTTCTGAATCCGGTGGACATTTCGCGACTCTTCGGCATTCCGGTGGATATCACGCAGCGGGACGGCTACTACCATCTCTGGTAATCATCGCTAGCAATCATCCCCGGCATCATCAGACCGAATAGGAAACGCTGTCGTCGGCAGCAACGGTGGCCGCACCGTTGCCGGTCGCGGCGGCCTCGGCTGCCGTTTCCTCCGCTTTTGCCCCGCGGCGCATCGCCACGATTCCGGTTCGCACCATTTCCAGAATGCCGTAGGGGCGCAGCACTTCGAGCAGCCGGTCGACTTTTTCCTCGCCGCCGGTGATCTCGATCGTCAGCGAATCCATGGCGAAATCGACGACGCGCGCGCGAAACACGCTGATGATCTCGAGGATCGGGGAACGTTCGTTATGCTTCGCGGAAACCTTGATGATCGCCAGGTCGCGGCAAATCGCGGGCTTTCCCGTGATGTTCTCCACCAGCAGCACGTTGACGAGCTTGTAGAGGTTGGCTTCGACGCGCAGCGCCTGGTCGCGATCCGCATCGACCACAATCGTCATGCGGGAAACTTCCGGCTTTTCCGTGCGGCCGACAGTGAGCGAATCGATATTGAACGCGCGGCGGCGGAACAGCGAGGCCACGCGCGTCAGCACGCCCGGCTTATTTTCAACATGCACCACAAATGTGTTTAGCATTGTTTTCTCACGCGTCCGTCGCCGTCTCGACAATCGGATTCGGACGGCGAATCATTTCGTGCAGCCCGGCTCCCGCCGCAACCATCGGGTACACCGAATCTTCCTGCTCCACATGGAAATCGACCAGTACCGGCCCGTTGTGCTTGCGCGCCATATCGACCGTGGGCACGACCTGGGAGCGCTGCGTGACGGATATCGCCCGGATTCCATAAGCGTCCGCGAGCTTCACAAAGTCGGGGCTGAGGATCGGAGACGCTTCGTAGTTGCGTTCGTAGAAAAACTCCTGCCACTGGCGAATCATTCCCAGGTAGCCGTTGTTGATGATGGCGATGTTGATCTTCAAGTTTTCCTGCACGATGGTCGCCAGCTCGCACAACGTCATTTGGAATCCGCCGTCGCCCACCACAACCCAGACATCGGCTTCGGGGCGCGCGGCCTTCACGCCAATCGCCGCGGGCAGCGCAAATCCCATGGTCCCGAGTCCGCCGGAGGTGATTAACGTGCGCGGCTTCTCGTGCTTGTAATATTGCGCTTCCCACATTTGATGCTGGCCCACGTCCGTGACGATGACCGTGTCGCTCCCGCGCGTTTCGCGCCACAAATCGTTGATCACGTGCGCGGCATACAGGTGGCCGTTATCGGGCAGATTCTGAATGTCGCGAACGGCGGAGTCGCCCTTGAGCCGGTCGATGTAGGCAATCCACTCGTGGCGGTCTTGCGCCTTCACGCTCGGAAGCATATCGCGGAGGACGGCCTTCAAATCTCCAACCAGCGCAACATCCACCTTCACGTTTTTGTTGATCTCGGCGCGGTCGATTTCGATGTGAATCTTCTTCGCATTCGGCGCGTAGGTCTTCAGGTTGCCGGTCACGCGATCGTCAAAACGCATGCCGAGAGCGATGAGCAGATCGGCTTCCTGGATCGTCGTGTTCAGCCACGCTTCGCCGTGCATGCCCATCATTCCCAGGCACAGCGGATGCGATGCCGGGAAGCCGCCGAGACCGAGCAGGGTAAGTCCCACCGGAATGTTGGCTTTCTCGGCGAACGTCCGCACTTCGTCCATCGCGCCGGACAAAATGATGCCGTGCCCCGCCAGAATCACCGGCCGCTTGGCATTCTGGATCAGCTCCAGCGCCTGCTTGTATTCGTCTTGAGTCGGCGACAAATCGGGACGGTACCCAGGGAGCTGCGGCGCAACCGGCTTGCCGTCGAATTCGCATGTGGATTGCTGCGCGTCCTTGGTAATGTCCACGAGCACGGGGCCGGGCCGGCCGGAACTCGCGACATAGAACGCTTCGCTGATCGTCCGCGCGATCTCGCTCGCGTGCGTGACCAGATAGTTGTGCTTGGTGACAGGCAGCGTGACGCCCGTGATGTCGGTCTCCTGAAACGCGTCCGAGCCGATCAGCTTGCTTCCCACTTGCCCCGTAATGCACACAATGGGCGAGGAATCGAGCATCGCCGTGGCCATGCCCGTGACCATATTCGTCGCGCCCGGGCCGGACGTGGCAATCGCCACTCCCACGCGCCCGGAGGCTCGCGCGTAGCCATCCGCCATGTGCGTCGCGCCCTGTTCGTGGCGGACCAGCACGTGATGAATGTTGCTGTGCTTCAGCGCGTCATAAACAGGCAGAATCGCGCCGCCCGGATAGCCGAATACGGTCGTAACACCCTGCTGTTCCAGACATTCCCACAGAATTTGCGCGCCGGTTTTCTTCATAAAATTATCCGCCCAGATTCAGAAATGCTCAGGCAGGCCCATCCCTTGGCCGTGCCCACCATAATATAGCCAGTCATTATACAGGAGAAATAAAATAACGGGAGATTTGAGTAGCACAGGCACTCTGCCTGTGCGGTTTTTCCAATCCATGGCGTTATGGGTGCGCGAAGGCTTTAGAAACCCGCACCGGCAGAGTGCCTGTGCTACTGGAAAAACAAATACATCCGAACCTGGATGAAAACAAAAGGTTTTTTACACATCCGTCCAGTCCAGGATCACCTTTCCGGCTTCGCCCGAGCGCATGGCCTGGAACCCTTTTTCGTAATCGCGCCAGGAAAAACGGTGCGTGATGACCGGTGAAATATCGAGGCCGGATTCGATCATGACGGTCATCTTGTACCAGGTTTCGAACATTTCGCGCCCGTAGATGCCCTTGATTGTCAGCATGTTGAAGATGACGTGGCTCCAGTCGATGGCGATTTCCGTGGCCGGGATTCCCAGCATGGCGATTTTTCCGCCATGGCACATGTTGCCGAGCATTTCGCGGAACGCCTCGGGTGAGCCCGACATTTCCAGGCCCACGTCAAAACCTTCCCGCATACCAAGGCGCTTCTGCACGTCTTGCAGGCGCTCCGTTCGCGAATCAACCGCGATCTGTATTCCGGCCTTTTCCGCAAGCTTCAGGCGGTACGGATTCACGTCGGTGATGACCACATGGCGCGCGCCGGCAAATCGCGCGACCACCGCGGCCATGATGCCGATCGGCCCCGCGCCCGTGACGAGCACATCCTCGCCCAGCACGGGAAACGAAAGCGCCGTATGCACGGCGTTTCCAAACGGATCGAAGATCGCGGCGATCTCGTGAGCCACGGGGCGCGTGTGCTTCCAGACGTTCATCATCGGCAGGACAACGTACTCGGCGAAGGCGCCCGCGCGGTTCACCCCCACGCCCTGCGTGTGCGCGCACAGGTGACGCCGCCCAGCGAGACAATTGCGGCAGCGCCCGCACACCACGTGCCCTTCCCCGCTGACGAGATCGCCGGGGTGAAGATCCGCCACGTTCGAGCCGACTTCGACAACTTCTCCGCAGAATTCGTGCCCGATGACCAGCGGCACGGGAATAGTGGACCGCGCCCAATCGTCCCAGTCGTAAATGTGCAGGTCGGTGCCGCAAATTCCCGTGCACAGCACGCGAATCTTTACATCGTTGATGCCGGGTTCGGGCTCGGGAACATTTTCGAGCCAGAGACCTCGCTCGGCGCGGCTTTTGACGAGGGCTTTCATTCCGCACATCCTACAGCACAATCGGGCAATTCGGCGAAATAGGCCGCAAAAAAAGTTGAACGGTTGTCATTCCGTTCACGGAGAACGTTCTCGGTGAACCGAGGTGCGGCGCGCGCCGAGAAATCTCTCTCTTCCTGGATTAAAATCAAAGAGAGGTTCCTCATTTCGTTCGGAACGACAGCTAAGAGACTTTTTCCGCAGCCTGAAAACCGCGCATTCCCGAAAACCGCCTATTCGCGCTCCGCGCGTTTCGGGCTCGCGGCAACTGGAGCCTTGGCTTTTTCCGGCCTGCGCCGCGGCAAATCTTCGGTGGACTTTGGTTTCCGGTTGGATTTATCCATTTTGGATACGGCGTAGGCCAGCAGACCGAACATATCGCTGATGCCGCTCCGAACGCGCTCGCTCCAGTATTTGCCTTCCTGGCCGATGTGGCGATATTTCTTGTAGCGACTATCCAGAAGCTGGCTGATGGAAAGTTCGGTGAGCGGGCGAAGGGCGGCGAGCAAATGTTTCTTGAGCGTTTCGGCCGCCGCTGCCGGGTCGAGATGCGCCCCGCCCTCGGACTCCGGCACCACGGTATCGATAATTTCCAGGCCAAGGAGATCCTGCGCGGTAAGTTTCAGAACGTCCGAAACCTGCTCGGCCTTGCCGGCATCCCGATACAGAATCGCGGCGGCCCCTTCCGGGGAAATTACGGAATAAATCGCGTTCTCCAGCATCAGAACGCGGTCCGCCACGCCCATGGCCAGCGCTCCGCCGCTGCCGCCTTCGCCGATGATCGCGGAAACAATCGGCGTGGGCAGGTTGGCCATGGTCGAGAGATTATTCGCAAGCGCGTAGGCGATGCCACGTTGCTCGGATTCGTAGCTCGCTTGCGCGTTCGGGCAATCGACCAGCGTAATTACTGGAATCTTGAATTTGGCGGCAATCCGCATCAGACGCAACGATTTGCGGTAGCCCTCCGAGTACGCCATGCCGTCGTGCGATGCAACTTTTTCCTCGGGAGTGGCCCCGCGTTCCTGGCCAATCATGATGACCGTGTCGCCATTCAATTCGGCGATGCCTCCAACGACGGCGGGATCGTCGCCGCTCCAGCGGTCCCCGTGGAGTTCCAGAAAGCGCGTCGTCATGTGCGCAATGTAATATTTTGATGTGGGACGGCCCGCGTGCCTCGCCAGGCTGACCTTTTGCCAGGCGGACATGTGTTTGGATTTTACGGCTGGCGTCAAATCCTTCTCTTGCTCTTCCATTACCTTATTCCGCTTCAGATGGGCGATGAGATAGGCGGCAATCGCCTTCAAATCCCGGCGCGCGATCACCAGATCGATCAGCCCGGCCTTGAACAAGGTGTCGGCGCGATGCGAATCCTTTGGCGGCGCAATGCCCGTCGTCTGCTCGATCACTCGAGGTCCCACAAATCCAATTTGCGCGTCCGGCTCGGCAATCAGGATATCGCCGAGCGACGCGAAGCTGGCCATAACGCCGCCAAATGTCGGGTCCGTCAAAATGGATATGAACGCAAGGCCCTGACGGTTATGCAGAGATGCGGCGGCCGCGACCTTGGCCATTTGCATCAGCGAGAACATGCCTTCCTGCACGCGAGCGCCGCCGCTGGCCGCCACGCTTACCACCGAAATGCGAAGCCGCGCGGCTTCCTCAAAGGCATGAGCGATTTTTTCTCCCACGACCGAGCCCATCGTGCCGCCCAAAAACGCGAAATCGAAAACAATCAAAACCGCCTGCTGGCCTCCGATTTTGCAGAACCCAGTGGTCACGGCTTCCCGGACTCCCGTCTCCCGCCGCGCCTCCTGCAAACGAACGCGATAGGATTTGTGGTCGGCAAAGCCGAGCGGATCGACCGACACCAGCGCGTGATCCAATTCCCGGAATGTCCCTTTATCGGCGAGCAGCGCGATTCGCGCGCTCGAAGGCATCGACAAATAATGATTGCACCCAGGGCAGATGTAGAGGTTCGCCTCCAATGCGGCCCTTGCATGAACCGTACTGCAGCCGGAGCACTTCAATGTGGCAGGGATGGACATATTACTTCTCAGCACGATTCCCTCTTCCTGGTAACCAGCGCAGCCCGAAAACCCACGAACGGAATACAACCATCCAATTATCGCAGGTTCAACACCCGCCTTTGGATGAAAATTTGGTGACCGTGACGATTGAATTAGCGGGGCGGCAGGCAAAGCGATGGTCGATAGCTGCTAGCCCAAGCCAAGGAAATAACTTGGCGGTACATGAGGAATTGAAACGTTTGAGGGAGGAGGGCCGAATGTGGGTGTGCATTCGGCCCCAAGGTGGTCAGGAAGTGCTATCTGCTCATGGGTGAGATTAGGTGCGGGGAGGAATTTTGTCCAATTCATCGTTTCGATGGAATGAATCGGATTTCATGCATTCATAAGGAAACGGAAACACTGGGAAGAAGCGAAAAACACGCAACAAATGGCGACCATACTGCTCGCGCTGAAACTTTCTTGCGTGGACTCGTGGAAAAAGTCCACCAGATCTTTTGTCATTCCGAGCGAAGCGAGGAATCTCTCTTCGATTGAAGCCGAAGAAAAGAAAGAGAGATTCCTCGCTTCGCTCGGAATGACAAAAGGATGGGTGGAAATCTTATGCGGACTTTCTGGGAGCGAACCTGACCGGCGATTGCACGTGCAGGCCGGGCATTGCGTCCCTCCATCCGGCGGAGGGAGCCTGTAAACCAAGAACGGTTCGCGCGAGAATTTCAATGTCCGAGATAAATGTACGGGACCTCGCATACTGCAGCGACATTTGCAGTTTGACGGGCAGGATTTCTTCGATGTACCGCTCCTCGATCGAATTTCCGTGAAACAACCGCTCTTCATTCCGGAAGCTCAGCGACGCCAGATCCGTAATTCCCGGCGGCGTTTTTAAAAGCTCTCCATATTCAACGGCATATATTTCAGCATATTTCTCAACCTGGGGCCGCACACCCACCAATTGCATCTCGCCCTTCAACACATTCACGAGTTGCGGCAGCTCATCCAGCTTGTATCCGCGCAGAAAGCGGCCAACGCGCGTGACTCTCGCATCCCCGGGCAATGTCAGCAGGCCGCCGCAGGCGGAACTGCAAAACATGCTTCTGAATTTGAGGAGTCGAAACTTCCGAAAGCCCTTGCCGACGCGCGACTGTGAATAAAAAACCGGGCCGCCGTCGTTGAGCTTGATCGCCACGGCAATCATCGCAAATACGGGCCCCAAAACGACAAGCCCCGTCGCGGCACATGCGATGTCAAACGCGCGGCGCGCAAGAGGCTCGTGAACCGGCGCCGTTTGCGAAAACGCCAAACGCGCGTCCACGGTTCTCGCGGCTCGCCGGGATTGCTTCCGGCCACGAGCCGGCTCGCAATCAATCTCAGCAGCCGTCCGTATGACGCCGCCCGCATCGCAATCCAAAATATTTGGACGCGGCGGCGGGGGGAAAACCCTTCGCCGAGATTCGCAATTCGCCATGGGGGATCCTCCGGCCGGCAACCGCTTTCTTCGCGGCCATGCCGGCGCAAATGGATTAGGGATGGGTCAGGCTTATCTTGTAATGGCCGAAAGAATTTTCCGCGCCCGATTGGGACGGTCCCAAGCCGCGGGCCGATACAAGAACGCCAAAAGAGAACCAAACGCGTAAGACAAATGATAGACAGCGAAAACCACAGGCATGAACGGAAGGAACTTCCATCCCTTCCGCATGGCAACCGAAAAGGCCGACGGCAACGACGCGATGAAATACACGCCCACTAACGCAAGCCACTCATCGAGAAATATTTTTCGCCACCAGGCCGATCCGCCAAGACTCGCTCCCACCGCGAACATCGGCAAAATGGCTCCGGCGAGCACGGACGAACCAGGTACAAGATTCCCCCAGGAGGTGATCCGACGATGCTTCCGAATGATGGCAACTTTCCAGAAACCGTACTGAAAGTTCTGCCCAAATAGCCCTGAAAGGCTGGATCTGGGCCAATACCAGGAAGTGATTTTAGGCGACTGCCACACGGTTCCCCCGCAGGAAACAATCCGCAAATTCAATTCAAAGTCCTCGCTTCGGACTAGTCTTTCATCAAACTCGCCGATGCGCTCCAGAGTGGACTTGCGCCAGCAGCCGTATGGCACGGTGGCCACCGAGCCTTCGTATCGCGAATCGTGAAACTTAGCACCGCCTCTGGCAAATGACGTGTGATAGGCGTGCGCGATAGTCTGCGCAATATAGCCGTTTGCTCGAGTCAATGCCGGGCCACCCACATTGTCGGCTTTGGTTTCATGGAGCACTTCAACACAGGAGCGCACATAGTCCGGGGCATAAAGAGTGTGAGCGTCCATGCGAATGATGATTTCTCCCTGGGCTTCGCGGATCGCCCGATTCAGAGCCGTCGAAACGATTTGTTCGGGATTGTCGATAACACGAAGCGTTGCAAATCGTTTCTCATATTCGCCGAGGACCGGCCGCGTCCCATCGTCGCTCATGCCATCCGCGATCAGAACTTCCATATCGATCCCTCCAAGCTCCTGGCTAAAAACAGAATCGAGAAACGCGCGGATGTGCCGGATTTCATTCCGGCACGGGACAACCACTGAAACATGGACGGCTTGGCTTTGCGGCATGGGCTTTTCCTTTCCATCAGGCGAACGTGAGATCACAAAATGAAATTTTTACGGGGACGAAAGATGAGATTACGAATGTTGCGCGAACGGCTCGCATGCCAGCGAGTGATCTTCTCCTGCGGCGATTTCCACATCATCTCTTTCGCGCATACCGACGACCGCCACGGCGAGAGACACCGCAATGGTCGGCAGCTTTTCCCAATAGAGAGTGGACAATCCGAAACTATCGAGGGCGAGAGCGAAAGTCAGCGCCAGGATCAAAGCTCCCTGCGCCTGAAATGGCGGTTTCCCATAGAGATCCCATCCGGCGCGGACGAATTGAAACATGGCAGCCAGGAACAGGAGCAAACCGCCCAAGCCCAGTTCGAGCCAGATCGTGAGGTAGGCATTGTGCGAGCGGCCCTCACTCCCGATCAGAGTCAAATAGGTTAATTCCTGCCCAAAACCCTGGCCGATGAAAGGTTGCGTTTCAATGGCGCGAAATGCCATGTGCCAGCGTTCGAACCGGTCACTGAAACCTTCTCCGGTGGTTACGTTTACGGTCGTGGCGCCTTCCATCAGTTGAGGATCCCGCGAATGCAGATACAGCATGGCGCAGAGACACGCCACGGCGAACACCATGATCCACTTCCAGCGGCGCTCCATGCAAAGAAACAGGACGAACCCTGCCGCAATGCTCAGGCTCGTCCCGCGTACAAACACGAGCGCGGGCACCAGCGCGAATCCCATGGCGAGACATGGCCAGAGAATTCCGTTTACCAATGTTTTTGGAAAAATAATCACACCCAAGCCAGCGCCGAAGACAAGCAATACGGCGGCCTGACCGATCGTATTGGGATTCCATGTGTCGAATGTGGCGGCGCTCTTCCATTGCTGAAAATTCGCGAAATTATTCGACGAACTTGTACCCAGATGCAGAAATACCTGGATCGCGAGGGCAACACCGGCGCACATCAATCCGGCAACGAAGAATCGGAGCCTTCTCTCCGATTGCACAAGTCGAGGGAGAACAAAAACAATAACGGCGCATCCAGCCATTTTCGCCGATTCATAACCACCGGGTGGCGTTCCCTGCGCCATCTCCACAATGATCGACAAAAGGCAAGCCGCAAGGAATAGCGCTTGCCACGCGAATATCTTTTTCTGGCTTCGGGAAGCCGGAACCGGCGACCACAGAATGGTGCGCGCAAAAAAGAGCAGGATCAGTATGTCATCCGGACGAATATTGATTGTGGACCCGAGGGGAACGGCAAGGTCGGGAAACCCAAGCGTGAACGCATAAAGAAACAGGCCATACTCGGCCTTCGTCCAAAGAATCCCCAGTATGATCGGAATTCCTATGCCGATTTCAAACCAAAGTATGGGTGTCGGAACCATGGCGATTGCCTATAACCCCGCAGCTTGAAGTGCAGGCCTTCACTTGACAAGTTCGATGCGCGACTTTTTCTGAATGACGCGTGCGGGGACGCCGCCCGCCATCGTAAACGGAGGAATATCATGGGTGGCCACGGAATTGGCCGCGAGGAGAGCGCCGCGTCCGATGACGATGCCCTTCGTGACCGTCGCGTGGGCCGCGATCCAAGCCCCCTGGCAAATGCGAATCGGCGCGAGATTGCTCAGACCAAACCGGTACGATCCGTCGATTTCCGTATGATCCCCCGCGGCCAGCACGGCGTATGGCCCGAGTTGCACCTCGTCCTCCAGGACTATTCCACCCGCGGCATTCAGCCAGCAGCCCATTGCGAGAAAAACATCGCTGCCGATTTCCAGGCGATTCGTAAAGTTGACGGTCACGCGCCGAGCGACCTGAAGATTTCGTCCGCAACTCTTGAAGGCGGGCCGCAATAAAAATCCGCGCAACCGCAGGACAGGGCTCAGGTCGGGCAACCAGCCTATCGCGAGGGTGATGAAATGGAACCAGAGATATTGGAGCATTCGCATGGTTTCACTCCTATTCCTGCGGGATCGCCGCTCTCTCGGCGCGCGCATTCGCATTCAGTTCTCTAAGCACAGCAGAAATGAATCGATCGAGTGTTTGCTTGCGGGCCGCCGCGTAGCCGTTGCGAATCAGCGAACGGCGCAGGCCGCCGTCACCGATCACGCGTTCGATGGCACGGGCCAAAGCCCGCGCATCTTTGGGAGGGACGAGCAACGCGTCGTATCCATCCGTGACGGCTGTCGGAACGCCTCCGACCGTGGTGGAAATACACGGCAAACAGTTGGCTCGAGCCTCAACTAAAACATGTGGCGTACCCTCGGAAAGCGTTGGGAGAACCAATAGATCAGCGGCACGCATGCGGTCGAATAAGGGTTTGCCGTACGGCACGTAGCCATTCCAGTGGATGCGCTCGCGAATGCCTCGCGTGGCGGCGAGGCCGTCCAGTTTCTCGGCGTAGCCCGGAAATTCACGCGGTCCCGCGATTTCCAGCTCCCACGGCACATCCGTGCTGAGATGAGAGACAGCGTCCAGCAGATATTCAATTCCCTTCTCGGGACGGACGAAACCAACAAAAAGAATTCGCACGATTGGGCCCTGGCACGTATCGGTGCGCGGGAAAAACTCGCTCTCCTGGACCGTGCTCGACACGATCTCGGTTGTTCTGGGAGATGCGTGGGCGCGCGCCAGTTCCCGGCCGTTACAAATCAACGACCCGTTCGTGAGCCATCGCCCAAGGCGCGTGAAGAACCGATCCTGCAGCGCATACAAAAGGGCGAAGGTATCGAGCACACGTCCTTTCCTCCCGCTGGTTCGCAATAAGGTGACAGGATCGCCGACAATCCAATGGCAAATTGGTTTGTGAAAAATCATGGCGCAAAGGTACAGCATCGCCGTGTAAGGGCACATTCCCCGAACAAATAGAACGTCGGCCCGCCGGCAGGTTCGAATGTAGGCGCGCGCGATTCCCAAAAAATGGGGTAACGATCCGGCGGTTGTGCTCCAGGGAGGTTGCTCGACGAATTCCAGGTTCGGCGCATTCAGCGGAATATCGAACGGCGCGGGAGGGGCTTCATGCACGACCCTGCTGCAAACGCAGACCTTGTCATAATGCCCGGCAAGCGCTTCGGCGACCCGCCCGGAGGCCGACTGCATATAGATTTCCCCCGCGCTGGAATAGGCGCGAACGGGCGTAACGTATCCGAGGATTCGGCTCATTATGAATTACAGATCATTGTGAATTACAGAAACAGTCTCACGCGGGAGTCCGCGAATATCGCAACCGCAATGCGGCCACCTGCTGAACAAACCGCCGGACATTCCCCGCTCCAAACGGCCAAAATTGGAGCGGCGAGACCCTCAACCATTTTGCGGCGGCCACAATCAGCGCGAGCAACTGCACGCAGGCGCTGATCCAAACCGCGAAGGCAATTCCCACAAGCCCGAATCGCCGCAGGAAAAACAGCGCCGTGAGCGCCATGGCTCCGGTTCCGAGCAACTGGCTCACGAGCCCCGCATGAGGACGCCCCGCGCCCCGCAATCCTTGATTCAGGATGTTCGCCAGGGCCGTCAAGGACGCGGCCAGAGCCAACACTACGGCCGGCCAAACGGCGCGCGCGAATCCGAATCCAAACAGAGGAGTGACGAGGAACGGGATCGCGCTAGACAGCGCCAGCCCCGCGCCGCAGGAAACCAGCGCGGATTGGCGAAAGGTTTCGGTGATGATCCTTGCCCGGCTCCCTGCATTTGTTTCATTCGAAAGAACGGCAAACGATGTGATTCCCAAAGCTTCGCCCAGGGAAGACTGTCCGCTGGCAAAGGCCCCGGCGACGGCGTAAATTCCGGCGGCTTCCGCATGGAACAGGCTTACAACCAGAATCGTATCGAGTTGAAGCGAGATGAGATTGCCGATGGTCGCTCCAAAAAAGGGCACGCCCGCGCGCAATAAATGTTGGCAGCCGTCCAGCCTCACTTTTCCGCCGGCGAGCGATCTCCGGTGAATCCAAACACGCAGGATGACAGCCAGCAGTTGGGCGACGAGAAACGCCGCAACGAACCACCGCACCTGGACCCTCCGAGTGACGCCAATACAACCGATGAGGATGAGGTAAAAGAGGGAGAACGAGAGCCGCAAAACATTGTAGCGGCGCCAGCGCATGCGCCCGTGCTCAACGGCCAGAAGGATTTGATTGAACATGTCGAGCGGAATGAGCAGCAGACATAGTCGCGTGACCGGAATCAAGTAAATCCTGTCCGACGGCAACAGCACTGGCACCAGGAAATAGCCAATCAAGAGATACAGCAAGGCCGTTGCCAGCCCGACCGCGACGCCACACGAAACCCAATCGCCTTCCCTTTCGGGGTCCTTGGCGACTTCCCGCGCGAGAACCCAGTTGCAGCCCATCAATCCCACGTTGCTCAAAATCGTGGGCCAGAGGATGACCGTGGCGAGTTCGCCTCTGGCCATTGGCCCCAGCAGGCGCGCGCTCGCAATGCCGGTAAAAACTCCGCAAGCCTGGATCGTCAGGCTCGTTGAAAGCGTTCCGAAATTGGCTTTGGAAAAAATCACGCGCACTTCTACGGACTATGCCGGGCCGATTGAACCATTGGTGGACGGCCAAACGTAATAAGACCGGTCGTTCAACGAGGAGTCGAGATTATTTAGAACGACCCCAATCAGATTTGCTCCCACCAAACGCACTTGCGATTCCGCGTACTGAACAACCTGGCGGGGCGTCTCTCCCGCTTTTACGACGAGGATCGTTCCGCCGACCATGCTTCCCAAGATCCGGCTGTCCGCGCGGCTAAGAAGCGGCGGCGAATCCAGAATCACGAAGCGATAGGTCTCCATCGACTCTCGAATCAGAGCCCGCATTCGGTCCGAGGAGAGAAGTTCGGAGGGATTCTCCGGGACCGGGCCGCAATGCAGAACGTGGAGGCGACTGACCGGAGTCGGGTAAACCATTTCCTGCCACGTGCCCTGGCCCGCGAGATAGCCGCTCAACCTGGACTCTTCCTGGGGAAAATATTTCTGAATGCCTGGACGGCGCATATCCGCATCGATCAGGAGGACACGATGATCGAGTTGCGCCAGCGAAAATGCCAGATTCACGGCCACCGTCGTTTTTCCTTCGCCGGGCTGCGCGCTGGTCACCAAAATGGAATTCGCGGAACGTCCGGAAGCGGAAAGAATCACCGATGTTCGAAGTTCCCGAAAAGCCTCCGAAAAAGGCGACCCGTTGTAAATTGCCAGATCGTTCCGGGAAGAACCTTTGACCGGCGCGACGCCCGCCGCACCGCCTATCGCCATGCGCGAATCGGCCAAGCCGAACATTGGCGCCCGATCCATGCGACCGATGTTTTTCGGTTTCTTTCCATTCAGCGCGGCCATTGTGGGGATATAGCCCAGTGCCGGAACTCCCAAAAAGTGAAACACATCTTCGCCATGCCGAATCGTCTGATCCAAATGTTCCTTCAGAAACGCCATGCACACGCCCAGCCCCAAGCCGAGAAACGTCGCCAGCCCTAAATTGAGAGGATAATTTGGCGCAATCGGCTTGTACGGCACGGTTCCCGGGTCCACGATCCGTATGTTGCTGGCCTTCAGGCCGGCCGAGACGCCCGCTTCCTTGAGCCGTTGCAGCAATCCCTCGTACAGCCCTTTATTGGTGTCCACCTCACGACTCAGGATTCCGTACTGCACGGACTTTTCGGCCATGCGGTTGGCCTCCGCCTCATTTTCCGCGAACGCCTGCCGCACTAATTTTTCGCGCTGTACCGCGACGGTGTAATCGTTCGTGATTTTCCGCGCCGCGCGTCGGCGTTCCCGGTCGAGCGACGATTGAATTTCCGCGATCTGGCTCTGAATTTCCCTGACTTTCGGGTAGTCTTCCGTGAACGTGGCGGCGAGTTGCGCGTGCTCCCGCTGAAGGTCCGCGAGCCGGACGGTGAGGTCCTGCAACAATTTATTTTCAAATACGCCCGGCAGCGATCCGTAATCCCCCGCTTGGACGAGCCGATAGACGGACTCCTTCTCAAAGCGGTCGGCCTCGGCCCTGGTCAGCTCTTCCTGTATCTCGCGAACGCTCTGGTTGACGATGCTTTCCGCGTCTCCCTTGCCCGTTTCGAGATAGAGGATGCCGTTATCCGCCGCATATTTCTGCAAATCGTCTTCCGATTTTTCGAGCTTGGCTTTCAAGTCCTGCAACTGCTGTGATAGCCAGACGGAAGCTTTTTGCGCGGCGTCCCAGCGCGCTTCGAAGTTTTTCTGGATGTAGTTTTCGACAACCGCATTCACCGTCCGCGCCGACAATTCCGGGTCCTGCGAATCAAAGCGCAGCTCGACAGCGCGGCTGCGCCGGACCGGACGGACATCCAACCGGTCCTGAAAACGCGTGAGAACGACTTCCCGAACCGACCGGTCGGGAAACGATGAAGACACCGGAGCCGCACTCACACTCCACGGCCAGACATAGGTGGAAGGCAGGAATTCGGCCTGCCGGTCCAGGCCAAATTGATGAATGACGCGTTCCGCCAGATCGTCGCTGGCGAGAACCTTGTACTGCGTTTCCAGGTAGGCGTCGGAAACTTCATCCAGTTGAAACAGCTCTTGCGGGTTGGCGACGCTGGGATCTTCCTTGTCGATCTCGATCAGCGCTTTGGCCCGGTACACGGGCTTCTCTTTCATGCTTCCGATCAGGACGACTCCAAATAGCACCAAAAATGCCGTCAGAACCGTCCAGCGGCGCTTTCGAATCACTCTCCACCACGCCACCATGTCGGGTGGCTTTTCCATCGTTGCCGGGCGGATTGGCCCCTGCGGCGAGCGGCGGCGTTCCACGCGAACCTCGCGTGGCGTGAACACTTCCATTTTGTTTTGGTCGTTCCCGTCTGGAGTCATTTATTCACCACTTGTAGATAGCGACGCCCGCGGCCGTCTGCAGTGCGGCTTCCGTGCCCCTGTAGAAAACAGTCTTGGCCGCGCTGTTGGGGACAAACACGATGTCTTTTGGCTGCAGGTAGATGTCAGCCGTTTTACCGGAAAGAATTCTGCCGAGGTTCATTGCAATTTCGATGCGCTTTCCGGTGGCCGGATCGGTGCGCACAATGCGAGCATGGTTTATTGCCGAAGTGTGCGTCGTGCCCTCGGCCAGGGCGAGCGCCTGCAGCACGGAAATATTTTCATTATTCTGCAACACAAATCCGCCCGGCTTCCGGACCTCTCCCACGACGTATACGATTCCGGCGCGGGGCACTTTCACGATGTCTCCGGGACGGACTGGCACATTCAAGGCGGAGTCGGCCGACTCCAGCAATTGCTTGAGGTTAATCTCCTCGATGGCGCTGTGATTTTCCCGCGCCGCCGATTGCTCGTCCGAAGGTTGCCCGCCCGAGGGTTTGACGCCATCGTCAACGAAACGGTCCGATTCGGAAAACCCGGCGCCGCGCATGATGAGTACTGTTTCGCCCGCGTCATCCGCGAGACCTTCCGCCATCGAAAGCACCTCGATCACCGTCTTCGTTCCTCGAATCTGAAAAACTCCCGGCATTTTCACTGCGCCCACCACCGACACCGGATGGCTTTGCAGCTCCCGGACGAAAACGCCGGCGTGCGGATCCTTCATGTACGTCCGGCGCAACAGTTCCTGCAGAACCGTTTCGAGTTCCCGGGGCGTCAGTCCGCCGGCATGTACAGCACCCAGCAATTGAAGGGAAATATCGCCGCTGGCCGAGACACGCACAGTGCGGTTCATGTCCGGCGCTTCGAAGATGGTGATGTCCAGCAAATCGTCCGGGCCGATACGGGATTCACGGGCCTGAATCGCCGATGTGGCCGCGGCCAGTTTTTCGCGCTCCCGTTGCAGGCGCTCGTTGACTTCGGCCGTGGTTTGCGTCCGGGGCGGAGGCTGAGCGATTCCGCTTGCCAGGTTTTGTGCGCGCACGGGAATCGCAATCGGAAATAATGCGACCGTAAGAATTGCCCGCGCCACACCAGCCAGTGGATGAAAACGATTCAAGCTCACGACGACCCAACCTGTTCCGAACGGATTTGCGCCGTGCGCCCGGTCGAATGGAGTTCGCCGGCAATCGCGTGGGAACGGTGCCTGAATTTTTCAGACATTTTGATGCCTGCCGCGATCAGTGGTGCTTCCACCATGTGATAGAGCGCGACGGAAAGAGACACGAGCGTCGCGGCGAATATCGCGATTTGCAGCCCGACATGCAAGCTCCGGCAAACCGCAAACGCGATCCAGATCGCGAAGTAGTGGAGCAAATAGATTCCGTAGGAATATCGCGCGATTTCCCCGGTCAGGCGCGTGAGCGCATTTTCCCGCATCTCACGAAAGAAACACACTCCCACACCGATCGTGAAGCATACGAACCACCCGGTCTCGATCGGCTGGTTGCCGGAGAGCCGCATGAATGCGGCGCAACACAGCGCCAGGAAAACAGGCCAGCACGCCGCCGGAAACAACCGGGGCTGGCGCCACAGTTTGTAGGCCACAATCCCCGGCAGAAAACACGGCGCGAATCGCGTGAATTTCAGGAGCGCTTCCGCCGGGGACCGGATGCCTCCTTCGCTCAGCGGCAGCATGCCCGTGGAAAATCCCACGGCAAACCAAAGCGCGACGGCCGACCACCAGAACGCAATCGTTCCCCATGCCGATTTCACACGCGACGCGAAAAGAAATAGCGCGGGCAACGCGACGTACATCTGAAGCTCGAGCGGCAAACTCCACAAAATTCCGGGATTCGCTTTCTGGCGGGTCACATTCTGAACGAGCAAAAAGTTTGCAAGGAAGTTTCCCGCGGACTGGCGCATCAAATGGAATCCGCCAAATTGCAAGTCCGACGGAATCCGGAACAAAAAAACAAATGTGACGACCACGATGGCCAGCGGATAGATGCGAAAACACCGTCGGATCATAAAGGGAACAAACAGCGAAGCGCCCGCCGCGCTCTGCCGCTCCAGCGAAAACATGAGCACGAGCGTCGTGTGCACAAAAAAGAGCATCACCCCGAGCAGCCCAAAATCCGTGACCCGCACGTCCGCAGACCTCCAGTTAAAGAATTTCGCCAAGTGGAAGCCCACGACGAGCGTCACGGCAAACGACCGAAGCAGATCGAGGTTGCGGGAGTTTGTGGTTACTCTTTTCATGTAGCACGAGTCTTTAGTAGCGCGGGCTTCAGCCTGCGGGGTTTCGTCCTTGCAAAGATTAACCCCCGCAGGCTGAAGCCCGCGCTACTTACCCCTAGGCGGAGGCGGAAATTGGCAGCGGCAATCCTGGCGCCAGAAAGGGCCCGATTCTCTCCACATTCGAAACATCGATCTCGACTGCGGCGGACCGGCCGAGCATCTCCATGGAAACGACCAGCCGGGCCACACCCTTCTGACGAATGAGCATTCCTTCCAGTCCCATCAAAGGGCCCGTTTTGACCCTCACACGATCTCCACGTTGCAAAAACGGATGCGTTTCAACGGCAAGGCGGCTTTCGACCATCTGCCGGACGGCATTGAGTTGCGACTGCAGAACAATTTCCGGATGTCCGCCCCATCCCACGATACGAACGATTCCGGGCGTGGTGAGTATGGGAAGCTGGCGATCCATCCCCTCGCAGATAAACACGTAACCGGGAAACAACGGAAGCCATAAAACCTTCGCGCGATCCCGCCATCGGCGCAGAGAACGATAAAGGGGAAGGTAGATTTCGTAGCCCTTATTCGACAGCGCCAGTGCGACGGATTTCTCATGCTGGTGGTGCGTAAAAAGTGAGTACCAGTTGGAGGCAAGGTTCGCGCGCTGAATTCCGATTTTCGTATCCGCCAAGTGCACGTAGCTCCGCCGTTTGACTTACGGGAAGGTCCGTCCCAAAACGCCGGAACTTCTATATTAGAGGACCGTCCCAATTCGCGCTCGATATCCGCGCCACGCCAACCGATCCAGCGCGGTCCGTTGCAAATTAGTTGCAACTTTCCATAAAATCCGAGGAGCACAGTAGACATTCCCCCGCGACCAAACAATAGGCAAGACGCCCATTCAGCCCCCAATGACAATTCGCCGGACGCACTCATGACAGACATACTTTCCCGCACGGGCGATTGTGCCCCGTCAATAGTCACGTTTAGTGACAGATAACCACGAATATCCTTGCCTCATAAAGCAGTTTCGTGTAGGCTCTTTAACAAATGTGGGGTTATCCATGAGTCAGTTACCTCAACCGCGGAGAGGAAGCAGCATCAGCGTCCTGATCGCGGACGCGGATCGCATGAGCGCGCACCTGATTGCGGACGGCCTTACCCGCAGCCGCCATGACATCAGCGTGGTCGGCGTTTCCAACAGTTCCGACGAAACCATCCGGGAACTGGAAAGGATCCGGCCCGACGTCGCTCTGATTAACGCGCACCTTGAAGACGGCCAGCTGAAGGGTTACCACGTCCTGCAATACCTGCAACTGCTGCCTCGCAAGACCGTTGCCGTGATGTTGATTCCCATCTCCGAGCGAGAACTGGTGGTCGATGCATTTCGGGGCGGCGCCAGGGGAGTTTTCTGCCGCCTCCAGTCCATCAAATTGCTGCCAAAATGCATTCGAACTGTGCACGAAGGACAGATCTGGGCGGACGCACGGAATTTGGCCTTCATCCTTGATTTCATCACTACGCTCAAACCCTTGCGGCTCATCAAATCAGGCGGCGGAATGGCGCGGCTGACGCCCCGGGAAGTGGAAGTCGTCCATCTGCTGGCCGAAGGATTGAGCACGCGCGAGATCAGCCAGAAACTAGCCGTTACCGCGCATACAATTCGAAATTATCTGAGCGCGATCTACGAAAAACTTGGCGTCTCCAGCCGGGTCGAACTGGTTCTCTATGCCGTGGCCCGCGAAAACCTCGATAGCCCATTGGCGGATTAAGCAGGCGACGCCCGAGGTTCTTCCCTTTCCATGCACCAGGATTAACCCCGTGTACTTTGTTCCCTGAATTCCCCCGGCAATCGATACAATCATGACAATCATGCGGAGGCGCGATGGATGCGCTACCGCGCGGAGCGCAAGCGATGGCCGGAAACGGCCGGGGAGAAAGCCAAAGATGAGCCATTCGGACCGGTACGAACGCGGACTGGCGAAATTCGTGGAAATGTACGGAGAACGGGCCACTGCATTTCTCCGATCATTCGAAGGGATTGCTCCCGATCTGGGAACATACGTCGTGGAATTTGGCTTCGGAGACATTCACTGCCGTCCCGGGCTTAGTCTGCAATCCCGCGAAATCGCGACAGTCGCCGCGCTCACTGCGCTGGGCACCGCGGGGCCGCAACTTCGCGCGCACATTCACGGCGCGCTGAACGTGGGCTGCTCGGAACAGGAAGTGGTCGAGGTCATCATGCAGATGGCCTTGTACGCGGGATTTCCGGCGGCCATCAACGGCATTCAGGCCGCGCGCGAAGTTTTCCTGGAGCGCGGTCATCGTGCAGGATGAGGCCAGGAGCGTCGTCTGGGGCATGCCCGGCTTTGTCGCGCGCGCCGGCCTGGCAGAAAAAATCCTGCACCTCGATCAGATCGCCGGCGAAATCATTCACCGCGTCGCCGCCAAACCTTCGCTTCAGCTCAGCCGCCAAGGCTAGAAGGTATTGCATAACCTGACGGAAGGCCCCGCCTCTGAAGAGGCGAGCTACAACAATCCGCAAATGTTGTAGCCCGGGTCTTCAGACCCGGGGTCTTTCTTGCACCGATCGAACATCTCTTCCCTGGCTTCCCTGAAAAGACTCCCGCACGAAATCTTTCGACGGATTCCAAATTGGGCTGTGCAACAGCTTCCAGGAATCCGTCCCACGGAACTAAGAATCGCTCATATCCTCTTGACCAGTCCCGTAAGGGACGAAAGAACGTAGCCCACCGCGTGAGCGGGGGCTTTCCTCATCCTTCTTTATTCCATCTTTCACGATCACGCGATTGTGTGACGCAGGACACAGCAATTCAATTTGAGCAATACAATAATCCGCCGCAATGACTGGCTGCTCGCATTCACGACAACTTTTGTCGAGAAATGTGTCGTGCAAATACGATTGCAATGACCACGATGAACTCTTCGTGGAACGGCGGGAGTGTGGTGTAGATAGATTAGTGTTCATTAAAATAGGGATTGACGTCACATCAGCATTTGGCGTATTGTGCCGACAAATCGAAGTCGCCAATTCCTGCCAGGGATGGGGCGATTTCGGGTGGATTTCAAAGTTTTCGTAATCGTAATGGGGCGTGTCAGGGGAGCTACATCGGCTCAAATCTCACTTGAGGGGTGGTGTATGAATCGAATTCGCTTAATCTTCTTTTTCACCATGGCTTTGCTGCTCTGCGTGGGAAGCGCCTTCGCCCAGGAAACCACGGGCGGCCTGCAGGGAACGATCAAGGACCCCACAGGAGCGGTGGTGCCACACGCGAAAGTATCGGTAACCGGCAGCTCCATGGTCGGCAGCAAGGAAGCCGAAACGGACGATGTCGGCTACTATCGGTTCGCCAACCTCCCTCCCGGCAACTATACGATCACGGTCACGGCAACGGGCTTCTCGACCGAAAAACACCAATTGGTCCTGGAAGTAGGTCACCTGCCCAGCATTGATTTTTCGCTCAAAGTGGGAAAGACCGAAGAGCTGATTGAGGTAACCGCCGCGATTCCGCAAATTGATTTGACTACAAATACTTCGACTCAGAACATAACGGAAGACGTGATCGCGCAGGTTCCGCACGGACGGTCCTTCCAATCGGTCATCCAGTTCGCCCCCTCGGCGCGCAATGAACCTTTGATGGGGAATTCCTCTATGAGCAACGGAACCGGCGGCGGTGTTCCAGGCAGCACATCCAATGGAGGCGACCACGGCTTCTCGGTAGCCGGCGGGGCCGACTCCGAGAACTCCTACCTTGTGGAAGGCCAGGAAACGGCCAACCTGATTGGCGGCTACTCGCACACCAATGTTCCCTTTGACTTCGTCCAGGAAATGGAGATCAAGAACTCGGGGATTCAAGCCGAGTACGGGGGTGCGCTAGGTGGGGTGGTCAATGTGATTATGAAGAAGGGGAAGTCGGCCGGGAACGAGTACCACGGTTCGGTCTTCGCTCAGTTTGAAAACCAGGCAATGGATGCCAGGGGATCCACGTTCGTACAGTACGACCCCAACGCCACTCAAACAACCACGAGTTGGGGTGCGATCGATCCCACTTTCCAGGAATATGTGCCCAAGAAAGACAAGACCAGCGATGTCATGCCCGGGTTTACGTTCGGCGGACCGATCTGGAAGGATCGCATCTATGGAATCGTGGGGTTCAATCCGGAATTCAATGACCAAGAGCGCACTGTGGACTACACATCCCTGAATAACGGGGTAGGGTTAGTGGCTTTCAGCCGGAATACGCAGACCTATTACACCTATGGGCGTATTGATGCAGAGGTAACCAAGAAAATTCGCGTGTATGGTTCCTGGCTGTATCAGCTTCAGAAACAGTACGGCACGAATCTGCCGTTTCCAGACTCGACGAACGGCCCTATAAACACCAGCCTGACAACTCCAACGTCCGCTTACCCGCACGGCGTGGGCTATACGGCTCCGAACTCCACGACCAACGTGGGCGCGGATTTCACGATTACACCGCAGCTGATTGCCACCGCGCGGTTCGGGTATTACTTTGAAAACTACCACGACTTTGGCCTACCCACTTCCGGCACCCTCACAATATGGAACACCGATGGTGTGGGCGCCACTGACGCTCTGGGGAATCCGCTGCCGCCTTCCTTGCAGCAAACAGGTGGCTACTCGAACATTGCCTATAGCCCGAGCTTCACCAAGCGCGATGCGAGCAAAGGCATTCAAGTTGACGGGGACCTAGCCTGGTTCAAGAGCGGATGGGCGGGAACGCACAATTTCAAGTTCGGCTATCAGCTGAGCCGTCTCAGCAATTACATTGTGCAGAACTACAGCGTGCCGGACGTCAATTACAATGTCGGTTTCGGATCTGCCGCCAGCTATAATTCCGTTGGACCCACGGGTGCGGCCAATTGCGCGCCGTTCATCGCACTCTACGGCTATTGCCAAGGGCAGTATGGTTACATCACCATCACGGACGCAGGGACCGTTGGAGCAGCCACCAGCTACAATCACTCCTTATTCGCGCAGGATGCCTGGACTGTCGGAAGGGGCATCACGATCAATGTCGGTCTCCGCGTCGAGAAGGAATGGCTGCCGGCCGAGAACCAGCCCAGCGGCGGGATCAGCCATCCCATCAACTTCGGATGGGGCGACAAAATTGCTCCCCGCCTCGGAATGACCTGGGATCCCTTCCGGAACGGAAAGATGAAGGTGTTCGGCGGCTATGGGCAGTTCTACGACGAGATGAAGCTGAACCTGGCGATCAGTTCATTTGGCGGGGCCTATTGGAACAACTGCTATTATGCCCTGAGTACTTCGAACGTGGCTTCCATCGCGCCAGTATTCGATAGCACTGGGAGGTACTGCCCCGGCGTCGGCAACGATCCGACGGCCCAGGCTAATTTCGGAGGCGCTACTCCTAGCGGCATCACTTTCCTGGAGAACCAAAACTACCGTACCAACCCTACAACCTGTTCGACCTGCACGCTCACCGAAGAGGGTGTGGCTCCGGGCCTCAAGCCATATAAGCAGCATGAATATACCCTGGGCGTAGACTATCAAGTGACCCCAACGCTGGCCTTTGAGGCCCGCTATGATCGCCGGCGCCTCGACCACGTGATCGAAGACTCAGCATTGTACAACGCGAGCGCCTCCAGCGAGACTTTCGTCATCGTCAACCCAGGCCAAGGTGTCAACGCCACGTACAACAGTTTCTACAATTTCCTGTACGGGCTCACTGGATCAAACCAAATAAATTGTTCCCCAACCACAACCCCGGCCTGCCCGAACATAATTCCAGCGCAGCGGGATTATGACGGCCTCGAGTTCCGCCTGACCAAGGCTCCCACAAAACATTGGTCGGGAATGGTCTCCTATACCTACAGCAGGTTGTGGGGCAATTACTCGGGCTTAACCAGTTCGGACCAATCCGACGGCGGCGGTGGCCGCAACTCGCCCAACAACAGCCGCTCGTTCGACGAACCGTACTTCTCGTGGAGCGCCAACGGCACGTCTTCCAGTGGACTGCTGCCCACCGATCGCCCGCATACGTTTAAGGGCTATGCTTATTATGAGTTAGGTTGGCTGAAGAGCCTGACGACTGACTTCGGAATCTTTCAGATAGCCTACAGCGGCTCGCCGGAGACCAGTTACATGGATGTGGGCCAATCCGCTGGGGGATATGTCCCCATTACATACGGAGGCGGCGCGTACCCGGTTGACGTTGTCGGCCGCGGCCAGTGGGTGGATGTCACACAGAATCCCGCTACCGGCTTGATCACGGCCAGCAGCCCGTACACCAAGCGAACCCCGTGGTACGTCCAGACGGATTTCGACATCACGCAGAACTACAAGATAAGCGAGGGGAAAACCCTGAGCTTCACAGCCACGGTTACTAACGTGCTGAACCAGCGTTCGGTAACTTCCGTGGGAGAGAATATCGACAGCTACTATGCCAATTACTACATCACGCCAGGCGGATATACACTTGCGGCGGGCACACCCTTCTACGCTGCCGCCATGGCGCCATATAACTATGTGGCGCTAATGAACGCGAGCTCAAGCGGTGGTCCGCTCACGGTTTCCAGTGCCTACGGCCAGCCAAATCGGTTTCAGGCTGGCCGGACCATCCGCTTGGGACTGCGGTTCCAATTCTAACCGTACGCAAAAAATGAGAAAGGGGCCGGTCTTAGGATCGGCCCCTTTTTTCTTGAGTTCGCATGGGAAAGAGCGGCCCGGCATTGAGCCGGGCCGCTCTTTCTTTTTTATTGCGCGGTTACGGGGCGTTGTTGCGATGAAGCGGATTGATTGGCCGGCAATGGTTTCGCCGTCGGGCGGGACACGTAGCGCGGGCTTCACAGGTTGCGGAAAAAGTCGGTTCGGGGCGGGTTTTAGTAGCACAGGCACTTTGCCTGTGCGGTTTTTCCGATCGATGGCGTGATGGATGCGCGAAGGTCCAGAAAACCGCACAGGCAAATTGCCTGTGCTACTTTTTCCGCAGGCTGCCCTTCACGCGTGCTCAGGGTAAAAAGCCCGCGCTATTCCAGGCCCAGCAATTTCTGGCTGTTCGCGCCCAAGATGCGTTCCGCTTCGCCTGCGGGAAGGCTGGATTCACCTATGTAATCGACGCACCGCTTGAAGGCGTCGTCGCGCCAGAAGGGGTAGTCCGTGCCCATCAGGAGATGGTCGGTGCCGACCAGTTCCTGCGTGCAGCGCAGCGCGGACGGGCTGGCGTTCACCGTGTCATACCAGAAATATTGTGCCTGTTGGCTGGGCGGCAGGGCCGAGGGCGAAAGGAAATGGTCCTGCAAATGGTCGAGCCGTGCGGCGAGAAACGGGGCGAATCCACCGAGATGCGGCAGAATGATCTTGATGTCCGGAAAGCGGCTGGGGAAATTCGCCTGCATGAATTGCAACATGCAGACCGTGTCTTCGAGCGGCGCGCCGACCGGCCATGCAAGATGCGTGGACTCGAGAAGTTGCGATCCGAGGCTGCCTCCGGTGGGGTGAATGAAGAGGACGGCTTTGCGGCGATTCAGCTCGGCGAAAAATTCGTCGAAGGCCGGGTCGGCGATGCTCCGTCCGAGGACAAACGTGCCGGCCGTCACGCCCACCATGCCGAGGTCGTCGAGGGCGCGGCGCGTTTCGTCGATCGACGCGCGGACGTGCGGCAGCGGCGTGCAGGCAAAGGCCGCGAAGCGCTTCGGATATTCGCGGACGATGTGCGCGTACATATCGTTGGCGAGCCGAGCGGCATCCACCGCGTCGTTTTCCTTCTCGAAATAGGGGAGCTGGCCGGAGATGGAAAGAATCTGCATGTCCACCTGCGAACGGTCCATGTGGCGGAAATGCGCTTCCAGGCCGCTGAAGCCCGTGGCCTCCAGCTTCATCTTCCGGATCAGGCCGGTGACGTGGCTTGCGCCATACAGGTCCAGACGGTCGAGATATTCCAAAGGAAAATAATGCGCATGAATGTCGATCCTCAAGGAAATCCTTCCAGGTCGGAATTTTTCGGGTTTCAAATACTCAAGCCAGCGGCTCCGCAATGCGCGCAAGTATACAATGCGCAGTTTGCAAGTCCATCGCGATTCCTCCATTAAGCAACAGGCGGTTGACACTGCGCCATGCACGGCATATGTTCTTGCGCACGGTCGAAATCAAAATCGCACATTCGGGTGAATCGCATGAAACGTGATAAACGGGATCAGGCCAATGTTTCGCGCCGGAATTTCATCAAGACGACGGCCACGGGAGTCGGCGCCGCCGCGCTCGCCGGTCTGGGCGTGGAAGCGGCGCAGGCCGAAGCGCGTCCCGCGCGCTGGGACAAGGAAGCGGACGTCATCATCATCGGAGCGGGAGCCACGGGGCTGCCCGCGGCGATTCAAGCGGCCGAAGGCGGTGCGTCCGTGATCCTGATCGAAGCGAATACGGACGTTGGCGGACATGCGATTTTAAGCGGCGGAAACATCGCCCTGGGCGGCGGCACGAGCCGGCAGAAAAAATACGGCGTCGTCGACTCGCCGGACCTTCTGTTCTCGGACCTGACGGATTGGTCCGTCATCGAGCCCAACGGTTTTCCCGATTACCGGTACAACGACAAGGAAGTGATTCGTGCGTTTGCCGACGAAAGCGCCAAGACCTACGAGTGGCTGGTCGAACACGGCGTCACGTTCGTGGAAAAAGCTCCGGACACGCTGGGCGGGCACGCCTGCGGGAACTCCGCCCCACGCGAAAGCCATTCCGCGCCGCTGGCGTTTCCACTCGTGCAGAATGGCGGCCCGGTGCCCGCCGATAAGGCGGCTACCACGTCGTCCGGCGTCGGCCTGATCCGTCCGCTGGAAGCCGCGGCGCGGAAGCTGGGCGTGCAGATTCTCTTGCGGCATAAGATGACGGGCATCGTTCGCGAGAATCCGAATTCAGGAAGAGTGCTGGGAATATCCGCCTCCAGCCAGGGCAAAACGCTGAACATTCGCGCGCGCAAAGGCGTGATCATCGGCACGGGCGGACACAGCAGCAACGTGAATTTCCGCCGCATCTTCGATCCGCGCCTCACCGAGGAGTACCAGGTGGCCGGCGAACCGTACTCCTTCCAGGATGGCAGCGGAGAAATCGCGGCCATGTCGATTGGCGCATCGCTCTGGGGCGCGTTCAATCAGACCGGAGAATTTGGCCAGAACGTGACCAAGGCGGGATGGATCGGATGCCAGTACGGCTACGTGAACCTGAGCTGGCAGCCGGATAGCCCTATTTTTGCGCAGGCGCGCGCCACCGGCCTTTCGGTGAAGGATTACCAGGACGCGATCCTCGTCAACATTGCGGGGCAGCGATTTTACGACGAGACGGCGAGCCAATTTCCGGCGAACAACTACAATTCCATCAAGTCCTACGTCCCGCGCAGCTACCTCAACGCCGCGAATATCAAGTACGACCCTTCCAATTTCATCAACGCCGCGCTGGCTGGAACCGGCGACACGACTCCGGGAGGCGGGCCGATCTGGGCCATCTTCGACGCGGACGCCGTGAAGCGCGAAGGCTGGAAAGTTACGGCGCCGTACGTCGATTACGCACAAGGATATTTTTTCTCCGCGGACTCGATCGCGGAACTCGCCGCGAAAATCGCGAACAAATTCCAGAAAAAACCGATGCCGCCCACCGCGCTCGAGGACACCGTGACGCGCTACAACTCGTTCGTGGACGCGGGCAAGGACGCAGACTTCGGCAAGTCCGCGCCGAAATATAAAATTCAAACCGCTCCGTTTTACGCGGCCTGGGCTACGCCCGTCATTCACGACACGCGCTCCGGCCTGCGCATCAACGCCAAATGCCAGGTGGTGGACATGAACGGCGAAATCATTCCGGGCCTGTACTGCGGCGGCGAATCCGCAGGAGGTTTCAGCCTGCACGGCCTGGCGAGATGCGCCGTGCAAGGCCGCATCGCGGGAAGAGCCGCAGCCGCGGAGACAGTCAAGGGATAGCGCGGAAAAACCCGCACCCTTCACAAAGAACGTGAAGGGTGCGCCACCCGAAAATGCAAACACACGTCAACGGGTGGCCCACCCGCGACTAACGTCAAATGAAATGGGCCTTGTGGCGTTGTGGCGTTTTCAGAGTCGGCGGTCACTTCCGCTGTGTGCTCAATACCCTCGAATCTCGCATGCTGACGCGACAGGATCGGGCGGACATTACGGAAGGATGGCACACAGTCTTCGCTATGTCTTCGCCCGCTGCTAATTTGTGTCGGAAGGCTGCACCCATCGGCACAACATGAAATTGCCTAATACAGTGTTAGAATGTGCGCACATCGGCTGACTGGACTTCCTTGACGCGGCGGTCCAAAGGCCGCTAGGATTCTATTGATGGCTTTCAAGGTCCCACGATTACACGCCGAGTACATCCAGAAGTTCTTGGAACTGTCAGACGATCAATTTGTGGCGTTCCTTGGTGTACTTGCAAAAGCTGGGCCTCAGTTCAATACTGATGATCTAGCCCGCGAGGTATCTGGCCGCTCCGACCTGCCGAAAGAACTGACTACGGGGATTATTGAGGTCTTGACCAGCCTTTACCGCACGAAAGACGCGGACGGAACGACAGCACTGGAAACGTTTATAGACCGAGGAGTGGCTCGTGCGTTGAGAAAGGCGGCCATTTTTCCAGGAGAAGATGCCGCTGTTCAATGGGCTCGTCTGCGGAAGTTTTTTATTGCTGCCCTGTCACTTGAGAATGTGGTTGGAACGGCTGCTAAGGCAGGTTATGTTCTGACGCAACATGAACGCATTTTTGTAAAGGCGCGAATCTTGACGGATGTTCGACCGATTTTCCATTCGAACGTTTCCGAGAAGCCAGGGTCGGCGTTGATTATTCACATGTTGCAAATGACCCAGCGCGACAATCAGGACCCTCACAAGGTTGAGGATTTATACTTCGCGCTCGACAGCAATGACATTAGCTCTTTAAAAGCACTCCTTGATCGCGCATTACAAAAGGAAGAGACATTGAGGGCCCTTATGACCGAGTCCGGCGTCGCTGTTTTGTATCCGAAAGCTACGTTTTAAGGAGTAACGATTATGCCGACAAGCGAGATGGTGGAGTGGGCGACAGAGCCCGTTGAGTCCACAGACTGGACTACAGAAGAGGATCGCCCGGCTACCGAATTTCCAGGCGCGGACCTAGATGCCGAAATTAGGCAGGCGAAGAAGATTCTTCAGTTGCCAGATGATTGGGATGGTCAGGGCAGCCCGCGCTATTCGGCAGTTGTGCTTGACCGGGCTACTGCATTTCTTGCAACTCATCTGAGAGAAGTTTGGGAAAGGTTCGGTGTTTCGTGTTCGATTCCGAAAATCGGACCCGGGCCCGATGGAAGCATCGATCTCCACTGGAAAAGGCCATCTTGGGAATTGCTTGTGAACATTCCGGCAGATGGCGATGCAATGGCAGCGTTCTATGGAGACAACTATGGGACGCAGAAAATTAAGGGAAGTTTAGACCCGAGAAAATTCAACTTGGGAATCGCAACGTGGCTGATGAACTAGCATGGCCGATAGAGATTATACCGGACGGCAATTCTGTCTTCATGCGTGCACACAAGGCGCATTTTCGTGACGGCGTATTGCAACCCGGTGTATTCAGAGAACAAGATGGCGGCATGTCAGTGGACTGGGATAAGTACGGATCAGCTGAAACAACGAGGCAGCAAGCCCCGAAACCGGCTGACAACGGCGTCATAAGTATGCCCGTGGCTGGGATTAGGCATATCGAAGGCCTGAAGGTTGAACACACGCCGGAACCGTTAAACCGAGCCCATGCCGAAGTTTTCGGCCTGGGCCTGACCGACCGCGAACGACAGACTGAAATGAGGCTGTTGCTTCTAGGAATCAGTCAGATTCTCATACCTCTATCGGACCTCTGACCTAGCCGGGATTTGAGGATGCTACCCGAACGTCAGCGCTGCTCGTGCAATGGTAGATATGATTCCCGTTCGGCGACACGATTTTCTTGATTTCCTCGCTCAAATGGGTTTGCCTGATCGCCCTTTTCGCTAACTCCTTTAATTTCACAATTTTCATCGAGTAGGCTTGCTAGAGAATTTACGTCGTTTTTGGGATGAAAAGAGCGGAGTTTGGACGGATTATCTGGACCGCTGCCGAATGCTCTACCGCGCGGCTTGTTTCGACTCATGGGCATCATTTGGCTGGCGGACCATTCCGTTCCATCTCTTTTTTCGTCGGATACATTTCCTTGAGCCGCTTATTGATGGATGAGATCTCTACAGAGATCATAAGAACCATGACCGCTATAAATCCAAGTGCCAATTCGGTAAAGCTCATAGGCGCACTCTAGCACGTTTTGCTTGGCAACGAGGCTCCGCGCCGAGTTGGGGGCATGGGGGCTCCGCACCTCGGCCTTGCCATCGCGCCAGAAAGGTACCGGGATCGCCTCGCGTTTCGGCCCGGCGAAGCCACGCTCCGGGGGTGTTTTGGATACTCCGAAAACTGTGCCCCATTTTGTGTCCCAACTCAATCAAGAACCAGCGCAAAGCGTAATTGACAGTGAATGAGAGGCACGGAAAAAGACGGTCACCCGCTACAGTTCCCGCTACAGAGGGAGAGTACACACTTTTGAGATTGTTTGTAACTGATTGAAAGTAGTGGTGAACCGGGTAGGACTCGAACCTACAACCCGCTGATTAAGAGTCAGCTGCTCTACCATTGAGCTACCGGTCCACGAACTTTTTATATTACCACGAGTCAGGAATTTTTCAGATGGTCCGCGACCCTCGCGCTTCAGATTTAATCGCGCAATTTCGCGGCAATTTCCTTGGCGATCTGTTTGGCTCGCTCGATGTCGTTCGGTTCCAGTGAAATCGCGGCGACGCGCGGGTGGCCGCCTCCGCCGTATTGTTCCGCCAGGGTAGCCAGATTGTCTTCCGCGGCATCGGGATGCCAGGGATTTGAGCCGATGGAAATTTTCGCGCGCACGGGCGAAGCGAGCACGCTCACCGTGTAACGCGCCTCGGGATGCAGCATGTAGGGAATAAATTTATTGTAGCCGTCGATGCCCAGGTCGGTGATATCGAAATAGATTACGCCGCCGCTCACTTCCATGCGCTTGCCCAGCACATCGATCGAGCGGCGGTGTTTTTCGAGCAGCGGCCCGAGGTGCTTCGCGACGATCGGCAGCTGGATGATTTCCGCGAGCGGGCGTTCGGACATTTCCGGAATGATTTTGGCGGGCAGGCCTTCCTCGGGCGCGGATTCGATCACCAGGGCGAGTTGCGTTGCGGGCTCGGCCATCGCGACGGCGGATTCGGGCGTCGCGTACTGCGCGCCGTCGATAATATCGCCCCAGTGAATCAGCTCGGCTAAGGGCTTCACGTCAAAGCCGAATTGCGCGCTGGTCACATCGGCCAGCAGCTTGGTGCAGGATTTGTAATCGGGGCGATAGAACTTGTGGCCGCCGCGATCCTGACGAAAGTGCTCGGCGTCGGCGGGACTGAGAAACGCGCTCTGGTGATGGTCGAACCACCAAGTCACGCGCGGCGAGTTCGAGTATTTGAAATCGACAATGGCGTTCTCATCGCCGTCAAACAGCTCTTCCGGGAAAGGATAGCGGGCCTGATGCGTCATCCCCGTGAAATGGAACTCCGCGCGCGGCTGGATACGCTCTCGAAAAAAGCGATAGAAGACCGCCGCCGACGCCGCGCCGTCAAAACATCGGTCGTGAAAGCACAATCGAACTTTGACCGGGTCCGCCACTCTTTGCCCTCGCCCCATCACTCCGCAGAATGTAAAAGCAAATGGAAAGCCCTAAAGGATTGACGCTACCGGGAAGAAAGTCAAGACGAAAAGGGGGCCGGAGAAATGGGGCAAATTCGGAGCTCGTGGCAAGCGGTGAGGCCAAACCTTTTAACACAGAGAACACAGAGAAAAACTGGAGATACCGAATCCCTTGTCAAAATGCGAGAAATGCTATTCTTGGTCAATCTCCGTCGTTCTCTGTGGCTCTCTGTGATCCTCCGTGTTCTCTGTGTTAAAGTTTTTTCGCCGCACAAATCAACCAGGCCGCGGGGATAAGCGGCAACCGCACGACGGGAAATTGCCGCTACTTACCAGAAAAGCTTTTCGCGATATCCGCCGCGATCGGCACCTCGAACTTCTCGTGCTGGTACGCCTTCACCATGAGCAGTATCCAGAGAATGAACGAAATCAGGCTAATGAGGCCGTACAGCCCCGCACCCATCCCGAATGCGTGGAACCCACCCATCATCATCCCTGCACCGAAGAAAATCCCAATAATGATGTTAATGACATGAAGCCCGCCGAACACCACAATCGATTGCGCGGCGTGAAACCGCACAAACGGGCGCTTGTCGATCAGGAAGAAAATAATTCCCGTGATCCAGCCCAGCAGATAGCACAAGAATGCGGCAACGTTTTCGGACATTCCGGACTGCGCACTTTGCGCCGCCGGGGCCGCTGCTACCCCTGACTGCGCCTCGCCGCATCGAGGGCAGAATCCCGTGCCCGCCGGCACTTCAACGCCACACTTGCTGCAAAAGGCCATTGTGTTTCTCCCCTCTGGAAGTCGTTACAGAAAGATCCCAGCATCCCTGCGCGAAGACTATCACCGCCGCCTTCGTCACACAATAATTTCCTCGTGCAAATTCCCGCGGGGTGCACGACAAGAAAGTGAGGAATCTTGCTTGCGCCACGCCAGCGGCAAAAGCCGTACTGATTTTGCGGCCTTTACGGCACGGCTGAAGCCGTGCCCTACAAAGATCACGGCGCTTCTCACTTTTATGTCGCGCCCCCATCCCCGCGGTATAGTTTGCCGGAAGATTGCCAACCGTTGTAAACTATGCTGGACGTTGAAGGATTTCCCTCGCGGAATGCGGCCGAGAGCGCTGGACTCCGCGCGAATTTCGTTGGCACAAATCGATGGAGACGACCCTCAATCTTATCTGGCTGGCAATCACCGTGGCCGCGGTTTGGCTGTGGCGATTCCGCTGGACCGTGTCACGCCGAAATCCCAGGCACAGCATGCGGATGGAAGCGGTCGCGATGGTCTGCCTGCTGGCCCTTTTATTTCCGGTCATCTCGCTGACCGACGATTTGCATCCGGAAATCATGCTTATGGACGCGGCATCGGGAAAACGAAATGCTTGCCTGATCGCGGCCAGCTCTTCCCACGTGCGAGCCTCAACCGCAAGCTCGGGAACACGCCTGGCAGTTGGGATGATTTCGAGGCCCTTCGTTGCACCCAATTTAGTCATTACAGAATTTATTCTCCGCGCTAAGTTTCACGCTCCAGGCTCGTTAACCGGCAGTTCTCCTGGCCGTTCTCCTCCGTCTCTCCAGTAATCACATTCGCCACTTTCATTGCCCGATTGCCCGAAATGTGACCGGGCAAGAAGTCGCTTTCTATTTCCTATTACAAATGCGTTCCGTTGTCGCGCATTCGGAAATGCGGCTTTGGACCTTTCGGATACGCCGAGTTCGAAAAACTTGGCGTGCACCCTCCTGAATGGAGAGACGGAAATGAACAAGATCTTAATTTGTGCCATGCTGGCAGCTTCTCTGTCCGCGACAGGCTGTGGCCAGGAAAATACCAATCCGAAAGCGGAGGCGCCCCCTCTTGCGCAAGTGGAACATGAACAGGATGGGGGTGTAGTCCAAGAAGACCATCCGGAACGGATCGCGCTGTTCACGGCAGTTGCGCGTAATTCCTGGCCGGAACTGGTTGTGACGGGAGTTGTTACACCAGACATTTCGCGGAACGTGCCAGTCGTCTCGCTGGCTGCGGGCCGTGTCGTCGAGATTCGTGCGCGCCTCGGCGATACGGTGCAAAAGGGCGACGTGCTATTGAAAGTTCGAAGCAATGACATTTCCGCGGGCTATTCGGATTACCGCAAAGCCGTTGCCGACGAAAAACTCACGGGTACGCAATTCGACCGCGCAAAGGATCTGTATTCCCATAGCGCAATCTCCCTGAACGACCTTCAGGTAGCCCAAGATGCCGAAGAAAAAGTCAAAGTGGATGTGGAAACCGCGGCAGAACATCTCCGCCTGCTTGGCAGCGATCCGGACAAGCCGAACAGCATCGTGGAAATTCACGCCCCGGTTTCCGGCGTAATCACCGACCAACAAGTCACGGACGCCGCGTCGGTGCAGGCCTTTGGCACTAATCCGTTCACGATCTCCGATCTGTCCAGTGTCTGGGTGGTCTGCGACGTTTACGAAAACCATCTGGCCGACGTGCACATCGGCGACAGCGCCCAAATCAAGCTGAACGCCTATCCCGGCAGGCTGATTCCCGGAAGGATCAGCAACATCGGCGCGATTATGGATCCGAATCTTCACACGGCCAAGGTTCGCATCGAGGTGGCCAATCCGGGAATCATGCGCGTGGGCATGTTTGCGACGGCGACGTTCCGCAGCCAGAAGCAAGAAACGCATACGGAAGTTCCGTCCACCACGATCCTGCATCTGCATGACGTGGATTGGGTGTTCGCGATCACACCGGACGAGAAGTTCCAGCGCGTGGGAATCGTGACCGGCGCCAATCTGTCCGGAGACATGCAGGAAATCGTCTCCGGCATCATGCCCGGAGCGCAAGTTGTCCGGAACGCACTCACGTTCCAGAACACGGCGGAGCAGTAAGATGATTCGCAGACTCGTGGATTTCGCCCTCGAGAATCGCTTCATGGTCCTTGCGGCTGCGCTCCTGCTTTTTGGATGGGGGGCGATTTCGTTCCATCAGCTGCCGATCGAAGCGTATCCCGATGTGGCGGACAATTATGTGGAAATCATCACGCAGTGGCCGGGCATCTCCGCGGAACAAATCGAGCAGCAGGTCACCATTCCCCTCGAAATCGCAATGAACGGCGTCCCTCACGTGGTTCATTTGCGGTCGTTCTCCCTGTTCGGCCTCTCCGACCTGAAGTTGATTTTCGACGATGATGAGGAAAACGCCTGGAACCGTGAGCGAGTTCTCGAACGGCTATCGCAAGTCACCCTGCCGCCTGGGGTAATTCCGCAGATGGGAACGGATTGGAGTCCGGTTGGCCAGATCTACTTCTTCACCCTGAAAAGCACCAATCCCCAGTATGACGCGATGGATTTGAAATCGATCGAGGATTGGATTGTCGAGAAAAACTTAAAATCAGTTCCCGACATTGTCGATGTTGCAAGTTTCGGCGGGCCCACGCGCGAGTATCAGGTTCGCCTCGATCCCACGAAACTGATCTCCTACGGTCTCAGCATCGCCCAGGTGGAGCAACAGCTCACCAACAACAATACAAATGCGGGCGGAAGTTTCATCGAAGCCGGCCAACAGCAAATTAATATCCGGGAAGTTGGACTGATCCGAAATGTTCGCGATATTGAAAACACAGTCCTCACGGCCAAGAATGGCACTGCGCTCCAAGTCAAGGATATTGCCGTGGTAGCCCAGGGCCCGAAAATCAGGCTCGGCCAATTCGCTCGCGCAATCCATCGCGAAGACGGCAAGATCGTCGACAATGACGATGTCATTTCAGGGATCGTGCTCTTGCGCAAGGGCGCGAATGCGGATGACGCACTCGCGGGAATCCATGCCAAGGTAAAGGAGCTGAACGATCGCATTTTGCCCCCTGGCGTGAAAATCGTTCCATTCATCGACCGCAGCGATTTGGTGCGCTTCACGACGCACACCGTTCTCCGCAACCTCACGGAAGGCATCCTTCTGGTAGTGATCGTCCTCTTTCTGTTTGTCGGGAATGTCCGCGCGGCCATCATTGTCGCTCTTACAATTCCATTTGCATTATTGTTCGCCGCAACGTGCCTCAACCTGAAGGGCATTCCCGCAAACCTGCTCTCTCTGGGCGCGCTGGATTTTGGAATGGTCGTGGATGGCGCGGTAGTGATGATTGAGAACATCGTTCGGCACCTGACGCATCCGAACAATGTTTCAAGAAAACCAATGGAAATCATTCGGGAAGCCGCGCATGAGGTGCAGAGGCCGGTCTTTTACGCCATCGCCATCATCATCACCGCTTATCTGCCCATCTTCACGTTGCAGCGAGTCGAGGGGAGGCTGTTCAGGCCCATGGCCTGGACGGTGGCGTTTGCCCTCCTCGGGGCGCTGATTTTTTCGATGCTCATCGCCCCGGTTCTTACCACCCTGTTTTTTCGTGAAGGGGTTAGGGAGTGGCGCAACCCGGCGATGGCATATTTGACCGATCATTATCGCAAAGCCGTGAGATCCGCGATTGAACATCGCGCGCTGACCGTGGGAATCGGAGCGGCTGGAATGTGCGTGGCCATTTTTCTGGCCTTCAGCGGTGTGCTCGGTTCCGAATTTTTGCCCCACCTGGATGAAGGCGCAATCTGGGTGCGCGGAACGCTTGCCCCAAGCACCGGGCCCAGTGAATCGATACGCATTGCAAACCAGGCTCGCACATTGCTCTGCTCATTTCCCGAGGTGCCGGAGTGCACGAGTCAAATTGGGCGTCCCGACGACGGAACCGATGCGACCGGATTTTTCAATACGGAGTATTTCGTGAGCCTGAAGCCCAAGGAGGAGTGGCGGCCCGTTTTCCACCAGGATAAAGACAGATTGATCGCCGCCATGAATCGCGAACTGGAAAAGATTCCCGGCGTTACGTGGGGCTTTTCTCAGCCCATTGAAGACAACATGGAAGAAGCGGTCAGCGGCGTAAAAGGCGAGCTGGCCACCAAGGTCTATGGCGACGACCTGAAAGTGCTCGAGGAAAAGGCCGATCAGATCGTCAACACAATGCAGCATGTCCGGGGAATCGAGGATATCGGAATCTTTCGCGCTCTCGGTCAGCCCAACATCAACTTCGAGGTGGACCGCGTGCAGGCCGCGCGCTATCAAATCAACGTCGCGGATATCCAGGATGCCATCCAGACTGCCGTGGGAGGGTCTGTTCTCACGCAGGTATTGCAGGGCGAGCAGCGCTATGACCTGGTCTTGCGTTACCTCCCGCAGTACCGCACAACGAAAGAAGCCCTGGCGGACATTCGCCTGTTGTCGCCGTCGGGCGAGCGAGTCTCGCTCGCACAACTCTGCACGATTAAGGAGCAGGACGGGGGCTCGGAAATTTACCGCGAAGAAAACCAGCGGTACGTGGCGATCAAATATAGCGTCCGAGGCCGGGATCTCGGCGGCGCGGTCGAGGAAGCCATGCGCAATGTCAACGCTCAAGTGAAATTGCCCCGTGGGTATCACATCGACTGGGAAGGCGAATACGAAAGTCAGAAGCGGGCCCAAGCGCGCATGCTCATCATCGTGCCGCTGACCATTCTGGTAATTTTCATGATCATCTACTCCATGTTCCGCTCTCCCAAATGGGCCGCGCTGATTCTCGCCACCGTTGCGATGGCCAGCGCCGGGGGGCTGCTGGCCCTTCTCCTCACGGGAACTCATTTCAGTGTTTCCTCGGGAGTCGGATTCCTGGCGCTGTTCGGCGTCTCCGTTCAAACGGGCGTCATCATGCTCGAATACATTAATCAGCTGCGCGCACGAGGCGGCTTGATCGAGGAATCCGCGATTGATGGAGCCGTCCTGAGGCTGCGCCCTATCATGATGACCATGCTGGTGGCGACGCTGGGTTTGCTGCCTGCCGCGCTTTCCCATGCAATCGGTTCGGATTCTCAGCGGCCCTTCGCGATCGTTATCGTCGGAGGCTTGATGGTCAACCTTGCGATGAGCATTTTTATCCTGCCCACTTTGTACGTATGGCTCGCCAGAGAAGGCGACCAACTCCCGGAACCGGAACCGAACTTCGAGACCTAGTCGTGGTCCCGGTCAGTTTGTCCATCATCGTGGCGCTGCTGTTCGCCACGCGTAACTTTCCGCGAAACCCAAAACCTCAACACAGAGGACACAGAGAATCCGGAGAAAAACTGGAGACACGGAATCCCATATCTAGAGATAGAGGCGATCTCCCCAGCCATTCTCATTCGTTCTCCGTGGTTCTCTGTGTTCCTCTGTGTCCTCTGTGTTAAAGTTTTTTTCATTGCGAATGTTATACTCTCCCACAACGCGGAAGTGGCGGAATTGGCAGACGCGCCAGCCTTAGGAGCTGGTGGCCGAAAGGCCGTAGGGGTTCGAGTCCCTTCTTCCGCACCATAGTTTCGATCGTGCAGTACATTTCCGGCCTCAGAGGAAACTGTCGCCCTCCATGCCTGCGAAAACAAAATTCCCGTATAAACATTCCGCCATTGAAACAAGGAGACTCTCGCAATGATAAAAGCACAAGGAATCCTCAACCGGCCACTGCGAGTTTATTGCGGTATTGTGTTTCTGACGGCCCTGCTGCTAGGCATGCCCGTTGTTTGGGCGCAATACCCGCTGCAATATCCATCCAGTTCGCAGGTCGGCAAAGACGGCACCGCGATCCTGGTCGAGGACTATGCAACTCCGCCACTGTCGAGCGCGCTGGGAGAGCACACGTACCCGCCTCCGATTGATTATCGGGGCCAGTTGGGGCGCGTGGTCTCCATGCGTTCGGAACCGGCCAACGCCCCGCTGGCATCCACGCGGTTTTTCGTTGCCGACATGAATGGCAATCTCTATATCCTGGACAAGGCGACACGGAAGTTCACTCCCTACATTACGTTTGCCGAAATTTTCCCCAGATACAGCACGGATCGTTTGACCACCGGAGTAGCGGCCATCGCCTTCGATCCCGATTATGCGAAAAACGGCAAATTCTATACCGTGCATACGGAAGATCCCTCCAAGCCAGGTTCCGTGCAGCCGACGAATGCTCATATGCCGGGCCTGAATCTCGATGGGTACACCACAACACCGATCGTGAAACCTCCGGTGGGCGACGTCCAGAACGAATCCATCCTTGTGGAATGGACGGATACGAACATCGGAAATTCCACGTTTGAGGGGACCGCGCGAGAGATCCTGCGCGTCGGATTCAATGCGGTGATTCATCCCATGGGCGACATTCTGTTCAACCCTCTTGCCAAGCCCCGCGGCGCGGATTATGGAAATCTCTACATTTCCATGGGCGATGGCGGCTCGGGAGAAACTCCTGGGCCCACGCAAGTCATCCCCCAATCTCTTAACGCCTTGCAAGGCAAGGTTCTGCGGATCACTCCGGACATCGCGCTGCGTCCTAACGACAAGCTCAGCGAAAACGGCAGGTACCGCATCCCCAGCACCGGGCCCGACCCGAATCCATTTGTTTCCGTGGCCGAAGCGCGGGGCGAAATTTTCGCGTACGGACTGCGCAATCCGCATCGCATGGATTGGGACACGGTCACCAACACGCTGATCGTGAACGATATCGGCCTGCATTCCTGGGAAGAAGTGGACATCCTCACCAAGGGCGGAAATTATGGCTATTCCCAGCGCGAGGGCAACGAAGTGTTGATTGTCGCCGGCGGAGGCAAGACCGGCACGCAATCGAATTCGCCGGTTCCGTTCCCCGAATCGGACCTCCTCACCGGGGCGGGTCTCGATAAACCGGTCGCGCCCATCTATCCCGCCGCTGCCTATAGCCACGAGGAAGGCGACGCGATCGGCAGCGGATTTGTGTACCGCGGCAAGAAGATGCCCCCAATGGTTGGAAAATATATTTTCACGGATTTGACTACGGGCCGCCTGTTTTACACCGACCTCGCGGAAATGATTGCCACGCACGGAGAGCGCGGCAAACAGGCCGCGATTCACGAAATCCAGATCATGTACAAAAGCCCGTACGACGCCTCCGAAAAAGCCCCGGTAAAGCGCCGCATGTATGACATCGTTGCCGATGCCTATGCGCATAAGGATGGTGTCGTCGACCCGGTTACTCATCAAGGAGTCCTGCCCGGAGCGGCCAACGATACGGGTGGCTGGCGCGGCAAGACTTTTACTCCAGGAAAACTGGATCCCTACAGCGTCCCTTACGGCGGTGGCCGCGCGGATGTGCGTCTTTCCATGGGCGGCGACGGAGAAATCTACATTATGAGCAAAAGCGACGGCATGATCCGAATCCTTGCAGCCGTGATGACTCCTTCCCAGTTGCCTCCAGGCAAATAGTGGGCGTTAAGAATCTACTTCCGTGCACTCCGCTGGATTCGCGGCAAGTGTGCCGGTGGTTTATCGCATCGATTCGCATGTTACATACGCTACAGCCCTTCGCACGGATGGAGACGAAGCGAGGCTGCTGCATGTATACTTTTTTTGATTTCACCTGCATGCACGGCAATCGTGGCTTGAGACATTCATGACCAAAGAATACGTCTGGCATCGCATCATTCCGGGAAAGCAATTCGCCCGAGCCGCTGTTCTGCTGCTGGCGCTTTCGGGCGTTGCGTTTTCCAAAGGCGAGCCGGACAAGACTGCGACAGAGGCAGCGGCGAACAGCGCTGCAAAAGCCTCCTACCCGCAGGAAATCGGCCGCGTCACATTTGCCGCCGCGGGCGACGTCATTCCCCATCAGCCTGTGGTTCAATCCGCCGCCGCGCAGGGCAAAAGCGCCGCCGAATCGCGTACGGCAAATCCTTCGGAACCGAAGGAAGACGCCGCCGCTCAAACCACCGCCGGCAATCATGGCGGCTGGGACTTTCTCTTCGCCAACGTGGCGGATGTATTCCGCCAGGCCGATTTCGGTTTCGTCAATCTGGAAACCCCCGTGGCGCCGGGCCATTCGCACGGATCGAAGCCCTTTCAATTTGACGCCCCGGTCAACTTATTGCAGGCCCTGAAATTCAGCGGCGTGAAGATCGTCTCATTCGCGAATAATCATGTGTTCGATCAAGGCTATGCCGGCTTTGGAGAAACACAGGATCATCTCCGCGAGCAGGGGCTTCTGTTCGTTGGCGCCTCGGGCACGGCGCAAGATGCCTGGAAGCCCGTCATTCTCGAGAAAAACGGCATCCGGGTCGGCTGGCTGGGGATGACGCGCTGGTTGAACGGCGGCCGTAATCCGGAAAAAGATTCCGCTCCGCACGTGGCATTTTTTCCGTATCCGGGCGAATCGCTCGGCGCTCCGGGCCTGGATGAAAACGCCGTTCTCGATGCCATTAAGGCGGCGCGCGCGCAATGCGATTTGCTGGTGATTTCCATCCATTGGGGCGTGGAGTACGCGACGGCCCCGAACGCGAAGGACGTGGATATCGCCCACGACATGCTGGAAGCGGGCGCGAGCCTGATCGTTGGCCACCATCCGCACGTGCTCCAGCCCATTGAAACGTATTTGACGCGCGACCAGAGGAACACGGCCATTATCTATTCGCTGGGAAATTTTCTTTCCAACCAGGCCCGCACCTACGTCTCGGGACTGACGCCGGACAAGACGGGAGAGCAGCGCGATTCGCTGATCGTCCGATTTTCGGCCATCAAAAAAGATTACGGCCCCGCGGGAATTCGCGTGGAGCTCGGCGACATGGGCATTCTGCCGGCCTGGACGGAAAACAATTCCCTTCAGGTGCGCGCGGGACAAGCTAAAACTCTTTTCATTGGGCCACTGCTCATGGACCGCGAAATTCCACGGCTCCAGGCGCGTTACGACGAACTGGATCGAACCGGCCCCGATCTCACGCCCGCGCAAAAACAGGAAATGATTCGAGTTTCCACGCGCTTGCAAATGCTGAAGCATCGCCGCGAATTGCTTCTCGGGCGCACGGGAGACGATTACGTCGTCGCCCCTCCCGCGCTTCCAAATCCTTAACCAATCCGTGGTGGCACAGGCTTCAGCCTGTGTGGTTTTGATTTGTGCCAAGCTAAAGTCAAAAGAACACAGGCTGAAGCCTGTGCCACTCAAACCCTCGCCACCCTGAAGAAATAGCGCTGGCGCAAGTTGACGCAGATGATCGATTCCCCTATACTTTTAATTCGTTGTGCCCCGCTCGCAGTTCTTTCCCGTTTCCTTTTTCCGGACCGAGAAGCGGCAAAGAGTACAAGTGCGAACCATAGGGTGGTTCCTGGCATATTTCGATAATCTGACAACGAAACTTCCGAACGTAAAGGTCTAACCATGAGTGAAGCAACATGCCGGCGCGAACTGGAACTTGAAATTCCCGCGGAAACCGTCCAGAAAGCCATGGCACGTGTCTCGCGAGAATTCGCGCGTGTCGCGCGCGTTCCGGGATTTCGCCCGGGAAAAGCGCCCATTACCTTAATTCAGCGCAAGTATGCCGACGACATCAAGAGCGAAGTGCTGCAATCCCTCGTTCCCCAGCAGATCGAGCGCGCCTTCACCGAAAACAAGATGGTCCCCGTGACGCAGCCGCAGGTCGATAAGGTCGATTTCACGGACGCTGGCCCCGTGAAGTTCCGCGCGACGTTCGAGGTTCTTCCCGAATTCGAGCTGGGACAATATAAGGATCTGGAAGTCGAAATCGACGACGTCAAGATCGAAGACGCGGATGTCGACAAGGGTATCGAGGAGCTTCGCGACCGCGCCTCGACCTTTACTCCGGTCGAAGACCGGCCCATCGCCAACGGCGATTACGCACAGCTCAAGCTGAATGGCGTCCCTGCGGGAGGCGGCGAACCGCTCGAAGCGGATAGCGTCCTGTGCCACGTGGGCGGCGAAGAAACCATGGAGCCGTTCAACCAAAATCTGCTGGGCGCGAGCGCCGGCGACCACAAGAATTTTGACGTGACGTATCCCTCCGACTATCCCGATGCGAAGCTTCAGGGAAAAACGTATTCCTACGCTGTGGAAGTTATGGGCATCAAGGAAAAGAAGAAGCCGGAGCTGACCGATGAATTCGCCAAGGACGTAAGCGACGTTCAGACTCTGGAAGAGTTGCGCAAGAAGATGCGCGATAATCTGGAAGCGGCGCGCACGCATCGCCAGAACGAGCAGACGCGGGAAAAACTGCTCGGCCAAATCGTGAAGTCGCATGACTTCCCCGTCCCCGAAGCGCTGGTCGAACATCAGATGGATTCGCGCCTGGAACGCACCGTGCGGTCGCTCGCATCGCAGGGCGTCGATCCGCGCGCAATGAACATCGACTGGGTGGGGCTGCGCAGCCGTCAAAAGGACCGTTGCATCGAGGATGTGAAGGCCGAGTTGCTGCTGGACAAGATCGCCACAACGGAAAATATCGACGTGAGCGATGAGGAAGTGGACAAGGAAATCGCGGCGATCGCCGAACGTAGTGGCGAATCGACAACAGCCGTTCGCGCGAACTTGACAAGGCAAGGTGCGCTGGATAGGATGAAATCCAAGATCCGGAGCGAAAAAACTCTGGATTGGCTCTGCAGCAATTCCCGGACCCGGACGATAACCAAGGAGAGTTAAAGTTGTTCCGGCCGGGGTTCCCCGCGCAACCTAAAAAAACTCAATGAAGCACAACGACGAAATGACTCCGTACGCAACAACCCTTGTTCCAATGGTTGTCGAGCAGACCAACCGCGGCGAGCGCGCCTACGATATTTATTCCCGGCTGCTCAAGGACAATATAATTTTTATCGGGACGCCGATTGACGACCATGTCGCCAATCTGGTCACCGCCCAGCTCCTGTTCCTGGAAGCGGAAGACCCCGAAAAAGATATTTCGCTCTACATCAACTCGCCGGGCGGCTCGATCACGGCGGGAATGGCCATCTACGACACGATGCAATTCGTGCGGCCGAACGTCGTGACGATTTGCGTCGGGCAGGCCGCGTCGATCGCCGCGCTGCTGCTGACGGCCGGAGCGCCGAAAAAGCGCTTTTCCCTGCCCAACTCGCGCATTCTGATTCACCAGCCGTGGATGTCGGGATTGTCGGGCCAGGCTACCGATATCGATATTCACGCGAAGGAAATTCTGCGCATGCGCACGGTCATCAATGGCCTGCTGTCGCATCACAGCGGACACGCGCTCGAAAGTCTGGAAAAAGACGTCGAGCGGGATTTCATCATGTCCGCAATTCAAGCCAAGGAATACGGGCTAATTGACGAAATTATTACTAAGCACCGCTAGCGCGTTCCTATCAGTTAGTAGCAAACAAACGCGGCGGTGTACGGAATCTGTAAAAGGGGCCTAGAATGATCCGGACGGCGGAAATAGTGTCTTCTGGCCGCCGGGGGGCATCACACCGTTGAAAAAACTCAGCACTGACGAACCATTGCGCTGTTCCTTCTGCCACAAAACGCAGGAGCAGGTCGAGAAGCTTATCAGCTCGCCTTCGGACTATCCCCGCTCCTACATCTGCAACGAGTGTGTGATCGTCTGCGAGCAAATTCTCGAGGAAGAAAAACGCGAGCAGGTAAATCCGGTCAACAAGCGGCTGCCGCGCCCACCTGAGATCAAGGCATTCCTAGACGGCTACGTCATCGGCCAGGACAAAACGAAAAAGAAGCTGGCCGTGGCGGTCTACAACCACTACAAGCGCATCTTCCTGAACCGCCAGCCGGGCGACGTGGAACTGACGAAGTCGAACATCCTTCTGATCGGACCGACGGGGACGGGCAAGACGCTCCTGGCGCAGACGCTTTCGCGCATGCTGGACGTTCCCTTCGCCATCGTGGACGCCACAACGCTGACCGAAGCGGGATACGTCGGCGAGGATGTCGAGAACATTATCCTGAAGCTCTTGCAGGCGGCCGACGGCGACGTGACCAAGGCGCAGCAGGGGATCATCTACATCGACGAGATCGACAAAATTTCCAAGAAGGACGAAAATCCGTCCATCACGCGCGACGTCTCGGGCGAAGGCGTGCAGCAGGCCCTGCTGAAGATTCTGGAAGGCACGATCGCGAACGTTCCGCCGCAGGGCGGCAGGAAGCATCCGCATCAGGAATTCACGCCCGTCGACACGACGAACATTTTGTTCATCTGCGGCGGCGCGTTCGTGGGACTGGAAAAAACGATCGAGCGCCGGATCGGCCAGAAATCGCTCGGCTTTCACACCGATGCGCAGCCAACCACCGCGCAGCGCCGCAACATCGAACTGCTCAGCCAGGCCCAGCCCACGGATCTCATCCGCTACGGCCTGATTCCCGAATTCGTGGGACGCCTGCCCGTCGTCGGAGTCCTCGGCGATCTGGACAAGGCCGCGCTGATGCAGATTCTGACGGAGCCGAAGAACGCGCTCATCCGCCAGTATCAGCGACTCTTTGAATTTGAGAACGTGCGCCTGCGCTTTTCAGACGATGCGCTTGAAACCGTCGCGGAGCTGGCCCTGCAGCGCAAGGTCGGCGCGCGCGGCCTGCGCATGATTCTCGAAGACCTCATGCTCGAACTCATGTACCACCTGCCGGCGCAGCGCAAGTCCCGCGAATTCGTGGTGACCGGCGAAATGGTCCGCAGCCGCGAGATTAACTGGTCGCTGCTCGAAAAAGCCGGATGATGAAGGAGCCGGAAAAAATTACGGAACCCATGTTCAATCGAGAAAAAACCGAATCGAAGCGCGTGCCGATGATGCCGGTGCGCGATCTGGTCATCTTCCCCCAGATGATGAACCCATTCATCGTGGGGCGCGAAAGTTCCCTGCGCGCCCTGGAAGAAGCGCTGGCCACGGACAAGAAAATTTTCCTCGCCACGCAGCACGACGCTTCCGTCGACGACCCTAAACCCGACGAAATTTACTCGGTCGGCACGCTGGCCAATATCGTGCAAAGCGTCCGCCTGCCGGACGGAAACCTGCGCGTGCTCGTCGAAGGCGTCGAACGCGCCAAGGCCGTGCAGATTTCGACGGACGAGGGTTTTTTCCGCGCTACGCTGAAAGTGATTCCCAACAAGGCCGAGCCTTCCCCGCAAATCGAACAGGCGGTCACCAAGGTTACGGGGCTGTTTGAACAGTACGTCAAGCTCTCGCAAAGCCTGAATTACGACACCATGATCGCGGCGACACGCGTGGACGATCCCGCGAAACTCTCCGATACCATCGCCTCGAACCTGCAGATCCCCGTCGAGGAAAAGCAGGAATTGCTCGAAAATTTCGACCCGCTGGACCGTTTGACTCGCGTCGGCGAAATTCTCGAAAGCGAACTCGAAAAGCTCAACGTCGACCGCAACATCAACACTCGCGTGAAGCGCCAGATGGAGCGGGNNGAAAGAGTATTACCTCAACGAAAAATTGAAGGCCATCCACAAGGAACTCGGACGCGGCGAGAAGAACGAGCTGGAAGAACTGAAAAAGAAGATCGATACCTCGGGCATGCCCAAAGACGCCCTCGAGAAGGCCACGCAGGAATTGAAGCGCCTCGAAATGATGCCGCCGATGTCCGCGGAATCCACCGTGAGCCGGAATTACCTGGACTGGCTGCTCGCCGTGCCGTGGAAAAAAAGATCGAAGGAAATTCGCGACATCTCGCTCGCGGAAAAGATTCTCGAAGAGGACCACTACGGGCTCGACAAGATCAAGGAGCGCATCCTCGAGTTCCTGGCCGTGCGCCAGCTCGTGAAGAATCCTCGCGGCTCGATTCTGTGTTTTGTCGGGCCTCCGGGCGTCGGCAAAACCTCACTCGCCATGTCCATCGGGCGCGCCACGGGACGCAAATTCATTCGCGTCTCTCTCGGCG
>PLUM01000001.1 GCA_003165465.1 Acidobacteriota bacterium
TGAAGACGCGGCGCGTGGGCGGCGCGAACTATCAGGTTCCGGTGGAAGTGAATCCGTTCCGCCGGCAATCGCTCGCCATTCGCTGGCTGCTGCTCTACGCGCGCACGCGTTCGGGCAGGACGATGACCGACAAGCTGGCCGAGGAGCTGATGGATGCCTCCAACGCCCGCGGCGGCGCGATGAAAAAGAAGGAAGACGTTCACCGCATGGCGGAAGCCAACAAGGCGTTCGCGCACTATCGCTGGTAACCGGATTTCCATTCGTCGTGTCAGCATAAGAATCTGTTTTGGTTTTCAGATTTAGGGAGAGAAGCGCGGTAACCCGGAAAAATGGCACGCAAAGCACAACTCGCGGAAACACGCAACATCGGCATCATGGCGCACATCGACGCCGGCAAGACCACTTCGACCGAGCGCATCCTTTTCTATACGGGCGTGACGTACAAGATTGGGTCGGTCGACGAAGGCACTGCCACCATGGACTGGATGGAGCAGGAGCGCGAACGCGGCATTACCATCACTTCGGCCGCGACCACCGCTTCCTGGAAGCGCAACGGCAAGGATTTTCTGATTAACATTATCGACACGCCCGGCCATGTGGATTTCACCGTGGAAGTCGAGCGCTCGCTGCGCGTTTTGGATGGCGCAGTGGCTATTTTTGACGCTGCGCGTGGCGTGCAGCCGCAATCCGAAACCGTCTGGCGCCAGGCGGACAAGTATCACGTCCCCCGTCTTGCGTTCATCAACAAGATGGACAGCACCGGCGCGGATTTCGATAACGCCATCAAGACCATGCGCCAGCGCCTGGCTGCCCACCCCGTGGCCATTCAATGCCCCATCGGCAAGGAAGATCAGTTCATCGGGGTCATCGATTTCCTGGAAGAAAAAGCCATTATTTGGCTCGAGGAAACCCTGGGCGCGAAATTTGAAGTCTTCGATGTCGCAAAACTTTGGGATCCGGAGTTTCTTGCCGGCCGTCCCGACGTGGTTTCCGCGCTCAAGTTTTGCGCGCTGGATGAGGCCTATTACAAAGAGCATCGCGAAAAGTCGGTGGAGTATATCGCCGAGCATGACGATACCCTGGTGGAAAAGTTTCTGAGTGGAGAAAAGATTACCGCCGATGAGTTGCGTGCGTCCATTCGCCGCTCGACGATGGCACTGAAACTGGTTCCCGTGCTGGCAGGCTCGGCGTTTAAGAACAAGGGGATTCAACCGCTGCTGGATGCCGTGGTCGACTACCTGCCTTCGCCGCTCGACGTTCCTCCGGTCGAGGGTGTTACGCCCGATGATTCCGTGGAACTGCGGCGCGCGAGCGACGACGACCCGTTTTCGGCGCTAGCATTCAAGATTATGTCCGACCCGTTTGTCGGGCATGTCACCTTCATTCGAGTTTATTCCGGTGTTTTGAAGTCGGGGAGCTACGTCTATAACTCGACGAAACAGACGCGCGAGCGAATTAGCCGTCTCGTGCGCATGCACGCCAACAAGCGCGAGGAAATTGACGCGATTTACGCGGGAGACATTGCGGCCTGCGTGGGCCTGAAGAGCGTGACCACCGGCGACACGCTGTGCGATGAAGACAAACCCGTGGTTCTCGAGAACATTGAATTTCCCGCGCCGGTCATTTCGGTCGCGATCGAACCTAAGACCAAGGCCGATCAGGACAAACTGGGCAACGCCATGCAGCGGCTGGCGCAGGAAGACCCCACGTTTCGAGTACACAGCGACGAGGATACCGGGCAGACCATTATTTCCGGCATGGGCGAGTTGCATCTGGAAATTATTGTGGACCGCATGATGCGCGAGTTTGGCGTGCAGGCCACCGTGGGACGCCCGCAAGTGGCCTACCGCGAAACGATTCGCAAACGCGCCCAGGCGGAAGGCAAATACATAAAGCAGACCGGCGGGCGCGGCCAGTACGGCCACTGCGAAATCGACATCATGCCGCTGCCTTCCTCGTCGCATGAAAACATGCATGAAATGTCCACCGACGAGCTGGACGTGCTGGCCAAGGAAGTGGGCGGCTCGGGCGGCAAATGGCGATTCGATAAAGAGCACCGCATGTTATTCATCGATAAAACAGTGGGCGGCTCGATTCCCAAGGAATTCATCGCTCCGATTGACGCGGGCATTCGCGAAGCCATGGACAACGGCATCCTGGCCGGCTATGAAATGGTGGATATCGCGGTACTGCTGATTGACGGCAGCTATCACGATGTGGACAGCTCGGAAATGGCCTTCAAGATTGCCGGGTCGATGGCGTTCAAGGAAGCCTGCAGCAGAGCCAAGCCCGTACTGCTCGAACCGATCATGAAAGTGGAAGTTGTAACTCCCGAAGAATATATGCCCCAGGTATTCGGCGACTTGAATGCGCGCCGCTGCCAGATTCAAGGAACCGAAAGCCGGGGAGGCGCGAACGTAATTCGCGTCGAAGTGCCGCTGGCCGCGATGTTCGGATATGCCACCGATGTGCGCAGCCGCACCCAGGGCCGCGCCAGCTTCAGCATGCATTTCTCGCACTATGCGGAAGCCCCGGCGTCGGTTGCCGAGGAAGTAATCGCGAAGACGACCGGGCGATCGACCCGCTAACGGGTCTGTAAACAAGTTTTTGCTGGATGCGAAACGAATAATCGCGTTGAGGAGCAGACAGAGCAATGGCGAAGGAAAAATTCGAG
>PLUM01000002.1 GCA_003165465.1 Acidobacteriota bacterium
TAGGTAAACGTCACCACAGGCGAGGGAGGAACGAAGAACATCGGGAACTTATCCACGAAATGCCGGACGGAAGTGCTGGAGGTCTTGCTACCTAAGTAGAGTCTGGCCGGAAGATAGTGCTTCTGGATGTTCAAAGTCCCGCAAAAGAAGCGGACTTTTTCTGGCTCGGTTTCAAGGTACTGATAGCCCTCATTCAGGAGAACGAAATCGAGCATTCCGATGCGCCGCTGGATGTATTCGATTTCGTGTTCCCGGCGATTGCGGATGTTCTCGCGTTCGATCTGGCGATAGAGGCGGCGGGAGAAGAGGTGGTAGACCGTCCCGCTCTTCGGAAAGCATTCGCTTCGGGCGTGTTTCCTGGCGTGAAGTTTGCTCCAGAAGGTGGTCGTGCGCTTGCCCCAATGGGCAGAGGTGAAGGCGAGGAATTGACGCGCCACAAAGTAGCCGGAATGCGTCGCCACAATGTAGAGAAAGCGGGATTCTGCCTCCGTGTAGCCGAGGGCTTTAAGAGCTTCGAGATGGGCCGGTGCGATGTTCATAGCGTGAGGATTCCTGCGGTGATTTCGCGTTCGTCGAGAACGCGGCGCAAACGCGATGCGTCTTCCGAACGCCCATAGAGCGAGAAGCCTGCGGCGGCTTTCTCCGCCATAGCCCGTGGCCTGTAGTCACGCGTGGCCAATTCCAGGTCCACGTGACGCAGTTCGAGTTCCGGGGTCTCGTACTCGACGCGCAGATCGGGCACGGGAATCTTTCCGTTCACAACCTGGAGCTGGTGCTTTTCGGCGACTTGGCTCTTACGGTCCAGGTCGTCTTTTTCCGGTCCCAGCAGGGCCAGATCGCGATTCAGATTCCGTTTGAGTTCATAGTCGAGGAGCACGCGAACCGGCCTGCCTCCGCCGCGCTCGATGCGGGCAGCTTCTTTCTGGAAGAGGCGGTATAGATCGGCGTCGTGTTTGACCTCGCGCGGCTTCACTAATCCGTGGTAGATGGGCTGATCGTCGGGGAGTTGGTTCGTCTTCGTGAGAAGGCGGTGCCCAGCTTTCGTAAGGGTCACAACTCGCAGGATCTTCTTCTGCGAGATTTCAACGGTCTTGTCGGTGACGAGTGACTGCCGCGCGAGTCCGCGAATGTCCTTCTCCATCCGTTCGCGATCTCCGCCGTAGGCATGCTTCGCGAGGTCCGTTACGGCGATCACGCGGAACTTGCCGATTTCCTTCAGGGAGTGCATCTCGGAATCGCGGAGGAGATACGCGCGATCACGGACGTAATACGCGCGCGGGGAAGCACTCCGTTCGTCGCGGGTGGAATGCTGGTCCCGAGCTTCGGTGCTATCGCCACGGCCTGGGGCCTCCGGCGCGGAATTCCTACCGTCTCGTGCATCGGAAGGTGTTGATCTGTGCTGGCGGACGGAGCGGCGCGTGGACGTATCGCGGCTGTCCATTGTGTCTTGCGGATCGTGGGAAAAGGCGTCACGCGACACTAGTTGAAATCCTCCTCGTTCACGGGAACGGGCATGTCCGCATGGCTGGCGTTGAACTGCTTGTCGAGATGCGAGAGTTTGCGCCCGGTATTCTTGAGGAAGAAGCGGCGGCTGATGGCGAGCGCAGCGCCAAACAGGTTCACGAAGAGAACCACGAGGAAGATCAGAATCGTTGTTCCGTAGGCGTGGTACAGAACCGCTTTGTAGCGGGCCATGAACTTCAACTGGTCGAGGAGCCAAAATCCGTAGCCCAGCAAGATGATGATGGTGAACAGCAATGCGTTAGCGATCATCGTGAATTCCTCGGTTTCGGTGAGGGTTTTCCCACAAACCTTGTGCGTTTCCGGGAGCGGGCGGAAAGCGGGTAGCAACGGAGGCCCTCCAGAAGCGCGCCTGGGGTGTCCGGGAGCGAGGACGAGCGGATGGGATGTGGCGTGCGGGGGGAGGAAACTTTCGTGGCGGGGACTAGCGTGGCGTGCGGCGGTTGGGCCGATGATGCGCTGCGTCCGCCCGCGACCTCTTCGGTTTGCGTGTGGACTTGGATTCTCATTTGAACGCCTCGTCTTCGCGGAAGTAGGTAATGGTCATTCCGAGCGGGTTGATCGGGATCAATTCGTTGGGTACATGGGATTTGAAAAGGAAGACAAAATTCGCGGTGTACAGATCGCGTTTCAACTCGCTATGGTCGGCGGGCGAGTAATAGACCATGTAGAAATCCACGCGCGCGCGGAAGGGCGGTGTTTGCATCTCTTCGAGCGCGACTTTCTTCACGTCCACATCGATCTCGGGCGCTGCGGTATTGGTGATGAATTTCTTGATGATGTCGTCCTTGCGGTAGGCGTCGAGGATGCCGTCCGCGAGCTTGCCGTCGAGGAAGTACAAGGACTTCGAGAAATCATCCTGAATCGTGTAGCGGTTGCGGCGATAGTAGAGGGCGCAAAACTGGGAGAGAAAATACTTCGCTTCGGCATCCTGGGGTTTGTATTCGAAGTTGTGGTAGTTGATGGCCTCGGCGCGGCCCAGATCGTCGATGCGGATAACGAGCGGGCGGAAATTCTGGAAAGTGCGGATGGTCCTGAGGTCAATGAGCGCCAACGCCAGACAAACGATGGACAGAAGAGCAAGAGCAATCTTGAGATAGGTATTCGTCACCATGGGATCACCGTACTGTTCGAGATAGAGGCGCTTGGCATCATGGAATGTGGCATCTCGGTCCATCACATCACCCTGTTCAGGACGGCGGCGGGCGCATCCAATAGGCCTGCGGACGAGCCGCCAGCCGTGCCGCTGAAGATGTGATTGGTAAGCGAAGGGATCTTCAGAAGGACATAGATCGAAGCGAGAAACGTAATAAAGAGAACGGGAAACCAGGCAATGAGCTGGACGGTGGAAAGCGTCCCTGCAGGCGGGAGGCGCAAAGCGCCAAGCATGAGGTTTCCGATGACATACACGACAGCTGAGGCAATGACCTGGTAGAAGGCATATTGGATGAAACAGCGGAACCAACCCCAGAAGAGCCACTCCATCTTTGGAACGATAAAAAAAGGAATGAACACCGGTCCCACCAGCACGCAAACCGCAGTGGCAATGAACCCGTAGGCGATGACCACAATCGCGACGGCCTGGGCCGCGGCGAGCAGGATGGTCACGATGACGTAGATGAATGTTCCGAGAAAATCTCCCCAACCGGGGGAGTCCATGCGAGATTCGAAATCCGCAACCTGCGCGACCACCGTTTGGAGTTGGGCTTGGTCGATCTTGCTCGACAGGAATTGTGCTTCATTGGTGACGAGGTTGTGGAAACTGACTCCGATACCGGGAATCGGCGTGCTGTAGTAATTGACCATTGCGAAGCCGAAGCTAATGGTCAGAAGCAGGCTCGCAAAATGATCGAACTGGAAAGCAGATCTGCCGCTGGCGGAGGAAAGTGCGGACTTGATTCCGAACCAAGCCACGAGGATGGTGGCGAACATGCGGTAAAGATTTTGGCCCATAGCGTCGAAGAAACCGAGGTTCTGGGTGAGCAAGGTGTTGATGGCTTGGAAGATGTACTGCAGATAGTCGGTTTGCACTGCCGTCAGCTCCTTCGACGCTCGGGCGTCTATCTCCGCACGCTTACTGCATGCGGAAGTTCTGAAGTGAATCGGTAAGGGTGCCGGTCACCTGCGCCATGTTGGCAGCCAAGCTGGCTTGGCGCTGGATGTCGGCATTGATGGTGTTGGTCGTGGCCTCGCGCTGCTGCTTGGCGAGGATGGTTTGCTCTTCGAGAAGCGACGCGAGGAGTTTGTTCGAGTCTTGGAGCGTGCGGATGGTCAGCACGCCAGAGGCATTGATCTTGTTGAGGACCGCGACTTCGGTGTTGAGATCGGAATCGTTCGACAACGAATCCTGTTCGAGGTTGCCGATCTGCGTCTGAACGGTTTGGGCGTTGCCACGGATGGCACCGATGGTGGCGATGGCGGTGGTGTTCGCGCCGTCCGCCAGTTGCACGGTAGCGTACTGCGATTGGACACGAGCGAGCTCATCGGCGTTCATCCCAGAGAGTTGGGTCTGGTTGTATGGGAGAAGCTGCGTGGTTGCCTGCTGGTAGCCGGTAGAAACGAAGCCGGTCTGACCGGAATTGATGCCGTTGATCCACGTTCCCGTGTTTCCGTAGGTGTTCAAGGCGGACGTATTGCGCCACTGCGAGAACTGGGCGCGATACCGCGCGGGCATGTTCTGGATGTTCTTGGCCATCTGCACGGCGAAGTTGTATTGAGCGACGAGCTGCGCGTAGCTGGCCCTGAGTTGAAGGAGATGCTGCTGGAGCTGGTAGTACCGGAGAAGCGCGTTTGAGTAATTCGTCGGATCGTAAACGATTCCGAAACCAAACTGCGCCGACGCGGTGCCAACGCACAACGCCATTACGAATACAAAGAGCAGAGCTTTTCTTTTCATCGAACTTTCATCCTTTCTTTCTTGCCTTCAGAGATCGGAAGGCATCTTGTGATTGATGTAATCGGGCAATGCGAGATCGCCCGCGAGATAGACTTTGACTCGGTGCCCTTCCCGAATGGTCACCGTGGGCATAACGTTGAGAAACTTGTCGAGGATTTGCGCTGAAGACTGCGCGGCGCTTTGCGCGAATCCCTGACGCATAAGGTCGCCACCAGTTGCGTTGAGTCCGCCTCCGCTACCAGCTTCGCTCACAGCTCCAAGCGCTCCAACTGCAAGCGAGACTCCGAAGATGCGGAGGTAGTGGTTGTTGACCTGGTCTCGGAGACCGGTGTCGCCGATTTGGTTGAGCCCCTTGAATTGATCGAGGCTGACGGAGTATCCATCGGGCATGAGCACGCGNNGAATAAACGTCGGTTGAGAGCAGGCACTCGACGGGGCCAGCAAAGCCACCGTCGAGGCGGTTGATGAGGACGGTTTCGAGGATGGTTCCTTCAAACAGTACGTAGGTTTTTCCTGCCGCCGCATTGGCAGAGCCAGCCGACACGGCGGCAGGATTTTTGGCTTCCTCCTTTCGATCTTTGGTTGCTTCCGCAGAATCGTTGCGGGGTGGCACGGGAGAAATCGAAGTGGGCTGCATATCTTTCAAGAGTTGGGCGATCTGTGAGGCGTCGGGGCCCGAAGGGAGCGGCGTTGGGGCCGCGAGCGGTATCTCGGTTGTCAGGGCCGACGCAGTCGCCGGAGGTTTGCGGTAACTCAGTGCAACATTCGATGAGAACAGCGAGACGTACGCTCTCCTCTTCCGCTCAACCTGGATCGGATCTTCTTCCGACCGCTGCTCGCCCGGACCACCCGCACCAGGTTGTTGAGACTGCGAGGAGTCATGCGCTGGGGCACCGAGTTGCCGGGTCTGCTGCGCGAGTGCGGTCTGCGCGACAAGTTGCTGGCGCTGCAAGTCTTGAATGCGGCTCTGCATCTCGGCAATCTTGGTTTCGTTGACTTCGAAGGGTGCCTGCACGGACGCGGCGGACAACGCTGCTTTGGCTGGCGTCGGCGGCTTCTTGCCCCCGGTCAGCCACATAATGGCGACCATGAGAAACGCCAGTCCGACGAGAAGCCAGGACTGGACGTTCTTTGGCAGAAGGCCTTGGGGTTTCTGCGCTTTTTCTTGAACCTGGCCGGGTTGGTTTGGTTGGTTCATTGTTGACTCCTCAGTTCGCGGAAACGCGACGCGCAAACGGCAGCTTCTTTTTGCCGACGGCGAGGTAACCGGTGTCGATGATTTTGGGTGCGATGTAAACGCCGTTCTCGAACTGGAAAGAGATCAAGTTCGGCTTGCCGTCCTTGATTTCATAGAGAGCGGGCTTTTCCCGTGCGCCGCACTTGATGTAAGTGAACGAGTCGTCGTGGTAGATGGCGGAGACCAGGAACGGCTCGCGGCCAGCTTTCGAGTCGAGCGCGTAGTCGAATTGGAGTTTCGTGGCGTAACTGGAGCGGAAATGGTTGAGCTGCTCGGTGGACTGGGCTTGCGCCGCGTGGATTTGATCCGCCGTCTGGGAGCGGAGCGTTTCCAATTCTTTCTTGTATGCTTCCGCCTCGCCAGCGCTTACATATCCGCGCAGCCCGGTGCTCACCGCGATGCCCGAGCCTTCTTTTGGTTCCACGAAGATTTTGAGATCGGGCTCGGCATTCGGCTGGTTGCTTATTTCGGTCAGCAGAAACGAATACACGTGTCCGCTCGCGGTGATGAGGTTCAAATTGCTGTGGATGCCGGCCTGGGCCGGGTGAACGTAGCAGAGATTGTGCGCGCCGTTGATGACCCAGAATTCTTTATCGCCGGTGGTGAAATCGAGAATCTCCTCGTCCTCGGGTAGAACGATGAGCGTCGAGAACCGAAGCTTGGCGCGGATGGGGATAATGTCTTCCTTCGAATACTTCACGACGCGCGCCGCTGCTTCCGTTGCGGCGTGCGTGGGCGAGGCGTGGAAGACGGCTGCGCCCACAGCAAGGACGGCGAACACTTGAAAGAAATGCCTGTACAACTGAGCGCGAAACATTTGTTTCATTGACTTGCTCCTTTTGAGAGTGATGGGTGTTGCTGGGAACCTTGGCCGCTACGCGAAGAACCCCCGACTAACGACTGGACACCGAGAATGATTGCGGTGGCAAATCCCGCGAGCGCGAGGGGCAGGAATATGTAAAGCGGGTCGCTGTCCGCCATCCACGATTCGAGAAAGCAATGAGCAATCACGGCTGTCCTCCCGCGAGAACTTCCAGGCCTCGTTCGAAGCCGTAGGTGTCGAATGCNNCGGTAGAGATCGCGGTCCATATCGGGGTTCGCGAGGAAGATTTTGGTGGCGCAACTTTCGATGATTACGTCGAGGATGTCCGAGCGCTTGAGTTCATCGAGAGATTGGGTGGACAGCACCATTGCAGCGTTGTGTTTCCGCCACGTCTTGAGGGCCTCGACGACGTATCGTTGAATGCTGGGGTTCTTCAAAAAGACCCAGGCTTCGTCGATGAAGAAGGCTTTGAAAACGGATGAGATTTGACGGTCCGCGATGACGGCATTGGCGCGGTGCAAAATGTAGAAGAGCAGCGGTTCCAAAAGTTCCGGGTACTGGCTCATGCCCTGGAAGTCGAAGCACTGAAAACGGGAGAACGAGATCGTATCCTCGGCGTTGTCGAAGAGGAATCCGAACTGGCCGCCTCGGGTCCATTTGGCGAGGCGGCTCGATATGTCGTGTCCGAGCGTGTTCGCCAGCACGCTCAGCGTGCGCAGCTCCGGGTCCACCGCATACAGGTTTTCGACTTGGTGGAACAGGTCGCGTTCGGTGGCAGGGTCTAGCTCGCCCGTCCTCTGTCCCTGGATTAACACTTTCAGAAAAAGAGCTAGGAAATCTAGATTTTCCTTCGTCGGTGGCAGGGAAAACGGGTTGATCTTGAAATCCTCGGATTCAAGGGCGACGCGAACATAGGAGCCGCCGAAAAGCTGTGTGAGGCTTTCAAAGCTCCCGCCCAAGTCGAAAATGAACGTGTGCGGATCGTACTTCTGGAGATTGGTGATGAGGAAATTCAGCAGGAACGATTTTCCAGCCCCCGTTCGTCCGAGAATCATGGTGTGTGCCACATCGCGGTAATGGAGATTTAAGAAGTAGGGGGTATGGTGGTTGGTCTCAAGAACCGCTAGATACTCCTGCCGGAGATGGAGGTTGCGAGGCTCGCCACAGTGAAGGGTGAAGAGAAACGAGAAATCCGCGTAGTTGGTGTTGAGCAGATACAGGGAACGCAGGTTGAAAACGTGGTTGCCGGGAACCGCCGCAAGAAAAGCGTTCAGGAGGTTGTATTTTTCTTCATAGAGCTGGGCGTCATGGACGCTGAAAACTTTATAGAAGTCGGCGCATGCCCGGTCCACTTTGGCCAAGTCAAGGTCGTAAATCACGACGGTGAGCGAGAACTGACCAAAGTAATTCTCGTGTAGCTCGATCTCCTTGATGCCTTCACCGAGTTCCCGAACTTGGCTTTCTTTCGAATCATCGAGCAATACATCCTGCGGAGCCGCGTCGTTCATATTGACCTGGCTCACGAAGGAACGCTTGGTGTTGTGAAAATGGCGGCGCTTGGTTTGAATGACCCGGCGCATCTTCCCGGAATCTTCCTTTTTCCATTCCGTGACGATGTAATAGTTCGCTTCCACTTCGAGCAGTCGTTTGAAGATGAGCGGAAAGCTTTGGGCGGAAGGTTCCTTGAGCGTCAAAACCTTGACGTAGTAGTCGTCCACTCGCAGATGCCCGCGATGGCATTCCACGGGAGATTCGGGAAGGTAGTAGTCGAGGAAGGTGTCGTATTTGAGCTTGGCGAGATCAAGTTTGTCGGTATGGAAGTTGAGCGTTCTCTTGAGAACGCGGAAGGCTTCCTGTTTGTCGAGCATCCGAACAGGGAGGAAGTCGCTGACTTGGAGGATGAAGCTGCGGGCTTTCTGAAGCAGCGCTGCCTGAGCATTGCTGACGTGCTGCCCAAGAACGACGACCTGCTTCTGACCAGAAAAATGTGCCCGCAGATCCGAAAGGGCTTTTTTCGGATTCTTGGGAAACTCGGCGAGCGCGCTTCCGAGCTTGGCTGAAGTCTGAAATCCGTGGTACAGCACCACGTAATAGACCGACAGGGAAAAGAGCGTGTCGGCCTTGCTCGCGAGGTAGGCGATGCGATTTTTGATCGCGGTGTCTACGATGGGGTTAGCGTAGAGCTTGTAGGGGATGGTTTCNNGGTATTGGTAGAGGCGGTAGTTTTCATCGAACAGCTTCAAAGCCGATTCGAGCCGCTTCGTGAAACCGTCAATCGAAGCACCGTCGAGACACTCGTAATCGACGCCGCGAACTTCGAGGATGACGCCGACCTCGCCGGTCTTTGTGAGAAAAACGTGCGGACCGATGAAACCGTAGAGATTGATCTGCTCGTTGAGGGAGCCGGTCTCGTTGTAGTTTTTGAAGATTCGACTAAGCCTGAGCATGGGTATCCCTTCGGATTCGAATGGGGCTGAACTTCATCGGGTCGTATTGCGCGCGGAGTCTTGCGGCCGTCAGCAGAAATCGCAGAATCTGCGGGTCGGTCTCGGTGGCCCACCGGGCCATGACGTAGAGCAACAAGAACATCAGCAGCCCGCCGAACAAGCTATTGAGAAGGTTGAACGTGGCCGCGCCAATGCACATGGCGAAGAAGAAGAGTTTTCGCTCGGCCCCGAGGATCGTCAGTGGCCGCGATAACGCCCGATGCACTCTATTGATTCGTCTTGCTTCCGCCACGTGCTTCTCCTTTGGGACACGCGTGATTCAGTTGCCGGGAAAAAGCCACGACAGGAAATTCACTGCGGCGATGGCCATTCCGACGCCGAAGAGCACGCCGGCAAGTACACGCTTCGAGCCGCCTTCACCGAAGGCGAAGGTCAGGCCGGCCACGACAATGGCAACGAGGGAGAGGCCGCGAGCGATGGTGCTGGTGAAGGCCTGCTGCAGGACGCTGACGGCGTTCTCCCACGGAGAAGTTCCCGTCTGGGCAAAGGCAGGAGCCGCGAGGAAAAGTGTGAAACCGAGAGTGATCAGTGTTGAGCGCAGCCAAGAGCTGCGCAGGTATGTGCAAAGAGATCGTTTCATGTTCGTGTTCTCCCTGACTCTTCCGAGTCTTAGAAATGGGCCGTTGAGAGGGAGTCCCCGTTTGCTGCGGCTGCAGGAAGGAAAGCGGATGGCGATTGATGGGACGGCTGTATGCGCCGGTTCCTGGACTACCCTGTCCAGGCACACTTGGAGCATGCGCTCCATGTACAGCGTTGTCCCACAATCGCGTCCGTCCCTTCTAGCGGGCCGTACGCAACACAGAGCGAAACATCGAAGGAATCGGTTGCGCCCTGTCCGCGGGAGTTAACCGGCGAGAACTCCCCTCATATATATAGAGGGGGAAAAACGGGAAAACCTCACCAGAAAAGTGAAACTTTGTTCTATGGAATGGTTGGATCAGTTCCTAGCCTGTGTTCTACGATTGCGACTGGGTTTTTCCCTTCTGCTGCTGGAGAAAGTGGCTGTACGTCCTGTAGCAAGGCGAACAGGAACTAAGGTGAGTGAGAACCGATTCCTCGACCTCGGTCGGTTTGTCGGCGAGCAATTTTAGCGTGGAGTCAGGCGGGCATCCTTGGCGCGTAGGATTCGGGAAGTCCTCCGCGAAATGCTCTTTGCCAAGACGAAGGAACTCCTGGTCAGCGAGGGGCTTCGTTTTTGGTTTCTTCGGCTTAATCCTGGCACCCGGCAAGGGGTGAACGCCTCCTCACCGCTCCCGGTCTTGTATTTTGAGCTTTTTTCGGGCGCGGTCAAGAGCTTTGCTAAATCGCGCCTCTGCCGCGTGGCCCGAAAGTCCATAGCGTTTGCCGATTTCTTTCCACGAAAAGCCCTCAATACGGCGAAAGGCAATTTCGCGGGTCAGACGGTCGCAAACGGCCATTATTTCATCCAGGAGCAAGGCGGCTTCGGCGCGCGCGAGATCGCGCTGCGAAATCTGGTTTTCGGCTTCCACGTCGAGGGATTCTTGCAGCATGGGTTCTTTTCGTCTTGTTTGGCTGACCAGCCGCATGTAGGTGCGGAACAAATAAGCAGCGAGATCCCGCACAACAGAGCCACTGGCCTGTTTCGTCTTGATCGCTTCTGAAACGGAGGCCGCTGCCTGCTCGAAGAGATTTATGGCAATGGCGGGATCTCCGAGAAGTCTTTCGGCGTAAGAGACGGCTTTCGGTGCAATCCTGTTAGCAACGGACAAAACGGTGGGATCGATTTCTCGGCCCGAGAGGTCAACCGAGTTGAGCAAGAATCGGGGACTGGATTTCGTTTCTCGCACTCGGATCCATTGGCGTTGCCAATCTTGCCGTCGAGAACCCTGTTGAGATTTGGATGCTACCAGAAGGGCGATGGTTGCAGGTAAATTATTGATTCTATAGTACTTCAGTACTATAGTAGCTGTGTGTGCTGCACTTTGCTACCGACATGGCACGATGGCTGTCCGGCTTGCCCAATCGTTCCGGGTTAGGTACCTTATTGATGCTGCCGCGATATAGGCGGAGGGGTCTTTACTAAAACGGATTGTCGAGCCCCTTGGTCTGCCAACCCTGGTTGGTGAGCATCAGAGCTTGATTCATCGCTGTCTTTCCTGCTCCGTCGATGGTGGAAACAATTCCGGGAAAGACTCTCTGAATGTCCGGGGTCTTTGCCCATTCAGCAAGGTTTTCGATCTTGTATGTGTAGAAGACTGACGCTTCTTTGGAGTCGCCAACGGCTGTCGGCTCCTCCCACTTGATGATTTTGTCCAACGCTTGTTGCCCGTAACAGAGGTCGCCCTGGACCTGTTTATTTCCGCCTAAGCCGAGGCGGTCTTTCTCCCGATAAAAGGTCTTGCCGTTGTCAGTCAGTTCGTATCGAAGAACTTTGGCCCTTACAGGGCGGCTGCTAAACGGCGGCGTGTATTCTGTTTCTGTCTCGTGAGAGCGCACCAATCCCGCCTTTTCGAGAGCGACCATTTCCGCTGTCGTACCCATACCGCTCCGGCGCTCGGCTTCATTGAGATCGACCGGCCATGTGGACGGAATGCCGAGGCAAAGCTGGCCCTTCTTGGAGAGGTAAGAATTCAACGCTTCGGAGAAGTTCTTCTCGTTCGCGTCTTTCTTGCTTACACAGCCGATCAGAAGCGAAACGCCAAAGAGCATCAACCAGCGGAGGCTCTTTTTCATGGGATTCACCCCCTTGATATCCATAGATGTATAAAGCGGTTAGAGCGTTGCTATCGGCGAAGAGACCGACGGCGGAAAAGTGAGAGCTTAGGTTATTACCCTCTTTATTGCCCTTTCTCCGCCGATGTACTGATGGGCCATGACGTAGACAAGCCGGGCGGCCTTTCTTTTGGAGTTGGCGCAGAACGCGACGAACCATGTCACGGCCGACATCGAGACAAGTACGTAGTTCGATTCTGTTCAGACTTCGGGGTATTATGAGGGCCGGAGCATTGATTGATTCCTGTTTCAAGTGTCGAAGGGATGAAATTTGGTCGCCGAGAACCTCAAAGATGTTGCGCTGCGAAATCTTGGACTCATTACTGATTTTCACGCCAAATATTATGCGCATGAATTACTGCGTCGCAGCTCCTCTAATAGGCTCGAAAAGTTAGGCCAGTCGCTCTTAAACGCTTCTGTTGACCTCAATCCGCATCAAGTTGAAGCGGCCCTATTTGCTTTTCGGTCTCCCCTCTCGCGAGGCGCAATTCTTGCCGATGAAGTTGGCCTGGGCAAAACGATTGAGGCCGGTCTCATCATCAGTCAGCTTTGGGCAGAACGACGGCGGAAGATTCTCATCGTAGTTCCCACGACGCTTAGGAAGCAATGGGCGCAGGAGTTGAGCGACAAGTTCTTCATCCCCAGCTTGATTCTTGACTCAAATGTCTTCAATACGCTGCGCAAGTCTGGCACACAGAACCCGTTCGAAGACAACGGGCGAGCCATAATTTGTTCTTATCACTTTGTGCGGTCTCAGAAAGATGTGGTGGCGAGCGTCGCCTGGGACTTGGTTGTTATCGACGAAGCTCACCGCCTACGAAACGTCTACCGGACCGACAACAAGATTGCACGGGCAATCAAGGAAGCTGTGCAAAATAGGCCAAAAGTGCTGCTGACTGCCACTCCCTTGCAAAACACCTTGCTCGAACTTTACGGCCTTGTCGGCTTTCTTGACGAGCATCTATTCGGGGATCTTGCGTCTTTTAGAGCTCAATACTTGCGTGGAAATCTCGATGAAGCAGCCTTCCAAGATTTGCGACGACGTATCAAGCCGATCTGTCAGCGCACACTGAGGCGTCAAGTCACGGAGTACGTGCGATTCACTAACCGCATTCCGATCACGCAGGACTTCACACCGACTGCCGAAGAGCAGAAACTCTATGACTCTGTGAGCGAGTATTTACGACGCGACAATTTGCACGCGCTTCCTTCCAGCCAGCGCATGTTGATGACCCTAGTCCTCCGCAAGTTGCTTGCGTCTTCCACGTTCGCTATCGCTGGGACGTTACGATCACTTAGTGAGCGCCTGCAAGCACAGCGGAATGTCGAGGCGCAGCCTGTCACAGCTCCCCCTGAACAAGATTTCGAAGCTTTCAACGAAATGTCAGAGGAGTGGACCGAAGAAGCGCCAGATCCAGTCCCGAGTGGCCCTCAAGACGAGGCGAGACGACGAGACACTGAGATTGCGGAAGAGATCGAGGAATTGACTGCCTATCATAATCTCGCTATTTCCATCACCCGAAATGCCAAAGGCCATGCGCTTATCCAGGCCCTTGGACTCGGGTTCGAGAAGCTCGCAACTCTCGGAGCAAGCCGCAAAGCGATCATTTTCACCGAATCACGCCGTACTCAGGAGTATCTTCGGGAGCTTCTTGAGTCGAACGGTTTCGCTGGGCAGGTCATGACTTTCAACGGGACGAATACCGACCCTCGTTCAACAGAGATTTACCAGGCCTGGCGCAAGAGACACACCGGCGAAGATGTCGTTACGGGTTCCAAAACTGTTGACATTCGTGCGGCCCTGATCGAGCACTTCAAGGAATCTGCGTCGATTCTTGTCGCTACAGAAGCAGCGGCGGAAGGGGTCAATCTCCAATTTTGTTCTCTCGTAGTGAACTACGATCTTCCCTGGAATCCACAGAGAATCGAACAGCGCATTGGCCGCTGCCATCGCTACGGGCAAACTCACGATGTTGTTGTGATCAATTTCCTGAATCGAAAGAATGAGGCGGATCTTCGGGTTTTCCAGATTCTCTTCGAGAAGTTTCGTCTTTTCGATGGCGTATTCGGGGCTTCAGACGAAGTCCTGGGTGCCCTCGAATCGGGTGTCGATTTCGAGCGTCGCATCGCAGAAATTTATCAATCCTGTAGAACACCGGAAGAGATCGATACTGCCTTCAATAAGTTGCAGAGTGATTTGGAAGAGCAAATTAACAGTCGCATGGCGACAACTAGGTCTACCCTGCTCGAAAACTTCGACGAAGATGTGCACGCCCGGCTCAAAGTCGATCTCGAAGAGGCGAGTGCTCAGTTGGATCGGCTCAGCCGATACTATTGGGCGGTCACGAAACATGAATTGGGCGCGACTGCACACTTTGATGACGTCGCCTTACGGTTCTCGCTCGACAAGCTGCCCTTGGGTGCTCCGCCTGTTTTGCTGGGTGAATATCAATTCATGACGAAGTCGAGCGCACGAGACGGCGCGCACATATATCGATCCGGACACCCCTTGACAGAGTTTCTTGTAAGCCGCGCATCTAGTCGCAATCTGGCTTCGGCGCATGTCCAATTTGATTACACACAGCACGGTAGGAAAATCACGCTGGTAGAACGTCTCCTAGGCAAGAGCGGATACCTCTCATTGACGAAACTTACGATCTCCGCTCTGGAGCAAGAAGACCGGCTATTACTTGTTGGCATGACGGATGGTGGAGAGTCGCTGGACCAGGAGACGTGTGGAAAGCTTCTTGAGGTTTCAGGGCGCGAGACCTCAAGTATCCAAGTCCCTGAGAATTTGAAGGAAGCTCTTGTCCTTCAGTTCGAGCGTTCCAAAGCCACTGTCCTAGCTGAAGTGTCCGAGCGGAATAGCCATTTCTTTGAAGAAGAAATCGAGAAACTGGAACGATGGGCCGAGGATTTGAAAGAAGGGCTGGAAGTCGAACTGAAGGAACTGGATTTCGAGATCAAAACGAACAAAAAGAATGCCAAACTGGAAGTCGAACTTGAGCCGAAGTTGGCCTTGCATCGGAAGGTCAAGGAACTTGAAGCGGAGCGGTCCCGCAAACGCCGTTCCCTGTATGATGCACAGGACGAAATTGAGAGCAAAAAGGAAGTTCTGATTAGCCAGGTCGAAGAGTGTCTGAAACAAAAATTGGAAACCGCACACTTGTTTACGATCCGCTGGGAAGTGCGATAGGGATTTCATGGCGAGAACAAATAGCCTTCCATCCAATGAGCGTGGCTATTCCCAATTGGTCGCGAGTGTCACTCAGCTTCTCGACCGAGCGCGAAGCTATTCCGCCCGTTCCATCAATGCCGTCATGACTGCCACGTATTGGGAAGTCGGACGCCGCATCGTTGAGCACGAGCAACATGGCAAGAAGCGCGCCGAATATGGACGGGCTCTTCTGCACCGGCTCTCGGCCGACCTCACTGCCAAGCTGGGGAGGGGTTTCTCGGAGCGGAATCTGCTAATAATGCGAGAATTTTACTCCCAATGGCCAATTCCGCAGACGGCGTCTGCGGAATTGCTGGATGTTCTCGCTGAGTCTCAGACGGGGGAATTGCAGACACTGTCTGCGGAATCTGTGGGAGACCGGCCTCGCCCACAGTTTCCTCTGCCCTGGTCCCACTATGTACGGCTGCTCACCGTCAAGAACGCAGACGCGCGGGGATTTTATGAGGCTGAGGCGTTGCGAGGTGGGTGGTCGGTCCGTCAATTGGATCGCCAGATTGCTTCCCAGTTTTATGAACGAACCGCCCTTTCCAAGAACAAAGCAGCGATCCTCCGCAAGGGACAAGAGGCCACACCCGCCGACCGCATCGAGGCTCATGAAGAAATCAAAGATCCATTCGTCCTTGAGTTTCTAGACTTAAAGGATGAATACTCCGAAAATGCCCTAGAAGAGGCGCTGACCCAGCACCTGGAACACTTCCTCCTCGAACTAGGCAGCGACTTCGCTTTCGTCGCACGGCAGAAACGATTGCGAGTCGGGAACGAATGGTACCGGATCGA
>PLUM01000056.1 GCA_003165465.1 Acidobacteriota bacterium
AACGCAAGCGCGGGAAGCTGCATGAATTGAATCAGCTTCTTCGCGGCTCGAAGGCTACCACATTCATAGCTGTCGGCGGGCGGTCGCTGGAAGCAATTCCCGGGGTCCGCTACGTAATTACGCTGGATGCAGACACGCGTCTACCGCGCGATACTGCTGCACGACTTGTGGGCACGATGGCGCATCCCCTGAACCGACCCAAGTTCAGCACCGAAGAGGGGCGCGTCGTGGATGGCTACTCGATTGTACAACCGCGCATTACACCTTCGTTGGCCACCGATCGGGAAGGTTCACTGTTCCAAGAAGTCTTCTCCGGTCCACGTGGCATCGATCCGTATGCTTCCGCTGTTTCGGACGTTTATCAGGATCTGTTCCGGGAAGGATCTTATACAGGCAAGGGAATTTACGAAATCGATTCGTTTGAAGAGGCGTTGGCCGGCAAGGCGAAGGAAAACACTTTGCTGAGCCACGATCTATTTGAGGGCATCTTTGCCCGCGTGGCGTTGGCCACGGACATCGAGCTCTTTGACGAATTCCCATCGCACTATGAGGCAGCGGCGGCGCGGCAACATCGATGGGCGCGCGGAGACTGGCAACTTCTTTCGTGGATATTTGGATCGGGAGGCTTATCTAAAGAGGGACGCAGCAAAATCAAGATACCCGCGATCGGCCGGGCGAAGATGCTCGACAATCTGCGCCGAACTCTTTCGGCTCCCTGTATGTTCCTCACATTGCTTGTCGGGTGGCTGATGCCGCAGATATCTCCATGGATGTGGACTGGATTTGTCCTCGCGACAATTTCGATTCCCGCGCTGATTCCATTCTTCGCGGGACGAAACCCGCGCATCAGCGGAATTTTCAAGCGAAGCCAGATTCGCGGCGTGCTGTCCGATCTTTCGCTGGGCGCATACCAGATCGGCATGACGGTCACCCTCATGGCCTATCAGGCATGGCTGATGTCCGACGCAATCTTGCGCACGCTTGGCCGATTGTTCGTAACGCACAGAAACTTGTTGCAGTGGATTGCCGCGGCACAAGCCAAGCATGCAGTTGACCTGAATATATTCGGCATGTACAAGCGCATGATCGCCAGCGTCTTGCTCGCAACCGCAGCGATCACAGCGGTGGCATTTGGGAGGCCCTCGTCGTTACCTGTTGCGATCCCGTTTGCTTTCTTGTGGGTTTGCGCGCCGGTCGTGGCACGTTGGATCAGCCTTCCGTCACGGCTGCCAGATCAGGAGCCGCTGTCGTCGGATGAGTCCAAGACTCTTCGCTTGACTTCGCGCCGTACCTGGCGTTTCTTTGAGACTTTTGTTTCCTCTGCGGACAATTTCCTTCCTCTCGATAATTTTCAAGAACACCCGAACCCAGTCGTGGCCCACCGAACCTCCCCGACAAATATGGGCCTCTATCTCCTTTCCACGCTTGCCGCGCGCGATTTTGGATGGATTGGCACGCAGGAGACAGCAGAGCGACTTGAAGCCACGCTCCAGACGATGAACAAATTAGAGAGATTTCGGGGTCACTTCTACAATTGGTACGATACTTGCGACCTTCATCCATTGGACCCCAAGTTTGTCTCGACCGTCGATAGCGGGAACATCGCGGGACATCTGGTGGCTCTTGGCAACGGTTGCCTCAAGCTGATTCAGGAATCATCGATCGAAGTCCGCGTGCTCAGCGGAGTGAATGATGCACTCCTGCTGTTGCGGGAAACGCTTGGCAGGATTGCCGATGTGAACCTCACACACAGCGTCCTGCGGAAGCAGCTCAGCAACGCTATAGACGCTCTCGCCGCATTGCTCGATTCCGCGCCAACCGATGTTGCCGATTGGGCGGCGCGGTTCGTTCGGTTGAAAGAACGCGTTCAGACCATGACTGACATTGCGCTAACCATGGCGCAAGAGTTGGGCAGTCCTCCCGATTCCGAATTGCGCGCCTGGGCCGAAGCGACCAGAGCCTGCATCGAAAGCCACGCTCGAGACGCGGGAATTCTGATTCCGTGGCTGCGCCTCGACCCAAAAGAAGTTATTGCCATGGCGAAACGACCTGTGGAGCATGCTCCGGAGTGGGTGACCATTGAGCCTTTTTTCCTTAGTCTGCCTACCCTGGCCGACGCGCCGGAACGATTTGAGGCGGCTGTGCGCGAACTTACAGTTCTGGGCGCACGCTTGCTCCAGGATCCACTCGGCAATCGAGACGTGCTCACGCGAGTTGATACGCTTATCCAGGCGATACAGGATGCGGCGGAGGATTCTGTGTCGTTGAATCGCCATCTGCTGGACATCTCTCAGACGTCGAGAAAGTTGTTTGCGGCCATGGATTTCAGCTTCCTGTTCGACCGCTCGCGTAAGCTCTTTTCCATCGGTTACCGAGGCACGGATGGAACTCTGGATCCCGGTTGTTACGATCTACTGGCCTCTGAAGCGCGACTCACGAGCTTTATCGCAATTGCGAAAGGAGATGTTCCTTCCTCGCACTGGTTCCGGCTAGGACGCGCGCTCACTCCCGTGGGCCGGGGTTCCGCTTTGATCTCCTGGTCGGGATCGATGTTTGAATATTTGATGCCGGCGCTTGTGATGCGCCCGCCGGCCGGCAGCCTGCTGAGCCAAACACACGAACAAGTAGTCCAGAGGCAAATCGAATATGGGAAGGAACGCGGCGTACCCTGGGGGATTTCGGAATCTGCGTATAACGCGCGCGATATCGATTTCACATACCAATATTCCAGCTTTGGTGTTCCCGAACTCGGGCTCAAGCGGGGGCTGAACGAAGATCTGATTATCGCACCATATGCCACTGCGCTAGCTGCGATGATCGAGCCTTCCGCTGCCATCGAAAACCTTAGGCGTCTTGCACAGGCGGGCGGCCTGGGAGTCTATGGTTTCTACGAGGCACTGGATTACACGGGTTCTCGATTGCCCGAAGGTAAGAACGTCGCCGTCATTCGCGCTTATATGGCGCACCACCAGGGTATGACTTTGGTGGCTGCCGCAAACGTCCTGAACGACGGGGTAATGCAGGCTCGTTTCCATGCGGAGCCGATCATGCAGGCCACGGAATTGCTACTTCAGGAATGCACACCGCGCGATGTGCTGGTTGCGCGGCGCCGATCGGAGGAAGTCATCGCAGCCACAAGAGTACGTGAACTCGTCTCCGGTCGTTTACCAAAATTGAGTCCGCCTGTGATTTCAACAGCATGCGGCATTGCCCTCCACAGGTGAAGTGCGATAACACCATCGCATGATAGGTGCCATCGAACTCCTGGTAGGTGTTGTTGTGCGGCTCTCCCGTACTCGTCGTAGGCTCCTTCTTGAAAACCTGCCCCTTCATCAACAACTGGGCGCATTGATGCCCGCTACGCAACGCTAGCCTCGGTAGACCAACCCCTCCAGAAGGCCAACGTGTGAGGTTAAATCTTCAAAATCGGATATCTAGGTATCATTGTGCGGACTAGAAGGCGTTCTGCGCTTCGTAAGCGACACCATAACAAGCATTTAGATTTGACCCTGATAGCCTGTCACGCAGGAGGTCGCGAGTTCGAGTCTCGTCGGCCCCGCCATTCTTTTCAATCAATTGCGAAGGCACGCCCGATTTTTGGGACGTGCTTTGGGACGTAACTACCCCCGCAACCCCACCCGATAGCGCGTCTAGGGCCTTCCGCTTGGCGTCAAGCCGAACGTGGCTGTAATGCGCCAGCATTCGCTGCGAGAATTGTCCTGCGATGCTCATTGTCGCTGCGTCGCTCGTCAGTGACTCCGCAAGCTCTGTGATTGCATGGTGCCTCAGATCGTGGAAGCGCAGACCGGGGAGTCCAGCTGCCTTTGTGATCTTCCGCCATGCCGTGCGCCAAGTGCTCATAGGCTTGGTAGGATCTGGCTTCACAGTGACGCGCTCCGGTCCCGGTCTATTCTTCGGGCGAATAACAGGCCCCTACCCTTCTCCATGCGGAAACACATACCAGTCAATTTGTGGCTCTGTTCCGAATAGCATCTTGGCCCGCTGGCGCAATTCAAGGACCGCGGCCCAGGCGTTCGCGTTGAGAGGAATCACGCGCTCCCCTCCCGCTGTCTTGCTCACGCGCACGGTGAGCGTACGTTCTATGAAATCATTGTCTCGCCATTGCAGACCTCGAATCTCGCAAGCCCGCATCGTTGTATTCAATCCTAAGATCGCTGCGAGTCGCGCAATCTGACATTTCGGTTTCCTGGCCGCAGTCCTCTGAAGTTTGAGTTTCTGGTCGGGCTGTAATGCCCGGCCCATGTCGCGGCGCTCAGGGAGCGGCCTGACATCCTCAGCAAGGAGGTGCCAGCGTTTCGCTCGTTTCAGAATGCGCCGAAGGATACCTAACACCATATTAAGCGTGCGATTGGCTGCGGCCTGTTTCTTGCGATGTGCAACGTACTGACCGATGATGTCAGCGGACACTTTTGTCAAAGGCCTTGAGCCGAAGAATGCCCGCCATGGTTTGAGGCGCCCTTTTTCGGTTACGATGCTGCGCGGCGCAAGATGGGCAAGCCTGTCTGCCGTTTAACGATCAGCGGCCTCGGTAAATGCTAATTTGGCGAACTGCTGACTTGACGGGGCAAGTTTACCCACACTCGTTTGACCAATCAATTCCTTCTCGCGGGAGAGAGCCTGGCGCCAGTCGGTCGTCTGGAGTGACTGTTTGTAACGCTGGCCATTTAAAGCAAAGTCCGCATACCACGTTTTATTGCGTCGAAATAGAGCCATGTCGATCTACCCCTTTGCTCGCCGGCTCGCTTGGCGATCTGCATTTCCACAACGGATGGTGCAATGTGTTTGATTCCTGCGAACCCGAACAAATTCACAGCCGCTGCGCACGCAAACCGTAAGGCCTTGAGTCGAGGCGATCCGAGAAAACAGCACGGCTGCCAAAGCTGTTGTCATATCTTCACAGAAAAGTCCTGGCAGTAATTTCCTCTCGCACTCCGACCACCTAATGACAAACCGTACATTTTTCAGACGGCCATTCAATGCCTTACTGACCTCCGATAGAGGATGTCGAACCCGCCGACCTAGGTGTTTCTCTATTTCGATCTGTTCCTTTTTCGTCGCATCTTTGCTCGGCTTCTTCCACTTCCGATAACCCAATGTGGCTCGCAGGTACTTTTCATGATCTAGCAAGCGTTGAATCTCCACTTCCGTTTGGAGACACACATAAGCGCTCAGGTCTGAATACTTGCGGGTTTAAATGGCTTGAGTGAGTCTGAGGAGTGCCATCAACCCAGCCCGTTCCTTGAGCGGGACGGCATTGTACTCACGCTCCAAACTCACAACACGCGCTTGCGGGGCCAAAAGAAAGTGCGAGCCGAGTGGCACTTGATCTGCGCGGCGTTAAATCTGATGACAATTGCAGTCCGGACCACCGGCTGACGGCAAGTCACAAGGCACGCAAACGGTCTTGCAAGAATGAAAGAAAACTATTCCGCCGCTCTTCATCGCGCTATAAACGGAAAATGCTCTCAGATCGCTTCCCCAAAGTGTTCTGAGTGAAAAACTCCTAACCTACATAAGGGATTAACACAGCAGCAGTGATCACGGACAACCACAACAACAATTCCGTGAAGCCCGCAAGTTTAGCCATGGAAGATGTTTCCTGCGATTTCTCCCACTCCGGCGCTTTCCGCTGAATCACAATGTGAAGCACCAATCCCAAAGGGACTAGTATGCCCAGCTTGGTCAGAAAAGCGATGTTCGTGAGATACGTCGCAGCAGAGACGGAGAAGAGAAGAAATCCTCCCGTGACGGCTATTGCAAATCCGATCCAGTTCCAGATAAACAATGCATCAGAGAGTTGCAATGGCGGGGTGGATTTTTTGCCAGCTCCGAGAAGACTGAGATCCACGGCGATGTTCGTCCCAACCCATACTGACAATCCGGTGAAGTGAGTCGCTTGAACGAATGGATAGACCCAATCCGACCCCGCAATCGCCAGGGCAAATGGTCTGTTCTGCAGCCAATAACCGAAATTAGCCAATGAACCATCCATTCGAAAAAACCTCCCATTGCTGCCGCTCTGATTTCGCCCCTTCCAGACTGCAATTCGTCCGGTTCGTCCCTACTCCCTACCAACCCAAACATGACCCAATGATCTTCGCGCCGTTTATCCGACGCCAGTTAGGGCAGGAACTTCGACCCCAGCAAGGATTGCTCCAACCCATAAACCAATCGAAACGACGGCCAATAATTTTGCCCATGCCGGCATGACCGGCAATTGATCCCACTTGCGTATTTGTTTCTGGACGATCATGTTCGCTACGATTGCCAGCAGGATCACGATCATCTTGTCGTAGAAAATGTCGTTCCGGTAATAAGACGGTGCGGAACCCGCGAACATGAGGAATCCTGATAGAAAATTGAATGCCAGCGAAATCCACATCCACGGAAAGAGCCAGTCCGCGAGTTGCGTTGCGTGCATTCGGCGTCCCGCAAGACCAAGAATGCGCAAATCCACGATCACCATCGATCCGACTAATATGAACATGCTGAAGTAATGGACGATCTCCACGGTCGCGGCAGTCCAAGCCGTTCCGTTGATTAAAGCGATTAATGAATTGTCTTGCAGCCACCTGCATATGTGAAGAAGCATAGCTCAACAATCTCCCGGTGGCATGGTCCGCGCCACTTTGGCGTATGGAACTGGAAGGGTCGCTCTAATGCGCGGCTGCATTCTTTACATTTTCGGGAACTGGAAAGACCAGATATGGGTTGTTGCCGTCCAGCATCTTCACTTGGATGTCGAGTACTGGATGGCCACCCTGTTTCCGAACGATATGGCCAGGAGACTTAACGTCGGTCGCGATCTCTCCGTGATCCGCGTAGTCGGAATATTCTGTCTCGGTAGCCAGGTCGGTGAGCGCCGGATTATCGGTCCGGGTCTCGACTTTTGCGATTTCGTATTGGGCATCAAGCGTCGCCTTTACCATCACCTCAGCAAGCGGTCCGCTCAGGGGAAACGTAATGACCTTGGCGCCATTCTCGGTCGAGATCTTGGTCTTCTCGCCTGCGGCCAAAGCGGCTTTTATGACACCGTAGGGAAGAATCCAGAGTTGAAGAAGACGATTGTTGACCGAGGCCATGGCCGGGGTGGCGGTACCTTTTCCGGGAACCAAACCCGCACCAATCTCGGACTCATTCCAAGCATATTTATCGCGCACCACCTCAATCGTGTGCTGTGTCGCGGCACCTCCTTGGACGGGCGCGCCAGAACTGGTGCGAGTCATTTCAAGGCGCATGGCGGGCGGATTGTAACCGAGGGCGGCGTGGTATTCGGTTTTAAACGCGGGCCCCAGTTCACCGGGTTTATTCGATTGACCATTACCGTAAGTAGTACCGCTACCCCAAATCTCCATCGTGTTAATTACATCGACTTCGGGGAGCCGTTGGCCGCCTACTCCCGACCATCGAGCAAGGCCGATAGCCTCGGCAGCAGCCTTTAGAGTAATGGCAACTTCGGAGGGGTCAGATTTATTTGCGTCGTCCGCGGTTCCGGCACTCGTGGTTTTCGCGCTGACGCTTGCTTTGGAGTAGTTACTTTGCCCACGAGCAGCCTGGAAAACGAATGCCGCAAGAGCCACGATCATCAACGCCCTTACCGCTAACACTTTGAACCTTCTCGCTTGCATAGGCATACCGCCTCCTGGCGCAAACTACCGGGACCCGAAAGAGGGAAAACTTTTTTCTAGTGATGTTCTTTGGTGACGACGTGAGCGAAATCTCTCTCGCTGCAAGGCAGCGATTCCGCAAGAACCGCCTTGTGGTCGGGATTGAGGAGAGCTATGCGCGGAGTCGTCGTCCAAGGTTCTAGCAGCACGTCGGGATCCTCAACGGTCGCCGTCCAGGTGAGAGTATTTCCGTCGCGGTGCAAGCGTTCAATGACATGCATGTTTTCACTATGGAAATAGCCCCCGAGTTGATCAAACCAACTGGTGCTGTTGAAACCGATGGAATCGATTACCATTGTGTCTCCATCCCAGTGGCCAATCGATTCTCCGTTCCACGTCCCATCCAATTCCTCCAGGTCCGTATGCTTGCGACCATCGGTAGGAATCATGCGATAGCTCGTTGCGGTGGCAATCAAGCCGCCCTGCCCCGGATAAACGAAGACCAGGTAGGTGGGGGTTTGGGCGATGTAAGACGGAACACCCATGCGCGGAACTCCGGCTGGCATGCAATTATTGGATGGATCTTCTTCATTGGAATTGGCGTCGAAGTCTTTTACTCTCTGCCAGTATTGGGGTTTGTATATCGGTCTATTAGAGCCCATCCGCCGCAAGAGAGTGGCGGCGCGTTCGTTCTGCTCGTTATTCTGCCGTTTGCGATTTTGCAGCGGCCAAGTCGCGATCTGCACGCCGCTGTGAATGTCTCGGGTGGTGTCAGTCCCAACTTCGATGCCAACGTTATGCATTTGATTTGGGACGCCCAACAAATTATCCGCTAGGCCATTCCACAGACCCGTCAAATCGGGGTGTCCATCCGGGGCCATGGGCGTGGGACCAACCGGTGTTGGCGACAATGTGTTTTCACGGTCCATGCGCGGACCTCCGTTGGACTGCGCAAAAACCGCTGCCGGAAGAAAACACAGCATTGCAGCCATGACGATGATCCTGCTACCTAAAAAGCGACGCGCCATGTTGAAGCTCCTTTCCATATTCAGTTGCCGTTGGGGTCCGCAGCGAACTTGAACACCCGGCCATCCGCAAGTTTCAATTCCTGCAGAAACCCGGTCGTTGAACCATCCTTGGCGGCCAAACCCGAGGCAGTTACTTCGTCGCCAGGCTTTAAGCCGCCCCGATCTTCTCTGCTCATTCCGGCCCGGCGAAGCGCGCCAGGACCGCCGAGTTCGAAGGCCCATTTTTGAACTTTGCCGTCAGGATCTGTCACATTGACGGTGAGGTAGGAATGGGGATTGATCCACTCGACTTTGGCAACCGTTCCTGAGACGGTGAACGTCTTATGGATATCAAACTGAGCTTGAACGGAATGGTGCGCGTACACTGGACCAGCCGAAATCAAGGCCAGAATGAACAATGCGCTGCAAGCCGCGGCATTGTTGATTTTGAAATGCATCATATTGCCTCCGTGCTATCTTGACGCGCCAACTGCTATTTTCGTTGCAGGAAAATGGAATATGTTCATCTTAACTCTACACCCATAATAGACACAACAAATTTTGCTCCTGCCACTAGGTTACTTATGGACGGTGATCGTATCGGAATAGGACTGAATATACCGACCCAGGGTGATGACCGCAAAGCACAGGAACAAAGAGCTCGCAGCAATAAATTTGGCCAGAGGCGGCGCGTTTTCCCCAGCTCCCAAGTCCTGAACAGATTCGAATGCTCCGGTCAAATAAAACGCCGCCACATTCAGTCCAAGAAGCATAATCGCCAGCATCTTGAACCAAAAAGCCCAGTCATACGTGTAGTACTGATCCATACCGGTAAATGCCAAAACGCCGGTTACCAAATTGATGCCAAATCCGGCCATCGCCCACGGGACGAACCGGTGCAACGGGCCAATCGGAAATTGTTTTGCAAATCCCAATATGCGCAAGTCCAGAATGCCAACCGCCCCGATCAATAGGACCAGCCCAACAAAATGCAAGTCCATCATGAACGCCCACCACCATTTACTGGCAGTCATCAGCTCGGCAAATTTTGCCGGCGATGGCTCAAACTTGTGTACCATCCTCGAAATCACGGATCCTTCGGTTCCTTCTTCCTGGCCAGTCGCAATCTCGGGGTGGCGGATGTCGCCTCCGGTGTTCCCGACTCTGGCCATGAGGCCAACTGTCACAATCGAAAACACCAGGATGGCGGAGAGGCTCCAGTTCCAACGCGCTGGACGCGACGATCGGTGCGACTTCCACAGTCCCACGAGGGATAAGCCACCGGTAATTTCCATAAAAAGGAGTGCCAGCATCGCCGCGCCCTGATGTGTTTCGATCAAAGTTTCCGAAACCCCAGGGAGTTTCTTAATGGCACCCTGTGCGCCCGTGCCGCTAAAAAACGTGGGAATCGCCAGGAGAGCCATGGCTGCAAAAGTAATAAGGCTCGCTCGCCTGAGGTCTTCATTTTTTTCAAGCAGGGAAATAAAAAACAGGCCAAGTGCGATAATCGTGCCGATGATCGGAAAATGATTCAGCAAAAGATGCAGATGCACAAAATTCATTAGTGGGCCTCTCAACGAACCATGTCAGGAAGGAAACGTCAGATACTTGTATGTGTAGGCCAGCAAGCGGCCCGCTGTAATCGCTCCGAACCACAAAAAAAGAGACCACTTTGCCAACGTTGTACCTCTTGCTGTCATTTCTGCTTCACTTAGGCTCGGGTCCTCAAACACCCGGCTGTAAAGCCTCTGCATGACCCAAAGGGCCATACCGATGACCGTCAATTTTACGTAAAAGTCCAGGTTCGTGAGCGACTTTGTCGGGTAAGCGATGACCAGCAAAATCCCGGTTACGGCATTCATCGCGAATCCCATCCACATGATAGGGAACAACCGCTTGAGCGGCGCAAGCGGCATGGCGCGCGCAACTCCAAGCACCCGTAAATCGACTATCAAATTCGCGCCAACTAATATCGCCAGGCCAAAGGTGTGAAACAGCAGAATGAAATAGAATGCAAAAGGCGATTCCGATTCACGCAGCCATGTGCTGAAGCCGGTGTCTTCGATCGCCTGCAAGAATAGAGGCGGGGCCAAGCTTATCTCCTATCCGGTATTTTCTAGCTGACTGTCAAGCCGAATGCTTCGCACTGCCCTACCGGCTTTGCTGCAAGGTTGGCGCGAGCAGGCAAACGCCACCTGGGAGCCGATTTAAATAGGAATACCCGCATCAGAGCTTGAGCGAAAAACAATTTCCCCAGGATTCCAGACGTCCTGTAGTGAGTCAAAATTGAATGCACTTTTGCCGATGAATCTGTTTCCCCAATTTGCCAGCTTGAGCGGGGTCCTCGCGTGTTCTAGCCGCGGGGACCCCTGAGATCTCGCAAGACTCAAAATTCGAATCTCAGCGCAAACTGGATCTCCCGCTGGCCATCCTGGAGTTCTTGTGTGACATGCCCACCGCTCGGCGCTTCCAAGAACGGGGTGGGGTCATTGGAAACACTGCCAGGCGAAGGACCGGGGAAAATTGTGGTGCTGAAATGCTGACCACTAAAGTTGGGATGGTTGATGACGTTGAAGAATTCGGCGCGGAACTCCACCATGCCAGCCTCTCCCAGGAACCCTAGCTTGGTGTCCTTCACCAGTGAAAAGTCCCAATTCCTTTCGGCCGGCCCGACCAGGCTATTGCGCAGTGCGGTGCCCAACTGGCCAACCGTGTTCGAACAATTTGTTAGCCCAGGTCCAGTACAATTCGGCGGCATCGAGAACATGGCCCCGTTGATCCAATTGTTGGGATCACCGGTAATGACCGTATTGGGATTATAGACAACTGGTGTATAGGCACACGGATTGATGCCGGCCGGTGTTTGTCCTGGCTGCGAGGTGCACGGGTAGGCTGCAAGCAAGGCAGCGGTATTTATATTGGGCCGGTCTCCTTGGCCACCCTGCAAGACGCCTGAATTCGAGCGATTGACACCGATAGTTGGCGAGAATGGTTGGCCACTCTGAATGGTCACGATGCTGCTCATGAACCAGCCGTTGGCCACCTTGGAGAGAAATCCGTTACCCTTAACCGGGTTTGGGAAATGATAAAGAACGTTAATTTCCCAGTTGTTGAGAATATCGAAGCAGGCCGGGCCCGTGTCGACACTCGTATTTAGCGGATAAGTGCCCAGCAGCCCACCTGAAGTAATGCAATCCTGTACGTTGGATTGGCCTTGGGTTTGATCCGTTACGCGGCTGCGCGTGTAGGCGGCTTCGAATTCCAGTCCGTGGCTAGTCCGTTTTTGCAAGACCGCTTGCAAAGCGTTGTAACGAGAAGTTGCGGCCGTGCCGATATTGATATCGCTGCCGAAGTGTGAGTTCAGGTTGGTGTAGCTGGGTAAAGATGTATCCCAGAAGGGCACCTGGCCTCCCACGCACACGCTTGCAGGATCACCGCAGGGACCGAAAGACGTAGGGGGAATCGGATTTCCGTCACGAACCATGGGCAGGTGAACTCCGTGGTTGCCCACGTAGGCTATTCCTACCATCATGTTCCACGGCAACTGCTGCTGAACGCTGACGTTGTACTGGATCATATAGGGGCTCTTCCAGTTGTAATCAATGAACGTGGGAGTGAAGACCCCTTGAGAGGTTGGTGTATAGAAGTTCCGTACTTGATCGGGAATGGGCAACGGAAACCCCGCACCCGCTGGGTATAACGTCGAGTTTGAGGCTGTTAGCGTGGCCTCCCAACTCTGTATGCTGGGGATTTGTGCAGTACCTGGTCCAGGGTTTACATCGACCAACGCTGCAAACGGCAGAGATCCGTTCGCGGTTTGTCCGAGCGCCGTTCCGATGTTCCCCATATCATAATAAATTCCGGCACCACCACGAATGGCGGTCTTTCCGTTTCCAAAAAGGTCGTAGGCGAACCCCACGCGCGGGCTGAAGTTTTTCAACGAGTTGTTTTGGATGACGGGGCCTAGCGTAAACGGGTCGGTGAAGTCGTTGATTTGCCTGGACTGCCGCCCGTTCAACTCGTGTGGTGTGTTCATGAATTCCCAGCGCAAGCCCAGGTTTAGGGTCAGCCGCTGCGTCACGCGCCAGTCATCCTGGCCATACAGACCATAAGTGTTGAAAATGAAATCCCGGTTTTCCGTAGAAAAGGTGGGTGCAAACTCTACCTGGAGTGGGTTGGCCTGCAAGAAATCGGAGATTTGATTGTAAATGATCTGCCCATTATAGGAGTTGGTTGCCTGACTGGCTTCATTGAACCGGTTGAGCAGTACGCCAAACTTGAAAGCATGCTTGCCGCGGGTCCAGTTCACATCGTCGCTGAGGGTGTAAATGTTCTGCCTATTGAATGTTACGGGGGCGGCGTTCACCGAACCGAACTCGGCATAATTTCCGCCGCCGGGCCCGCCCAAATCGACTATGCCGGTGGAAAAGCCCGGCACGAGTTGGGGACCGGTGCCACCGGGCAGGCCGACATTGGCCAAGTTGATGCTGGCATTGGTGCGACTAAAAGAAAACCGGGCGGCATTGAATACCGTAGGCGAGAAAATGTGATTTTCAGCCAGCGTAATCCACTGATTTCGCGCGACCGGCGCCTCGCGGAAATTAGAGTAATTCCCCCCGGCAGTTAATTCATTTTGAATGGCGTTGTCAATGGTATAGCGAGCGAAGAAGGAGTCCTTGTCGGAAATTGTCTGGTCGAAACGCATCTGCCCGTAATTCTCTCCGAGAGAGTTATGGCTATTGAAAGTTTGACTGGGGGGAGTTCCGCCATTCGACGGGTCCCACACTGACCCTGGGTTGGGCAGAGGTATGATCGCCAACAAACCAGCAGTGTAGGGACTAATCTTCACTGAGGTGATCGGATTGCCAGCGGAGTCGGTGTTAACTGAAAGGTCCGGGCATTGCGCCACGGTAATGATATCGCCGGCGTTTCCGTGGCATCCCGCGCTCGGCACCGGGTTGTTGACGGGGACCCCCTGGTTTTCCCGAATTCCTTCGAAGACGGCGTAGAAGAACGTCTTGTCTTTTTTGATGGGGCCGCCAAAGGCTCCCCCAAACTGGTTCTTTTGAAGCGGCGCCCTCGGTGTATTACTTTGGTTATTGAAGAAGGTATTGGCATCGAAGGCATTATTTCTAATGTACTCAAACGCGTCGCCGTGCCATTGGTTGGTGCCGCCTTTGCTCACGGCCACCAACTGGCTGCCCATCGCTAATCCATACTCAGCCTGGAACGTCCCGGCCACGATCTGAAACTCCTTGATGCCATCCAAACCCAATGCATCGCCGGAGGCGCCCGACACGGGACTGCGACCCAACATGTTCTGCAGGACGGCTCCATCCAACGTAAAGTTGTTGGACCGCGGCGGAGCTCCGTTCACGCTAAAGCTGGTGCCCCCCTGGTTATTTTGGTTTTTGTCCGGGTTGACACCCGGCTGATAGAGTGCCAGATCAATATAATTCCGGCCGTTCAGAGGCAGTTCCGTCATCTTCGTCTCGCTGACCGTGCCGCCGAGAGTGGCGTCCTGGGTATTTATCATGGGCGCTTCCTCCGTCACGACAACCTGCTGGTCTGCGGAACCGACCTCGAAATCCAAGTTGATCACCGCTTGCTGAGTCACCTCAAGGGTGATGCCCTTTCGAGTCACCATTTTGAAACCGGGATGCTCGCCTTTCACTTCATAGCGGCCCACGGGCAATTCCGGCAGCCGATATTCGCCGTCTTCACTGGTTTTCACGGTCCGCGTCAACCCTGTATCCACGTTGGTGGCCGTCACGGTGGCGCCCGCCAACACTCCGCCGGATGAGTCTTTGGCTGTGCCCAGGATTGTCGCCGTAGGTAATTGAGCGAAAGCTGGAATCACCAGCAATATCAACATTGCGGTTAAGACGCTACTCAGGCACAAACCAAATCGACGTGGCCCCATGTGGCCTCCCTTGACGAAGTTGCTATCCGACTCACTACAATCACAAGTTGTGCTACTGCGGGATTTGGCCTAGAAACACACTTCCACAAGCAACTGGGCCCAGGTTCGCGAATTGCTCTCGTGAATCATTTTTCGTGACTGATAAATCCTTACGAACACCCGACTTCTGGTTGACGGGAGACTGACTCGGACACCCCCTTCCTGTCAAGGGAAAAATCCACCTTCACGAAAAATTCCGGCGACGATTGCGGAGGCTCGGCTGCAAGACTCGAATGGTGGCCGAAAACAAAGCCTCACAGCGCGACAATGGATTTAGGGAAAACGCAGGCGAAGTGGATTTGATGAGTTAAAGCTAATGGCTGATGGAATCGCCACTACATCGTGCGGGACAGGCAGGAATTGGAGGTGCGTTCCTGTGAGGAAATGATTTTTGCTCAGCCGAACATTCCACCAACTAAAATTGTGGCGCTGCTCCGCGAGTAAGGCCGCGTGCTACGAGGTTTTTGGGGCCGGCAGGCTGTTCATAATTAGTCTGGCATCATGCCGCGGATCATTCACGAGTTTCCATTCCCGGTTGATGATCATCGTGGCTCGTTCATTCACGGTGTACGCAAGCCATTTGGGAATACCCGGCGCGCTGGGGTTGCCCGTGCGCGCGAAAGCTGTCCATGCGCCGCTCATTTTATCCGCCAGCGGCTGAAGGTCGGGGCCGTTGCCGACCTCCTCAGGTTGTTCCACAACATTGTTGAACACGAAGGGAAGCTCAACGGTGTGCGGCGAGTGCCGCTTGCCGCCTTCCACGGGCGTCTCCCAGGTGAACAGGTACATATAAACCGGAGCTTTGCCCTGCACAACCTTGCGCTCGGCCTGCATTATCGCCGCGCTGGGAAATGCGGTGATCAAGAAGTAGAGTTCACTCGGCGAGGCATTGGGCGTCTCTTTTCGGTAAAACTCAATCAGCTTTTCCGTCGCATCTCCAAACCGCTGCGTCAATCGCGCGCGCATCCCAGCCTCATCCAAAGAAAAAAGAGGCGAGTCCGGTGGAGTAAAGAACGTGCCTTCGGTGTTGACTGAGCCAATGATCAGCGGCACGTCGGCGGAGATTTCCGGCGCCGTGGGATCGAACGGATCGCTCGGAAGCGAACGACCATCCACCACGGGACCGAGATTGAAGGCGCCGGCTCCCTGCTCTGGGCCGCGGGTATCGATGGCCGAGAGCAGGCGCTCGATGGGAAGTTTTTGCAGATCGTCAACCTGATTTGGCTGCAGGCCCAGCTTGGCAAGGATTCGCTCGGTCGTCTTGCTGGCCTCGTCGCGGTGGATTCCTTTTAACTGCGAGCCGCTTTCGATAATCGCCTTGTGAAACAATCCCTTGGCGGGAGGCATCGCCAGCAAGACGCTGATCTTCAAACCGCCGCCGGATTGCCCAAAAACCGTGACATTGCCGGGATTCCCGCCAAACTGAGCAATGTTGTCACGTACCCACTCAAGTACTGCGACGATGTCGAGCATGCCGGCATTGCCGGAATCGGCATATTTCTCCGCGCCTAAATCCGCCAGATGCAGGTATCCAAAGATATTGAGCCGGTGGTTGACGGACACAACTACCACGTCTCCGGAACGCGCGAGGACATTGCCATCAAAGGAGTGCGCCGACCCCGCGCCTGTAGCAAAGCCGCCACCATGCAGCCAAACCATGACAGGCCTTTTGCGTCCATCATTCACACCGGGCGTAAAAACATTGATGACCAGGCAATCCTCTCCCTCCATAGCCGGCTGTCTATGATTCAAAATAAGAGGGTTTGGCGGGCCACCCAATTGTGGCGCGGTCGGCCCGTTCTCGAAAGCTTCACGTACTCCGGACCACGGCACCGGTTTGCGGGGAGGCATGAAGCGGTTGCTTCCGGCAGTCGAGGCACCGTAGGGAATTCCCCTGAAGGTAAGCGTGCCGGCCTGAATGACGCCACGAACCTTCCCTGCGGTCGTTTCCACAACGGGCGTTTCGAATTTTGACGAATCGTCGACAGCCAGCGCGGCCGCTGGCATGAAGCCGCCCAAAAGGGCTCCAGCAGCTGCCGCCCCGCCGCCCAGCAAGGTAGATTTCATCAGCGCGCGACGGCCGAAATTCACATTCGAAATATTGTTCTGGGGATTGCAACCGCTTTTTCGTGGCATGGATTCAGCCCCTGTTCGTCTAAGACTCCGTAATTTTCGAGACTCAAATCGGAAATCCGGAAATAAACAGCATTTCAACCATCCCCAATTACAGCAGTACGGGACAATTCACAGAAAAGGGATTAATGCGCGCGAAAATCACTCGGTTGTTTTCAGACGAATTCAAAAACTCACCAATCGTGCCTCAACTTACTTCTCGAAATTGCTAAAATCCAGGTAGTCTCCCGAGCAGGAGATTTCCCCCAACTCCCAGTTTGGCCTCAGCTGGTAATAAAATGTCGTCGTCCAAGGCTTCACCAGCGCCTTCGGATCTTCCATACTGATGTCCAACTCCAGGTGATCCATGTTCACGCGCCGGAAGCGCTCGATGACGTGCAACTGATCGCTGTGTGGATGACCGAGCCGATCGAGCCAAGTCTTGTCATTGAATCCCACGGTATCCACGACCAACGTGGTGTCCCCTTCCCAATGGCCCACCGAAGTTCCCATCCAAAGCAGATCAGGATCTTTAGGAATTGGGCGGCCGTCGGTATAAATACGGCGCACGGTGTGATCGTACTCATAAAGCATCAGGGTATATTTTGGCGTGTGCACGAATTCAAATGGATAGGGATGGAAATAGACGCGCGGCACGCCCGGAGGATCGCATTTCGTGAGCACCGGATCGTTCGTGGTCTTCAGAGTAAACTCCCCGCCATTGGAGGCTTTGGCCTCCGCGTACTTCGCTGCTCCCCAGGGAGTTAACTCTGGAAGATCCTTCGTAAACGTGTAGTTGGTAAAACCACGGTTGGAGCCGGGAGGATTGCGCATCATCCATACGCCAGTTAGATCGTGCACAGGTGCAGGCGCTGACTCACCCTTTGCTGCTGCCTTGGCTTGATCCGATGGTTGAGCCGCCTTCTGTGCGTGGAGAACGCTCGAGAATGAAAGCGCCACGAACATTCCGAGCATCGAATTGCTGAACCGCCTACGCACCTGGACCCTCCTGTTTGCTACCGATCCGCACACCCAAGCTGCCCGGGAGCGATTTAGTTATTCCTCTTAGTTATTCCTCAAAGAGGTGGAGTGCCTGTCCGTCAGGCCCGATGAGCTTATTGATCCACATTGTGTGTGGGTCGTTCTTGGAAATATAGCCGCTTGCCGTAATGGAGTCTCCGGGTTTCAGCGTGTACTTATCCCATCCGGCCCTGGACAACTTGTTCGGAGCGGTCAGCTCGGCTTGCCACTTTTCGACTTCGCCTTTGTCGTTCTTCACATCAAAAAAAAGTTGAACATGCGGATTAATAAAATGGAAATCCGTCATCGTTCCCTTTACCGTGACGATGGTTTTCGTATCGTACGCCGCCGTCCCGTGATGAGCGAGCGTGGAACGCGAGACGGTAAGCACAGCGGCAACACCCATTAACAAAACGAAACTTTTTGCTCTCATTGAACCACCATTGGGCACATCCTCTCACCGCTTCTTGCAATTTGTCAATTTCTTGTTCCACCGGGCGTCGATTGGCAATTCTCACTTTCTCACCCTGTATTTTAATAATTACTCGCGGAGGGTTAAAACACTTCCGTCGGAATGATGTGCATTGACATCTTGTTGTGTCGTCAACTAGACTCCGCGGAGTTACCTGCCCAGCTTTGAGTAAACAGTAGACGGAGGAACATTTCATGCCTATTCGCAATGCATGGATCGATGCGTCCGCAGTAGCGATCCGCCTTTTCTGCTTCTTGTTTCTGGTTTTCGTTCCGGGCGCGCGAGCGCAGAAAACGCCAATCTATGAAGTCGATCCCAGCTGGCCAAAGCCGTTGCCGAACCATTGGCTCATGCAAGGAGTTCCCGTGATGGTCACGGATAAGGACGACCACATCTGGGTATTCAACCGCCCGCGGGACATCAACGTCGATGAATCGGGGGCGGCCACTACACCTCCTCGCACGGATTGTTGCATCGCCGCGCCTGCCGTCTTGGAATTTGACACCGCGGGAAATCTTCTTAAGTCCTGGGGCAAGCCCGGCTACGTGCCTGGCTGGCCCGCCGAGGGCGTCGAAAAGCCGGGGGCGGGCGCTGAACATGCCATCCTGGTCGATCGAGAGGGAAACGTCTGGCTGGGAGGAAGCTCCCGCGGAGACAGCATCCAAAAATTTACAGGGGACGGGAAATTTCTCTGGGAATTCGGCCATCGCGGACCAAGGCCGACACCCGGCCAGCCACCGCCGGCCCTGAAGCAGAACAATCAGGACACGGACACTTTCCCTGGCGGGATTTTTTTCTTTGATTTGGACGAAGACGCCCACGAGCTTTACATCGTGGACCAGAAGCGCGTTCTCGTGTACGACATGGAAAGCGGCGCATTCAAGCGCGGCTGGGGCGGCCACGGCATTCCCTTAAGCGAGATCGACAACGACCCCACGCCACCCTATGACTGGAAATCGGGACCGCCGCCGGATCAAAAGCAATTTGCGCCCGCGCTCCACTGCGTCCACATTGCGAACGATGGGCTCGTCTATATCTGCGAGCGTGGAAGCGACAGAGTTCAGGTCTTCACTAAACAAGGGAAATTTGTTTCCAGTTTCTTCGTGCACCCCTCGACCCCGTCTCGTGGTCCAGAGTGTGGCGGCCCTGGCAGCACAACATTTGGCATGTGCGGAACCATTTACAATCTCACCTTTTCCCATGACGCGGAGCAGAAGTACGTCCTGATTGCCGACGGCACAAACGACAAGATCTGGATCCAGGACCGCAAAGACGGCACTGTAGCGGGCTCCATCGGCGACAATGGCCGTATGGCGGGACAATTTCATTGGATCGATGCGATCGCCATGGACTCCAAAGGGAACATCTATACCGGTGAAGTGGATACCGGAAAACGCGCTCAAAAGTTTGTCTTGAAAAATGGAGACGGAAAAGCCCGGCTACATCCCCACGAATAAAGGTCGCTGTGGAAATAATGCTCGCGACTGCTGTAGCCCGCCTCTTCAGATGCGGGGGTTTTCTGCCCGCGCGAGGAACCCTCGCCTCTAAAGAGGCGAGCTACAATTTCGGAATTAAATTAGGCGGAAAAGAGGAGTCGTCCATGCCATTGCGAAATGGATGGTCCAGGGCATTCGCAATTACCGCGACGCTTTTCTGTCTTGGAATTCTCGCCGTCATTCCAGCGGCGCATTCACAAAACGCTCCGACGTACAAGGTCGATCCCTTTTGGCCCAAGCGCCTGCCGAACAAATGGAGCACCCAACAGATCGTCGATATCTACGTCGATAAGGAAGACCATGTCTGGGTCATTAATCGTGCCTCTGACGCGAGGCCCGATGAACTCGGAGCAGCGACTACGCCACCTCGCACCGAATGCTGCGTCATAGGTCCCGAAATTGTGGAATTCGATACCGATGGCAGCGTCCTCAGAGCCTGGGGAGGTAAGGATTACGTTCCCGGCTGGCCGGGCCGATTGCAAACAATTGGTGTGGATCGAGACGAGAACGTTTGGATTTCAGGAACGATGCCGGGGGACAGCATCATTAAATTCACAAAAGACGGCAAGTTCCTCTGGGACTTCGGTCATCGCGGACCCAAAGTGCCGGCATCGGAAGTGAAGCAGGATAACCAGCAAACGGCCATTTTCCCGCCGGGGATTGCCGCTTTCGAATTCGATGAAGATGCTCGCGAGATCTACATTCCGGACGGATTCCTAAACAAACGTGTGCTGGTATATGACATGGATACGGGTGCATTCAAACGCGGTTGGGGAGGCAAGGGCACCCCGCTAAGCGAAATAGACAATGACCCCACGCCGCCCTATGACCCTTCGGGTCCACCGCCGGATCAGAAAATGTTCGCGCCCGCGCTTCACTGCGCTCACCCCTCCAAGGACGGCTTCGTCTACGTTTGCGAACGCGGCAGCGACCGAATCCAGGTGTTCACCAAGCAGGGCAAATACGTAAAAGAATTCTGGATTCATCCATCGACGCAGTCCCGCGGTCCACATTGCGGAGGCATCTGGAGCATGACCGATCCTCCTTGCGGGACGATCTACAATCTGACTCTTTCAACGGATCCTCAGCAGAAGTACATTCTGGTTGCGGACGGGACGAACAATATGGTTTGGATCCTCAATCGTGAGGACGGGGCTCTGGTGGGCTCATTCGGAGGCAATGGCCGGTATGCGGGCCAGCTCCACTGGATCGATTCGATCGCCATGGACTCCAAAGGAAACGTCTATACCGGCGAAGTGGAAGACGGCAAACGAATTCAGAAGTTTGTCCTTGTAAAGTGAGAATGGAAAACCTAACTTTTCAGCCTCGGTAGTAATTCCAGCGCGTTCTCGCGATCGATACCGCGCAGCTCGCTCTCGCTGAAACCGCCATTGTCGATCAAACCCTTACTTACAGCCAACCCAGAACCGCCGCCGAGCGGGAAATCGGTCCCAAACAGAATGTGCGATGCCGGAACCAGCCTCTTAAATGAGGGTAACGTGTACGGATTAAAAGCCTGCGCGGTGTCGTAATAAAATTTCTGCAACTCGTAGATCAACCCTTTTGGAAGATTCTGCGCCACTCCGTTGAGGCGGCTGGTAATGTACGGCACTGTGCCGCCGCCGTGAGACCAGATGAAGCGAATGTCCGGGCACCGCACGACCGTGGCGGTGGACAGCAAACTTGCAATCGTACGCGTCGTATCGAAAACGAACTCCAAACCGCGATTCTGCCCATCCGAAAGAACTGTCTGCGTGCCGCACGCGGCACAGTAGGGATGGCAAAAGACGACTGCTTTCCGCCGGTTTAGCTCATCCATCAGCGGAGCGAATGCGGGATTGCCAAGGTATTTGCCTCCGTAACTGGAAAGTACGCACGCGCCGTCAGCCTTGAGCGTATCAAACGCGTATTCGATTTCGAGAAGGGCTCCTTCCACATCCGGGAGCGGCAGCGTAGCGAACAGGCCGAAGCGGCCGGGATAATCCTTAATCAACTTTGCCGCGTAATCGTTGCATTCACGCGCTAGGGCGCGCGCGGCAGCGTTGTCGCCAAACCAAACTCCCGGATCGCTGATCGAAATGATAGAGGTGGCCACGCCACCTTTATCCATTTGATCGAGCGATTTCTGGGGAGTCCAATCTTGAAGCCCCGTCTGGGTGACGCCCTTAGCGGCGCTTTCGGCAAGCAATTTGGGCACGGTAAAGTGGTGGTGGGTGTCGATACGAAATGGACGCGTCGCAGCAGCGGATCCGGTTTGTGCAGCGGAGCCGAATTCCGGTAGGACGGCGGAGGCACCCAACGCAGCGATGCCGTAGAGAAGATCTCGCCGTGAGAATTCGCCGAGATTCAGGCGACCACTTCTACCATCAAGCTCGTGAGTGCTCATGGCGGTTGCTCTTTCATCCGTGAATTCGTTGAATACTCACGGAAACAGTTTCTAGGGTCTCAAGGGATAGGACAATTCGCAGATCATACTTACCCTTCCCCGCTGTTTCAAGCACAACTATTCATATACGGAAAAAAGCATTGTGCTAAGTGTGAAGGTGATTACCTCGGGCAAATCCAAATCACGGCGCTGTGCTTCCGCTAGATTTTTTTTGCTTTTGAGGTAGCCTGCATCTTGGTATACGATCCCGGGTATACGATCCCGCCGTGGAATGGATAAATATGAGAAGGCTTTCACCGTACCTGCTGTGTCTTTCTTTAGGGATAGCGATGTTTTGGATTTCAGCCCGCGCGCAATCTCCGACTGCGAGTGGAATCGTCCGGCTGGATCCAAGCCTCGACCAAATTTTTTCGGCCGATGCAAAGTTGGAACTGCTCAAAGGGGAAGGTACTTTTGAAGGCGGCGAGGGTCCTCTCTGGATTCAAGATGGAGAATCCGGATATCTTCTATTCAGCGACACGTCCGGAAATCGCATCTTTCAATGGACGCCGGACTGTTTCATCTACCCCTGTTCGGCCGATGGGAAGCTGTCCGTATTCCTGGAGCACTCGGGCTATGCGGATGCATCTCGCGTGGGAAGTGTGGATGCCAGCGGAGCTCATCTCTACGGGTCTAACGGCCTGACGTTGGATCGAGAGGGCAGGATCGTATTGGACGCCAACGGCGACCGGGCAGTCGAGCGGATCGAGAAGGATGGCAAACGCACCGCGCTGGCGGATCACTTTGAAGGAAAGCGACTCACCTGTCCCAACGATATCGTCGTCAAATCCGATGGCGCAATCTACTTCACGGATGGTATGGCCGGTTGCCTCCAGAAAAAGGAAGATGATCCCGCGAAG
>PLUM01000029.1:0-1313 GCA_003165465.1 Acidobacteriota bacterium
ACCAGCAACAGGATGTGATGGATGCCGTGCAGGTGATGCGCCAGCGAGCACAAGCAGCTGGCAATTTGAAGACTACGCCTCAGCAAAACGTGACAACACAAGGCTCGACGGTGATCATTGAGCCTGCTAACCCCGATGTGGTTTACGTCCCCGCATATGATCCATGGTTGGTTTACGGAGCTCCCATATACGCCTGGCCAGGGTGGTACCCGTATCCCGGAATCTGGTATGGCGGCCCGTACCTCTCGTTCGGAATCGGTTTCGGAATCGGCTTCTTCGGCGGCTTCGGATGGGGTTGGCCTCATTGGGGATTCGATTGGCATAACCGATACCCAATTTATAACCACAATCGGTACTATTCGCGCAGCAACACGTTTTACAACCGCAGCAATTATTACCGAGGAGGAGGCGCGCGCGGCGGAGTTAACAGGCCACTCGGTGGAACTCGTTCCGCGCCCAATGCAGGAAATAGGGCTACAAACGGGAACACCACCGGGCGCGGCGCGGGTTTCAACCGTCCTGGCGCAACGACCAGGCCTTTCAACGGCAACACCCCGGCTGCTCGAGGATATGCTGAACCCCGCGGTCAGACCGGCACCCGCTCGGGGGCCTTCAGCGGCTATTCCAATGGTGGACAAACAAGAAGCTATTCGTCACGCGGAAGCGCGAGCATCGGCGGCGGAGCAGCGCGTGGCGGCGGTGGCGGATCTCGTGGTGGCGGTGGCGGATCTCGCGGCGGTGGTGGCGGACATCGGTAATCGAAGTTGCGTTCTATTCCTAGTAGATCGCGAAATTTAGAAATGGAGAGAAGCCATATGCGGCGAACGAAGCTGAATTTCGACAAATTTCATTGGATCAATTTTCCCAAATTAGCTGCGGTCGCTATTCTCTTGACGGCGTGTTTTCCCACGCGTTCCATGGCGCAGCAACAGGGCCAGAAAACATTTTCATCGCCGGAAGACGCGAGCAACGCACTCGTCACGGCAGCGCAGAGTAACGACGAAAAAACGATGCTCGAAATCCTTGGACCAGGCGGCGAGAAAATCGTCTCGTCGGGAGACGAAACCGAGGATGCCGATGGCCGCGCTAATTTCGTTCAGAAATATCAGGAAATGCATCGCCTGGTGAAGGAACCCGACGGAACCACTACCTTGTATATCGGCGCGGAGAATTGGCCCACGCCCATCCCGCTCGTGAACAAAGGGAATTCGTGGTATTTCGATACCGAGGCAGGCAAGAAGGAAATTCTGTACAGGCGAATTGGCCGGAATGAAATATCGACCATTCAAGTTTGCCAGGAACTCGTGGCGGCG
>PLUM01000029.1:1334-18483 GCA_003165465.1 Acidobacteriota bacterium
ACCGCGGTTACTATTACCACATCCTGACGCGTCACGGAATTAAGGGCCCGGGCAGCGTGAAAAGTTACATCGTAAACGGCAAAATGACCGAAGGGTTCGCTTTCGTGGCCTATCCAGCGGAATACAGGTCGTCTGGTGTGATGACGTTCATTGTTAGCGAGGATGGAGTCGTGTATCAGAAGGATCTCGGCAAGAAGACCGATGTTCTCGCCAAAGCCATGAGCGAATACAACCCCGATTCCAGTTGGCAAAAGCCTGAAGAGCAACAAGAGGAGACTGTCGGCAATCAGAAGACCCAGTAAAAGTCATTCCTTCGCTGCACTTTCACCAACGGAGTCACGCCCTCTTCAAAGGCTGTGCCGCAGCCTAGGTCCGCTTCGAACTCTTCACCGCTTTCTTGGATCGCTCCGGTTTCTTTGCCATTTTGTCCCCTCCATGGAACTCGCGAACCACACGCGTGTTTAGAGAGAAGTAAAGTGAGAAGTAATTGCGTGGCAGGAACCCTGCTCACCACGCAGCGGCGCGGAAATTCTTCACCTGTAATTTCACCTGTAACGATTCCGTTTTAGCCGTACTTACGCGTACTTAGACAACCCCCGACGCTCTCTAAGTTACTCGAAGTACATAATCATGCCGCTTTGACACGGTAGAGGTCTGCGGTTCGAGTCCGCACGGGCCTACCATTATTTTCAATACTTTAGAGAGTTTTCTCCGGGAAACGCCAGAAACTTCACCTGTAATCGGGGAAATCGGCTGGGGCGGCGCTTCGGCTTTGCCAAGTACCGAGGATGCACAAGCTCCATGTTTAGCGTACGCTTCCACAGCGAAGTTTTCGTCCCAGCGCGGTAGTAGATAATCGTCCAGAATGTGGGCGGTTACGGACGGCGCCCTGCGCCCGGCGGAGGCCGCTCCCATGCAGTGTATCTCCAAGTGGGAGCGCCGGAGGCGACAGTCAGTTTCGCGAATGCAACGAATTCCCCGCTGCCTATTCCCGAGGCATTGGGGATCGTCACGGGCGATTTCAACGAGGACGGCAAACCGGACCTCGCCGTTTCGGCAAACGAAAAACTCTACGTGCTGCTTGGCAATGGCGATGGGACGTTCACAACGACGCCAGCCTCGCCGATGCATGTCCCAAGCCCGCCGTACGACAACTTCGGCTCGCCCTATACCGGACCTCTGGCAGTGGGCGACTTCAACAACAGTGGCCACCTGGGATTGGCTGTTGGGGAGTTCCAGAACGAGGCCGCCGTTATCCTCTTGGGGAACGGGAACGGAACGTTTTCTCCCTCGTCCGCCGTTTTTGCCAACGCGCAAGGTGAGCCGATGTTTGATATAGCGGCGGCAGATTTCAATCGAGATGGTAACCTCGATCTTGCGATCGTGAATAACATCTCGGGGCAGTCGCCCGTCGAGCTGGGTTTCGGAGATGGCGCGTTCACCATGTCGGCCGCCCTGAACACCCTGCTTCTTCCCACGGCTGTTGCTGTGGGCGACTTCAACGGCGACGGCAAGCTCGATCTCGCCGTGGCGAACCTGGGAGGGACCGGAACGGTGTCGATTTTGCTCCAGCAGTAGTTCCAAGCGGGACTTCGTCAGGAGATGCGCCAGGAGCAGCGCAGTTCGGTTCCGCGACCAGCGGTGATAACTGCGCCGGGTGGCGCATCGCGGAGATTGTTGTTCCACTCTCCTATCGCTCCTTGGAAGCACATCGCGATGAGCCCTGGCGCAGACGCAGAGCGGACTACGAACTGTCGCAAAGACTGCAAGATGTGTGGGAACTCCTCTTTGAATATACCGATCAGTTCGCACAACAAATCGTGGTCGTTGTCGACACGTATAAGCAACTCAGGCAGATTTACAGCAACCTGCGATGAGCGACCACGTTGTAGTGTCATCGTCGCTCCTGTGCGTTTCCCGCCAGACGGCGTCTTCTCAAGCCCTTGATGCATGTGCGGATCATCTCGCGGTTGGGCCTCCTGGCGAATTTGTTCTCGTTTAATGGGTGAGCCTAAGTGCTTCGATTGCATCCGAGGATTTTGATCGCAGTGCCAAGTACCTCTCCAGAATTTCGTCGAGTTCTTGTGGTCGGATTGGTTTGTTGAGGTAGTCATCCATGCCACTAGCCAGGCATCGTTCACGATCACCTTTCATGGCGTGGGCGGTCAACGCGATGACCGGCTGGTGAGCGCCACTCACTTTTTCTTTTTCACGTATCCGCTTCATCGCTTCAAAACCATCCATCTCCGGCATTTGTATATCCATCAGGACAATATCGAAGTTCTGTTTCTCCAGTGCTTCCAGGGCTTCCCGGCCATTCTGCGCCAACACCACGCTGTGCCCCCGCTTCTCCAGAAGCCGGGCAATTAACTTTTGGTTCACAGCATTGTCTTCCGCCACAAGAAAAGAGAGCGATTGCCGTTGTTCCCGAACGGTGTGTCGAGTCACCAACGCTCTGGTTTCCAATTTCGTTGGGTCAGTCGCCAGAACTTGAAGCAAGACCTCACGCAATTCCAGCCTGTCGAATGGTTTGCTTAGATAGGCAGCGATTCCAAGCGCCTCACACCGTGCGGCGTCTCCCCGTTTGCCTCCCGATGTGAGCATCACAATCTTAACGCTCGAAAATGACGGGTTCTGGCGAATTGCTTCGACAAGACCGTATCCATCGACCCCCGGCATGTGGGCGTCGGTCAGGACGAGAGGAAGTTGGGTTCCCGAGTCGTGTGCATGCTGAAGAGCCTTCATCGCCGCCGCTGCACTCTCAACGGCGGTCGGCACCATTTTCCACCGTAAGACCGCCCCCTCCAGAATATGACGGTTCGTTGCATTATCATCCACCACCAGGACCGATACGCCAGCGAGTTGGGGCACATCAACGGGTTCCGAAGGCAGCTCGGTTTCTTCTTGTCCAGCTTGAACTGTGAAGTAAAAAGTCGAACCCTTTCCAGCTTCACTCTCGACCCAAATCCTTCCGCCCATCAGACCCACGAGTTGAGCTGAGATCGTCAGACCAAGGCCCGTTCCGCCGTATTTGCGTGTAGTGGAAGAATCGGCCTGGGTGAACGCGCCGAAAATCTGATGCTGTTTGTCTACAGGGATTCCGATTCCAGTATCCCGGATGCCGAAGCGCAAGATTGTTCCATTGATGCTCGGTGCCTCCACCTGCACGCTAACTTCTATTTCCCCCTTCTCGGTGAATTTGATCGAATTACCGACCAAATTCACAACGACTTGACGGAGCCGGGCAGGATCTCCCATGACAGTATCCGGGACTTCGGATGACACGTCAAAAATGAACTCCAAACCTTTCTGCTGTGCCTTTACCGCAAGTGTTTTGACGACTTCACCCAAACTCTTCCGCAAGTTGAAGCTCAGTTGATCTAACTCCAGCTTGCCCGCTTCCATTTTGGAAAAATCCAGTATGTCATTGAGGAGGGTCAGCAACGCATCCGCAGACCCCTTGACCATGTTTACATATTCGAGTTGTTCGGGGTTCAGCTCGGTGTCCAGCACTAGATCAGTCATTCCGATGATGCCGTTCATGGGCGTGCGGATTTCGTGGCTCATGTTGGCGAGGAATTCGCTCTTTGCGCGATTGGCCGCTTCGGCAGTCTCTTTGGCTTGTCGAAACTCGTCTTCAGCACGTTTGCGCCGTGTGATATCTCGACTTGTGGAGACAACCCCTACGACTTCGCCATGTTTGTTCGTCAGCGGAACCTTCGTCCAATGAATCCACTGAATATTTCCTTCTGCGTCTACTACCGACCGTTCACGTTCAAGAATGAGTGGGCTCGTAGCGCTCATAACCTCTAGATCAGCATCGTGCAATGAGTCGGCAAGCTTCTTCGGAACTAGATCGAAAGCTGTTTTTCCCAATAGTAGTTCGGGTGATTCATGCCCGTGAAGTTTGGCGAACGCATTGTTCACCAGTAAATATCTGCCCTCGGTATCCTTTACAAAAATGCTGTCGGGGATATGGTCAATCACATTTCTTATTAGACTGCGTTCGAGATCGAATTTTTGTTCTAGCTGGATGTGCGCCAATAACAGGCGGTTAAGTTTACGCCCTATATAGAGACCGCAGAAAGTGACAGAAATCGTCCCGATGAATATCGTAATGGCCCGGTACTGCCATGGCATTAAATAGGGGAAGATGAGATGCTCTAGCGTCACACTTGCTGTCAAGCTCACCATTGCAGCGAAGGTAAGCCAGACGAGTGATTTCCAGCCCATATTGAGATCAGATGCGGTCCTAATATTTGACTCGCGGTGGCTGCCCCCTGAGGTATTTAGGGCTCCAGTAGTATTTATTGAGACCATAGACCTCCATTCATGGGCGACGCAGTCATTTCATCCTGCGGGAGTTCGTTCTTTTCAACCGACACCGTACCCAAGACCACTACAAGCGCGGGTCGATGTCGTTTCACAAAGCTGATTTTAAGAAGCTACCTTCGTACAATCATCAGGTCGACTCGGAAGGAGTTTCCGGGGAGGGGGAGAGAATCGGCCAACTCAATTGTGAACTAATGTCCAGGGATGTCAAGGACAGGCACCCACTCCTGGCTCAATGCGTTAATCCTAAAACAGCGAATAACGGAGCGCGGAAGAATTGAGATCGGAATCGCGCATATCAATATTCTTCAGGCAGCAAAATGCAGGTAGACGAACGGTCGGCTTCTGTAATGACCCAGAGCCTGTCCCCCGCACTGGTGCAGTAGGCGCTTAAGAGGCGGAAGCCGTACTTCAAACAGAACTCGTTTTCCTTAACGTCTTCGGGCGGAACTTCTCCCCAATCACCACTGACATGACGGGCAAGAAAATCTCCCGGCTGCTGGCCGGCTTTTTCAAGCGCAGCCCCCGCACCGGGGGTGGCAACGACATGCCCGAGTGCGAAGAGGGGCGTCACGCCGTAACGGACGCCAAATGCTTTTCGTAGCGCTCCCGGACGACGGCGGTGAGCAACCTAGACAACGTCAGAGAATTCCCGTACCGCTCTCCGTACCGCTGAAACTTCCATATTGGTGGCGGGGTGCTAACGCTGCGTACCGAATTTCCAGTCTCGCATCAAGATCATCTGTATTCAGCGGAACTATTCCAATTCGTAGGGCATTGGTTTCGGCTAGTGGCAAATTGCCTACCTCTCTACGCACAATAAATAGACGCGTTAGCGCCGCATGATAAGCTAACAGTATGGTTGTGATTAAAGAGTGCTTTCTAAATTCGTAGGATGAACACTCGGACTCATTCGAAGACGTCGACGCGACTCTCGAATAGGTCTGAGGTATTCAAACGCGGATGGTCCCCCAAGGCTGCGCAATTCGATTTTGCAGCTTAACCCCGCCAAGGCTCTCTTCTCTCCCTCTCACATTGACCAGACGTGCTTCGGGGCAGTGTGTGCAAAAGCAAAATTCGAAAGGGTGCGGCGGCAAATTCCGCCAAGTTTCCGGATTGCCTTGCCCCTCGGATTACTTATGGGAATACTCCTGGCGCCCCCCCGCACGTCGGGACAACAGCAGCAGCCTCCAGAGTGGGAGACGCAGGTCCGGAAGTATGCTGAGGCCCGTGATTGGACTGCCGCACTGAACGTAATGGATTCCCAGGTCGCCCTTGCTCCTCAGGACATGGATATCCGGGCGTGGCGCGCTCGAGTTCTGGCGTGGTCTGGAGATTTGGCTCGTGCCGAAAAGGAGTACCTCGCAATTGTCGAGGTTGTCCCCAATGACCCGGACGACTGGATGGGTTTGGGCAATATCTATCTCCGGCAAGGCAGAACCAACGAAGCGCTTCGGGCACTCGATCGCGCTGTTGAGCTTGACCCCAAGCGCGCCGATCTCCGTGAGGGTCACGCTCGAGCATTGCGTGCCGTGGGTGAACGCGACGCAGCAGCCCTCGAGTTTCAGCGGGCGCTTAATCTGGATCCGTCCAGTCCAGATGCCCGCGTCGGACTGGCGTCTCTGCGCGGCGAGCCAAAACACGAACTGCGGTTCAGCGAGGAGAACGACGTATTCAATTTCGCCAATTCCAATCATAACGGATGGGTGAGCCTGGTTTCGAACTGGACTCCGCATTGGACGACCAGCGTTTCAGGAGATTTTGTTGAGATATTCGGTGCCAATGCCGAAAAGTTCGTTGGCAGTGTGACGGGCCGCTTGCCCGGCTGGGGAGCCCTGACCGTGGGGGGCGCGACGGCCCACGACAATGCTGTCATTCCCAGAACGGAAGCTTTTTTCGATCTGGATCACGGATGGAAATTTGGGGAAGCGGGCCCCGCAAGAGGAATTGAATTTGTGTACGGACAGCACTGGTATTGGTATGCGACAGCGAGAATTTTGGCGCTGAATGGCTCCGGCATTTTGTATTTGCCGAAGCACTTTACCTGGTCATTGGGCGTCACCGACGCGAGAAGCGCATTTCCCGGCACGGGCGCGCAATGGCAGCCATCAGGGATCAGCCGCCTGGGATTTCCCCTGAGGCATTGGCAGGAGCGTTCGCTTTCGGGGAATATTTTATTCGCGACGGGCACGGAAGATTTTGCGCAGGTGGACCAGATTGGGAGTTTCTCGTCCCATACGTATGGTGGCGGATTGCACTTTCAATTTGCCAGGTATCAGGACGTGACCGGTTACGTCGCCTATCAAAAACGCACGCAAGGCAGAACAGACACGACGTTTGGATTCAGCTATGGCATCCATTTTTGAAAAACTCTGGAGACTCGGCCCAGCAGCTTTCGTGCTAAAGGCCATTTTTGCGGCCATCGTCACGAATGGGTTGTTGCTCGCGTTCATTCTGCTTCGGCGGACATACCGGAAATGGTATTTCGCGAAGCGTGATGCGCGCGTCTACGAATTGCGACAAAGATGGGACGCACTCATCTCCGGAGAACTTCCATTCGAGACATGGCGAAGGAAGCCATTCGACCGACAAATTGTCGAAACGATCGTGCTGGACGCGTTCGAAGCAGCCGGACCGGAAGAATCGGCGCGATTGCTGAAATTTCTGCGAACCAGCGGGCTGATCGAAAAGCGCATCTTTGAGGCCCGGCAACTCACGGGCTGGCGAAGGATGCGGGCGTTGGTGGCCCTTGGACGAACCCGCGCGCCGGAAGGTATTTCCGCCTTGGCCGAGGGTTTGCGGGACTCCGCTCTGGAAACTCGGTTGGCAGCTTTGCGAGGATTGGGACGGATGGCCAGTCCTCAAGCCGCGGAGGAGATACTGGCATGGCTGGAAGATCAAGGGCTGACCGTGCCAGCGCTGCCTCTGCAAAGCGCACTCATCCAATGCTGCGCTGAGCGCCCCCAATTACTGCTTCCCCACGTCCAGAATGCGAAAGGTCAACTGCGCGAAGTGCTTGGGCGGGTGCTCGGCGACGTGGCGACTCCGTCACTCGCTTTGGACCTGCTGCAATTCGTAGGCGATGACCTCGATGAATTGCGAGCCGCTACGGCACGGGCAATGTCGCAGTGGCCTTCGAGTCTTGCGCCCGACGTCTTGAATGAGCTGGCGGGCGACCCCGTCTGGTTCGTGCGCCTACGCGCGATCGTAAGTTTGGGCAAGTTATCCGATCGCCGCGCAATCCCTTCTCTGCTGCGTGGGCTGATGGATTCGAACCGTCTTGTGCGATTGCGCGCGGCGGAAGCGCTGGTGGGATTCAACGCGGAGATGCTTCCAATATTTGAACAGGTAGCGGCGGCCCAAGATCGCTACGGCATGCACGCCTACCTGGCCGCGCTCGAGAATGCGGACTTGCGAGGGAAGCTTGAGGTTGAACTGCAGGCCAGCACGCGAATCAACGAAGAGGAGAAGAATCGTCTACAGAATGTGCTGCAGGCGGGCAGACTGCCAATGGAAGATGATGCAATAGCGGAGAGAGTCACGAAGAACACAGCGGGGCTCCGATGATTCGATTCCTTGATATTTCGAACCACACGCTTTTCTGGTACTACCTGGCCAGCAATCTGGCCTATCTGATGATGTTGGTTGTGGCGCTGAAGACGAGTGCGGCCCATCAACGAAGATTGAAAAGCTATCCCTTGGGCTGGATCGGAGAAACACCACTGACGCCGCCAATAACAATCATCGCCCCTGCGCATAATGAAGAAACTTCCATCCGCGTTGCGGTGCGAAGCCTTCTGGAGAACCATTACCCGCAACTCGAGGTGATCGTGGTCAACGATGGATCAGACGATCGGACACTCGAAGCAATGCGGGATGAGTTCCGCTTGCAACCGACCCGAACGGTGTATGTCCCGAAAGCGGCCAGCGCACCAATCAGGGGATTGTACCGAAGCGAGGTGGACACAAGACTGGTGGTTGTTGACAAAGAACCTGGAGGAAGCAAAGCGGACGCTGTGAACGCGGGTTTGAATGCGGCGACTTCGCCTTATGTCTGCATTGTCGACGCCGACTCGATTCTTGAGAACGACGCGCTGCTGCGAATCATGGTGCCCGTCCTTGAGGACCCTGAACGCGTCGTAGCGGTGGGCGGAATCATCCGCGTATTGAACGGATCGGAGATCGCAGGAGGACGCTTGCGGCGGGTTCGTCTTCCGCGCAAAAGCATTGAAGTGATCCAGGTGATCGAGTATCTCCGCGCGTTCTTGATTGGCAGAGAGGCGTGGGCGCAAGGAAACATGCTCATGATAATTTCCGGAGCGTTTGGTGTGTTTCGGACAGACCTCGTGCGTGCCGTAGGCGGCTATCGATCTAGCTCGATAGGAGAAGACTTCGATCTGGTGGCACGTCTCCACCGCCATCTGTTGGACAAACGAGCCGACTATCGTATTCTTTTCGTTCCGGATCCAATGTGCTGGACGGAAGTGCCTTCCGATCTGAAATCGCTGGGAAGGCAGCGAGCGCGCTGGCAGAAGGGCCTGTTGGACGTGCTGTGGCCCAACCGGGACATGCTCTTCCGATGGCGATACGGCCGGATCGGTTTTCTCGCCCTTCCCTACTTGTGGGTGTTTGAGTTATCAGCCCCCGTCATCGAAATCGGAGGGATCCTAACCATCGTTCTTGCGGCCTGCTTGGGCGCCCTGAGCCGCGAATTCCTTTTTCAATTCCTGCTTTTCGGGTATGCATTTGCGACAGTGATTTCGATGGGCTCAGTCTTGCAAGAGGAAATCACCTACAAACGGTACAATGACTGGAAGGATGTAGCGCGGCTGGTAAGTTACTGTTTTCTGGAACATTTCCCTTACCGACAACTGCACATGATCTGGCGGCTGCAGGGCCTCTGGCAGTATCTGCGCGGCGACAACGACTGGAGACCACTAAAGCGTAAAGGGCTGGAGTCCGCGAATGTGTGACAGATACCCCGCGCTATACCTCATGGGGATAACCGAATACTTTAGTTTCACATTATGCTAATTAGGACCGCTTCTTCCAAATTCGTCGAACGCGACCATGAGAGTCAGTGACGCGGATTGCGCATAGTCACTTTACCGATCTCGTCCGACTGATCCCCTAAGAAAGTGGCTGCTAAGCCAATCCACTGCTGGGCGCAGATAGTCAGCCACGATCATAATGCCCACGCTTGGCATGCTGCGGAAATTTCTCACCTGTAATTTCACCTGTAAGGATTCCGTCTTAGCCGTAATTGCGCGTTCTCAGGCGGTCCACTACACCTTCTAAGTTATTGGAAGTACATAATCACGCCGCTTTGACACGGTAGAGGTCTGCGGTTCGAGTCCGCACGGGCCTACCATATTATTCCTGTCATTTCGATGGGGTTAGGCGTTTTTCTGCGGCCCGCGTGCCGAAAATTCCGTACCGCTCTCCGTACCGCTGAAACTTTTATTTTGGTGGTCTAATCGAAACCGTCAGTTCGAATTAGGCCGCGATAACTAAAAGCAAAACACGCGAATTGCCATCTCACAGACCTGATGTCGTTCAAAGTCTGCCACCCGCGCTGATACGGTAGGCGCTTAAGAGCCGGAAGCCGTGACGAAGCGAGAACTCATTTTCCTTGAGGTCTTCGGGCGGAACGTCCCCCCAGTCGGCACGAGCCAGTTATTGGATGGTGAGTGGGACGCTCATTTGCTTTGTAGTAGGGCCGATGGTTACGCTGACCGTCATGTTTCCAGCGACACCGGTCTGCACTACGGTCAGCGGGGTATGGATTTGGGAAGCGAGATTTTGCGAGTCGCCGCTATATTGCGCCGTCATCAAAAATGCGCCCGGGGCGCCCAAGTAGTATGAATATTGCGCAGTGCCATTCACGAGCGGCGCCGTATTGAAACTGTACGATAATCCCACGACACCCAAACTTGCCGAGCCTGTCGGGGAGTTCGTGCCAGTCACTTGCACGGTCGCCGAAAGATTGGATGTTGCGACCTTCGTGCTCGCAACGGTCAAGGTCGTACTCGTAGAAGTGGCCGAGCCACCGCCGCCACTTCCGCTACTACCTCCACCACAACCTAGTGCGAAGCTAATGGCGCCCAAGAGTAGGTAAGCATACGCGAACCGCCGCAACCGCATGCGTACAGGTAAAAGCCAAAAGGCCATTGCGAGCGCAGCAAGAAGACAGCTCAACTTCCACCACCTGTCCCGGGGGCCAAGCTTGGGCCATCTTGACGAGGGAAAAACTTGTGTAGTTGAGTTAGAGGACGAAGGGGCGGGTACACGACACGTCAGCGTGGCCACCACGCTGCCTCCTCCGGATAGTTGGATATGGGCGGGACTGATGCCGCAGGTTACGCCTTGCACGACCGGAGAAGGGAGTTGAAACTGGACGGAACTAGTCAGTGCATAAGTGGGGGTGATCGTCATCGTAAGATTTCCGGACTGTCCCGCGGTAATGGCAAGATCCGGCTGCGACGGGACAACGCTGAAATCCGGATTATTCACGGCTATGTAGGGAGAATAACCCCAAGCTGACTCGTAATTGCTGTCGCCAGCGTAATGTGCCACATAGAAATCGCTAGACTGAGGCGAGAAGGTTGCTGTTGCTTGTAGAGCGACGAAACCGTTAATCGTGGTCTGGGTAGCGGGTCCAGCCGGTATTATCTGTCTACTACTCAATGACGTAAACGTGATTTGTCCAGTGACGGGCGGGCTCGTTTGACTTGTGGTCAATGTTGCTATCAGAGTACCGCTGGTGCCGTAGTTAACAGACGGCGTAGGCGACTGTAGTGTTAAGTTCGTTGGATAGACGACATTGACGATCTGAGGGCTGGTGGACACCGCAGAGTAGTTTGGGTCGCCGCTATACGTCATCGTCAACGAGTGGCTTCCTCGTGTCGAAAGCAGGATAGCTGTATCGATACCGAATCCCGCAGTTGCGGTGGGACCCGAACCAGAACCGGTCCCCCCGTAACCACCAAGACCTCCGCCTGTTGCGCTGAATACCTGCGTTGAGCCGTCGTAAATAGAGAGCGTGCCCACCGGAGGTGCGCCGACTACAGTGGTCGTACCGTTCATGTAGATCACGAATGGCACCCCAATTACCGTACTAGCGGGAAGTGTGAGCGACAGTTGCATGGTGGCTGGCGTAACACTAATCGAATATGTGGCTGAGCTTGCCTTATAGCTGGTGTCGCCTGGGTAGCTGGCGGAAAGCTGGTGCGTGCCGCCGGAAAGTTGAATCGACCAGTATTCCGTGTACCCCTCGCTGTTCAGAGGAAACACGCCAGTGGTCCCCAGCGGAGTTCGGGGGGCTCCGTTCAAGGAGTCTGTTAGAGTGACGCTTCCTGTCGGACATGTAAACTGAGCACAGACCGGTTTCATCGGAAAAGTTACCGCTGCTTTTGCGTTGCCCACATCCACGCGCGCGATGTACGGCGAACCGTAAACCAACGAGGACGGCAGGTCGCCAGTCTCTTTTTCGGTATTCGGATCAAATACCGGAATTGAAATCAGCGTGGTGCTGGGCTCGGGCGCGACCGTCACGGTTACTGGGACTGAATCGCTTGGAGCGTACGTGCTATCGCCGGCGTAATGCGCTTTTACCTGATACGAAGTCCCGCCAGCCAGCGATGTCGTCGTGCCGCTGATGGCTCCGCTTTGGAGCGTGTATTCTCCCATGGCAACGGAACTGCCGCTGGCAGGCGAACCAAGCAGCGAAACATCCCCCGTAGCCGCACTCGGTGAAACTGCGATGCTGAAGCTCACGCCCTGGCCATGCGTGATACTCGTTGCCTTGCCACTATTCAGAGAAAACGCAGTCGTAGTCGAAATTCCCGGCGCAGCCCAACCGTGCACCAAGTTGTAGGCATTCACCGAACCCAGGCCCGTGGCGAGATCATAGCCCGCACCCGCGCTGTAGCCGGAAAGCACTCCGTATAGGTCGCCGGCAGTCGACAACGTACAATTGAGGCTTTGGGCCGCACAAGGCGTAGCAATCGTTCCCGTGGTCACGTCATAGAAAATACAAGTGCTCGCAGGAATCGCCGTCGAGTTGCAGCTGGATTTCGTCTGGGAGGACGAAGACGCCAGCTTGTATAAAACGTGGTTGGCGTTTCCCTGTCCTGAGGATTGCGTGTATTGGTTTACCAACGCCATGATGCCAGCGAAAGCCGGGGACGAAACCGAAGTTCCTCCAACGCCCAAAAAATCATATTCCAGGTTCGTCAGGCCGCAGGAACCGTGCCCCGGAGGCTGATCCGTTTCGCAGACAATATACGCGCTGCCCATAAATCCTGAACTCGCGAACAACGAGACGTCCGGGATGTCTCTCGCTCCATCCGCGGGCACGCCGGGCGCGGATTGCCAGGAGGGCTTCGGGTACCCGCCCGAACAACTCGAAGCAGTGGCGCCATCGGACGTGATGCAATTGCTCTTGCCTCCACTGCCGGCCACTGTCTCCACCCAATTGGACGCCTGAGAGTTGTTACAGCTGGCTTCCGGCGTACTGCCGTATTTGAAGACGACAAAGATGCCATTTGTACACGTACTGTTCCAAGTGCTCTCTGGAATATAGCCCAGCGCGGAAGCCTGATGCGTATCGTTGGTCGGGCTCCAGTACGGGCTTGGAGTATTTAGATTGAAGTTTTGACCAAAATTCAGAAAATCCGTCCCGCCGACTGCGACGCCGTAAGGCGAGGTCGCAAGGCCATTCACCATGAGCCCATGTTTTGCGGCCGCCGGGGCATTGCCCGAAAAATAATCGCACCCCGCCGAACCTTGGTCTCCCGAAGCTGTGAGGAAAGTAATCCCCTGCGCCGCGGCTTGCTCCCGAATCGCGTTCTCAAAACTGTTCCCCGCGGCGCCGAGAAACAGTTCACAGGTGAGGAAACTCTCGCTGATAATGGGGGCAATATTGTTTTCAACGGCATGAACGGCGGCAAGGTCAACGCCCGCGGTGGCTTCGGTCGGCGCGGCGATCACCAGGTTGATCGTTGCGCCCTTTGCGACGGCCCCGGACCACTCGACATCCAACACAGCTTCGGTTTCCGCCTGGGAAACCAGCCCGGGATCGGAACCATCGACGATGACGTTGGGAACATTCGGCGGCAGACCAAAAAGATTTCGGAAATCCGCCACGTCCTGAGGATTAATGTTGCTTTCGCCGAGGATCGCGATGCTCTGGCCGGTCCCGTCAATCGCCGCAGGGGTCGCCGCCCAAAGCGGCGATACATTGTAGATCGCCGCAAAATCATAAGGACCGAGGAAATAACAATTGCTCCCGCCACAAGAATTCAGCATTGTGTATCCGGGCTGCAGTGTACGGACCTGGCCCGTGGTTCTCGACTTTGAAAATACTCCGGCCAGATGGTACGCGGGCTTCTTCGGAAAATTATGAAGAGAGGCAACACCTTCCACCACGGGAGCAAGAGCGGCTGGAATTTGCGGATTGCTCGCGTTAGCCCAATGATCCTCCCCGTTGACCGTGTACCTGTGAATCTCGGTGTGGAACGCTTGTTGCACCTGCAACTCCGTGCCCGAAAATTCAATGACGGTGCGGCCTCGCGAAATCCGGGCCACCTGGAATCCGTGCGACTGAAGCCATGTAGCCACCGTCTGAATGTCCTGATCGCTGGGACCGAATTGCTGCCCAAATGCGTCCGGAGTGAGCCACTGGTGATAGCTCGGCGAGTTTTGATCTTGCTGACCGTTCAGCAGTGTTTGCAGCGCCGATTCCTGGGAGTCGCTCCGCTTTAGAATGAGCAGCATGCGCGCCATCGGAAGATCGGGCGGGGCGGCGCCCTGGTCGAACTGAGACTGGGCCAATGGGTGCGTGTTCCCGCGAAGAGTGACCAGCACACTCTCGTTCACGCGTTCCACGATGCGGGACTGAGGAGAGGGGGTCTGGGGCCAAGCCGCGATGGAAATCGAAAATAAACAGACGTGAAGCAATATCAATCTGGGAAGGAACAGGTCGCCTATTCGCACCGGGCCGCCTCTTCAGGACTTTAAAGTGGACGATTATTATCATAAAAGGAATAACTTTAAAAGTTATTCGTTGGCGGCAGCGTCCGTGCATTTAAGCGCGGTGGCTGGCCCGCCCAGGACTCGAAGAAAAGAGAAAGCTAGTGCTAAATTTGGTGGGTATCCAAAGGTTCCGCATTGAGAGATGATGCGACGACAACAATTTGGTCCGCCCTGAAGAGCCTCGGGTGTATAAAGGTGCTATCCGTTAAGAATGAAGTCTTGGAGCAGGCGTTCAACTGGCATGCTAACCGGGAGTTACAGACGCAGATGGTTGATTTTGCTCTCGGGGAGATCCCACGTAGCCATTAGCATCAGAACGCCGCCCAAAAACAGCAAGATACTGGCTGCTCTCTGTTTATTTTTGGCCATTACCAACCTCAGGTGTTCTATGTAGCTGACTGGTACTATTGAATAGGGCAAGCCGAGTGCCACTAGAAGCATTGATTGGAAGTTGACCTGCCCCCAACTCCGCACACATTATAATACGGCATCTGGCCCGTTAACTTGCTCGACGGGGATGGAAACGTCGCCGCCGGGGCTGTGGGAAAGTGGGAATCCCGCGCCTTTTGAATGCGCGTCGCCATTCAAAAAGCTGTGTCGCGAAATACCGATTCCGACTAATCTATTGCCGAAGAGCCTCTGCAAAATGAGATGGCCGGTCTCAGCGGCACTCAGTTGTGCTTTCGCTCGGAACTCTTGCCAGAAGACGTCTTGACCTGTCTTCCGGAAAAGCCCGTGGCAATTCGCCCAGGTCTCTTCGGCAGCCGAGGGATAGCAGCCGAATAATCAGTTGGGAAACATGATCAGGAGGGAGCGGTGTCGGAGAAACCGTTTCGAGCCGAGGTAGTTCCGAGAATCTGGCTTGGCGGAGGGGCAGGTTCGCCCTTTTCAGGAGCCAGCGAGGATCAAGAAGGCTCCAAGACGAGGCGAATCGGCGTACAATTCCGCTTGCTCGGATTCCAAAATGGAAATCCCGGTTGGAATCGTTTGCTGCACCGAAGTCTCTCGCTTTTCACCAGGATCAATTGTAGATTCGACATGTTTGGCCGGAATCGGAGGGAACGAGATGAAATCATCAAGCCCAAAGGTGTTAGCGCTCGTATTCACATTTCTCATGATGGCTGGAGGCATCACGGCGTTTGCCCAGACGAAACGTGATGAGGCATGGGAGATTCTTCGAGTCAATGTAAACGAAGAAGACACGGAGAAGCGCGTCCAAGCGATCCGCGTACTCGGTCTTTTGCCCGGAGACCCACAAGCCCTGGAAATCGCCCACAAAGCAGTCGAAGATAAGAAGCGCGAGGTACGCGCAGCCGCCGCGACGACGTTGGGCCAATTACGTTCCAGAACATCCGTCTCACGCTTACGTGCTTTACTGTCCGACAATGAGCCGTCGGTCGCTCTTGCCGCTGCAGCCGCCTTGATGGCGTATAAGGATCCGGCCGCCTACGACGTGTATTACGAAATTCTTACCGGCGATCGCAAGACCGGCGGAGGTTTAGTCGCGACGCAATTGAAGATGTTGAAAGATCCAAAGAAGATGGCGGCACTCGGAATAGAGGAAGGAATTGGATTCATACCGTTCGCGGGCATCGGTCTCTCTGTGTTCAAGACGGTGCGAGTCGATGACGTCTCGCCCATCCGGGCGGCGGCAGCGAAAATGCTCGCCAATGATGCCGACCCGGCTACCAGCCGTGCCCTGGTCGATGCAACCTCCGACAAGAACTGGATTGTGAAGACTGCGGCACTCGAAGCGATCGCGAAGCGAGGAGATCCTCAACTGCTCAGTGGCATTTTACCCGCAATGATGGACGACAACACTTCGGTTCGCTGTACTGCGGCAGCCGCGGTGATCCGCCTTTCGACTTTAGCGAACGCTAGATTGCCGAAGGAAAGGGACAAGAGCCCCAGCGGCAAGTGATCAGGGCGGGAAAGCCTGTGGGATTTACGCCAGACTTGAAGTTCCCAGAAGATATTTTTAAGATCGTGGTTGTGGTTCGCGTTGAGCCCGCGGATGGCTAGAAACTTCTTGGAATGTTTCAGTTGGCCCTCCACGAATCGGTATTCCCCCGCTAGTGGAGGTCTTCCTGGTGAGAAGCGGCATGCTATGACGGCGGATCCTTCTGACGTGTTGCCCTAACACCCGATAGAATCCCAAAACCCACCAGGACGATAGTGCCCACGGCAATCCACTGGGCAGGCATGTGCATCAGGTGGGCGCCGTAGATCAAACCTGCGATAACAATCGTGAATCCAGCGACATAGAGTCCGAATGACATGATGTTTCTCCTCGGTTCAACTGTTCCAACCTGAGTGCAAACCCGGCCTTAATCCGTCGTGGAAGCAAGACTGGTACCAAATGGATCGGTTTTAACACTCTGATAAATGCTGCTGGGGCCCAAGGCAGGCATCGCCGTTGGCAGACCACCAAGTGTGCAGGTCACTTCCTTGCGGGTTATTGTCTTGAGTTTCTGACTCACTATAACCGCTTCGACGTTGGCACCCATATCCCAAGCGGTTAATCTACACAGTCCCGAAGTCAGTTTCAGAAAGAAAAGGAAGAAGCCTCGAATAGGCTTTCTCCTTCTGGACTAGTTAGTTCCGCGAGCAGCCTTACTGGCAACGTTATGATCAGCTGTCTTTGAATTAATAGAGGATTCTCCCGTGGACGAAATGTCCTCTGCGCCCGTGGACTTCACAACTTCCTTGGCACGCATGATTTCCCCGGGCGTGTCGCAATGCACGGAGAGAAGGATACCGCCCTTCTGCAGGTGGCCTTCGT
>PLUM01000034.1:0-962 GCA_003165465.1 Acidobacteriota bacterium
AGCGAATGGCTCAAGTTCACGAAGAAGCAGCGGCCTAAGGACCGACTCTGGACGGCTAGTGACGAGGAAAGTTCATTCCCGTCCGCGATCGCTCTGCCAGGACACGAAAATCTGGGTCTGGGACGGCACTGGCACTTTCTCGCGGATTTCGCGTGGCTGCTGACGGGTTTGGTATACGTCGCAATGCTCTTCGTTACGCCGGAGTGGCGACGACTGATTCCGACTTCCTGGCAGATTGTGCCGGACGCATGGCACGCCATGCTTAGCTATCTAAGCTTCCACGTCGTGGAAACGCCGGGAGGATATAACGCATTACAGCAGTTGAGCTATGCGGCAGTCATATTCTTGCTCGCTCCGTTCAGCATTGCGACGGGAGTGGCGATGTCTCCAGCAGTGGCCGCTCGTTTTCCGTGGTATATCAAAATCTTTCATGGACGCCAGGGTGCACGGAGTCTGCATTTCCTGGCTCTTTGCTCATTCGTCGTATTTTCCATCGGACACGTCACGATCGTGGCTCTGCATGGTTTCCGGAGAGAGCTGGCGCTGATTGTTTTAGGAGAAACGCACGGTCCGCATCTAACGCGCGCTCTGTTCGTCTGGCTGTCCGGGTTGACCGGCATCCTGATCATCCATGTCGTGACAACCGTGTGTTCGCGTCGCCGCCCGCGCTTTGTCCAGAAAACCACTCAGTCGATCACCGGTCCGATGCGCACACTGCTCTTCGGCCATGAAATGTCCGCGCAGCATTACTCACATGCGGACATATCGCCATACTTCTGGGTCAATGGCCGGCCGCCGAAAGAGGAAAGTTTCCTGGCGATGGCACGTGAAAACTTTGCAAACTATAGGCTGGAGATCGGCGGATTGGTCGAAAGGCACCTGCATCTAACGCTGCTGGACCTCCGCACAATGCCGAAACGAACTCAAATTACCAAGCACTGTTGCATCCAGGGCTGGTCAGG
>PLUM01000034.1:1031-19031 GCA_003165465.1 Acidobacteriota bacterium
CGCAATCGAGTTCATCGAGGATTACCAAACCATTGGCCAGGGCCAAGGCGGGTGGCGGGAAGATTGCCAGTATTTCAGTCAGGAAGCCGGGATATGATTCACGAGGTTCGGCAATTCTCCGAAGGAAACGAAGACAGGAATTGATCGAGGCACATATCGGAAGGAAACCAATTATGAGCACTGCGGCGGCGTCACCAGGTTTCATCTGCAAACTGAAAGATCGCAAGGAAGTTGCGGAAGGCACCATGGCCTTCCGGTTCGAAAAACCATCAGGATGGACATTCAAGGCCGGCCAGTATCTCGATATGACCTTGCTTGATCCTGCGGAGACGGATTCCGAAGGAAATGTGCGCAGTTTTTCGATTGCCAGCGCCCCTCACGAAGAGACATTGATGGTGGCCACGCGAATGCGCGATACGGCGTTCAAACGCGTGTTGAGGACGATGCCGTTGGGAACCGCTGTGAAGATTGAAGGGCCATCCGGGGATTTGATTCTTCAGAATGACTTTACGCGAACCGCCGCATTCCTCGCAGGCGGGATTGGCATCACGCCGTTTCGAAGCATTGTCCATTGGGCGGCGAAGGAGAAGTCGCTCCAGCGTGTTTTTCTCTTCTACTCCAACAGGCGGCCGGAAGATGCAGCATTCCTCGCGGACCTTCAGAGCCTGGAAAAAGACAATCCAAACTACAAGCTAATTGCCAGCATGACTGAAATGGAGAAATCGCATCGACCTTGGAACGGTGAAACCGGTCTTATCAATCAAGAGATGCTAGGACGGCATTTGAAGGGTACAACGTCGCCCATCTACTACATTGCTGGCCCACCCGCCATGGTGAAGGGTTTGCACGAGATGTTGAGCAAAACTGGAATCAAGGATGACGATATCCGCGCGGAAGAATTTGCAGGCTACTAAGCCGAGCCACGGATTGCATCGACCGCGAATGAAGCACCGCATGCAAAGTTACCAGGTAGGTTCCGGCTTCTATCTAGGAGTCGACTGCCGGAAAACATTTTAGAAATGGAGTGTGCAATGTCTGATGGATCTCCGTTTGCCGGCCAAAGACCGGTATGGCTGGACGACAAGACAAAATCTGTAATGGACCACGCAATCGCGCGTGAGCAATCGCTTTCGCACCTGCTGATGACTTACATCGTCACGGGGCTGGTCTTCATGCTGCTGCCGGGAACATTCCTCGGTGTGTGGAATCTCATCAAAATCAGCAACCAGGAGGAGGCCGATTCGATCTCTCCTGCTTGGATTCAGGCGCATGGTCACGCGCAATTGTTTGGTTGGGTGGGAACTTTCATTCTCGGGATCGGCTTCTATTCAATTCCGAAACTGCGAAAACTGAAGCCGTTTGCACTTTGGGAAGGGTGGCTGTGTTGGGCACTTTGGGTCGCCGGTGTGACAATCCGCTGGCTTTCCAATATTTACTCCTGGCAGTGGCGCGTCTTAATGCCTTCGTCAGCCGCGCTTGAAGTACTTGCGTTCTTGATTTTCTTTCAGGCCGTAGCGAGTCACCGCCCTTCTCGTGGCGTGCCGAAGCCGTGGGAATCCTGGATCTTCGTTGTGATTGCGGCAACTCTGGGTTTGCTGGCTTCCCTGGCGCTCAATCTTGGAGCCTCTATTCAAATGGCGCTCCATGCCAGTTCACCTGCGTTCTCGCACGAATTCGACCAACGCTATTTGATTGTATCAACCTGGGGCTTTCTGGTTCCCATGGTGTGGGGCTTCAGCTCGCGTTGGCTCCCAGTGTTCATGGGTCTGCAACCCCTGCGGGGGTCTTGGCTCTTGGTAGCCGCTGGTTTGAACACGCTGGGCGTAGTGGCTGGATTCTTGGAACGCTTTACGACAGCTAGCGTTCTTTTACTGGGAGGAGCGGTGATGGCCGTGCTCGCAATCCGCTTTTTCGAGCCTACTGCGAAGGCGGCGAAAACGATCAATGTTCACGCCAGCTTTCCCGTTTTCATCCGGATTGCGTATGGGTGGCTATTGCTTGCTGCGTCACTCAGTATCTGGGCGTCGCGCGCTGGGGAGGCGCCCGGAATCTGGGGGGCGTCGCGACACGCGCTGACCGTTGGATTCATCGCGGCGATGGTATTTTCCGTCGGGCAGAGAATTCTGCCGTCATTCTGCGGAATGCGCGTGTTGTGGAGCCCGAGGCTGATGCTAGTGATGCTGGTGCTGTTGATGACTGGCTGCACGCTCCGCGTCGCGTCTGAAATCCTCGCCTACCAAAACTACGCGGCTTGGGCATGGAACGTCTTGCCTGTTTCTGCGCTGATTGAGCTGACGGCAGTCACGCTGTTCGCCGTCAATCTGATTGTCACCTTCCTTCGACCGTCCGTTGCCGTTACTACTCCGCTTAGCATGACCACCGAGTAGTCGCGATCAAAAACGCATATGAGCGCAAAACTACACCTTTCCGCCCGTAGAAACGCCGCCTGCTAAGTGTCCTTTTCTGGCCGTTTTCGTGGGCGTTTTTCGCCAGGGTTTTTCGCTCACCCATTCAGGAGCCGGGCGCACTCGTTGAAGAGGTATGAAAACCAATCATCGTCCGTGATTGCTGGGAAGAAGCGCATGGCGCGGTCACAGTCGAGCGCGATTGTACTTTAGTCCGGGGAAATTGGCAGTACAGGCTCATGACGCGAATGATTTAACCAGGGCAAGGTAGCCAATGCCCCGCTAGGCAAGAGGACAGGCGATTGGATTTCGAGTCTTTCCTCAATTTTTGCGCTGAACTGTGCGAGGAACAACGAATCGTGGCCCAACTCCAAAAAGGTGGCGGACTCCGTCAGGTCCGCCCGGTCAATGCCCGATAGTTCGTGCAGGATGTCGGGTCGCCCAGAATCGTTCCGGTGCCATGCGCCTCGACATAGCTGATCGAATCGGCGGACGCGGAAGTGACATCGAGAAGAGAACCGTCTCACTCGCCAATGATCACGGGAACTTCGGCGCGGTTGGAGACTCCCTGATCGATTTCCTGCTTGAGCTTTTGCGCCAGGGTTTGCACGTAGGGTTCGACGAAAATGCCGCCCGGATCAACGGGCAAATCGATTACTTCCAGGCCGCCGACGGCGACTTCACCCCAACCGTAGCTGGGATCGCTCAGAATCGCATAGTTGGTCCATGGCTTGTAGACCGTCATTTTGCCGGGATAGACGCTGGGCGCATAGGCATAGAATGCGCGATCATTGACATCCTCGATGAATTCTTCCCTGGATCCCAGGTTGTCCCGGCGCGGATTCATCCTCACGCGCCATCGCCCCATTTCCCGTCGAAGGGCAATGCTCAATTTTTCGGTAAAATAGGAAATCTTGCTTTTGAGGTCCAGCCTCATGATGTTCACGAAATGAAATTTAATTTTCTGCGCGGTGTAGTGGATATGTTCTTTCGGGCTGAGTCGCAACGTGACGCCATTGAAATTATATGTATCAATCACCGCCAGCAGATTTACTTGCTGCCCGTTTTGAATCAACCTCTGCGCCATTTCAAAGGCCACTTGCCCGCCCACGCAAAATCCGCCGAGATAGTAAGGGCCTTCCGGCTGCAACTCCCGAATCTCTTTCAGGTATCGAGCGGCCATTTCCTCGACGGACTTGAGATAAAATTTGCTTCCGTCCAAGCCTTGCGCTTGCAATGCATAGAATGGGTAGTCGGGAGCCATCAGGCGCCCCAGTTCCCGGAACATCAGCACATTGCCCCCTCCCCCATGGACCATGAACAGCGGAGGGCGACTTCCGGAGGGGCTGATCGGCACAAGCGATTTCCAATCGTTCTGTCCGGTGCCGCCGGCCAGTTTTTTCGCCAACATTCGAGGCGTGGAAGCTTCGTATAAGGCGGATAGCGGTGCGGTGAGTCCCAATTCCTTCCCGATCCTGGCGAACAACTCGGCTGCGGCCATGGATTGCCCGCCCAGAGCGAAGAAATCGTCGTCCGCACCGGCTGCGGGAATGTTCAGTACTTCACGCCAAAGTTTCAGCAAGGTTTCCAGCAAATCCGTTTTCTGGACACTGGGAGTTGCGCCGGAGGATGCGGACGGGGGAGAAAGGCACGCGTCTGGCGGCATTTGGCTGACGGAAGAAATGCGATCCGCCATTTCCGTTCTGGAGGTCAGGGCATAGAGAACTTCGGCGGGGCGGTTTGCCGCGAGCGCCCCGGCGCGCTTCAATCGCGCAAGCTCCAGGACATTGCGTGAGGAATCCGCCGCAATATCCATGAGGATGGCGTCGAAAATCGCGAGCCATTCTTCCATCGTGGCGTTCTTGAAGAGACCCGTATCGTAATGGCAATGAAGATCAAGAACGTCGCCGGCCTCGACGGCGTTCAGGTACCACTCAAACGATTCGAAGCCCTTGGGATTAGCGGCGTAATCCACGGAAAAGCCGGACTGAGGCAATTCGTGAGGTTGAAATTTCTTGATGCTGGTCAAGCCCGCGGAAACAGGTGAAACACCTGGGATGGGGCTGGCCGAACGCAGGTCTTCCAGCAAGCTGACTAATGTGGCGGCGGAGTGATCGTGTGCGGCGCCCAGCTCTCGCTGAACGCGGCCCAGAAATGCGCTGATCGATTCGCCATCTCGCAAATCCACGACGAAAGGCAGCAGGCTGACACAATGGCCGACGAGTTCTGGTTGGCCGAGTACCGGCTGTTCGGCCGTGGGCAGCGCAAGCACAAATCGGCGCTGCCGGGAAACGCGCGCCAGGAATATGGAAAGCGCACCGAGAATGACGGTGAAAAAGCTGTAACCCTCCTTCGCGCCAAGCGCGCGAAGTTTTCGGACGACGGGAGCGGCGATGGTGCGATCCAGACGCCGCGCCGCGTAGCCGCGCCGTGCGGAGCGAGTGTGATCGGCAGGCAGGACAAGCGCCGGGAAACCCTCGGCGAATTGTTCGTGCCAATAGTCCAGGGATTCGCGGAATTCCGCGGACTTGGAGCGCACGGCAACGTCGCGAACGTAATCGGCATAAGTGACCGCCGGCGGCAAGTTCGCGGGCGCGCCGGAAAGCTCTTCGGAATAGAAAGCGCAGAGATCGTGGGTCAGCACGTCCAGCGACCAGCCGTCGCAGACGATGTGGTGTCCGGTGAAAATCACGGTGGCCAAATCCGTTCCGAGCAGTACGATCTGCGCGCGGAATAGAGGCCTGTTCGGCAATGCGAATGGCTTCGCCGTTTCCCGAGCGATGATTTCCCGGAGGCGTTTTTCCCGGGCTGCGTCCGAAAGTTTCGAGAGATCGGTTACTGGAACTTGAATCGCCAGCGAGTGGGCGATCCGCAAGAGCGTTCCGGCCTCATTGAAGGATGCACGCAACGCGTCGTGGCGTTCCACCAGCCGTTCGATGGCCCGAGTGAGCTTGGGAACCGAGATGGTTCCCGTGAAACGCACGGACATAGATTCGTTGTACGAAGCCGAAAGATTTCTCGAAAGTCGCGAGGAGAAGTAGATGCCTCGCTGCGGCACGGTCGATTCGACTTCTTCATCTCTCGCCGGAGGTTGGATGGCCGCGCTGGCGGGCGAGTCCGAAGGATGCGGCTGCGCCATCCCCGCCTTTTCGAGCAAGCCGACTATTCGAGCGATCGTGCGGGCCTGCTCGGCAACAATTTCTTCCAGGCTGGCTTTGGACTGCTGCGGTGCCGAAGATTGTGCCAGTGCGGGAGGAGTCCCTGGAGCCGAGACGGAAGCAGCGCTCGGCTGAATCGCGGGCGCAGCCGCAAACATCTCGGCCGGCATCGCTTGATCCAGATGCGCGGAGAGCATGTCCACGTTCGGAAATTGATTCATGAGCTGGCTGAAGCTCACCTTGATAGAAAATTCCTTGCGGATGGCGAAGGCGACTTGCGTCAGAGAGAGCGAATCGAAGCCCTGCTCCAGGAACGTTGCCGAATGGCTGATCAGCGAACGGTCGTGCCCGGAAATTGGAACTAGAATGCCCGCGATGTGCGCGGCGAGCCGCTCCTTGCGGGTTTCCGCCGATGCCGCCTGAGGGAGGCTCGCCGCGGCAGTGGCGATGGCCGAAGCCTCATTCACGGCAGCGGCTTCCCATTGCGGCGAAGAAGCCCGATCTGCCACGGCAGCGACGACCGCGGGATCGACCCAGAAACGCTGGCGTTCGAAAGGGTAGACCGGCATGGAAATGCGGCGGCGGTCTTCATGCGCGTAGAAGGCGTCCCAGTCAATGGACACGCCGTTCTGCCAGAGAGAGCCGAGGGCAAAGAGCATGGCAACCCATTCGGCGTTGTTCTCGGGCGTTTCGGCAAACGTCGGAATGGCCGTGCACGGACGATCCGGAGTGAAATGCTGGCGCGTGAGTGAGCACAAGGTCGCGCGCGGACCGCATTCGAGAAAGAGGTCGTAACCCTGCTCGCGCAGGCACTGGACAGCTTTCGAAAACTCGACGGTGGCTCGCGCATGGTGCGCCCAATAGGCGGGATCGGTAGCCTGCTCGTCAGTGATGAGTTTTCCTGTAACGGTCGAAACAAAGGGCTGCGACGGAGCGCGCAGGTGTAACTTGGCCACCTCGGCGCGCAGCGGCTCGACGATAGGATCCATCATTGCCGAATGAAATGCGTGGGACGTATGCAGAGGCCGGCAGACGATGTTTTGCGCCTGAAGCTGTTCCGCGAGAGCCGAGATATCGGCTTCCGGCCCGGAAACGACACACAGCGAAGGCGCGTTATTCGAAGCGATTTGTATGGATGCGGGCAGCAGCGGCTGCACCTTTTCCGCGCCGGCATTCACCGCCAGCATCGAACCGCGCGGCAGGCTTTGCATGAGTCGTCCGCGCAGGGCGATGATCCGCAGCGCGTCCTGCAAATCCATTACTCCGGCCAAAGTCGCGACCACGAATTCGCCAATGCTGTGCCCGGCCATCATCGCGGGCTGCACGCCCAGGCTCTGCCAGAATCGCGCCAGCGCGTACTCGATCACGAAAATAGAAGACTGGGTATAGAACGTATCCTGCAAGGATGTCCGCGCTGTTTCCTCGTCGCCCTTGCACGGATAGAGCAACTCGCGGAGGTCGCGCCCAAGATGCGGCTTCAGGGATTCGCAGCAGTCGTCGACGATGGCGCGGAACAGAGGCTCGCCGCGATACAGGTTGAGGCCCATGTTGACGTACTGCGTGCCCTGGCCACCGAACAGGAAAACGATTGCGGGATCGCGCCGCTCGCAGCGCTTGCTGCCGCAACGCAGCGGGTTGTGTTGCCGGAGCAACTGCGCCGCTTCACTCGAATTGGCGGCAACCACGAAGCGCCGCTCGGCCATCTGCTTGCGCCCTTGCTGCAGGGTAAATGCGGCGTCGGCAAACTCGTCCGCGGATAATTGTTCAAGGTTTCCTGCCAGCGATCGGCTGTAAGCATCCAGTGCTGCGGGCGTCTTCGCCGAGAGAGGCAGAAGTTGCATGGGCCGCGTCTTGCCACCCATGCTCCGCAGCGGAGCTTCTTCGAGGATCGCATGGACGTTCGTGCCGCCAAAGCCGAAGGAACTTACAGCAGTGCGGCGTGGTTCCGTTCCCCGGGGGAATGGAATCAACTTGTCCGCAATCTTGAACGGGCTATTGGCAAAATCGATTTTCGGGTTGGGCGTCTTGAAGTGCAGTGTCGCGGGAATCTCTTCGTGGTGCAGCACCAAAGCGGCTTTGATCAGCCCCGCAACTCCCGCCGCGTTGGTCGAGTGCCCGACATTGCCCTTGATGGAGCCGACGTAGCAAAACTGTTTCTTGCTGGTTTTGGCCTGAAAAACTTTTGACAGGGCTTCGATCTCAATGGGGTCGCCAACGGGCGTGCCCGTGCCATGAGCCTCGATATAGCGAATCGTTTCCACGTCCACATTAGCGCGGGCCTGAGCCATGGCAATGACTTCGGCCTGGCCATCGACACTGGGAGCCAGGAAAGACGCGGGGCGCGCGCCGTTATTGTTTTTTCCCGTACCGCGAAGAACCGCGTAGATCGAATCGCCGTCGGCGAGCGCATCGGCCAAGCGCTTAAGAACTACGATGCCCGCGCCGTCACAAAACATCGTGCCCGTGGCGTCGGCATCGAACGGCCGGCAGTGGCCATCCTTGGCGAAGGTTCCGCCCTCCTGGTAGAGGAAGCCGCTTTTCTGCGGCACGGTGATGTCCACGCCGCCCGCAAGGGCTATATCGCATTCGAAATCGAGCAGGGAACGAAACGCGTGGTCCGCGGCCAGCAAAGTCGTGGAGCAGGCTGTGTTGAGGCTGATTGCGGGCCCGCGCAGATCGAGCAGATAGGCCGCGCGCAGGGCGATGTAGTCCTTCTGATTTCCGTACTCGACGGCCAGCTTGCCGGCCATGGCCATGAGGTCGGGATGCGTGAGCAGGTTTGTCGTGTAGTAGTGGTTGTCGCCGATGCCCGCAAAAATGCCGATGAGTCCCTTGTACCGCTCAGGATCGTACCCGGCGTTTTCCAGCGCATGGTGGGCCAGTTCGAGGAATACGCGCTGCTGCGGGTCCATGACTTTCGCTTCCAGCGGGCTGATGCCGAAAAACGAAGCGTCGAATAGTTCCGCGCCGTCAAGGATGCCGCGTGCGCGAATGTAATCCGGATCGTTCCGCAGATGCGGTTCAATGCCCGGTCCCAGTTCCTCGGGCTTGAAAAAGGAGATGGATTCGACGCCGTTGCGGAGATTGCTCCACAGTTGATCGAGGTTTTCCGCGCCCGGAAAGCGGCCCACCATGCCAATGATGGCCACCGCGTCGTGCGCGGCGTCACTCGCCGCGCGGCCGTGGCGCTGCCGCGCCGCGCGGTTCTCGATCTCTTTGCCGAAGGAAGCGTCAGACTCTTTCGCGTCCAGGAAATGGCAGAGCTGCGCAATCGTCGGATGCTGAAACACTTTGACCGGCGGAATTTCCTGTCCGAAGCGATTCTGATAGGCGTTGACCATGCGCACAACGGCGAGGGAGTCACCGCCGAGATCGAAAAAGCTGTCGTCAATCCCCACCCTGTCCAGTTGCAGAAGCTCGCACCACAAAGCGGCGAGCTGCTTTTCGATAGCCGAGCGCGAAGCAATGTAGTCCTGCGCCAGAAGCGGCCTTCCCGTATGCGGCGGAGGAAGCGACTTGCGATCGAGTTTCGCGTTGGGTGTTAACGGAAATTGCTCGACGCGCACAAAGGCCGACGGCAGCATGTATTTCGGCAAATTGATTTTCAGGTTTTGCAGCAAGGCCGTCGAAGTCAAACCCTCGCGCCCCGTGTAGTATGCGACCAGTCGCTGATCGCCGGGACGGTCCTCGCGCACGATCGCCGCGGCCTGGCGTATGCCTTCGATCTGTGTCAGCAACGATTCAATCTCGCCCAGCTCGATGCGGAAGCCGTGCAGTTTCACCTGATGATCCAGGCGGCCAATAAATTCGAGTGAACCATCCGCCCGGAAGCGGACTTCGTCGCCGGTGCGGTAGAGGCGCGCGCCGGGAACGCCGCCAATCGTATCGGGAATGAATTTTTCCGCCGTCAGCTCGGCGCGTTTTAGGTAACCCCGGGCCAATCCTTCGCCGCCGATCAGCAGTTCGCCGGAAGCGCCGTCCGGCACTTTCTTCTGAGTCGCATCGGCAACGTAAAAGTGCGTGTTGGCAATGGGGCTGCCCATGGAAATGGATTCCGCGGAAGTCACGTTTTGCACGGACGACCAAATCGTGGTTTCCGTCGGGCCGTACATGTTCCAAAGTTCGCGGCAGAGGGGAAGCAACTGGCGCGCGAGGTCTGTCGTCAATGCCTCTCCTCCGCAGAGAATCTTGAGATCGCTTTTTCCTTCCCAGCCGCTTTCCGCCAGCATGCGCCAGGTTGTGGGCGTGGCCTGCATGACGGTTACGCCATGATCGCGCAGCAATTGTTTCAGCTCGCGGGCGTCGGCAGCCTGCTCGCGCGTCGCGATGATCAAATGCGCGCCCGACATCAGCGGGAGCAGCAGTTCGAGAATGGAAATATCGAAGGAAATGGTGGTGACCGCCAGAAGCGCGTCCGTCACGGCTATCCCCGGTGCTTCCATCATCGAAAATAGAAAATTCACCAGCGCGCTGCGGGGAATCATCACGCCCTTGGGTCTCCCCGTGGAGCCAGACGTGTAAATCATGTACGCGAGATGCTCGGGCTTGCTCACCGATGGAAGATTCTTCGAGGAAAATTTGGCGAAAGCATCTTCGCTCTCATCCAGCAGGACCACGCGAGCGGTGGTCTGCGGCAGGCTGTCCTTTTTCGCGGACTGCGTGAGGACCAGGGAAACCTCGGCGTCCGCCAGCATGAACGCCAGGCGCTCTTTCGGAAACTTGGGGTCCAGGGGAAGGTAGACTCCGCCGCATTTGAGAATGGCGAGAAACCCAACCACCATCTCAATCGAGCGGTCCATGTACACGCCCACCAGTTTCTCCGGGCCGATCCCTTGTTTTTTCAGGAAATGAGCAAGCTGATTGGCCCGCGCATTCAACTGGCGATACGAAAGCCGCCTTGCGCCCATGACCACGGCCGGAGCGTCTGGCGTGCGCTCGACCTGCTCTTGAATGAACTCGTGCGGACTCCGTCCCAAGGGGTATTCTCGCCGAGTGTCGTTACCAGCGTTCACTCAATACTCCCTTTCGGCCTCGTCAGCTGTCTCAACCTGTTTCCCGGCCTGGTCTGCAAGTACGTCCGGAGACATTCCACACGGCTACGAACTGTGTACATTATAGTTGAATTAGTGCAATTTGAGGTCCAATTTAATACAACGTAACACCTTCTAAATAAGGATGTTGCGGCCTATTTGCGGGGGCGATTCACCTTCTTGGCGATGTGGATAGAAAGTTTTTTCCCTTTTGTGCCCTGGGACACCCATCTATCCAGGTCGAAATCGCCACCAAAAGAGTAATGCGGAGTTGGATCTCCGGGATCCCGATGAAATAATGCAGCCGCAAGAATCGGCGATGTAAACCATCATAGGGCAATCCTCTCTGCAGGATGGTGGCCCATGACTCTGCTGTGAAGCTTGGAAGCGAGGGCCACCAGAAACATCAGCCAACCACTGGCTAGGAGTTTGGCCGCGCGCCGATAGTTGCCCGTAGCCATGGCTCTCCTGAACCAATAAATTACAGCGCTGCCAATACAAGCATATCGCTCGCGACGAAAACGGGGACCGCCGGGGTACAGGCCCATTTTTTCGTTGTGAATGACCTTGTGCATGGCGTCTACAAACCGGGAGACTTGGTGTATGGTGTTGTTCTCGTGGATTCGATAACCAGCCGTGGGATGGGACAGAATATGGATGGTGCGGCCGGAACAGCCGATCTTCACGCTCAGATCGTCGCCTTCGGCACAAAACATTTCACTGGCGAAGCCTCCCGCCTGTTCAAAGACGGAGCGCTCGATGACGAACGCGCTGGTCATTGGCCCAAAAGGATGGCTCTTCCTGACCAAAGCGTCATATTCGGCGATCTGAATTTCCCGGCCAAAATTGGAAAACTGCGGCGCTGGTAAGGGCCCTCGGAATTGGTGGAGGCGGCAAAGAATGATTTTTGGCGTTTTCAACTCTATGATGCGCCGGTAGGTTGCAAGAGCCCAAGGCAAGAGGAAGTCATCACCATCGAGAAAGACGAGGAAATTTCCAGTCGAAGCAGAGGCCCCCGCGTTACGGGCCGCACAGGCGCCCTGATTTTTTTCGGATTTGATCAGGTGTATTTTGCCGGCGTATTCCTCAAGTATCTTCAGGCTACCGTCGCTGGAAGCATCATCAACCACAATCACTTCCTCGCCGGCGGAGCGCTGTGCCAGGGCCGAGTCCATAGCATCTCGAATGAAGTTCTTCTGATTGAAGCAAGTAATGATGACGCTGATTTGTGCCACTGGACCACACTCCTAAGAATGAATCAATGCATGCCAGTCCATAACCGGTTTACCCACGCAAGCCTGAGGGGGGTACTGTCCATCCAGCATCGGGAAGACTGCGGAGACTATCATGCCTGTTGCAGATGGGTTCGTGGCGTGGACAAAAAGTAGGTTGAACTCCATGTATGACTCCGAACTGTGGACATTGCAGTTGAGTTGGTGCAATTTGGAGTCCAATCTGGATGTCGTGCAACTGCATGTAAAAAAGTGCCTTATGTCGCATTTCGCGGTTGCGGTTTAGGCCCTTGGCGACAGGGGTAGAAATATTTTTCCCTTTTGTGCCCTGCCACGCTCCACCCCACTATCTTTACATTGCTTCGCCCAGAAAATCCTCTCGCGCCAACCGCGCGCGGTAGATGGCAGGTGTACCACACCTCAACGCTGAGCCTGCGGTTTGGCCGCTTGCAGTAAATAAAAATGCCGCCCGAATGTTCCCGCACTTACGGTAGAACAGGTGAACCGCCTCATGAAGACCGAGGGACAAGAGCGGGCGTTGTACGTTATTCTCGCTGCCGCCGGGATGGGCACCGGATTCGATGTTCCGGTTTATGCTGCTCCAAAGTGCTCCGAAATTTCGGAGTAATTGGAACTCGAATTAGAATTGCAGGCGCAGTAGAATCAAACAGTAGCCAAGGACGCGCCCGTAGCTCAGCTGGATAGAGCATCTGCCTTCGAAGCAGAGGGTCGGGAGTTCGAATCTCTCCGGGCGCACCATCTAATCCGCACAATGTCTTGCTGTTACGCTGCAACCAGTTCGACTTCTTTTTTCCGTTTTCTAGGTATCATAGGTCTCATTGAGGTCGGAACGGTGAATCCCGTACCAATTTTCTCCGCTACTTCGCGTCGGTATTCAATATCGTCTGACAGTTTGCTGTAGGCATCCGTCATAGACGATTTTGCGTGCCCAAGCCAGAATCGGATAAGGTCTTCTGGTGTTCGCTGCTTTCTCAGCCATGTTGTCCTGAATCGACGCATAGCATGGAAGCCCGTCTTTTCAACTCCAAGTTCTTCCAATATTGGATGGAGTGAACGCCGGACTACGTTTGTCTGAGACAGCGGCCCACCAGTACCGTTAGCGAAAACGAGACCCGATTTCCGGTCTCCAATGAATTCTTTGATTAGTTTAGCTAGCTCGGGACAGACATCAATCTGCCTGTATGCGGATTTTGTCTTTGGAGTCTGGATGCTCTTTTGCCAGCAGGACTGCTCGACGGTAATCGTGCGACAGTCTGTGGAAAGATGCCTTACTTCCAGCCCAAAGGCTTCACCAACTCTGAGCCCCGTTCCGGCCAGCAGTGCGTACAAAATCTGATCCTGACCGGATGTTTTTTCAACGATGGCACTCATAGTTTCTGCGGTGAAGGTTGGTTGTTTTTGATTCTCGATGACAGGCAAATCGATGAACTCGTTGTTCCACTTCCGTGGAAACAATTGTTCGCCGTTGTCGTCAATCGCAGAACCGACGACCAACTTCACCAAATTGATGTAGGTGGTCATCGTCTGTGCGGATAAATTCGCCGCGTGCATCTTCGTAACCAGCGTTTTCACTGCCCTGTTATTGATGCTTGCAAGCGGCAATTCTCCGATGTTGGGATTGAGCCATTTGTCCACACAGCACTGCCAGTTGGCTACGGTGGCGGGCTTTGCTGGACGCCGTTTTCTATTTACTGAATGACTCAAAAACCACTCTGCCTGTTCTCGAAATGTAGTGCCAACGTTGGTCTCGACAAATACCTCTTTGTCGTTTATTCCGCTGGCCTCAACGATTTCGTTTGCCCTACGTCGCCGCTCGCCTTTAGGTAAGTACCCAAGAGCCTTACTGTCGGTTGGGCAGATTCGTTCACTTGCGTGAATTCTGGCCTGTCCCGGCGGATACTTCCAAAAACGAACGACGTACCACTTACCGCTAACTGCGATTGTTCCCACCTGACCACGGCGAGCCATACACGGCCCTTTCCGCTTGCCCGGTGTCGCTCGCAGCAGGCTACCACCCGGACAAACTTCAGGCAATGCCAGCGGTTCAACGGGATGCGTAGTTTCGAGTCCAGCCAACGCCATATATCGCTCCTATATATGGCGCAAATAGTCTAATTCTTAGAAATTAGGCTGGGCTCTGGCCAGAGCAGCGACGTGAATAGTCGAATTGTAGCAATATCATACAGCGCACAATCCCCAATGTTTTAGCGGGTTCTAGCGATTCTCGGCAAAAGTTTAAGACTAATTCATTCCATATATAGAGAGTGGTTTTGAGGGCTTCGGCTGGCTTTCGGTGATGGTTTTGAGTGAGGCTGTTGGAAGAGCGCAAGCGACATGTTGTCGAAAGCAAAAGCATATCATAAAGATATATAAAAATTGGGTGCTGGTCAAGAGGAGATTTGAGAAATGAGACAGCCAACGAAAAACGGTTTGATTTTAACCAGTATTGCGGTGCTCGCAAGCGACTGGGCAAAGTTTAAGGCACTAGCGACCGCACAGGGTACAACAGCGGCGGCGATGGTTCGAGGCTTCATGCGCAGGAAATTGCGTAAGGCTGCGCGGGAGGCCATCCAGACCACGCCAGTGCGCCGGGTCAAGGTTGGAGCGAAGTAGAACATTAGTTTTAGATTTTACGTTTCGGGCATGTCGGGCAGGGCTCCTCGAACAACGGAGGAGTGTCATGTCCAAGAACCAGATCAAGCCGCCCGTTGAGTGGACGGCGCAGGAAGAGGCGGCGGCGGTGGAGCGGCTCATTGCCGAAGGTTGGGCGGAATGTTGGATCAACCAGAAAGCGATTGATCTGGTCGTTCGGCAGCGGAGAGCGGAGCGCCGGGCGCGCATGAGCAAAAAAGCAATCGCCGTTTAAGACGAGTGGAGAATGAAATGCCGAGTGAACAAGCAATCGGAACTGTGATCGCATACCGCCGCGCCGGATATGGCTGGCTCGACTGGAACGGTACTCGCATTTGGATTCATGTCCAAGACGTGCGTGACAAGCAAGGCCATCTTCTGCCCGCGCTCAAAGTTGGGTGGAGGATTCAATGTGATGTGACCCCGGCTCCAAAGGGGCCGAGGGCACGCAATGCAGTTGTAGTAGACACGACAACAAACACCGAGGGATTCCAATGTCCACAAACAGCAACAACATAACCAATCAACATATCATCGCGTCCCGAGATTTCCTTGGGCTCGTTGAGCCAGCAGCAATGTCGGCGGCGGATTACATCGGGATGTTATTTGCTTCTGATGATCTGATTTGCATCATGACGCTGTTGCAGGGCGAGAAGCCCAAACATATTTTCGCCACGGTAGATGAAGCGACTTCGCCTGAATTTATTGAGCGGTTGCGCCAGCACAACGACGCTGGCGCAAATATTTTCATTTGCATGAATCCACTGACTGGTAAGCGTCGCGTCAAAAAGAACGTCGATTGCATTCGGACGCTCTATCTCGACATTGACCACGACGGCTCGGTTGCATTGAAAAAGATCTCACAGAGTTCACTGGTTCCCAAGCCGCACATTATTCTCAAATCGAGTCCCGGTAAGTTTCAGGTAATTTGGAGCGTCGAAGGCATTCAGCCCGCTGATCAGGAGCGGCTACTCGACGCACTGATTCAGGAGTTTGGCGGAGACCCAGCAGCGAGCGACTGTACACGCGTCCTGCGCCTGCCCGGATTCATCAACCACAAGTACCCTGCGAAGCCTGTCATAGAAGTCATACAATCGAATATCGATGGCGGGGCATATATGGTGAAAGATTTCAAGGTCAAGGTTGCTCCATTCAAACCCGCCGAGAAAACACCAGCCGTAGTTGAGCAGTGGGAACGGAATGATCGGTTGGCCTCACTCGCGGGCAAACTCCGTCGCGATGGGTTCAATGAGAATGAGATTCTCTCCGCGTTGCAGGTCGCAAACCAGCGTTGCACTAGTCCCCTGCCCGATGCGGAAGTTGCGACCATCGCGAAGTCAATAGCGAAGTATCCGCCTGCGAAGCCAATCGAAACACGCGAGACCTTCGTTGAGTCCGGCACGAGTCCCACGTCAGCGACAGGCATTGAGGAGTATGATTCGGCGGCCACGACCGTCTCGTCTTACCCGCAGATGGGCGACGATTTAACTTCCCAGTACGCTCGCCAACTGGTGCAAGGCACGGGAATCCCCTATGGCCACGCTCGCGAATGCCTGAAAAACTTTTTGGCCTTCTGTTTGAGTAACGTCACCCACTATCCCGGCCACGAAAAACTCTACCTGCGCGGCTGGCATATTAATTTGGGAGAACCCGAGACGGGCAAGACCACCGCACTGACCGAAATCATGGATCGCTGGTCGAGCGTGCTAATTAATCTGGGCATCTGGGTTGACAAGTTGAGTTCCTATGGCTCGCTGCAATATCTTACAAAAGGATTTGAAGACCACGAACGCATGTTGCTATACGTGACCGAAGGAAACACGCTGGCGAATGCAAATGAACACATCCCAGCCATCTTTGGTGGACTGTCAGATTTGTACGACCAGCCTGTTATCAGCGCGGGAAGTTACCGCAACAAGAGCGCGAAATGTGTCAAGGCCAAGGGCTCATGCATCGTTTGTGTCACGCCGGATGACTTCATTAAGGCGATGCAAGGTAAGGGCGTGATCGGAGGTGGCGTTCTTCCGCGCTGGACGATGTCGTATTCCGAGAAAGTAAGTGTCGAAGGTGATTGGTCAGTGCCCGATGAAAGAGCGTTACGAATCCTGCAAGAGCGGATCGAGGATCGATTCACTGGTGTGACCGTTGTCGAGACCGAGGAAGCCAAGGTGGTTCGCCTCGCGCTCACGAAAGAGATGGAACGTCCCGAAGTAGGACGCCACGGCAAACGTCTCCTCGAATACTATAAGCGCGAATGTCTGTTGGCCGCCGTCTTTGCTGATCGCCTGACGGACGAAAACACCGGGAGGATCACCAAAGAGATCGCCGAATGGGCCGCGACCTGGACGCGATATCAACAGCGTCTGCGCATCACCTACTGGCCGATTGACGCAGGGAACGATGTCGAGCGGATGTGCTCTGCGATTCGAGCACTGCTCAAGCGCGCCTATCCCAAAGGTGTGTCGCTCAAACAATTGAAAGATGCGGCCCATGTGTACCGCGATGGTTCAGGCGGCATAGAGGCTTTCGGTCGGGCATACCGCGCCATGATGCAGAACGAGGAGATGCGGAAAGTTGGCGTCAACGCTAAAGGCAAAGACCTGTTCGGATTGGTGTGCGAATGATCGCTGCCAAAGATCGCTTAGGGTATCGCTCTCATAGCGAGTCGATATCTTTTAATGAAAATACAAGACTTAATATGCGGTACAACACCTCTCAGACCGTTGGCAGCGGCAGCAGTTGGGCTCAGGGATGGCTCATGTTATTGAAAATAAAGAGACTCACATCGCTTCGCAAATCGGCAGCGGTTGGCAGCGATTCAAAAGCGCGGCTGGAATTATCCTGCCCGTCAGCAAGGCCAGCAACACAACAGAGGAGACGGACATGGATAAGAAAAAGGTATTCGATTTCATCAGGGCGAACCCGAACCGCAAGTGCGTCTAAACACGCGTCTGAGAAAACCACGAACGCACCAGTTCATACTAAGCGCTATGGGTTGTCTGCGGAGCCTAGCGGTTGATCCGACGCCGGTCCCACAGAGCGAGCCAGCCTCGACGCACTAGGTAGTGTGGCAACTGGCACCATTTTTCTTTTTTCAAGCGTTGTCACCAGTGAAATGAAAAAACACCAAATATCGTTTGTGACGCAATAGCTTGCGTTGTTTCATCCATCTACGCGCCGTTTGGGGATCACTAACAATGTACTTACTTCTGCACTTACTTCCCTCTGAAATCCTGTTACGGGTGGGGTAGCAGCGCTCTAGGCGTTTGGCGGCACGGTATAAGACGCAGCCTGCCCGCGAAAATCGCAGGAAGGGCGATTTCCTCTTCAAGAAGTGTGCATTCTGGAAGGACTCTAGGAGACGGGCAGTTGTGCCGAACTTGGCAGCCGCACCCTGGACTCGGGCCGTCTGACAGCCAAGACCTGTGAGTGACACCATACAGACGACTATCGACGCCCGAAACGCACCATTACGCTTGATTTTTGGATTTTGGAGCAATTGGGGATTCCGGGGCATGGTGAT
>PLUM01000041.1:0-11823 GCA_003165465.1 Acidobacteriota bacterium
CCTTCTCATGGAAGGACTTGGCCTTGGGGACACGCTCTCGCCGATCATTGCTGAAGGTTCATGCGTCGGAGAAGGTCTCCGTTGCCGCAAGTCCACCTTGACTCTTTTTACGAATCGATTTATTCTCCGCCACGCTGCTCGGCCCCGCAGTCCTTCGGCCCAAGGTACCAATCACGAAAATTTAAGGAGAGCTTAATGAAACGACACTTTGTGTTTTTCGGGATGGTTGTTTTGGTTTTTGCGGCTGTAGCTTCGGTATGGGCAGAGACCGACCCGCGCATCGGAACCTGGAAACTCAACGTTTCTAAATCGACCTCCAGCAATGGGATGCTGCCTGCGAGCGAAACTCGAACGTATGCAGCCGAAGGCAACAAGATCATGTCCACCAGCGAGGGCGTTGACGCCAAAGGAAAACCCATATCCGCACACTACGAAGCCACTGCGGACGGTAAGGAACGCCCCACGAACCAGTCCGCAACTCTTTCCATCAAACAAACCGGTCCCGGTGCGTATGCTGGGACGTCAAAAAGAGACGGCAAAGTTGTTTCGACGAATGTGGCGGTGATTTCCGGCGGAGGAAAAGTATTCACTTTCAAGAACAAAGGAACCGACGCCCAGGGTCAGGCATTCACCAGCACGGTGGTGTTCGAGAAGCAGTAACTGAGTAGCGTGTGCTTCAGCCTGCGGAGTTCGTCCTGCCATGGACCAAACCCCGCAGGTTGAAACCTGTGCCACTGGACTCGGAAATCCTCAGGGCTTCAAATTCATTCCATTTTCAGGAAACATCAGCGGCGACGATGCCAAGTCCGGATAAGTTCTATAAAGGGGGAATGTGGGACACGGCGGCCGAGATATCGGTATGGTACTATTCAGCTTGCTTTTATAAAGGAGCAATTCATGCGCAACCGAGGCAATCGAGGCGATCATAGCAGGCTAGGCCGAAACGACTGGCACCAAAGAGCCGCCGAGTATCACGATCTTGCCGCGCACGCCCACCGTGTCGCTGAGACGCATCACGGCAAAGAAGATCACCAGACCGGACACGAGTTTTCGAAGCAGGCGATGGAGTACGCAGCCAAGGCTTACCAGTACTCACAAGAAGCTCATGAGAAATCAGGAAGCTTCTTCAGCGAAACAGGAAAGACCGCGCGCACCAAACCCGTCAAGCGGGCCAATGGTGTTGCCAAGCGAAGTAAAAAGAAAGCGTAGTCGTCGCGGTGCTGGTGTATTTCTAGTTTCGGGTTGCATTGCGTCTAACACGAACTCGCCTTCGAGTTAGCCCCGATCTATTTCCCTGCTTGGATTCATTTTGAACGGATAACTCCAACGCGATGGTAGTCGTTTGCGATGGAGTGGTCGTGCCACCCGACGGAACCCTTACAGAATAAGCCCTTGGCGCGTCACGATCCGATAAGTCCCCTCTTATGAAAACTGGTTCCTGCCTCTCGCTCCACGTTGCAACGGCCGAGCCCGCTTCATACTATCGAAATGTGCGGAGCATTTTTGTATTCATGAGCGATCACCGACCATTCACGCGGCACGCGGCGGCACTTTGCCTGATCCTGCTGGCTATTTCATTTGGCGTTCGCGCGCAAAATAGCACCGCGAAAAAATCGACTCAGGCGCGGAGGCAAAAGGGCGGGGCGGTTTTGCCGCGCGTTTCTCTTGCGCCGCGATTTATTCCTGGGCAAACATTTCGTTATGAAATGGAAGTTGAGACGACGACGGAAACGTCGCGCTCCGGCCTTGCGGCGGACCCGCAGGGGCCGTCCAGCCTGGTGCTGGATTGGAACGCGACGGTGCGCATGGAAACGCTTCCCGCCGATGCCGGAACGCCGGGCGGAATCCGTTTGCGCGCGACGTATGAAAAATCCACGGCCAGCGTTCGCAGCGACACGTTCGATCCGGCGGCTGCCGCAACCAGCGACGGGTACCGCAATCTGGAAGGCAAGGCGGTGGAATTCACGCTCGATGCCGGCGGAAAAGTAAAGTCGGTTTCCGGGCTGGATGGAATGGTGGATTCGGAAAAAGCGGCGCAGTCTGCGCGCGATTGGATTGCGCAGCTTGGCGCCAGCGCGGGCGCGCCTCCCGGAGGCGTTTCGATCGGGCAAAAATGGTCGTCCGAGCAGCCGGCGGATGAGCTGCCCATTGCCGGGATGGTCTGGCGCACGGATTCGGAATATCTTCGCAACGAGCCGTGCCATCCGCCGAATCCCGATCTTCCAGACGCGCATCGCGCCGCGGATTCCGCCGCGAATTCGCAGCCTGCAATGGATTGCGCCGTGATCCTTGCGAACCTGAGCTTGGTTCGCTCCAAGACGGCGCGCGATGCGACTCCGCCGGAGTTCCGCAAGAATGGTGTGCAATCGGCGGGGAAGTGGAATGGTTCGGCGCAAAGTTTGCTGTACGTGTCGCTCGCCTCGGGCCTCGTGGTCAGCGTCACTCAAACCGGCACGGAACAAATGGACGTGACGCTGACATCCAGCCATCACACGTCCATGCGCTACGCCGGGACAATATCGTCGCGCTCGCAGGTTGCGCTGGTTGCGGACGATGCGGCAGGAAAATGATCCGTTGTCATGGCCTCATAAGCAGGCGTATGAGTTGCATACATCATTCAAGTGGGCTACCGTATCTGTTAAACTAAAAGCAGTTGGGCCCAGCCTTTGCTGATATTTGTTAAATTTGATTGCACGTTTTAAGGAGATTCATGGCCCGCGCAAGAAGTGTATTCAAACCCGCCACCACAAACCTGGCATCGCTGATCCGAGGGCTTTATGGCCGCGTCGCCAAGCAACAGAAGGTTGATCCCTCCTACGTGAGCCGCGTGGCACGCGGAGAGCGTCAATCCGACGCGATCGAAGCGTCCCTGGAACGCGAGCTGAGGCGCATTCTGGCCCTGGTCAAGCCAAAGCGCAAAGGGGCCGGAAGTCGCTCCAAGAAGCGCTCTGCCGCAAAAACCAAAAAGTAAAGTCCTGAAGCCGCGGGAGAAACCAACATTCGAGCTAGGATTCAGCCGCCCCGTCAGTCGATCATTGTTGCTGAGCGGGTTGCTGCTCCCGCTCCAGTATTGCGGGTGTTTCGGGCGGCGCGACCTTGTTTTCATTGAGTTGTTCGCGCCCATTGTCGTCCACCGCGGGCCGCACGCTTACGTCCACGGAAAGCCTCTGTCCCGCATGACCCTTGTATACTCCGCGAACCGGCGCCACATCGCCATAATCGCGCCCGTACGCGATGCGGACATGCTGCAACCCCAGCGGCATCCCCAGAGTCGGATCAAGACCAAACCAGCCCAAGCCGGGCAAGTAAACTTCGGCCCACGCGTGCGACGCCGATCCTCCGATCACCTCTTGCAATTTAGCGTCCGGCGACGCCGCGCTTTCCGGAACCAGATACCCGGAAACATATCGCGCGGGCAGTCCTCGCTTGCGCGCCACTCCCAGAAGCAGATGGGCGAAGTCCTGGCAAACTCCCGCCCCGAGCGAAAGAGAATCCTGAATCGACGAATTGACGTGCGTCGCGCCTTTGACGTACTGGAATTTTTCGTGAATCAGGAACGACGCCTCCGTGACAAAGCCCGAGACGCTGCCGTCGCTGTTGCGGCTGGCCGCATCGATGAGTTCATCCAACTGCGGCACATGGGGGACATATGCGGTTGGGACGATGAAGTCGAGAAATTCTTCCTCCAACTCCTCGCGGCGATCTTCCAGCTCGGAGAGTTTCATTCCGCCAGGCGGCAACTGGGGCACGTCATGCGCCAAGACGACGGACTCGGCTTCAATCTTGAGCTGGCGGTGTTCGGGAAGAATGTTGAATTGATGCACCCAGTTTCCAAACGAATCGCGATAGGTCGTGCCGCGCGAGACAGGGTCGGTGAGAAGGCGGAACGAGAGGCAGCTCTGCGTCTCGTCGTGAATCGGCCGCAGGCGGACCTCGTTGTAGCTTTCCGAGACCGGGCCGTCGTATCGGAATTCCGTGGCGTGCAGAAGATGATATCGGTTCATGCGACCACCGCGTAGTAGAAGTAGTTTCGGGCAATATCCTCGCCGATTGCGCCGCACATGCGCAGCATGTCGTTCAAATAGGAGTGCAGGCCGAGCTGAAATATTTCCGTGATGCGGTCGTAGCGCAATCGTTCGAGGACTTTGCCCGTCAGGCGTTCGGCCTCGTTCGCGTACGAACCCGTGCCCGCGCCCGCTCTCGTGCGGCTGATGGCGCGCAGGCCGGCTTGCACCTCAGTGATGCTGAACAGGATTGAGCGCGGATGAAGCGGGTGCATGATCAGCATTTCCGCGACTTTTTCCGGCTCGATCGAGGAATGATATTTCCGGTGGTAGGCTTCATAGGCTCCCACGGACTTGAGCACGGCCATCCACTGATGGTTATCGCGTCCGGCGATTTCCTCCGGCGCGTCATACAGGATGTGATACTGCACGTCGACGAGCCGCGCCGTCATTTCCGCGCGCTCGATGAACCCGCCGATGCGAAGAAATTCCCAGCCTTCGTCGTGCGGCAGGGTCGCGTCCGTAACGCCGTGAAAGCGGTGGCTGCCGAAGCGTATGGTGTCGCAAAAGCGATGCGGGCCCGCCGCCATCTCTTCATCGAACTGGAAGCGGTTCACGGTGAAGTAGAGGCTGTTGATGTCTTCCCACATTTCCCGTGAAATATAATCGCGAATGGTGCGAGCGTTTTCGCGCGCCTTGGCGATGCACTGCACGATGGAGCTGGGATTATCCTTGCGAAAGGCGAGAAATTCGAAAACGGCGCGCGCGTCGGCCTTCCCGTACAGCGCGCGAAATCGCTCTTCCTCCCCGGCCATGACGATCAGGGGATCCCAGTGCAAACGGTATTTGTCCTTGGATTGTTCGAGCACGGTGTGGAAATTTACGTCGAGAATCCGGGCGGTATACTCCGCCCGTTCGATGTAACGAGCCAGCCAGAATAACGATTCCGCGATTCGTGACAGCATCTCAGTCTTCTCCGAAGAGGACCCAGGTGTCCTTGCTGCCGCCGCCCTGGGATGAATTTACGACCAGAGAATCCTGTTGCAGCGCCACGCGCGTCAATCCCCCCGGCACGATCGTGACTTTTTCTCCGTCGTAGAGGCAATACGGGCGAAGGTCCACGTGGCGGCCGGCGATCGAGCCGTGCGCCGGATCGTAGGAGGGCACGCGGGAAAGGGGAAGGACGGGTTGCGCAATGTAGTTTCGCGGGTCCGCTTTGATGCGCTCTTTGAAATCCTCGATTCTCTCCCGATCCGCCGTAGGACCCATCAGCATCCCGTAGCCGCCGGACTCGCCCACGGCCTTCACGACAAGTTCCGGCAGGTGATCCAGCACGTAGGCGAGGTCTTCCTTCCTGGAACAAAGGTACGTGTCCACGCTCCTCAGAATCGGGTCTTCGCCGAGGTAATACCGGATGAACTCGGGCACGTAGGCGTAGACGGCTTTGTCGTCGGCGACGCCGTTGCCCACGGCGTTGGCAAGAGCTACGTTTCCAGCGCGGTACGCTCCCATCAGGCCGGGGACGCCCAACGCGGAATCCGGACGGAAGGTGAGCGAGTCCAGGAACTCATCGTCCAGGCGGCGGTAGATCACGTCAACGCGTTTTAATCCGTGAATGGTCTTCATGTAGACAATGCCGCCATCCACGATCAGGTCGCGCCCTTCGACCAGCTCGATACCCATTTGCTGCGCCAGAAAACTGTGCTCGAAATAGGCGCTGTTGTAGATGCCCGGCGTGAGCAGGACGATTTGCGCCTCGGCTTCGCCTCGTGGCGAGAGGCTGCGAAGGATTCGGGAGAGTTCGGCGGGATAGTGGTTGACGGGGAGAACTTCATGTTCCTGAAAAGCGTCGGGGAAAGTGCGCATCATGACCAGGCGATTCTCCAGCACGTAAGAAATGCCGCTGGGCGTGCGCACATTATCTTCGAGGACGCAGTATTCGCCGGTTTTGGAATCGCGCACGAGATCGATGCCGCAGATGTGGGTGTGAATCCCTCGCGGAACTTCGATCCCGATCGCTTCGCGCAGAAAATGTTTGCAGGAATAGACGAGCGAGCGGGGAATCCGGCGGTCGGCGAAAATGCGCTGCTTGCCGTACACATCCTGGAGAAATAAATTGAGCGCGACGACCCTCTGCGCGAGGCCGCTTTCGATGCGCCGCCATTCGGAGTTCGGAATGATGCGGGGAATCAGATCGAAGGGAAACAGCCGCTCCGTGCCCCTCCCGTCGCTGTACACCGTGAACGTAATTCCCTGGAGAAGGAAGGAAAGGTCGGCGTGCTGGCGGCGCTCCTCGAACTGCGTCGGCATCATCGTGCCCAGCCGCTCGAATATTTTGGCGTAATGCGGACGCGGTGTGTCCGGGGCCGAAAACATCTCGTCGTAGAACGCCCCGACCCGATAATCCCCGAATAGCCTCTGCAGAGGCATCTTTGATGGCGCCGCCGTCATACTGGAACTCTAGCAAGGGTGGCCGCGGTCCGGCGCACGAAAGAATCTATCGGTGGTATCAGGAATTCGAGGGGCATGTTTCCATATTTTATGTGGAAGCGGGCCATGACGGCACTTGCGGGAGGCGGGATGAGGCTTTGTAAATCTTTTATAAGGTGCCATTCCCGCTGTAGCGTTTGGGCTTCGGTTTTGGTATTGTTTCGAAATCAAACCTATGAAAACAACAAAAAATATTCTTCTGTTTTGCGTTGCTTTGATTCTTTTGGTTTCTCCGGCGGTTGTTGCCGCTCGAGCGCCCGGCGCGGGGCTGTCCGCGGCGTTTATGGTCGCGCCGGATATTCATACGGACGCGGAACGCATTGCCGCGCTGGAGCGGAAAGTCGCCGACGCCCAAATGTCGGCGGACAACTCCTGGATGCTGGTCAGCGCCGCCCTCGTGCTGCTGATGACCGGTCCCGGGCTGGCGCTGTTTTATGGCGGCCTCGTGCGGAAGAAGAACGTGCTCTCCACCATGCTGCAAAGCTTCGCCATGATGTCGCTGGTCACCATTATCTGGGGCCTGATTGGATATAGCCTGGCCTTCGGGTCGGGCAACAGTTTCATCGGCGGATTTGAGTTTTCGTTTATGCGCGGCGTGGGCGGAAAGCCGAACGCCGATTATGCGGCCACGATCCCCCACCTGACGTTCATGGTCTATCAGCTCATGTTCGCCGTGATCACGCCCGCGCTGATTACGGGAGCGTTTGCCGAGCGGATGAAGTTCAAGGCCATGCTCGTGTTCATGGCGCTCTGGACGGTGGTGGTCTATAGCCCGATGGCGCACATGGTGTGGGGCAAGGGCGGCTTTCTGAACGCTTCTCTGGGCGGCGCATTTCCCACGCTGGATTTCGCGGGCGGGACCGTCGTGCACGTGACCTCCGGAGTATCCGCGCTCGTTTGCGCGCTCTACCTTGGAAAACGTCTGGGCTACCCGACTCAGTCCGTGCCGCCGCATAGCGTGGTGCTGAGCTTTGTCGGGGCCTGCCTGCTTTGGGTGGGCTGGTTTGGTTTCAATGCGGGCAGCGCGCTCTCCGCCGGCAGCCTGGCGTCGAGTGCATTTGTGGCGACGCACTTCGCGGCCGCGGCGGCTGCGGCGGGATGGACACTGGTCGAGTGGAAGAGCAGCCGAAAAGCCAGCGCTTTGGGAGCGATTTCGGGCGCGGTGGCCGGGCTCGTGGCGATTACGCCGGCGGCCGGCTTTGTACGGCCCATGCCCGCCATGGCGATCGGATTTATCGCGGGCATTGTGTGCTACTACATGGTGGCAAAGGTCAAGGCGCGCTTTGGATACGATGACTCGCTCGATGCGTTCGGTGTCCATGGTGCGGGCGGAACGATTGGCGCAATCCTCACGGGAATTTTTGCGGTCAGCACCGTCAACCCGATATTGAAGGATGCGAAGGGAAATGTTCTGGCGTCAGGCTTGATCGAGGGCAATGCGCACCAGCTTGTGAATCAGCTTGTGGGCGTGGGAATTGCCTGGGCGCTCGGAATCGTTGGAACCCTTGCCATCCTGTTCGTGGTGGACAGCCTCATTGGCCTGCGCGTTTCGCCCGAGGAGGAGAGTCAGGGACTCGATCTCTCGCAGCATGGCGAGGAAGGTTACGATTGGGAGGGTGCGATGTAGCTGCTGGTTTTTCGTCCGGGGCCGTGCCATTCTAGCGGTGCGACTCCTGATGAGAGGCCAGAAAAGCAGGAATGTCCACACCGTCCCCACTTGGCAGTAAATTGCGGGAACAGTACGAGGCCGAATCCGCACGGCTCCAGAATGATTTTTCCACGACCAAAGATGGCCTGAACTTTTTGCGGCAAAGATCGGCGCTGGTGGATTCCATTGCGCGCCGCCTTTGGACGCAATGGGCCGTTTCCACGGGCTTTGAAACCTCCCAGATTGTATTCGCAGCCGCCGGGGATTATGGCCGGCAAACTCTTTTCCCCTATTCGGGCGTCGATCTTGTGTTCCTTGCCGCCACGGATGATGTGGCGAAAAAATTCAAGGACGCCATCCACCGAATCTCGCAGGGGATCAACGAAATTGGATTGAAGTGCGCCACAACCGCTGGAGTTATTTCGGAAGTTCTCCAATTTGAATCCGAAAATTCGGAAGCGATTCTCTCGCTTCTGGACTTGCGGTTTCTCGAAGGCGGCCAGGAACTGTTCGCGAACCTGCGGAACCGGCTGATTCCCGAAATCGTGGTCCGGGAGTCCCAGTCCCTCGTCGAGCGCCTCGCGGAAACCACTCGGAACCGCCACCGCAAGTTTGCGAACACGGTTTTCCACCTTGAGCCGAATGTGAAGGATGGCCCCGGCGGTTATCAGGATTACATTTCCGCGCGCCGGCTTGCCGCCATGTCGGCCATGGAAAAACATGGCGGTTGGTCCGATCCGGGGACGTATTTTTCTCCCGCGATCCAAACGGCAATGGATTCGGCGCTTGCTTTCTTCGCATCGGTGCGTTGCTTCCTGCACCTGCGGAATAAACGAGAGCACGATCTGCTCGCCTGGGACGCGCAGGACGAAGCCGTGGCCGGGAAAGTCGGAACGCAAAACGCGGATGTCCGGAATGCCACCGATTGGATGCGCATCTACTTTGGCCATGCACGCGCCGTCGAGCACATTTCCGGGCAACTGCTCGAGGAAATGCCCGCGGCTCAGTCTCTTTTTTACCGTCAACTGGAAACCTGGCGAATGGGCTTCTCGGACGAAGATTTTTCCGTCGTGGACGGGCTGATTTTTTTTCAGAAGCCGGAAAAGTTGTCCGATCCGGGCCTTTTCTTTCGCACCTTTCGCCTGATCGCCCAGTGCGGCTTCAAACTCAGCCCGACAGCGGAACTCCAAATGGAACAGGCGAGGCCCCGGTTGGCCGGGAATCTTCCGGGCGGCGGCGAGTTTTGGAAATTTCTCGAGGATGTTTTTCCGGAACTTCATGCGGCGGATGCGCTGCGTGCGATGCACTCGCTCCATCTGTTGACGCTATTCCTGCCGGAATTGAAGGGGATTGACGCGCTGGCGGTGCGCGATGTTTCCCACCGATTTACAGTGGACGAGCACACGCTTCAGGCCATCGAAAATTTGCACGGACTGCGGCAATCCAAGTTCAAATGGAACGAACGTTTCGCCGGCATTCTCGGCGAGCTGGACCAGCCTGAACTTCTGAATCTCGCGATCCTGCTGCACGATACGGGCAAGGCCGTCACGCTTGTGGAACCCATTCCGGCCAGCCTGGAGATTGCCGCAAAGTGCCTCAAACGCCTCGAGCTTCCCGAAGCCGACCGCGAAACCGTGCTCTTTCTGATCGAGCATCACCAGGATTTGGGAGCGGGGCTTCGCCGGGACATTTTCGATCCGCGAACCGTGGCGCAATTCGCGGAAAGCATCGGAACGCCGGAACGCCTGAAACTGCTTTGCCTGTTCTCGTATGCGGACATCAAAGCCGTTCATCCGGAAGCGCTCACGCCGTGGAAGGCGGAGGATCTTTGGCAGCTTTATATCGGCACGGCCAATTATTTCAACCGCAGCGTGGATGAACGCGTGCACGGAGATGCGAACGATGAAGTTCTGAACCATCTTCGCTCGCTCGCCGCTGCTGCCGGAGAAAAACTGCAAACGTTTCTGGAAGGTTTGCCGAGGCGGTATCTTCGCACGCATCCGGTGGACGAAATTCTGCGGCACTTTGAGATGACGGGCCGCTTCGGACAGGATCCCGTTCAACTGTCATTGAAACGCACGCGCCACTGGTACGAGTTGACCGTGGTGACCAGGGACCGTCCACGTCTCTTCGCGACCGTTGCGGGAGCGCTGGCCGCCTGCGGCATGAACATCGGGAAAGCGGGCGCGTTCTCGAACGCCGGCGGAACGGTGGTGGACACGTTCTCGTTCACGGACCGGCATCGCACGCTGGAAATGAATCTGCCTGCGTGGGAGCGCTTCAAGGCCACGGTTCACGATGTGCTTTCCGGAAAGCGCGACCTCAAGCGCATGATTCGCGAGCGCCTGGAAGTGGAAAACGATCAGACCGAAAAATTCTCCGGAACGCCACAGATTCAATTCGATGATGAATGCTCCGCGCACAGCACGCTGATTGAAATTATTACGCCGGATCGGCCGGGCCTTTTGTACCGGATCAGTTCCGTGTTCGCCAACGAGGAATGCAATATCGACATCGCGCTGATCGACACGGAAGGGCAGACGGCAATCGACGTGTTTTATCTCACCTCCGCGGGCGGAAAACTCTCGCGCGAACATCGGGAGCGGCTGCGTGAGTCCCTCGTCAAGGAACTGTCCGAGTAAATAGCGAACGGAACGATCCGCGCGGTCGAAGGGCGTTCGTCTTACAACGATCGATACGTTGATTGCCGCGATCGCCATCGATCGTCAGACGAGTCTCTTCAGTCTTGACAAGGATTTTCCCCGCATCGCGCGCATAACCCCACTTCGTTTGCATATCCCAGCGAATGGCGTATAGTTCTTTTCGCCCCCATCCATCATTTATGGAAACCATTTCGTCGTATAGTAGTCATATAGTGGGATGGTATAGAGCACGCCAGTGCCCGGAGGTTGTGGATGTTGATCAAGCGAGCCGCTGACATGAAGTATTCGGACATAACTCCCCGCGATATTTACGTGAATCGCCGCAAGTTTTTGTATGGAGCGGGATTGGCTGGCGGGTTGGCGCTGGCCGGGAAAAGCCTGATGGAAATGTTTAGCCCTTCGGTCCGGGCTTATGCGTCCACAAAACTTTCGGGCTTGATTCCAAGTCCGTTCAGCACGACGGATAAGATTACCGCCGAGCAGGTTGTGACCACCTACAACAACTTCTACGAATTCGGCACGGACAAATCCGATCCGTCGAGAAACGCGCAGAAATTTGTGACGTCACCCTGGACCGTCTCAGTGGAAGGGGAATGTGCCAAGCCGCGCAAGTTCACGATGGACGAAATCATGAAGCTCGCGCCGCTCGAGGAACGCATCTACCGGCATCGCTGCGTGGAGGCATGGTCCATCGTGGTGCCGTGGGTCGGCTATTCGTTCAGCGCGCTCGCGAAGCTCGTCGAGCCCACAACCAATGCGCGCTACGTGGCGTTCGAAAGCTATTTCGATAAGAAGCAGATGCCGCTCTGGGGACGCGCGGGCATAGAACTCCCGTACGTGGAGGGACTGCGGATCGACGAGGCCATGCACCCGCTGGCGCTGCTTTGCGTGGGCATGTACGGCGAGACGCTTCCGAATCAGGACGGAGCGCCCGTTCGCATGGTGCTTCCATGGAAATACGGATTCAAGAGCATCAAGTCGCTGGTGAAAATTAAATTCGTCAAGGATCAGCCGCCGA
>PLUM01000041.1:11839-66085 GCA_003165465.1 Acidobacteriota bacterium
AGCCTCTACAACGGCATGGACCTGAAGAAGAATTACTGAGCGCACGCCGACCATGAATTCCATTCTGTCCAGCAAATGGACCAAGGCAGCCGTCTTCCTGATTTGTCTCGGCCCACTGGGCGCGCTGATCCTGGATTATTTTAACGGCGGATTGGGCTCGAATCCCCTGCAATTTCTCGAACACGCGACCGGAGACTGGACTCTCCGGTTTGTGGCCATCACGCTGGCGGTCACGCCACTGCGCAAGATTTTCAATCTGCCGCAATTGATCCGTTTCCGGCGCATGCTGGGGCTTTTCGCTTTTTTTTATGGGTGCTGCCACTTCAGCGTTTACCTGACGTTTGACCAGATGTTCGACGTTCGCGGCATTTTGGCGGACGTGTGGAAGAGGCGCTACATCACGGTGGGATTCACGGGCTTCGTCCTGATGGTTCCGCTGGCCCTCACATCCACGGCGGGGTGGATACGCCGGATGGGCGGGCGGCGCTGGACGATGCTGCACCGCGCGATTTATGTAACGGCCATCGCGGGAGTCGTCCATTACTACTGGATGGTGAAATCCGACATTCGACTGCCACTGGAATATGCCGCGGTGATGGCGATTCTTTTGGGCTGGCGGGTCTATACCCACTATTCCAAGCCGCTCGATCGCGCGCCAGACGCGATACCGGCTCGCAAGGAACCGACGTCGGTCTTGCCCGATTAATAAGTGTTGCACAATTTGGCGGAAGGCCGCGTCTCTGAAGAGGTGGTCTACAGTAACGCGTCACTCCCCCTTCGAAATGCCGGCCATGCCTTGTCGAAATTTGCGGTTTTCCTCCGCTTGTGCCTAATATAGTTTTGTAAGGTTGTTCTCCGGAAGGGCATTGGTCTTTGTTTCGATGCAGCCGCACTCCGCTACCGCTGAAAAATTCGGGCTTTCTTATTGGATGGACCGCGTCCTTGAGGAGTATTCAAAAGCCGGCGAAGCTCTGCCCGCTAAGCCAATTCACGACCTGCGAACCTCCCTGCGCCGTTGTATCCTGATCGCCGAAATCATGAAGGACATCGATTCGGGGCGCGATTGGAAGGCCATGCAAAAATCCGCCCGCCGCACGTTTCAGCGATTTGGGAAACTGCGCGATGCGCAAGTCCTTGCGGAATGGGTTGAGAAACTGGGCGCCCGGGGCGAGGCTTCGACGGATTCGCTCCTGAAGGAACTGGAGAAAGCGCACGCACAGGCTGCGACCGACGCTCGCACCGCCATCCGGGAATTCGACTTGAAGCAGTGGCGGGCCTGGGGAAGAGAATTTGCGAAACAGTACGGCCATGTCGCGTCCAACCGGGCCGCGTGCGAATCACTGATTCTCGAAATCTGGCAAAGTGTTTACGAACTGAATCGCCGCGCGCAGCGCAGCCGCAGTCTCCTCGCCTACCACCGCCTGCGAATGGAATTGAAAAAGTTTCGCTACGCCGTTGAAAACTTCCTGCCGCCGATGTATTCGGGCTGGGCGTCGGAATTAAAAGTTTTGCAGGATTTGCTGGGAGAAATCCACGACCTCACGGTGCTCGACCAAACGATTGTGAAAAATCGCGGCATTTTTGAGCAGGACGCATTTGCCGCGTGGCGCAAAAAAGTGGAGGAGGAACGGTCGTCGCGGCTCCGGCAATATCGCGCGAAGATGGCGGGGAAATCGTCGCCGCTTCGGACATGGCGCGAAGGATTGCCGGCGGAGAAAGATGTTCGCGCCACGGGACTCGCGAGGCTCGGCGAATGGGCGTCGTTCGCGACGCCGGATATTCCCCGCGTGCGGCGGATTGCGCGATTGTCGCTGCAATTGTACGACGGACTCGCGAATAGTGGCCTGATCGGAAAGGAATCGCGGATCGAGGAACGTTTCATTCTACATGCCGCGGCGCTGCTTCAGGAAACCGGGCGCGTCAAAAAGGGCAAGGCCTACCATAAAGAGTCTTACCGGATGATTCGCAAGATCGATCCACCTCCGGGTTGGACGGAGAGAGACCTGGAGTTTACAGCGCTTGTCGCGCGTTTTCACCGTCGCGCGTTGCCGTATCCCGACCATGAAAAGCTGGCGGTTTACGAGTTGCCCTTGCGGCAATCGCTGATTCGGCTGGCCGCGATTTTACGCCTGGCGAATGCGTTTCAGGCCAAGCCGTACCGGGCCATCCGCCGCCTGCATGTCGAAAACGGCCATGGATTTCTCGCGATTCGCGCCGATGGTTTTCCGGAGCGGGATCCCATTCATTCAAAACTGTCCGTCGCGCGGCGTTTTCTGGAATTTGTCTGCCAGCGCCCCGTGCATATTCTTGCGTCTGGAGCGCGGATGATGGTTCCTCAACTCGTGCGCGCGGCAACTCAAAGCGGCGCCGCGTGAATCGCCGCCTTCCGTAACACCTCCCGATGATTCAGGTCCGGCCTCTGATTGTTTAAAACGCAAGGCGCAGGGAAAACTGCACAACGCGAGGATCGCTGGCGCTGGTGATCGTGCCAAATGTGAAGGGCGTGGCGGTTGACGGCTGAAAGAAGCGGTTGGGCTGATTGAAGTTCGGGTGATTGAAGAAGTCGAACAGGTCCGCGCGGAATTGCAGTTGCACGTGTTCTCGAATCGCGAAATTCTTCTGGAAAGTCGCATCGAAATTATTCAGGCCCGGCCCGGTCACGATGTCGCGTCCCGCGTTGCCATAGGTGTACGCGGCGGGAGCGGCAAAACACGATGTGTTGAACCATTGCGCGGGTGTTTTCGGACCGCTGTTTGGATCGCAGACCAGGTTGGGCCGCTCCGAGATGTTGGGCTGGGAACCCGTAGGCTCGCCATTATTGGCCGTATCGGATGTGAGATTGACGGTGAAAGGGGAACCGCTTTCGATCGTCCATATTCCTCCGACTTGCCAGTCCGCGAGTGCGGCGTGCATCCAGCCCTCTGAATTGTTCAGGAACGGGAGCTGGTACAGGAAGCTGGTGACGAAACGGTGCCGGTGATCGAAATCTGACAGCCCTTTTTCTGCCGCCATGTTCGCCGGATCCTGCGGCAGGTTTGATCCGGCGTTGTTCGATCCGGGATTGGACGCGTCATCCAGCGCCTTCGACCAGGTGTAATTGGAATCGACGACCAGCCCGCGCCAGGCGCGCTGCGTCAGCGTCAGGGTGAGGGCGTGATATTTCTCCCAGCCATCCCAAGTGACGGACGTGAATCCGCTCATCTGGGGAATGGGGCGCACGTGCGCGAGGCCGGGAGCGAGCGCTGCGTCCGGAAATAGATTTTGCAACGTCACGTTATCGGCGTGGACCGTGTACGATCCGATGTATTGCGCTTGGAAGGAAGTGGAAGAGGAAAGGCTGCGTTGAATGGATAGATTCCAGACGTTGTTGTACTCGACCTTTAAATCGTGATTGAGGCTATTCGCGCTGATCGATCCGGGTAGGGTGGCTGCCAAAATGTTTTCCGTGGTGTAGGTCGGAATCAGTCCCGCGGGGTTCGTCACGGTTTTTGCGAAATAGAAGGGCAGGTTCAGCGCGGCGTTTTGAATGATACTGTAGGCCGCCTGGTTTGTGTAGATTCCGAAGCCGGAGCGAATCACGGTCTTGTGATCGGGCAAGCTCCATGCGGCGCCGATTCGCGGAGCCAGCCGCAGCGGACGCGCTACGAGCAGGCTGGGATTCCACCCGGCCTGCGCCGAAGTGACGTAAGGAATCGGAATGTTTGCGAGCAGGGCGGAGGCGGATGGCGAAATCTGTCCCGCGCCGTTGCTGGCGATTACGAATTCGCCGCCGGGCACGAGCGTATTCACCACAGACATGTTGTTGTTCGCGTCCGTAACATTCTGGTTGTATTCGTAACGGACGCCGACATCGAGCTTGAGACTCGGCACAATTTGCCAGCTATCTTCAATGTACGTGTGCACCCAGTTGGTCCGGCCCAGCAGCGCGCCGCGACCCTGAACTCCCACCTGCCCCTGATTCGGAGCGCCAAGAAGGAAGTCGCCCAGAGAATTTCCCGTATACCCGCCCGTGAATTGCAATGTGCCCCGCGCATTCATCGCATTCACAGGCTCGAAATCCAAGTGGAACAGGTATACGCCAAATTTTACGGTGTGGGTCCCGTGGTGCCAGATGACGTTGTCATAGATTTCGTAATTGTTGTCGTGGCGCGAAACATATTGCGTCGGCTCGCCCATACTTGTGTATCCGGGAACGGCTGCCAAGGGATAGCCCATGTCCAGGGGATTGGCCGTAACCCCTTGCAGCCCAGTCGACGCGGCAAGATCCGTTCCCGCATTTACGCTGGTTTGTCCTCCGCCGACCCACAACCATCCAAATCGCAATTCATTGATCCATGAGGAATTGAATGCGTGAGTCCAGCCGGAGGAAAGATTGTCCGTGTGCGTTCTCAAGTTGTATCCAAAGCCGGGCAGAATGGCTTCGTTGATCGCGCCCAATCCAAAGGGATTGAATTGGTTCGCATCGAAAACCGAAACGCGAACGAAGGCGCTGTCCTTTTCCGAGAACGTGTGATCGATTCGGGCGTTGTACTGGTTTACTTCCGTCGTGGCCATGTCGGTGGCTAGCAGATTATTGGTTAAGGCGGACGGATTGGTCGCATGGGGGACTTTTGCCAGGATTGCTGCGGCTACGGGATCGATTGTGGGAATTGTGTCGTTCGCATAGGGCAGTCCGGTATTCGGATTATTGACCGTAATGCCAGTTCCCTGAAAGTTTCCGGCGCGCTCCGCATCGGTTGGAACGGTAAATAACTGCGTCTGAGTCTGATGCGTTCGCTGGCCCTCGTAATTCAAAAAGAAAAATGTTTTGTCCCTTTGCATGGGGCCGCCCAGGCTTCCGCCGAATTCGTTCTGCTTGTAGGGAGGAGTGGGCGCGGTAGGCGAACTGAAGAAATTCCTGGCATTGAAAATATCGTTGCGTAGAAATTCGAACAGGCTGCCATGCACGCGATTGGCGCCGGACTTGGTTATCACGTTGATGACCCCGCCCGACTTCCCGCCAAATTCCGCGCTGTAGGATGTCTGGTTGACGTTAAATTCCTGAATGTCGTCCACCGACGGATTCAAGACCATGTTGTTGTAGAACTCATCCGTCACCGTCACGCCGTCAACGAGATACAGGTTGTGGCCGCCGCGCTGGCCCAGAATACCCCAGGTCTGTCCTGTCTGCTGCAACGCCGCGCCGCGCGTGCCGGAGGGCGCGTGCGTAATGCCGGGAGTCAGCCCGACAAGGTCGATGAATTCGCGTCCTTTGAGCGGGAGATTGATGACCTGCTGCTGTTCGACGGTATCCTGAATGGCGGCCGATTCCACTTGCAGCAAACCGGGCGTCACGGTGACGGTTAACGTTTCGCTTTGCTCTCCGAGTTCCAGGGCAAACTGCTGGCGGAGACGCTCGCCGGCGTGCAAAGCGACATTGGGCTGCACAATCTGTTTGAATCCTTGCGCGTACACTGTCAGGGTATATTGCCCGACGGGAAGTTGCGCCAGCAGGTATTCGCCGGAGCCGTTCGTTTTGGTTGTGTATTTGAGTTGCGTGCCGGTCTCGACGGCGGTGACGGCGGCGTCGAGCACCACGCCGCCCGAAGGGTCGCTGACGATCCCATCGATTTCTCCCGTGTTCATCTGGCTGAACCCGGGTGCCGCAGCCAGCACGATCCAGCCAGCCAGAAAGACCATCGCGCGCGCAAAGCGCGCGAAACTCTCGAGCGCACGAGAATAACGATCGTCAAAAAACATTCGGAGGACTCCGTGGCAAAAGCGCTTCCAACCCATGAGACTGAAACTACACTGGAATCGAAGCGCGCTGCTGTAAGGAAGTTGTAAAAAGCCAATTGTCGATAAAAGAAACGGAATTGCCTCCAGAAATTAATATATGGGGCGAAATGGGAGGCGCATCCAAGTTGCTTTGCGGTTGTAGGTTAGGAGTCTGTCTCACAGAATAAAGGATTTCTCCGATCATCGCAGCCAGTCCCGTCAGGGACGAAATATCGTAGCCCACCGCTTGAGCGGTGGGTATGTGCAAAGGCACAACGCAAAGCCCCGGAAGGGCGGCACACGGTCCATGGCTGCCGTGTGCCGCCCCTCCGGGGCTTTGTATCGTCACGCCGCAACCTGTACCCACCGTTTCCACGGTGGGCTACGTTATGACGTCCCTCCGGGACTTCGATCATCTTCGATTATTACAAATGCCGGAGACTGCGCATTTACAGAGCCTTCGCTTCTTGTTGGCGCGCCTCATGATCTAGGCAGGGCAGGTGCAGGATAAATGTGCTGCCGCGTCCTGGCGCGCTCTTCACCGTGATTTGGCCTTTCATGGCTTCGACGATGCTCTTGGCGAGGGGCAGGCCGAGGCCGGTGCCATGAATTTGTGCGGCGGTCACGGAAGGGCTGCGATAAAACGGTTCGAAGATTTGCGGCAGTTCCTCGGAAGCGATTCCGATGCCGCGATCCGAGACGCCAATCTGAATTTCTTTTCCCGTCAGTCCGTGTTCGGTGAGCCGCGCCTGAATTCCCATCCATTTTTGTTCGTTGCCGTATTTCAGCGCGTTGGTAATTAAATTCTGCACGCACTGGGAGAGTGCCGGGAGATCGCCCGCGATCCGGGGTAAATGTGGCTCGATCTGTTGTTCCACGTGGAATCCCGCTGTTCGAATGAGTCCCGCGGTGCCGGAAAGAGCGGCGTCCAGAATTTCCGCCACTTCGAGCGGGCGGACGCTGTAGCGCTGCTGGCCCTCGCTGATCGCGGCGAACAGCAGGATTTGCTCGACCATTTCGAACAATTTTCTGGCCTGCGCGCCGATCACGGAGCCGTATTGTTCGAGCTGCGATTTTCCCTCCACGACGCCGTGCGCGATATTTTCAGCCGCCGAGCTGATGACGGTCAGGGGAGTGCGCAACTCGTGAGAAACCGCGGTGACGAAATCCATTTGCAGCTTGGCAAGCCTCTGCGCGCGCATGCTCGTGAAAATCAGAATCGCCATGCTGATCACCAGCAGGAAGAGCACGCCAAAGCCGATCGTCAAATCGCGGCGGCGCGAATCCGCAATAAACGCGCCGAGGGCTCCACCGCGGCGATGACGCACGATCAAGCGCCAGTCCTGGTCCGCGCCCGCATCGCGCAGAAGAGGAAACCACGTGACCGCGACCGATGCCGCCGGCCCATTGTCCTCGGATGGCGCATGAAAAATACGAATCGGAGATCCCTGCCCATTGCCGCGCAAGCGGCCGAAGATATTCATGTTTCCGTCGGCATCGGCGATTTCCGCGTTGCCAAAGCCCGCGTCCGAGGAATATAGCGGGCGCCCAAATTTCCTGTCCGTGGTTACGGCAACCTGATAATCGAGTCCTTCGGTGCCACGGAAGTATCGCTCGGCGAGGGCGGGAAGGATGTTGTTTCGTATATCGTTTTGGTCCAGCGCGATCACGATCCAGTCCGCGGCGCTTCGCGCGGAAGGCTCGTGTCCGGCGGACGCCCTGCGCGCAATGGAGCGTACGAGCGCGGGAATTCGCGGCTCGAACTGCCAGCCTGCCAGTGGCCCACCCGTATAGAAACGGTTCGCGAATTCGACATTTGTTTCCGGCGAAGTTAAGGCATTCGATCGAATAGCGCCGGGTTTGGACGCAGCCTGCAGGAGATCTTCGCGCAGTTCGCCGAAATTCGGGGGCCAGCCGCTCGGCTCGAAACGCAATCCGGAAGGGGCGAGGCGCAACACTTGCGCGTCGGGCCTTTCATCGAATCGCAAAATATACAGCCCGGCAACAAGATTCGGATTCGCCGTGGTTTTCTTCCAGTCCGCGTATCTTCGGGCGTACTGGTCCCATTCCTCGGGCGTGCTGGAGTCCGGGTCCACGCGCAGCGCGACGCAAACTTCGGAGATGGCACGGGAGAAATCCAGATGCCAGTTGATCATGGACATTTGCAGGCTGTCGGCCAGCCGTATGCTGGTGGCTTCGCTGACCTGATTGCTCCAGCGGTATTGCAGCACACCCAAAACGATCACCACGATCACGGCGACAACGATGATGGCCGTCGAGAACTCGCGTTCTTTGATGGGCATTTTCATGATTCGCCGGGCTAAGCCTTGAACTTGTAACCGAGTCCCTGCACCGTGAGAATAAATTGCGGCTGCTTCGGGTCGTCTTCCAGTTTCTGGCGCAGGCTGGCGACGTGCACGTCCACCGTGCGCGTATACATGTTCGCGCTGTAGCCCCACACTTGTCTCAAGAGTTCGTCGCGCGAAAGCGTGGCCCCGCGATGTTCGATGAAGTAGCGGAGCAATTGAAATTCGCGCGCGGAAAGATTCACGGGCTTTCCGTCGCGCGTGGCCTCCGTTCCCACAAGGTTCACATGAATCGATCCGAAATCGAGCGCGCCGGCCTGGGCCGGGGGGCGAATGGGCGCGCGCCGCATCAGCGCCTCGACCCGCGCCATTAGTTCCAGCATGTTGAACGGTTTCGTGACGTAATCGTCCGCGCCGATTTTCAGGCCGCTGACTTTGTCGCTGGTCTGTCCGTGGGCGGTGAGCATAAGAATGGGAGTGATGAGTCCGGCTTCGCGTATGCCCTTGCACACGTCGAACCCGCTTCGCTTGGGCAGCATGACGTCGAGAATGATCAGGTCAAAGGGAAGCTGCGTGGCTTTTTCGAAACCCTCGTCGCCATTGGAGGCATATTCGACGGCGTAGCCTTCCTTCCGCAGACGGTCGCCAACGGTCATTTGCAGCGCTTCTTCATCCTCGACAAAGAGCACGTTTCCGAGCATCGCAAGTCACCGCCATTGCGTCCGATTTCCTGGTTCCATGTTTAGACGCGTTTCGTATCCCATTTCGTATCCCATGAGGGTACGCGATTTCGCGCTGGAATTCAGCCTCAACCCTCTCCGATCTAGAGAGGAGTGTCGGCGGTCACGGCGACGTGTGACGTCGATCACTGTCTTTGTCCTGGCGCTGCCATACAAGAGATGTCATCGAGGATGTTCGTGTTTTGCAAGTGCTGGGGTTGCTGTGGTTCCGGCAGGCCCATTTTTTTGTGTAGGCACAATTTAGCGGCTTGTAGGTTTCGTGCGCACTACCAGCTCAGGAGGTTCCCGCCATGAATTCGAGGAAGGCTGATCGCAGGGGATTTTTGAAGAAGAGCGCGGCGCTGGCCGGTTTGGCCGTGGGCGCGATGCCGTTCGCCAATGGCAAAGCATTCGCGAGCGTTACACCCAATTTGATCGACGATGGCAAACCCGGCAGCAAGCTGGGCGTTACGCCGGAAGAGCCCAACATCGAGGATTTGGCATACGGCGGGCGTTCCTCGTACGAGACCACGGAACGCGCGCACACGGTGGGCGCGCTGGGCGGCCAAGGGCTGCGAAATCTGACTCCGCTTCAGGATTCGATCGGAGTCATCACACCCGCCTCTCTCCATTACATAGTTCAACACGATATGCACATCCCGAACATCGATCCCCGGACGCACACGCTCATGATCCACGGCTTGGTGGAGCGTCCGACGGTCTTCACGCTGGAGGAATTGAAGCGCCTCCCGGCTGTATCGCGAATTCACTTTTTGGAGTGCACGGGAAACAGCGGCGTGATGCATTACAAGTCCTACCTGCATGATTTGAGTGTGGGGAGGAAGGATATGGCTTTAATCCAAGCCATGCATGGAAGAACCTCTACCAGTGAATGGACCGGCGTTCCCCTCTCCCTGTTGCTCAAGGAAGTCGGTCTGAAACCGGAGGCGACCTGGCTGATTGCGCAAGGCGCGGATGTTTCCGGACGCGCGAAGAGCTTCCCCGTCGCCAAGGCCATGGACGACGTGATCGTGGCGTACGGCCAAAATGGCGAGGCGATCCGGCGCGAACAGGGTTATCCCTTGAGGCTGGTTGTCCCCGGTTTTCAAGGGGTCAACAACATAAAGTTTTTGAGAGACATTAAGCTTGTGGACAAAGCGTACTACCTCCAGCCGGAAATCAGCGGCTACACCAATACCAAACCGGATGGCATGGCGACCTGGTACGAATCGCAAGTCGGACCGAAGTCCTTAATTACCTTCCCGTCGGACCCGCATAAGTTGTCCGGGCCCGGCTTTTACGAAATTTCCGGTCTGGCCTGGTCCGGTCGAGGCGCGATCACGCGGGTGGAGGTCAGCACCGACAACGCCAAAACCTGGAAGGACGCGGTTCTGCAGACGCCGGTATTTAAGAAGGCGCACACGCGATTCCGCCTGGGCTGGAATTGGGACGGCCGGGAAACCGTGATCATGGCCCGCTGCACCAATGAATTCAACGAGGTTCAGCCGACGATGAGGCAACTCGCGCAACTGTGGGGCGATTCCAGAGAGCCGAAGATTTCGTCCGATGAAATCATGCACTGGTGGGCGACCGCGCCCGTCGGGATGTTCCTCAACAATCCGATTCTGCCCTGGAGAATAAAAACGGATGGAACCGTGCACGATGCGCTGTACATCACCCTCAATCCGGAGGGCGGAGCGTATCCCGGAATTTGATTGGCCGAACTGCACAACGGAATATGGCAACAAAGCGCCGAAGATGGGCGAGCAAGAGAAATTGCAGGCAAGAAGGGAGCGTTCAAGGTGAGGCGAACAACATTTTCGAAGCCTGGTTTTCTACTTCCGGTGATGGCTCTGCTCGTGTGTGGCACGGCCATGGCGCAGTCTCCTACCTATAAGGTGGGGAGGACGCCGACGGAAGAAGAAATGCGGCGCGGGAATAATATTGTGGGTTCTGACGGAAGGGAACTCCCTCCCGGAAAGGGCAGCGCCAAGGAAGGCGCGCCGATCTATGCCGCCAAGTGCTCTTTTTGCCATGGAAAAGACGGAGAAGGCATCTTCCCGAACCCGCGTCTCGTGGGCGGCGTGGGTTCGCTCAACACTCCTAAACCGATTAAGACCGTAGGGAGCAACATGCCGTATGCGACGACGGTTTGGGACTTCATCAACCGCGCCATGCCGCCCTGGCCTTACGAGAAGGGCGCCAGCCCTGACCGGTCCCTCAAGCCGGACGAAGTCTACGCGCTGACAGCCTTTCTGCTTTATAAGAACGGCATCATCAAAGAGACCGACTCCATGGATAAGAACAGTCTGGTGGAAGTCCAAATGCCGAATCGTCATGGATTCTATCCCGATCCGCCACAATCGGCGCCGGATAAGGATCGCTCCTGGCAACCGTATTGGGATCAAGTGAAACCAGGCGCGGACGCTTCGGTGAAATGACAAGACCGTTGCCGTGCGATCGCACTGGTTTCGCAAAATGTGACCTGCGTCACACTCATGTGAGACATACGTCACTGTTTGAATATGCCGAATTGGTGTCTTATAAGCTGTCGCAAGAAGTACTCCTTTAGGAGGAGCCCACCATGAATTCCAAGCAATCCGACCGCAGGGGATTTTTGAAGAAGGGCGCGGCTCTCGCCGGCATGGCTGCATTCGCGAGTAGCAAGGCGCTTGCGAGCGTGACCCCTGGATTGATCAAGGGTGAACTTGACACCAAGCTGGGCACGGTAGCCGACGAACCAGACATCAATGACTTGGTATACGGCGGGCGTTCCAGCTACGAGAAAACGATCGCCATACCCAGCATAGGAACACTCGGCTCCACGGGCTTGCGAACTCTGACTCCGCTGCAGGATAGCGTTGGGATCATCACGCCGGCGCCTCTTCATTATCTGGTTCAAGGCGATATGCATATCCCCAATATCGATCCCAGCAAACACACTCTGATCATTCACGGCATGGTGGAACGTCCCACGGTCTTCACCATGGACGACTTGAAGCGCATGCCTTCGGTATCGCGAGTTCACTTCCTGGAGTGCACGGGGAACAGCGGCATGATGCACTATAAGACCTTGTTGCAGGACCTGAAGAAGGGGCGGAAAGACGTCAGTGTAATCCAAGGCGTTCATGGAAGAACCTCTACCAGTGAATGGACCGGCGTCCCACTCTCCGTGCTGTTTAAGGAAGTAGGCTTGCGCGACGGGGCGACCTGGTTTGTTGCGGAAGGTGGTGATCCGAATGCCGAACTACATGCCAAGAGCATTCCCGTCGCCAAGGCTATGGACGACATAATTGTTGCGTACGCCCAAAATGGCGAGGCCATACGGCGCGAACAGGGTTATCCGATCAGGTTATTCTGCCCAGGTTTCCAAGGGGTCTGCAGCGTGAAGCACCTGCATAGTATCAAGCTGGTGGACAAAGCTTATCAAATGCAACGGGAAATCAGCGCCTACACCAATTTGAAACCCGGCGGCATGGCCAGCCGGTATGAATCTCAAGTAGGACCGAAGTCGCTGATCACCTTCCCGTCGGACGCGCATAAGCTGCCGGGGAGCGGCGTTTATGAGATTTCAGGCATTGCCTGGTGCGGTCGCGGCAAAATCTCCAGAGTGGAAGTAACCCTCGATGGCGGGCGAACCTGGACCGATGCCACTCTGCAGACGCCCGTATACAGCAAAGCGTGGACACGGTTCCGCTTGCCGTGGACTTGGAACGGGGCCGAAGCCGTGATGGCGTCCCGCTGCACGAATGAGTTCGGTGAGATTCAATCGACGATGGAGGGGCTCGCCAAACTGTGGGGCGATGACGTCACACCCCACGTACCGGCCGCGGAAATCCTGCGATGGTGGGCAGACACAAAGAGCTCGGAGTTTCTCAATAATCCAATTCAATTCTGGACCATAAAGACAGATGGGAGCGTGGAGGATGCGACCTATGCACCTTTATACAAATTACCGGCGTAAGTTTTTGCTTCCTGTGATGGCTCTGGTGGCATGTGGCACAGCCTTGGCGCAGACTCCTACCTATAAGGTGGGGAGACCGCCGACGGCGGAAGAGCTGCGCACCTGGGATAACCTGGTGGGTCCGGATGGGAAGGAACTCCCCATCGGAAAGGGAACCGCCAAGGAAGGCGCCGTGCTCTTTGCCGCCAAGTGCGCCATGTGTCATGGACAAGACGGAGTGGGCCAGTGGCCGTATGCGCGTTTGACCGGAGGCGTGGGCACACTCAGCGGTCCTCAGCCCATTAAAACGCCCGCGAGCAATATGGCTTATTCGACGACTCTCTTCGATTTCATTCAGCGCGCCATGCCCGCATGGCCCATGCCAAGGAAACTTACGTCCGACAACGTCTACGCTCTGACTGCGTTCATTCTCGCCAAGAGCGGCATCATCAAAGAGACGGACGTCATGGATAAGAACAGTCTGATGGAAGTCCAGATGCCGAATCGGCATGGATTCTATCCCGACCCTCCACAATACAAGCCGGACGATAAGGACGGCACATGGCTGCCCATCTGGGAGCACGCGCCGGGGGCGAAAGCCGCGACAAAATGAGAAGGCCTTCTCTGTTGGATATGTGAGATCGAAACCTTAGGCTGTCGCTGGCGCCCATTTCCAGGAATTGGAAATGGGCGCTGGTGTTTCCAAACTGTCACCATGCACTGGAGCTGAATTCTTGACACTGTTTCTCGCAAGGTGTTAGCTTAAATGGAGCAGCATAGCCCCGCCGGATTTGCGGTGGCCACAAATGGATCAGAAGACGTCCACAAATCGCCGATATATTGCTTGCCTCTTTATATTGTCGGTCGTATTGGTTCTCGGTATTATCCAATGGAGTTTTCTCCCCATATTAATTCAGAATGGGCCGGTGGGAAGCGCGGCTGTTCTGGAAATGTCGGCGGGCCATTCCTCGAAATTCGCGGCTCCATTCAAATGTCTGTTCGGCGATGCGCTAGGTCCGTGCCTTGTGGAATCGAGGATCACCGTGCGGAGGGTTGCGTCCAGAATTCCTCATCCGCCTGAACCGCTGATTTCGGGAAACGACGTTTTTTTTCTTTCCTACCACCCGCTGCGTGCACCACCTTCCGCATAATGCTGGCAGGGCTAGGTCCCTGTGTTGATTCCCGTTAAAAGAAAATAGGGCGGACCAAATCGCGACGGACGCGAGTCGATTCGAGCCGCATAGGAATTTTGTGCCGAGACTACCAACGTCAGGAGATGCGATGTCCTCAAATCATTTGGAGCCAGTTTTGCTGGAGAAGTTGCGGCAATTGGGTTCCTGCAGCGTGGCAAACGCCATCGAAACGTTTGGCGTGCGTTTGCGTAACGCGGGATTTACCGATTCCAGAGTTCATTGCGTCTTTGAGGATTTGCCTCCGTTGGTCGGCTACGCGGCCACGGTCCGCGTCCGCACTACCGATCCGCCCATGGAAGGGGACAGCTATTACTACCGGCACGACTGGCTGGAGCACGTGATGAGTGTTCCGTCTCCGCGAATTCTTGTCGTCCAGGATATGGATGCTCACCCTGGGCTGGGCTCCTTCATCGGCGACGTCCACACCAACATTTTGCATGCGCTGGGATGCATTGGCGTGGTGACAAACGGAGCGGTTCGCAACGTGGAAGCGGCGGGGGCGATCCAGTTTCAGATGTTTGCTGGAAATCTGGCGGTTTCCCACGCATTCGCCCACGTTTTCGACTTCGGCGGCCCTGTCGAGGTTGCCCGCATGAAGGTGCAGCCCGGCGATCTGCTGCATGGCGACCGGCACGGCGTTCAGACCGTGCCAATGGAAATCGCCGAAAAGATTCCGGACGTTGCCCGGCAGATGATCGAGGAAGAGCGAGCAATTATTGAATTGTCCAAATCCGGCTCCGTTACGCTGGAAAGACTTCGGGCGGAAGTGGCCGCTCTTGGCGCAAAGAGAAAGAAATCCAAAGGCTAAGAACATGATCCGAGACAGCAAAGGAGTTTCCGTGAGGCGCATCAACGTATATGCGATTGTTTTATTGTCCATGATTATTTCCTCGGGTTTGACGGGCTGTGGCGAGGGACGCAAGGCGTCCGCCGACGATCCGGCAAACGCTCCAGCGGCCGCCGTCGTGAAAGTGGTTCGCGGAAACATCGCGGACAGCCTGGAGATCGCTTCGGAATTCCAGCCATTTCAGGAAGTCGACGTGTTCGCGAAAGTTTCCGGCTACATCCAGAAACTGAACGTGGACTACGGCGCTCACGTCAAGCAGGGGCAAGTCCTGGCAACGCTGGAAATTCCCGAACTGCAGCAGCAATTGCAGCAGGATGAAGCCTCCGTCCGCCGCAGCGGCCAGGAACTGACGCGCGCGCGCGAGGAATTGAATCGCGCGCAATCGGCGTACACGGTCGCGCACCTCTCCTATACGCGTCTGGCCGACGTGCAGAAGTCGCGCCCGGAGCTTGTCGCGCAACAGGAAATCGACGAGGCAAAGGGCAAGGACATGGAAGCGGATGCGGGTGTGTCCGCGCAGAAAGCGGCGCTCGCCGGGGCCGAGGAGGCTGTACTCGCTTCGAAAGCCACGCTCGGCAAGGATCAGGCCATGTTCGATTACGCGCGCATGACGGCGCCATTCGACGGCGTGATCACGCAGATTTACGCCTACACGGGCGCGCTGCTTCCGGCGGGTACTTCGTCGAGCAAGGGCGATTCGGCGCTTTGCCGCCTGTCGCAAAACAGCCTGCTGCGCCTCGTCATCCCCGTTCCTGAAAGAGCTGTTGCCAACATAAAGATTGGCGAGCCCGTGGCCGTCGTAGTTTCCGGGATGAACCGGACATTTGAAGGGAAAATTATCCGCTTCTCCGATCAGATTGACACGAACACGCGGACGATGCACACGGAAGTGGACGTGCCCAATCCCAAATACGAACTCGTACCCGGAATGTATGCCTCCGTAAAAATTCCGCTTCGCACGGACTCGAAAGTACTGACCGTGCCGATGCAGGCGTTTCAGGAGGAGGGCGAAGGGAAGGGAATCGTGATGGTTGTGGGATCTGGAAACAAGTTGGAAAGGCGCGACGTAGCGGTCGGACTCGAATCTGCAACCGATGTCGAAATCACTTCCGGCCTGCAGGAAAACGAGACCGTGATTTATGGAAGCCTGGGGCAGTACCGGCAGGGCGAACTCGTCGCGCCCAAGCTCGTCGTGCCGTCGCACATGGAATAGGAGACCTGCATGCCATCATTCGCTGTCCGACATCCTTACCTGATTATCGTGGTTTGCCTGTTCGTGGTCGTCCTGGGAGTAACCAGCCTGGCCCGCATGCCGGTGGATATGTTTCCTCCCATCAAGATTCCCGTCGTCCTTGCCGCGACCTTTTACAACGGCATGCCTCCCCAGCAGATCGAAGCCGACATCACGGATGTGTTTGAGCGATTCTTCACGCTGGCGGGCGGAGTGGACCACATGGAGTCGCGGTCGCTACCCGGCGTCAGTTTGATCAAAGTTTATTTTCAGCCCGGCACGGATGCGGATGCGGACGTCACGCAAATTTCCAACCTGGCCCTGGCCGTCATGCGGAGGCTTCCTCAGGGGACCCAGCCGCCGGTTGTGCTCAAGGTGGACGCTTCCAGCCTGCCGGTATGCTTGTTGACCGTGAATGGAGAAGGATTTAACGAAACTCAACTGCAAGATATATTGCGCTACACGATTCGCAACCAGATCGCGGGCGTTCCCGGCGCAACCATCCCAACGCCCTTCGGCGGCAAAACCCGGCAAATCATGGTCTATGTGGACCCGCTCAAGTTACAGGCTCACCAGTTGAGCCCGATGGACGTGGTTCGCGCCACAAATTCTTCCAACTCGATTCTTCCCGCCGGCGACGTGCGTCTCGGCCCGATCGATTACAACATCTATACCAACGCGCAGGTTGCGGACCCGAAGGACCTCAATGAGATTCCCCTCAAGACCGAGGGCGAGAAATCCGTTTTTATTTCGGACGTCGGCAAGGCTGTGGACGGCTCCGCCCAGCAATACAACATCGTCCGGGTCAATGGCGAGAAGTCCGCATATGTGACGATTCAGAAACAGGGAGGGGACACCAACACGATCGCCGTGGTGGATGGAATCAGGGCCGCCATCAAGAACCTGCGCGACATCCCGGCGCAGCTCCATACGCTTGTCACCTTCGATCAATCCGTGTTCGTCAAGGAAGCCATTTCCACGGTGCTGCGCGAAGGTGCAGTCGGCATTTTTCTCACTGGTTTGATGATTCTGGTTTTCCTTGGGAGTTTTCGCGCCACGCTGGCTGTTTTCCTTTCCATTCCGATTTCGGTGTTCATCACATTTTTCATCCTGCACAGCATGGGCAAATCCATTGATGCCATGGTGCTGAGCGGACTGGCGCTGGCGTTTTCGCGACTGATTGACGACTCCGTGGTGGTGATCGAAAACATCCATCGCCACCTGGAGATGGGTGAGGATCCGGCCGTGGCGGCCGTCAATGGAACCAACGAAGTCGCGCTCGCCGTTCTGGCCATCATGCTGGTGGCGGTGGTCGTGTTTTTTCCCGTCACGTTCCTGTTTGGCGTGAGTTCGTATCTGTTCGGCGCGCTGGCGCTCGGTGTTGTGCTCGCTCTCTTCGCGTCGTACTTTGACGCGGTGACCGTCGTGCCACTGTTCTGCGCGAGGTACCTTAAAGCTATCCATTCGCACGCGGAGGGCGAAGATGAAAGGGGAAAATCCTGGGGAGCGAGATTTCATGCCGGGTTCAACACAAAATTCGAGCGGTTGCTCGACGTTTACGAAAAATGGGTGCGGAGGGCGCTGGATGCCCCGGTGACGGTCCTTGCCGGATTCCTGGGATTGTTCTTTCTGAGCTTTCTGTTGGTTCCGTTAATCGGCGTGTCGTTTTTTCCGAAAACAGACGCCGGCCAGTTTGTCGTCAATGTGAAAGCTCCGACGGGTACGCGAATTGAGCTGACCGACGAATATGTAAATCGCGTGGAAAAGATCGTGCGGCAGGTCGTTCCGCCGGGGGAACTGGAAACCACGGTTTCCAATGTCGGACTGACACCGGATTTTTCCGCGCTGTTCACACCCAACGCCGGCATGCACACGGCGTTTCTTCAAGTGGGATTGAAGGAAGACCACAAGGCCAGCAGCTTTGCCTATATGAGCGAAGTTCGCAAGCGCGTGGCCACGCAAATTCCCGAATTGCGGACCTACTTTCAGTCCGGTGGCCTCGTGGATGCCGTGCTCAACCAGGGCGCTCCCGCGCCAATCGACGTGCAGGTGAGCGGAATGGACCTCGATGCGGATGCGCGCATTGCCCAGGATCTTGCTCGCCAATTCCGCCAGATCCCCGGCATTTCGGATGTTTACATTCCTCAGGACATGGATTATCCCGCGTTGCAGGTCAATGTGAACCGGGCGCGGGCCAGTGAACTGGGGCTGAGTCCCCAGGAAGTGGTGGACAACCTCATCACCTCGCTGACGTCCAACGCGATGATCGCTCCCGGTTACTGGGTGGACCCGAAAAGCGGGAACAATTATTTTGTGACCGTGCAATATCCGGAAAATCAGCTGCATTCGATCGAGGATTTGAAGGCCATGCCGCTGCGCGGCTCCGGCTTGAAGCTTCCTACGTACTTGAATCAGGTCGCCGATGTGAGCGTTGTCCAGTCCCCCACGGAAGTGGACCATTATCAACTGCAACGAGCGGTGGATGTTTACGTGGCTCCCGCGGCGGAAGACATCGGGAAACCGGCCGCGGCCATTTCCAAAATTATCGCCAGCACTAAACTTCCACCGAACCTGCGCATCAACGTGCGCGGGCTGATCGTCACGATGCAGAACTCCTTCCGGAGTTTCGGGCTGGGCCTGCTGCTCGCCATTCTGCTGGTATATCTGATTCTCGTGGCGCAATTCTCGTCGTTCATCGATCCGTTTCTGATCGTGCTGGCCGTTCCCACAGGGCTTGTGGGTGTGGTCATCTCGCTGGCCGTGACGGGCACGACGTTGAACATTCAGTCGCTCATGGGAATCGTGATGCTTCAAGGGATGGTCGTATCGAACAGCATTCTGATCGTGGACTTCGCCAATGTGCTCCGCAGCGAGGGGCATAGCGTTGTCGAAGCCGTTGCGGACGCTTGCCGCATCCGTCTGCGCCCGATCCTGATGACTTCGCTGGCCACCATCGTCGGACTTTTGCCGATGGCCCTCAAACTGGAAACGGGCAGCGAAGCTTATGCGCCTCTGGCGCTGGTCATTATCGGCGGACTAATTTCGTCCATCCTGCTCACCATTTTTGTGGTGCCCGCGGCGTACCTGTTGATCTATCGGCACCGCGAAAATTTGGCGAGCGTTCCGGCCATAGAGGAGGCACGGTAATGCGGGGTACTTTTCGGCTGTCGCTCTTCGTTGTTTTCTCTGGCGCTGCTCTTGCCGCTGTTCCCTGCGGGGCGCAAACTCCGCCGCCTGCTCAAACGCAGGCGCAAAGTCAAACCACGCATTTGACGCTGGCGGAGGCGGAGGGCATCGCAATCCAGAACCATCCAAGGATTCAGGCGGCCACGCAACTGGCTTCGGCGGCCGCCGCGCAAGTGAAGGAAGTTCAATCCGCTTATTATCCGCAGGCGGACGGCGCTGTGACCGGGGTGAAAGCGGAAAGCAATAGCCGCATTGCCGCAGGTGGCCTCAACAGTCCATCCGTGTACGATAAGTTTGCCGATGGAGTTTCCGTGAGCCAGCTCGTAACGGATTTTGGCCGCACGCACGAGCTATCCAAAAGTTCGCGCTTCCATGCGCAAGCCGAGCAGGAGAACGTGGTCACCACGCGCGCCGACGTGTTGCTGAGCGTCAACCTTTCGTACTTTGCCGTCATGAAGGCCGAGTCTGTTCTTCGAGTCGCCGAGGATACCGTGAAGGATCGCCAGTTGGTTGCGGATCAGGTGAGCGCCCTGGCCAAGAGCAACCTCAAGTCCGGATTGGATGTGAGCTTTGCGAACGTGGATTTGGCGAGAGCGCAGCTTCTGCTGGTTCAGACGCAAAACGATTTGCAGTCTTCGTATGCGCAGCTTTCGGATGCGATGGGCTATTCGGATCAGCGGACATTTCAGCTTGCCGGCGAACCCTTGCCGGGAATCCCTCCTTCCGACGTTTCGCCGCTTATCGCCGAAGCATTGCAAAATCGCCCGGAAATCATCAGTCAGGGTTTGGACGTGCGATCGGCGCAAAGCTACGCCACAGCGGAGCGCGATCTTTGGTTTCCCACGATTTCGGCCGTCGGAGTGACTGGCCTGGTCCCCTATCGGCAAGATCCCTTGCCCAGCCGTTACGCCGCGGCAGGATTCAACGTCAACGTCCCCATTTTTAACGGACGTCTCTTCAATGCCGAGCACACGGAAGCAACCGCGCGAGCGCGAGCGCAGGAGCAGTTTCTTCGCGATCTTCGGAATCGCATCGCCCAGGATGTGCGTACCTCCTGGCTTAATGTTGTTTCCGCCTACCAGCGCCTTTCGCTCACCGAACAGCTTTTGGCCGAAACCACGCAGGCTTTCGATCTGGCGAAAGCTCGGTACGGACTGGGTTTAAGCTCGATCATTGAACTCAGCCAGGCGCAGCTTAGCTTGACCGAGGCGCAGATCGAGCAAGTCAGCGCGCAGTACGACTACGAAAGCCAGACGGCCAATTTGAATTACCAGTTGGGACGCGTGAAGTGAATGAAAAGTGTTGTTGCTGAAAAGCGACTCCGCGCCTCGCGCCCGCTTGACAACGCAATTTCCCGCGTCCTATGCTGAGGCACTTGAAAATCGCCATCGGTTCCGATCACGCCGGATTTGAATACAAAGAAAAAATAAAGGAACTTTTGACTTCGCTCGGGCACGAAGTCAGGGATTTCGGCACATTCAGCGCCGAGCCGGTCGACTATCCGTTGTTCATCCGTCCCACGGCGGAGGCAGTGGCTCGTGGCGAGTTCGAGCGCGGCATCGTGCTCGGCGGATCGGGGAACGGCGAAGCGATGGTTGCCAACAAAGTGCGTGGCGTGAGATGCGCACTCTGCTGGAATCTGGAAACGGCGCGGCTGGCACGGGAACACAATGACAGTAACGTACTCTCGCTCGGCCAGAGGATGATTCCCGAGGACTTGGCCTTGGAAATTGTAAAAGTTTGGCTGGCGACGCCGTTCGAGGGTGGACGCCATGTCCGGCGCCTTGCCGAGATCGAATAAAATCTGACCGTACTTTCCGAGGTAAGTATGAAGCGGTTCTTAAAGATATCTCTTGTGAGTGTATTGTGTATCGCGGCCTTGCTTGCCGTGGGAATTACGTTGACGATTGGATGGCGCCCGATCCTTGGTCCGCGCTCGCGCCCGCTGACCAATCGAGTGTTCGAACGAACTCCCGAGCGCTGGGCGCGCGGAAAATACATCGTGGAAAATGAAGCTGCGTGCGCGGACTGCCATTCCCCGCACGAATGGACCAAGCACGATGCTCCAATTCCTCTTGGCATGGAGGGCGCAGGCCAGGATTTTGCATCATTGAAGGGTTTACCCGGCACTGTCGTAGCGCCCAATCTCACGCCCGATCCGGAGACCGGAACCGGCACGTGGAGCGACGACGCACTGGCCAGAGCAATTCGCGAGGGAATTGGACACGATGGCCGCGCGTTATTTCCGATGATGCCCTACGAAGGATACCGGCATTTGCCGGACGAGGATCTGGCTTCCATCATCGTCTTCTTGCGGTCGCTGCCGCCTGTTCGAAATCCCCTTCCAAAAACGGCAATTATTTTCCCCTTGAAATATCTGATGCGGAGCACTCCCGAGCCAATCACCGATCCCGTGCCCCCGCCCGATATTTCCGATCCGGTAAAGCGTGGCGTTTTCCTCGTAACCATTTCAGGTTGCAGAGACTGCCACACGCCGGTGGACCACGGCAATCCCATTCCCAATATGGATATGTCAGGCGGGCAAATCTTTGAAGGTCCTTGGGGCAGAGTTGTCAGCGCGAATCTGACTCCCGATCCGTCAGGCATCCCGTACTACAACGAAATCTTGTTCCTGCAGGCGATTCGAACTGGATATGTCGGTCAGCGGCCATTAAATCAGATCATGCCCTGGCGCCATTATGGCGGCATGACGGACGAAGATCTGAAAGCCATTTTTGCCTATTTGAAGACGCTCAAGCCCGTCCATAACCTTGCTGGATAACGCGGAGCCACCGACGACGTGCTTGCGGTGCAATGCAACGCACGGTGGCGGCGATAAGAATCGGAACAATTAGAATGCAATATCATTTGCGAAGAAGGGGTTAGAGGACCGGCAAATGTATTGTTATTGCCCGAGGACGAGCACCGAAAACGTGCCGGGAATCACCGGAGGTCTTGGGCGCGGGTTTTCCGGAGTCGGAGCGGGACGCTGCCCCAAATCCGCGACCGCGAGATAGACGCGTCCGGTTTTCCGATCGAGGGCCATCGTACGCGCACCCGCCTGTGTTTTTGCGTTTTCGACAAGCGTGTATTGGTTCGGTGATTCTTCCCGAAAAATCCAGAGAGCGCCGTCGGCGCCTGTGGAAAAATACACCAGGCCCGCTTTTGGATCGAATTCGGCGGCGTCAACGCCTTCCCCAATCGGATTCGAAGCGACAATTTTTCCGGTAGTGGCATCCACCACAATCATCAGGCCGCCGCGGCATCCGATGAAGATGCGCGCATGTTCCCGATCCATGTCCATGCTGCTCGGCCCCTGGCATGGCGCGACGGGCCATGTTTCCAGCACTTTCAAATCCACGGCATCGAGCTTCAGGACCGTGTTGCGATCCTGCATGTTCAGGAAGATGTGCCCCGCGTTGTCGGAGGCAAGGTGTTCGGTTCTCCCGCCAAGGTTTTCGATGGTGCCGGCGATCTTTCCGGTCTTCGCATCGATTGCGGTGAGGCGCTTGCTGCCGCGATCGGCGGTAAAAATGCGCTTTGTCTCGGGATCGTAGATGATTCCGTTCGGATCGTCCCCCACGCGCACTTCGCCGATCTTCGCGAGCGTTTTGAGATCGAAAATTACGACGGAGCCGGGATTGCTTTCGCTGATAAAGCCTCGTCCAAATTCCGAAGCGATTGCCGCGCCGTGCATGTCCGGCCCGCCCGCGATTTTTCCGACGACTGCACCGGAATCCAGGTCCAGGACGACGATTTCGGTGTCGTGAGAAACGTACAGCCGGCGGGCATCGCTATCGGCCGCGACGTAATCCCATCCGCCATCGCCAGGAATGGGAATTTTCTTGATCGCATGATAGGCGCCTGCCGCGGCGTTCGTGAGTGTGAATATAGTGGAAAGGACCAATAGCAGTGCAGCAAGCCGCGGAATTTCCGCGCCAGTTTTCCGCATGGTTTTTCCCTCGATTCCGAGTGCGTCGTTTGGTGTCTGAAAATTACAAATGTGTTGGCCCGATTTACATTCTTGGCGATGCCGAAAATGTCGATCGTCACTGGAATTGTAGCTCGCCTCTTCAGAGGCGAGGGTTTTCCGCCAATTGCGGGGAAAAGCCCCGCCTCTATAGAGGCGGGCTACAGCAAATCCAATATCGGAACTTAGGACGTCAACGGAGCCAGATGCGTTTCTAATTTACGGCAGGGAGTTGGGAGACATCCCAGCCGCCCCCGAGAGATTTCACCAGGAGGACGGTGGATGTCAAGCGGCGCGTTAGAAGGCTTACGGAGGTTCGTTCGTTTGCGAGCGCGGCGCTCTGCGCGGTGATCACCGTCAGATAGGTATCGAGGCCGCCCTTATAGCGGTTGGTGGATTGATCGAGCGCGCGGTTCGCGGCCGCGACCGCGGCATCCTGCGTCCTGGCTTCTTCGTCGAGAACGCGAAGGTCGGAGAGGGAATCCTCCACCTGTTGAAACGCAATGAGCGTGGTTTGTTGATAATCCGCGATCATTTCGTCGTAAGTGGCAATGGCCTGATCGGAAACCGCACGCCTTCGCCCCGCATCGAAAACGGTTTCCGCCGCAGAGCCGCCGATGGACCAGAGCGCGCTCGGCCCGGTCAGCCAATTTGTGAAATGGCCGCTCTCGAATCCTCCCACGAGCCCCAACATAATTGTTGGGAAAAAAGCGGCGCGCGCGATTCCAACCTGTTCGTTGGCCGAGGCGACCCGTCTTTCCGCGCTCGCAATGTCTGGGCGGCGTTCGAGCAATTCGGATGGCAATCCGGGAGGAGGCACCGGTGGAGTTGCAGGCAATGGTGCGGGATCCAAATGGAACGAGGAAGCCGGCTGTCCGATGAGGACCGCGACGGCGTGCTCGTATTGGTCGCGCGCTGAAGTAATGTCGATGTCCTGGGCGCGCGTTTGTTCGAGCTGCGTCGTGGCCAGTTCCACGTCTTCGCGCGAGGAGAGGCCGCCCTGAAAGCGGTCCTCGGTAAGTTTAACGGCCTTTTCAAAAGCGGCAACATTGCTATCGAAAAGCCGCTTTTGCTCATCCAGTCCGCGCAGGGTCAGGTAATCCAGCGCCAGTTCGGCGTGCAGGCTGAGGCGAATTGTTTCCAAATCCGCGGCCGAGGCCTGCGCCAGTTCGCGGCTCGACTCCACGGTCTTCCGGACGCTTCCCCAGGCGTCAATCTCGTACGAGACATCCCCCTGAAGCATGAAATCCGAATAATTGACGGGAGAAGTCGCGCCGAACAGGGCTTTTTTTTGAGACTGGCGCTGGCGGGACGGCGTCACGCCGGCCGTGACGAACGGAAACAGGGACGAGCGTGTGGCGCGCAGAGCGTCACGCGCTTCCTGGAAGCGATCCACGGCTGCTCGCAGCGATTGGTTGGAGACGGTTAATTTTTCTTCCAGCGTATTCAACTGGGGATCCTGAAAAATCTCCCACCAGTTTCCTTTTTGCACGAGTTCGCCGGGCTGCGCCGTTTTCCAGGTTCCATCCGCCTTGTACGAGGGCGGAATTTGCGCCGTGGGCTTTGAATACTTTGGGCCAACGGAGCAGCCGCCGACGAGGAGAAGTCCCAGGAAGAGAAGCGGAGACACTCGCCCGCGCGGAGAATTTCCAGAATGAAATGACGGTGAATTTCCGTTCGTTCGGGCCATTACGGTTTCCTCTGCGCAGGCGCCGAGGTGTCGGCCAGGCGGACCACCGTGCCTTCGGTTAGCGAATCGGATGGGTTCATGACGACCGACTCATCGCCCTTGAGTCCCGCGATGATTTCGATGTCCGTTCCGAAATCCCGTCCCGGTATAACCGGGACCAGGGCAAGTGTCTTCCCATTTTTCACAATCGCCACTTGCAAGCCCGAGGCTTTGAAAATCAGGGTACTCACCGGGAGCGTGAACGTATTTACTGGCGAAGGCAGCTTCAGATGAACTTCGACGTAGCTTCCCGGCTTCAGCAGGCGGGAGGAATTATCGACGTCGACTTCGGTGAGCAATGTCCGCGTCGTGTTGTCAATGGCTCCGGAACTTCTGGCGACCGTGCCTTCAAATCGCCTGCCGGGGAATTCGGCGAGAATTAAATCCGCGCGCAACCCCGGCCGGATCAACGGCGAATTGAGTTGCGGGACATTGATGTAGACGCGCAAGGGATTCACGGCCGCAATGTGAAATAGCTCGTGAGACGTGCCACCGCTCCCGGAATCGATCAACTGGCCGATATCCGTATTGCGCGCGGTGATTACGCCGTCGAAGGGAGCGTAAACTTTTTCGAAGGATTGCATGTCTTGCAGGCGCTTCACATTGGCCTGGGCCGATTCGACGGTGGTTCTGCGAGCCTCGTAGTTTCCGTTGGCGTTGTCGACGTCCTGCTGTGCGACGGAGTCGGTCTTCAGCAAATCCTTGTAGCGTGTCGAGGTGATTTCCGCGAGGCTCAGATTGGCCTGGGCCGTTGCAAGGTCGGCGCGCGCTGCTTGCAATTGCTGATCCACTTCGGGCGAATCGATTTCTGCGAGCACTTGCCCCGCTTTGACACTCGCGCCAATGTCCACGTACCACTTCTTCAGGTAACCGCTGGTGCGGGCAAAGATCGGCGCGTCCGTAAACGGCTGCATGTCGCCGGGAAGGACAATTTCCTGCTGAGGTGCCCCTGGCTTTGGGTGAATGGTGGAGACCGCCGGGACTGCCAGCTCTTGCGTTTCCTGGGAGAGTTGCGCATTGGCCTTGTGGCGGCTAGAAATTCCCCAGATTACAACCACGGCGATGGCAGCCACCATGATCAGAAGCAAAACGGCGCGCATTGCTCCGCCGCCCGACGAAGACGGGCCGCTGTAGTGCGCGCGTTCGCTGGCCGGCGTCTCTGCCTGGTCCCGCTGATTAGAAACAACCCCCATCTGATCCTCCGAAAAATTGGCCAAGACTATTCGCCCGGTATTTCAATTATGGCGGATTTGCCGAAGTTCTTGCGTGCCCCGTGAATCAGGCTGTAGACCGACGGCACAAACAGAAGCGTTGCGACCGTCGCAAATAACAGGCCGCCGATGACCGCCCGGCCAAGGGGCGCGTTTTGCTCGCCGCCCTCACCGAGGCCGATCGCCATCGGCAACATGCCAATGATCATGGCCAGGGCCGTCATGATGACGGGCCGAAAACGAGTAAAGCCGGCTTCTTCCGCGGCGTGAATCGGATCGAGACCTTCCTGGATTTTTTCTTTTGCGAAGCTGACCACCAGGATGCTGTTGGCCGTGGCCACGCCCATGCACATGATCGAGCCGGTCAGCGCGGGCACGCTGATCGTTGTATGCGTGATGAACAGCATCCACACGATCCCGGCCAGTGCCGCCGGCAACGCGGAAATGATGATGAACGGGTCGAGCCAGGATTGGAAATTGATCACGATCAACAGATAAATCAAAAGGACCGCGAATCCCAGGCCTGCCAGTAGGCCGATGAACGAAGTGCGCATCGTTTCGATCTGGCCCCGAATAAACAGTTGAGTGCCGCGGGGAAGATGACTGCGATTCCGGTCGATGATCGCGCCGACGTCTTTTGCGACGCCGCCGAGATCGCGTCCCTGCGTCGATCCAAAGATGTCGATCATCGTCTGCGCGTCGTAGTGGGACACGACTCCCATTCCCACGCCGCGAGAGACGTTGCCCAGGCTGGCGAGTGTTTGCCAGCGAGTGTGATCGCTGCCGCTGGCGCCGGTTACCGGGATATTCTCAAGGTCCTGCAAGGATTGGAATTCATACTGCGGCGCTTCCGTCGCGACAATGTAGCTGACTCCCGACTTGGGATCGAGCCAGAAAGAAGGCGCGGTCTGAAAACTGCCGCTCAAGGAAACCAGTAGGTTGCCGGCAACGTCTTTTTGCGAGAAACCTGCCTGCATCGCTTTTGTGCGGTCCACATTGATGTGCAACTTGGGCTGGTTGAAGGGCTGCTGAATTCGCACGTCGGCAATGCCCGTGACCGTGGTCAACTGCGGCAACAGATTGTTTGCAAACTGGCGATTTCCCTCCACGTCGCGCCCCATGATTTGAATATCAATCGGGGCAGGGAGACCGAAATTCAGGATTTGGCTGACGATATCCGCGGGCGGAAAGTAGAACATGATGCCCGGAAATTCCTTCGCGAGCTTCAGGCGCAGATCGTGAATGTACTCGTCCGTCGGGCGGTGCTTCGGGGACAGGGAGATCATGATGTCGGCGTCTTCCGGGCCGATCGGCGCCGAGGTGCTGTAGGCGTAGTTGAATGCGCTGTAGGGAAGTCCGATATTGTCGATCACGCTTTCAATTTCGTTGGCTGGAATTTGCTCATGGATCAAGCGCTCGACGTTGCTGCACAGTGCAGCTGTTTCCTCGATGCGCGTGGCCGTCGGCGCGCGGAGATGCAGCTTGATTTGCCCGGCGTCGACGCTCGGGAAGAAATCCTGGCCAAGCCATGGAAATAATGCGAAGGAGCAGATGCAAACCGCCAGGAAGCCGAGCGGAAACATCACCCGGTGCGCAAGGCAGCGTTGCAGAATCTCGCGATAGGAGTCTCGAAAGTGTTCGAATAGCCCCTCGAAGTGTCCCTGCAAACGAACGAACGGATTTCCGCTGGCGAGGGACTTTTCCACCGATTCTTCCTCATGCGCCTTCAGCAGAAACCTGGCCATCGTCGGCACCAGCGTGCGCGAGAGTAGGTAAGACGCCAGCATCGCGAACACCACGGCTTCCGCCAGCGGCACGAATAAATACCGCGCCACGCCCGTCAGGAAGAACATGGGCACAAACACGATGCAAATGGAAAGCGTGGACACGAACGCGGGCACGGCAATCTGCTGCGCGCCGTCCAGAATCGCCTGAATAATTTCTTTTCCCTGGGCGAGATTTCGATTGATGTTTTCGATTTCCACCGTGGCGTCGTCCACCAGAATGCCTACGGCGAGCGCCAGGCCGCCCAACGTCATAATGTTGACGGTCTGCCCGATGGCGCTCAGCGTGATGATCGACGCGAGAATCGAAAGGGGAATCGAAACGGCGATAATCATGGTGCTGCGCCAGCTTCCCAGGAAAACCAGAATCATGAATCCGGTGAGACATGCGGCAATCACCGCTTCCCGGACGACTCCATCGACCGAGGCGCGCACGAACACCGATTGGTCGGCGATGGGGCGGGCACGGAACTCCGGGGGAAGGACCGCGAGCGCGGTGGGCAAGCGTTCCTTGATCTTGCTGATGACGTCCAGGGTCGAGGCGCTTCCCGACTTCATGACGGTCATGAGTGCGGCCCTTTGTCCATCGACGAGGACAATATTAGTCTGCGGGGGATTGCCGTCGCGGACGTGCGCAACATCCCGGATGTAGATCGTGTTCGTGCCCACGGTCTTAATCGGCAGGTCGTTCATTTCCTCCATGCTTTTGGGGCTGCCGTTCATGTCGACGTCGTTTTCTATCGTACCGATTTTTACCGTGCCGGCGGGCAGGATCAGGTTTTGATTTCCGATCGCGTTGACGACGTCGTTCGGAGAGAGCCCTTTGGCCTGGAGCGCGGCAATATTCAGGTCCACCTGAATCTGGCGCTGCTTGCCTCCGTACGGATTCGGGAAGACGGCGCCTTGCACGGTCGCGAGCTGCGTGCGCAGGAAATTCGCCGCCATGTCATTCAACTGCTGCTCGGACAGGCCTTTTCCGGAAAGCGCGAGTTGCAGGATCGGAACCGATGAGGCGTTGTAGACCAGGATAAATGGCGGAGTCGTTCCCGGCGGATCCTGCTTGATGGCGGATTGCCCCACCGCCGTGACCTGTGCCATCGCCAGCTCAATGTGCGCATTGGGATGGAAAAAAATCTTGATGACGCCAAGCCCGTTCAGGGATTGCGATTCGATATGCTCGATATCGTTGACCGTTGCGGTGAGCCCGCGCTCGAAACCGATGACAATCCGCTGGGACATTTCCTCGGCCGAAAGGCCGCCATACTGAAACACGACGCTGATGACCGGAATGTCGATGCTCGGGAAAATATCCGTGGGAGTCGAGTACAGGGCCAGGGTCCCGACAATCAGAATGACCAAAGCCATCACCACAAAGGTGTAAGGCCTGCGCAGGGCTAAGCGAACAATCCACATACCGGACTCCTAACTCCTTGGCCAAGTGACGCCGGTTAGCAGCGAGACAACCGCCGTTCCCGTTATTGCTGTACCAGCGAGTGCATGTGCAGGCCGATTTCTCGCCCAAGAAATCCGGTCTTCGCTGGCGAATCTGAAGTTCGATTCCGGACCGCGTTTTTCTTTCCGCGAACCGTGCCGCCCGGAAAACTCGCCAGGCGGCATCTTCCGTACTATCTAATAGATGCGGGAGCGCAAAAGTCCGTTACAAACTTATTTCCTTGAGGTGTCCGGACGTTCCAGATCCAGCCTCTGGGGGCACGGCCTGAAAGATCGAATCGAAAAAAAGGCCCAGTACGTCGCGGACGTCGCCGTCGGTCAGCGTCTTGGGGTCCAGTAAGTGTTCAAGAAGCAAACCTTGCGCAACCGCTCCCAGGCAGGCGGAGGTCGCCACTTCCGCAATGGGAAGGTTTTTGCCGAGCGCGCCCATTAATTCGGAAAACAGCTCGCCGAACGACGCCCGAATGCGGCGGTGCCTGCTGCGCAGGCGGGCATGAGCCTCGGGGTGGCGCATGGCAAACAGCTTGAATTCCATGGAGATCAGAACCTGGCGGCGATCCGTGGCAACTTTCGCGTAATGCGTTCGCACCGCCGCGAGTTTTTCGACGGGATCGGAGTGGCGGCGTAGAGCGTCGGTAAAGGATTCGATTCGCTCCCGCACCCATTCGTCGAACAGCGCGAAGAAAATGTCTTCCTTACTTTTGAAGTTGGCGTAGAACGCGCCGCGCGTGTAACCGGCGCGGGCCGCGATGTCTTCCAGGCGAGCCGCTTCAAAGCCATCCTGGGCGAAGATGCGCTTGGCGGCGTCCAGCAGTTTCCGGCGGGTCGCCCGGGTGCGCTCGGCTTGGGGCGTGCGGGATCGGGCGGGCGGGGAGACGCGCGCGCGGCTCTTCTTGCCTGTGAGCAGGGAAATAGCCCTCATGCTCCCGGAACCCCTGTCTTGACAGAATACATACGTGTATGTATCTTACTTGGGTGTCATCGGCCATGCAAGCATTAATTGCGGGATCGGACGATCCGCCTTGCCTCTCCCTTATAATTTTTAGGGATTGTATAGGGAATACCTGGCGTGGCAGGCGCGGCACTTAGATCCCGAAGAATCGAGCGGTTCCTGTGCGAATTTTCTGGTTTCGTTTCCTTTTTCCGATGGTCGGTATATTGGCCGTGGCCGTTACTGGCTGGGCGCAGACCGGCGCATTTCAAGGCAGCGCGAGTTCAGGGCCTCCCACCGATCAGACGATCTCTCTGTCCTTGGACGAAGCCCTGAAAATGGGGCTCCACTATAACTTGGGTGCGATTGCCTCGCAGCAGGACTCGCAACGGGCCAAAGGCGAGGGCATCGCCGTGCGAAGCGAGCTGTTTCCCAACCTGTCCGGCGGCCTTCGCGAGGACGTGCAGCAAATCGATTTTGCCTCCTATGGCTTCAAGCTCAAATTCCCTCCGAGCTTGGGTATTAACTTTCCGAATATCGTGGGGCCGTTCAACTATTTCGATTTGCGCGCTTACCTGACGCAGCGCGTTGCCGATATGCAATCGATCCGCTCCTATCAATCTTCCCGCGAGGGGCAGCGCGCGGCCGACTTTTCGGCGGCGGATGCGCGGGAAATCGTGGTCTATGTGGTGACGGCGGCCTACCTGCAAGTGCTTGCGGAATCGGCGCGGGTCGATTCGGTCAGGGTGCAAGTGGCAAGCGCCCAGGCTATTGCGCAGCAGGCCTCGGATCGTTTCATGGCGGGCCTCAGCGCAAAAATCGACATGACGCGCAGCCAGGTGGAACTGCAAACACAAGAGCAGCGGCTGACGGAGGAGCAGGCAAATTACGAAAAACAGAAAATTGCGCTTGGGCGCCTCATTGGATTGTCGCCCGGACAGGTTTTTATTCTCGCGGATAAAATACCCTACGCGCCGCTTGAAAATATAACGCTCGATCAGGCGCTCATCATGGCTTCGCAAAACCGCTCCGACCTGAAAGCCTCGGAAGCGCAATGGCGCGCCGCCGAATTCGCCCGCAAAGCGGCCGTGGCGGAGCGATTTCCCACGCTTGGCATCGTGGCCGATTACGGCGTGATTGGCATCAACCCGCCTAATTCTCACGGAACGTTCTCCGTGAGCGGGCAGCTCCTGTTTCCTATTTGGGCTGGAGGGCATTCGGGGGGAGACATCATCGCGGCGGACGCCACGCTGAAGCAGCGGCGCGCCGAATACGAAAGCACGCGTTCGCGCGTCGAAGCTGACGTAAGGAACGCATACCTGGACCTGAACGCCGCCGCGGAACTGATGCGCGTCGCGCAAAGCCGCCGCGAACTTGCCAAGGACGAACTGTCCCAGTCGATGGACCGGTTCGCATCCGGAGTCGCGGATACGGTTGAAGTGACGCAGGCGCAGGAAGTGGTCGCGAGCGCCGAGTCCGACTATATTGCCAATTTGCACGCGCACAACCTCGCCAAGGCCAGCGTGGCCCGCGCCATCGGCCAGGCCGAAAAAATCATGCGCGATCTTTTGAGGAGCCAATAGCCATGGCGGTTGACCAAATGCAGCAATCGAGTGCGTCCCAGCCTGCCGAAGCTGCGGGATCAGGCGATGCGAATGGGACCGGAAGCACTGCCGAGGGGCGGCGCAGGACACTCCTGTTCGCGGCCATTGTGGGCTGCGTGATTGTTGTGGGAGCCGCTTCGTTCTGGCTGTATTCCCGAACGTACGAATCCACGGACGATGCGCAGGTGGATGGACATCTGAACGGCATCACGGCCCGGATCGACGGTGATGTGAAGGCCGTTCATGTGGAAGAAAATCAGCCGGTTCAGGCGGGAGATGTGCTCGTGGAACTCGATCCGCGCGACTATGAAGTCACCGTGGAACAGGCGCGGGCGCAACTGCTGAAAGCGCAGGCCAACGAGCGCGCGGAAAATCCGAATCTCCCGATCACGCAAAGCACATCGCAGGCCAGCGTATCGACCAGCAAATCCGAAGTTGCGAATACCGAAGCGGCGGTGGCGGCAGCTGAGCGGGATCAGTTGGCCGCCCTGTCCCGTTTGCAGGAGGTCGAGGCGAATAACACCCGAGCCCAGGCCGATGTCGCGCGCTACAAATCGCTGGTGGAGAAAAACGAAGTTTCGCGGTCCGAGTACGATCAGGTGACGTCGACAGCCAAGGCGCTGGCCGCTTCAGTCGACTCCGCGCGCGCCTCGGCCGATGCCGCGCAAAAAGTGGTGGACCAGCGTCGCGCGCAACTGGATGAGGCGCGCAGCCTGATGGTGTCGGCCCGGGAGAATGCGCCCAATCAGGTGGCCATTTCCAGGGCGAACTTGCAGTCCAAGCAGGCCGACGTGCAGGCGATGAAGGCGCAACTGGACCGCGCGCAACTCGATCTCAGCTATTGCAAGATTGTCGCGCCCGTGACGGGAGTCATCAGCAAGCGAACGGTCGAAGTCGGCGAGCATGTCGGCCGGGGCCAGCGGCTCGTCACGCTTGCCGACCTCGGCGATTTGTGGGTGACAGCCAACTTCAAGGAAAGCCAGTTGAAGCAAATGCATCCCGGACAATCGGTCACGATTTCCGTGGATGCGTTTGACCAGGATTTCGAAGGAACCATAGAAGCCATGCCCGGCTCGACCGGATCGGTCACGAGCCTGCTTCCTCCGGAGAACGCCACGGGCAATTACGTGAAAGTGGTGCAGCGCCTGCCCGTGCGCATACGTTTCAAGCCGGGGCAGAAAGGGCTGGAACGCCTGCGGCCGGGGATGTCGGTCGTCCCTAAAGTTTGGCTGAAGTAAAGGGAATGGCGTGACGGACACACTCGAGGCTCCCTGGAAGCCGAAGTATAACCCGTGGCTGATCGCTCTGACGGTCACGCTGGCCACGTTCATGGAAGTGCTCGACACGTCCATCGCCAACGTGTCCCTGCCGCATATTGCCGGCAGCCTCTCCGCCAGCCAGGAAGAGTCCGCCTGGGTGCTGACGAGCTACCTGGTTTCGAACGCCATCATTCTTCCGATCAGCGCGTGGCTCTCAACGATCATTGGCCGCAAGCGTTTTTACATGATGTGCGTGACGCTGTTCACGGTCAGCAGTTTTTTGTGCGGGCTTGCGCCGAGCCTGGGGATGCTGATTTTCTTCCGTGTCCTGCAGGGCGTGGGCGGAGGCGGTTTGCAGCCCAGCGAGCAGGCCATTCTCGCCGATACGTTTCCGGCGGCTAAGCGCGGAATGGCGTTTGCCGTGTATGGAATGGCCGTCGTGCTTGCGCCGGCCATCGGCCCGACGCTCGGCGGATACATCACGGATAATTTCAACTGGCGCTGGATTTTCTACGTGAACGTGCCGATCGGCATTTTGTCGCTGTTCCTCACCAATCGCGTGGTCGAGGATCCGCCATTCCTGAAACGCGAGCAGGAGCGAAGAAGGGGTATACGCGCTGACTATGTGGGCCTCGGGCTGATCACGCTGGCCATCGCCAGCTTGCAGATCGCGCTCGATAAGGGGCAGGAGTCCGACTGGTTCTCGTCGCGGTGGATTACCACGCTGGTGATCGTTGCGGCCTACTCGTTCGCGGTCTGGATCGTCTGGGAATGGCACCATCCGAACCCGGTGGTGGACATACGATTGTTTCAGCGGCGCAATTTCGCGACGGCCATGTTTTTCAGTTTCACGCTGGGCATCGTGCTGTACGGAACGACGTTCATGATTCCGCAATTTTTGCAGGTCATGCTCGGTTATCCGGCGGTGGTATCGGGCGAGGCGCTGGCGGGCGGCGGATTTATCATGATTTTATTGCTGCCGATCGTCGGGACGATGGTCTCGCACGTCGATCCTCGCAAGCTGATGGCGTTTGGATTCGTTTCCATTTCCGCGGCCCTGTACTACATGTCCAGCATCTTCAGCCTGACGATGGATTTCCGGGCCGCATTTTTGCTGCGCACGCTTCAGATGGTCGGGCTGGCGTTCATCTTTATCCCGCAAAATATTCTGGCGTACGTCGGCGTGCCCCGCGAGAAAAATAACCAGATTTCCTCGATGAACAGTTTTGTGCGCAATGTTGGCGGAAGCATCGGCATCGCGCTGATCTCCACGTCGATTGCGCGCATCGCCCAACAGCGCCGCAATCTGATGATCGCGCACACGACGCCGGGAACTCCCGCATACGAGAACATGGTGGGCGGGCTAGCGCAAAACTTCGCGCGGCAGGGAGGCGGCGCGTCGGGCGCCACGCGGCAGGCCTATGGAGCCGTATCGTTCATGATCGACAGGCAGGCGACGACACTCGCCTACGTCCAGGTGATTTCCGTTCTGGCTGTCATAGTGCTTTGCCTCATTCCATTTCTCCTCATCATGAAGCGGAACCGCCCCGCAGTGGGCGATCAGTCCGTGATTCATTGAACTGACGAAGCGGCGGCCTCGATGACGAAGTTGGTGTGCACGGACACCGTAGCTTACGCTATCATTGAAGAGGTCAAACATATGTCATCATCCGAAGCCACTACAAGACACATCCGCGTAAACGTTGAATCGCAATACGATCCCAGCCGTTCCAGCCCGAAGCAGAGCCGGTGGTTTTTTCTCTACACGGTCAACATTACGAACGAAGGCCATGACACGGTGCAACTCATCAGCCGCCATTGGGTGATCACCGATGGGATGGGAAAAGTGGAAGATGTGCAGGGACCTGGCGTCGTTGGCAATCAGCCAAGGTTGGCGCCAGGCCAGAACTTTGTGTACACCTCAGGCTGTCCCCTCACGACTCCATTTGGCCAAATGCACGGCACCTACCAGATGGTCGGCCAGGACGACGAGCGGTTTGACGTGGAGATCGCGCCGTTTACGCTGATGGAACCCTACAGCACCGTGAATTAGAGACTGGCAAGGCAATTGTCATACATGGAAGCGAGTAATCCCAGGGCGCGGTGTCCCTGCACTTCAGTTTTGAACTCGTGCCGGCGTCGGGGTGTTTGGTTTGTCATTTTCCAGGTTCAGACAGCGGCAGTGCCGGCTCCTTCTCAGCCGCAAGCTTGTTGATTGTTTCGGTGAGACTCATTTTAAATTTCAATACGGTGCAATCGGACTATATATACTGCCGATCATCACTAACAGGAGAGACGGCGAATGAAGAAAACGCGGATCGTTGTTTCGCTTCCGAATGACAATGCCTACCAGCATGAGCAGGGGGTGGTGGCGAAGTTAACCGGAGAACGCATGGGACTGGATCTGCAAGTCCTGCAGGCGGACGACGATTCGATAACGCAAGGCCAGCAGTTGCTGAAAATCATCCAATCTCCCGCGGAATCATGGCCCAGCGCGTTTATCGTCGAACCTGCAAGCGCGACGGGGATGCGCCGCGTCGCCGAAATGGCCGTTACGGCGGGAATTGCCTGGGTGGTCAGCAACAGCGATGTGGATTACATCGAGCCGCTCCGCAAAAAACCGCAGGTTCCCGTATTCATCGTGACCCAAGGACAACGTGAAATTGGACAGCTTCAGGGCAAACAGATTGCCGCGCTTTTGCCTCGAGGGGGATCCGTTTTATACATCGAGGGGCCGAGCATGAGTTCCGTTGCGGTCCAGCGGCGCGAGGGCATGGATAGCACCAAACCGCCGAATGTGAAGATCACGACGATCCGCAGCATATGGAGCGAAGAGGGCGCTTATCAAAGTACTGCCACGTGGCTGCGTATGGTGCCCGCGAGTGCGGGAAAATTCGACCTGGTAGCCGGCCAAACTCATGAACTTGCACTCGGAGCCAGAAAAGCATTCCAAAAGATCGAAAATCAAGAACAACAGAAAAAATGGCTGGGCATGCCGTATATCGGAATTGGAATTTCAAACCAGGTCAAGTCGTTGGTTTCCGGGGATGTCCTGACCGCCGCCGTGATTACATCCGTGACCATGGACGTTGCTCTCAAAATGGTGGTTCACGCAATCGAAACAAAAGAACAGCCGCCTGAACGCAACGTTGTGGATACGTCGTCATATCCCGAATTGGATAAACTGACGGCAAAGCGATAGGAGTCTTGCGGGTGATGACGTTCGGTTTCTGATACTTATTCCGAGCCGTTTCCGATCATCGTTGGTTATCAGCCGTTTACCAGCCGTTTATCAGGCACGATCCTTGTGCGTTCATCAAAAGTCCTAACGCGCCGATTTGTAACTCAGAAAAATTGTGTGGCGCGGACCGCCCTTTTTGAGGCGGCCGCGCACGCGCTGTACCTGGACGTCGAATCCGCCGTGGCGCAAGCGCTGCTCGAATTTTCGATCGTCTTGCGCCGACCAGACAGCCAGCACGCCGCCGATCTTGAGAGCCGCGCGGGCGGCGGCTATTCCGCGATCGTCATAGAGCCTGCCGTTGTTCGAGGCGGTGAATGCGGACGGGCCGTTGTCCACGTCGAGCAGCACGGCATCGAACTGGCCGGACCGTGAACGGAGCGCGACGGCGACGTCGCAGGTTTCGACTTGTACGCGTTTATCGCTCAGCGGGTGTTCCGCCAGCGGCCCGAGCGGGCCGCGATTCCACTCCACCACTGCGGGCACCAGTTCGGCGACGACCACCGTCGCGCCCGGCGAGAGGAGATCGAGCGTCGCGCGCAGCGTGAAACCCATTCCGAGGCCGCCAATGAGCACGCTCGGCCGTTCCATCGCACGCAGGTGTTGGCAGGCAAACGTGGCCAGCGCCTCCTCCGAACCGTGCATGCGGCTGGACATGAGGATCGCGCCATCGGCGAGAATGATGTACTCGTCGTCACGCCGCACCAGCTTCATGGCGGTGCCGTCCGGAGAAATTGTCTGGCTGAGCGATTCGAAAGGCTTCACGAGTGTGATGTTACAGGAGAGGGTAACGTAAGTAAAAAATGAACGGCTCGCTGAACAACGGTAAGTCCGCATTCCTGCGCAGCGCCCTGCGCATCTCGGTTATACTGTCACGTCTCGCGTTGCGCATGTCCTTTAAGCCGTGTGGCGCGCAATAAAAAATCAACGCAAGAACGGGAGTTCCGTTGTATCCCTTCATTCACATTGGTCCTCTGACGCTCGGCTCGTACGGCCTGATGGTGGCGATCGGCCTGATTTGCGCATTTTTTATTCTGCGCGCCGATTTTGCGCGCCGCGGAGTTTCCGCCGACGCCGAAGCGATCATCGGCATTACGGGCCTCGCCGGCCTGGCCGGCTCGCGGCTGTACCATTTGCTCGAAAGCCCCGCCGAGTTTTTCGCCGATCCTTGGCCGCAGCTTTTCAGCACGATGGGTTTTGCGTTTGTGGGCGCGATCATTGGCGGATTCATCGCCCTCGTGTTTTTGGCGAAACGTTTCCGAATGTCGATGCTACTCATGCTGGACGCAGCTTCCCCCGCGGCGGCGATGGGTTACGGCATCGGACGCATCGGCTGCCTGATTTCCGGCGACGGTGATTACGGCATTCCCACGTCACTGCCCTGGGGGATGAGTTTCCCGAATGGCATCGTGCCCACGACCGAGCGGGTGCACCCCACGCCGATTTACGAATTCCTGGTTGCGATTTTAATTTTCTGGATTCTCTGGCGTCTCGGCGCACGCGCTTTGAAAATGCGCTTCCCGAACGGAATTATTTTCGCGGCGTATCTCGTGCTCACGGGAATCGCGCGATTTCTTGTCGAAATGATTCGAATCAATCCGCACTCGTTTTATGGGCTCACGAACGCGCAGGCGGCGAGCGTGGTTTCGGTTCTCGCGGGCATGAGTTTGTTCGTTTATCGCCTCAAGGCTTCGCGGAAAGATATCCGCGCTTGACGGCTGTGGCCCGCTCGCATACTTTTCATATTGACGCAGCTCTGTAAAATCCGTTTACCAGGCAGATGAGGCCAGCGATGGGACGTCCACTCGGAGTCATAATCCTCGGCGCAGGAATGATTCTTGCAGGACTCGGATTTGCGGTTGCCGGCATCGTATTTTTCTTTATGGGATCGACGACGGCAACGCTGACCGCGCCGGAAAACGGCTCCGTGGCGGCTATGTTTGTTGCTCTGGGAACTGCCGCCGGTGTAATTTTTCTTCTTTTCGGCGTATTGCACATCGTTCTGGCGGTTGCCATTTTCCAATTGCGCAACCTCGCGCGCATTTTGACCATTTTTTTGTTTTTGCTGATTGCCGCCGGCGCATGCTTGGGGTTGATCGCGACGCTCTTGAGCTATAGCCACATCGGGCTGTTGTGGAACGCATCCATTCTTGTAGTGGATTTGTTGGCCCTATGGTATTTGCTGCGCCCTCCTACCAAGGAAGCGTTTCACGCATAGCTCACGGCTGAGGGTTGCAGGCTCGACCCGCGGCTGAGAGAAAGCCCTGACCGGGCGGGGAATGGGAGAGTTCAATGGCTCCAAGGATTAAGACAACCGTAGTCGGCAGTTATCCCGTGCCTTCCTGGATGGTCGGGAATACTTCGCGCCTGGTTCTGCGCGACGCCATCATGGCGGTTTTGAAAACGCAGGAACTCGCCGGGCTGGATCTCATCAGCGACGGGGAACTCATGCGATTCGATCCGAGCCATCCGGAAACGAACGGGATGGTGGATTATTTCGCGTCGCAGATGGACGGCATTCGAAAGGAATTCACTCTTTCGGATTTCGACCGGTTCCGGGCCGATCGCGCGTCCGGCTACAAGCTGCTCACGGCGGGCATGGCCGTCGGCAAGATCCATGAAGGAACGCTCAACCTTCCGAGCGATTACGAATTTGTGCGCGTACTCACCAAGTCGCCGCTCAAATTCACGTGTACCGGACCGCACATGCTGTCCAGAGTCCTCACCAATTGTTTTTACAATGATGTGCCCGACCTGGCGATGGATTTGGCGGAGGTTCTTCGCCGCCAGGTCGAACTGATCGAGGCGGACGTGGTGCAGTTGGACGAGGCCTGCATCGTCGGCTATCCGCAGGATGCACCCTGGGCGGCCGCGGCGATTAACCACGTGTTGGATGGCGTTCTGAACGAAAGCGCCGTTCACATCTGTTTCGGAAATTACGGCGGTCAGCCGATGTTGAAGGGATTCTGGCGGGATCTCATTCCATTTCTGAATTCGCTGCGCGTGGATCATTTGGTTCTGGAATTTGCGCGGCGAGGTTATGACGAGCTGGCATTTTTCTCCGATCTGGATCCGAAGATCAAACTTGGGATTGGCCTTGTCGACATTAAGGACAACGAGGTGGAGACTCCCGAACTGATCGCGTCGCGCATCGAGTCTCTGGTGAAGACGCTTGGGCCCGACCGGCTTCAATACATCCATCCGGATTGCGGATTCTGGATGTTGCAAAGGAGCGTTGCGGATCGCAAGATGCGCGCGCTCGTGGAAGGAAGAGATTTGTTCGAAGGACGGCTGTGAAGTAGCTTCCCGCGGACGGAAGGAACTGCGCCCATGGCGGATGTATCGCTGACGGAAAACGACAAGGCCGGAGTTCGAGCGGCTTTATTCCATCACCTGGCCGGAATCGTGATGATTCCAACCATGAAGTCACTTCTCGACCGCAAAGTCTTCGAATTTTTCGCCAGTTTTCCGGGCTCCGTGGAACTCGATCAAATCGTGGAACGAACGCATGGAAACCGGGGTTACTTGCGAGTGGGTTTCCGCCTGATGGCTTGCTGCGGCTGGATGAAGGAACGGACCGACAGGAATACCGGCAAAGTTTTCTACTCGCTGACCGAGAAGGGCCGGAGCGCGACGAATTTTGTTTCCGCCCATTGCGCGGAAGTAATCTCCTTCCTGCCCAAGGCGCTTTTCCTGGAAGATTTCCTGTTCGGAAAATCCGATGAGGCGCTTCTTCCGTCCCTGCAATTGCTCGTCCAAAAGGCGAAAGCGCATTGGGGCTTGGCCGCTGAAGGGGATTCCGTGAAGGCTCAGGTGTGCCGGCAGGTACGCCAATACTTTGACGGTATCCTGGTGGGGCCGGCGATGGTGTCCCTGGCGCGCGCGGGAATTTTGGAAAGGCTCGCCCAAGGGCCGCAGGAGTTGAGCGCGCTTCCGGGGAATCATGCGAGCCTCGGCCTGGTGTTTGACCTGCTGATGACGCAGGGATGGATCGCGCGTGAAGGAAATCGCATTTCTCTCACGCCGCTCGGACTCTATGCCATCAAGATTGCAACGTCGTACGGCGTGACCGTCTCGTATCTCCCGCTTTTCAATAATATCGATACGCTTCTTTTTGGAAACCCGCGCATTGCCCGCGTCGATGAGACCGGCTCCGAACTTCTGGTCAATCGCGGAATGAACGTTTGGGGAAGCGGCGGCGCTCACAATACGTATTTCAAAAAAGTGGACGAAATTATCGTGGAGATTTTCAACCGCCCGATCGAGCGGCAGCCGCAGGGCATCTGCGACATGGGTTGCGGAGACGGCACTCTGCTGGAGCATTTATATTGCGTGATCAAGACGCGAACCCTGAGAGGTTCTCTCCTGGACAAGCATCCACTGCTCATTGTTGGAGCGGACTTCAATAAAGTGGCCCGGCGCATTACCAAGCAGAGATTGCGAAAGGCCGGGATTCCATCGCATTTTGTCATCCACGGAGATATCAACCGCCCGGCGCTATTGGCGGGCGATCTGGAGGCGCTTGGGCATGACGTGCACAACCTGCTTCATGTCCGGTCGTTTCTGGATCACAACCGGCCGTACTTGCGTCCGGCGAATTATGTAAAAGGAACCAGGGTTGGCGAATCCACCGGCGCATTCGCCCATCTGGGAGAAGAGATTCCCTGCGACGAGCTGGAAGAAAATCTGGTGCGGCATCTGCATCGCTGGGCGCCGTACGTCGGCCGCTTCGGCATGTTGATTCTCGAGCTTCATACCTTGCCGCCGGAACTTACCGCCGCGAATCTGGAGAAAACTCCCGCGGTGGCCTACGACGGAACGCACGGATTCTCGGATCAGTATCTGGTGGAACTGCCGGTATTTTTGAAATGCGCAGGCGAAGCCGGATTGCATGCCGATCCGAGGTATCAGTGCAAATTTCCAGCTTCGGATTTAGCCACGGTGAGCATCAATTTCTTTGCCGCGCCGCCCCCATCGCCCCCGGCGAATTGATTCCGTCTGGGCGAATTACCGCGCGTTTATTTCCTGCGATTTGACTGTTTCCGGAGTGGTTTTGCCGGACGCATCCACGATCTCAACGGGTCCGTATTTCTCAAGAATTGTTTTGATCCTGTCAGCGTCCCCGACGGCCACTACCTGCATTGTCGCCGGATTGATGTATTTTCTGGCGACGCGCTGGACGTCGTCAGCGTTGATGGCCGTGATTTGCGCGGGATACTTGTCCCAATAATCGGCGGGGAACTTGTACGTCTTGCGCGTGATGGCATAGCCGATCAGTTGCTGCGGCGATTCGAGGGAAAGCGCAAAGCGCGCGACCACCGAGCGCCGGGCCGCATCGAGTTCATTGTCAGGCACCTTCTCGTCGCGGATGCGGTTCAGTTCGCGCAGGAATTCCGTCATCGCTCCGTCCGTCACTTCGGTGCGCAGGTCGCCGCCCGCGGTCCACGGGCCGGCATATTTTCGCGCGATCAGATTGCTGTACACGCCGTACGTGTAGCCTTTTTCCTCGCGCAAATTCAAAAACAGGCGGCTCGCCGATCCCGCTCCCAGGACTTCATTCAGCACGACCAGCGCCGGATAATCCGGATTGCCGCGATCGATGGCCAGATTGCCCATCAGCAGCGTGGTTTGCACCGAAGCGGGCCGGCTCACGAGAAAAATCTTTTCTTTTTTCGCGGGAGCCGGAGCGGGTGAAAAATTCACGCGCAATTCGGAACGGCGCCACTCCGCCAGCCATTGGCGCAGTTTTGGAATGAGCGTCTCCGCGTGGACGTCGCCCGAGATTGCCAGGATCGTGTTTTGCGGCGCGTAGCGCTGGTTGCGCCAATCCGCGAGCATCTGGGGCGTCAGGGAATCGAGCGACTCGGGCGTGGCCGAAACGACGGCCGCGGGATAGGTTCCGAACAATGCGCGGCTCATCGTTTGATTCGCCAAAAATCCGGGTTGCGAGCGTTGCTGCAAGAGCGCGGGTTTTGCGCGCGACTGGTATTGCGCCAGTTCGTCGGCGGGAAAATTCGAATGCAGGAGCACATCCGCGGTCAGAGCGAACCACTGTTCGAACGTGTCCGACAATCCCGATGCGGTCACCACGGTTGAGCCGGAACCGAATCCGGCCGATGCGGAAAACGATGCGCCCAGGGAATCGATTTGCTCGGCAATCTGCCTGCTCGTGCGCGTTTTCGTGCCTTCGTTCAGCATTCGCGCCGTGGCCGAGGCGAGGCCGGGCTGGCCGGCGGGCTCATACATTGGGCCCGCGCCGTCGATGTCAAATTGCACGGTGACCAGTGGAAACCGGTGGTCCTCGAGAATCATCAGGCTGATGCCGTTCGGCAGGGTTGTTTCGATCGGACGCGGCAGTTTTACTTTCAGGATTTCTTTGGACACGGGAGCGCGATTGAGCCGCTCAACCTTGCTGGTGGGGATGGACTTGTCCTGCGCGGATTCGCCCTGGCTCCATCCGCTTGTCGACAAAGCGGCCGCCAGAAGTACGGCCGCCGCCCCGCGCATTGAAAACTTCATAATCACATTGCATCTCATGGAGGTCCTCTTCTTCATTTTTTGTTCTTATCGGGCCGGCGCGGCCTGCGCTTTTGGGTTCGTCCAAACAACGGTTCGCTGCGTTGCTCCCAGGTATTGGCGGGCCACGCGCTGAATGTCGGCGGCTGTGACCGCGTCGTATTTTTCCAGGATTGTGTTGATCAGGTTCGGGTCGTGAAAATACACGGCATACCGGCCCAATGTGCGCGCACGGCTCATCGTGCTGGTCTGGGATTGCGCCAGTTGTAGGCGGTCTTGGATGAGGATTTTGTTCATTTCCTCCGGCGTGACGCCGTCCGTCTTGACGCGATCGAGTTCCTCATAAATCAGTTTCTCGACCACACTGGCGTCCTGTCCGGGCTTGAGCAGCGCAAAAGCCTGAAACAGGGCCGGTCCGCGCCGCGAATCGATTCCGCCGGCCACTTGCAAAACCACGTTTTTTTCCTTCACCAGCTTCTGATATAAGCGCGAGGACGAACCGCCAAATAAAATATCGCCAAGCATGTCCAGCGCGTAGAAGTCCGGCGTATTTGCCGGAACTGTTTTGTAGACGATGTCGAGGCGCGGCAGGCGGGCGAATGCATCCTCGACCACGGTTCTGCGCTCGGCGGTCTGCGCGGGTTCGGCCATGTCCACGGCGGGCGGCGCGGGCTGCGATGGAATGTCTCCAAAGTATTTTGTTATTTTTTCAAGGGCTTCCGCGGATTTGAAATCGCCGACCAGGGTCAGGACGGCATTGTTGGGCGCATAGTATGTCTTGAAGAACTGCGCCACGTCGTCCAGGCTTGCCGCATTCAGATCGGTCATCGATCCCATCGTGGAGTGCTTGTACGCGAAATTGTCGTAGGCGAGGTCCTCGAGAATTTCGTCCGTCTTTCCATAGGGCTGGTTGTCCATGCGCAAGCGACGCTCTTCCTGAACGGTGTTGCGCTGGTTGTCGAGATTGGCCTGCGTGACTCGCAGAGCGCGCATGCGATCGGATTCGAGGTACAGCGCCATGTCGAGCTGATTGGCAGGCACGCGCTCGTAATAGTCGGTTGAGTCGTCGCTGGTGCTGCCGTTCACGTCGCCGCCATTTACCCGCACGAGAATCAAGTGCTCGCCCTTGCCCACGTTTTGCGAGCCCTGGAACATCATGTGCTCGAAGAGATGCGCGAATCCCGTGTGGCCCGACAGTTCGTTTCGCGACCCGACGTCATACGTGATGCAGAGAGAAACGGTTGGCGCGGCGTGATCTTCCGAGAGCACCACGCGCAAACCGTTTTTCAGCGTGGATTGCTCGATGGGAAGTTTTACTTCCCGCGCGGCGGCTTCGGCGCCTGTGGATTCGTTTTGCGCCACTGCCGCGATCGCAATGGCCGCAATTCCCAGCGTCATGGCAAGCCCGGCAGTCGAGAGGATTCCGATACGGTTCATGTTGTGCTCCGGCCAAACGTATTTCTTACGGACAGTCTATCCTACGTTCAATAGACGGCTGATGGCAGCAATAGTTTACTCTCGCGGTTCGAATGTTGTGGATGAATCCCGATATCGCATCCAACCCTTTTCCGGGGTAAACTCAAGAGTCCATGGAAAACACCCCCGGCACGAATGTCATCGACGTTCTCTCCCTGACCCGGCGGTACAGCTCCCTGGTCGCGGTCGATCGCCTGACGTTTTCCGTCGCGTCCGGCGCAACCTTCGGCTTGCTCGGGCCGAACGGCGCGGGCAAGAGTACGCTCATCAAGATGCTGACCACGCTGCTGCCTCCAAGCGAAGGCACGGCAAAAATCGCCGGTTTTGATTTGTGTGAGCATCCCGAGCTCGTGCGAAAAAAGATTGGGTACGTCTCGCAGATGCTGTCCGCGGACGGCGATTTGACCGGGCGCGAAAATCTGCTGATTTCCGCGAAGCTCTATGGCATTCCGAGAGCGGAGCGGTCGCGCCGGATCGCGCAGGCCCTGGAATTCATGGAACTCGCGCACGTTGGCAACAAACTTGTGCGGCAATATTCCGGTGGGATGATTCGTCGCCTGGAAATTGCGCAATCCATGCTGCACCGGCCCAGCGTTTTGTTCATGGATGAGCCGTCGGTTGGCCTCGATCCCTCCGCGAAACGCTCCGTGTGGGAACGCATCCGCGAACTGCGCCGCGAGTTTGGCACCACCATCCTGATGACCACGCACGACATGGAAGAGGCCGACCACTTATGCGAGATGGTGGCCGTCATGCACCGCGGCGTGCTTGCCGCCATGGACACGCCTGCCGCGCTGAAAGCGCAAGTCGGACCGGAGTCGTCGCTCGACGATGTGTTCATTCACTTCACGGGCGCAACGATTTCCGAGGGAGGGGAACTGAGAGATGCCGCTCGCACACGAATCACATCCCAACGCCTGGGCTGAGCCTTTTCCCGGCGTGAACTACCTGCGGCAGACTCTGGCCGTGGCCGAAGCCGACATCCGCAAACTCATTCACGATCCTGTCGAGCTTTTGACGCGCATGGTCCAGCCGGTTTTGTGGCTGCTTATTTTTGGCCAGGTTTTCAATCGCACGCGGGCCATCCCGACGGGCGGCATCAGCTACCTGGATTTCATGGCGCCCGGGATTCTCGCGCAAAGCGTCCTGTTTGGAGCGATCTTTTATGGGATTTCGCTGATCTGGGAGCGGGATCTAGGCATCGTTCAGAAATTTCTCGTGAGTCCGGCGCCGCGCAGCACGCTGGTCCTCGGGCGAGCCATTTCCTCGACCGTTCGCAGCCTGTTTCAGATGATATTTGTCTATCTGCTGTCCTACTTGCTTCACGTGCAGCTTCGTTTCGGAGTGTTTGCGCTCGCGGGCGTTGTGCTGGCCGTGATGCTGGGCTCGGCGATTTTCTCTACATTCTCGCTGATCGTCGCGTGCCTCGTGAAATCGCGCGAGCGGTTCATGGGAGTCGGCCAGGTGCTGACGATGCCGCTATTTTTTGCGAGCAACGCGATCTACCCGCTGAGCCTGATGCCTGCATGGCTGCGCGTGGTGTCCAGAATAAATCCGCTCACCTATCAGGTGGATGCGCTTCGAACCCTGATGATCGTGGGCAGCAGTACATCCTTCGGCCTGGGCGTGGATTTCCTGATGCAATTCGTCGCGTTTGCCGTGCTCGTGGCCATGGCGACCAAGCTCTATCCGTCGATCGTCGTGTGAGGGGCGGGCGCGCCTGGAAAGGCAAAAGACAAAAGCTTTAACACAGAGGGCACAGAGAACACAGAGAAAGACAGAACCGAGAAGGACAAAACGGAGACAACACTGTAAAAAGGAACGTCCAACATTCTCGATGGAAGTAAATCGTTCTCATTCTTTATCTATCTTTTCTTTCTTTCTCATTCTCTTCCTTTCTCTGTGCCCTCTATGTTCTCTGTGTTAAAAGCTTCTCCCGTTGCATGTTCGAGTTCGCCCAGATCGTCTCAAATGCTGGCCTGAAATCGGGAACACGTTTCAATCCTCTACCAAAGCAGTTTTAGGCTGAACTGCACCTGTCTTGAGGGTGTCGAAGTATTCGTGAAGGTTCCAGCGACTGGTGAGGCCTGAGCCGGCGTTGCGGTGGCGGAAGTGAACACGATCAGATTGGGAGTGTTCAGGTTCGTCCTGTTCAAGAGGTTGAAAATCTCCGCACGGAACTGAAGTTTGTATCGTTCGAAGAGATGTGTATCCTTCATAACGGAAAAATCCCAGGTGGCAAGTCCGGGGCCTGTGAGTACATTCCTTCCCACGTTTCCGAACGTTCCCTGAGCAGGCACCATAAACGCTTGTGGATTAAACCATTGGGTCGTGCCACCCAGAATCACGGGGCCTGTGAAGGCCGGATTCCAAGACGGCCGCACAGGATTCTTCGAATCTCCGTTGTTGGATGGGTTAAAGCTCAATTGTGGCGTGAAGGGAAATCCGGATTGGATTGTGACAATGCTGTTCACTGTCCATCCGCCGACGAAGCCGTTCTCCATGCCGCTCATTCCGTTCAGCAGTCGCTTGCCGTTTCCGATGGGCAGGTCGTAGCTGACACTCATGACCCCGGCGTTTCTTACGTCATACGTAGCCGGACCCCAGTCGGCGCGTATGTTGAGCGGGTTTGACACCAGCGCCGGGGCATTCGCCGCCGCCGTGGAATTGAGGGAATCTCCATCGTCGAGAGCCTTTGACCAGGTGTATGCGCCGCGGAAGGTCAACCCTTTGCTGAATCGATGTCTCGCGTCAACGGTCATGGCGTTGTACATGCTGTCGCCCTCGGAAAACCAACTGTACGTGTTCGCAAGCAAGGGGTTGGCAAGCGGGCACTTCGCGGGACACGTCACAGTGGGAGGAATGTTCGCGTCAAGGCTGATGAGTTCGTGATAGCCGTGCGAGCCGACGTAACCCACGCTGAGAGATGTATTCGGCGTAATTTCCTGCTCAATTTTCAAGCTGTAGGAAATTACAGTCGGAGTTTTCATGTACGGATCCACCCCGCCCGGGGCAATTGTTGCTCCAGCAGGGGACGCAATGCCCGCGGATACCGGGACGATATTAGTCGACAGCGGAAACTGACTGACGTACAGGTTGGGGATGGTATACGTTGTGTTAAATGGCGCATTCTGGTCGGTGCGATATCCGAGCGCGTCCTGCAAGTCGTTGTACAAACCGAATCCCGCGCGGACGACGGTCTTCTTTCCAATGGGGCTCCACGCAAGGCCGATCCGCGGCTGCGGCAGGAATTTCGCGTTATTCGCGGTGAAAACGGAGTTGCCGATCTGGGGCTGGGTGTTGATCACGCCATTCGTGAAGGTGTAGTTTGAGGCTCTCCCGTATACTTCGTTCCATCCCGTGGAAAACTCATCGCGGAAACCCAGGGAGAGCGTGAATGCCGGGGTCATGCGAATGACGTCTTCGGCGTAAAACGCCCCGAAGAGCGAACGCCAGCTCAGTGGTGTCGATGCCGGATCGATCAAGAAACTTCCGGGGACCGTTACAGTTCCCGCCCCCGTTGCAGGGTTGAAGCCCGTTACGGTATTGAAGGTTCCCTTCAGGAAATCCGTTAAATTAGGAAATGTGGCCTGTCCGTATTGGCTGAGCGCGATATTCTCGTTGGATTGGAATCGTTGGAACCACGCTCCAAATTTGAACTGATGCCGCCCTTTGGTCCAAGACACTTGATCTTCATAGGTGAACAGATTTCTGTGAAGGTCCAGATTGCTTCCGTTATTGCTCCCGGCCAGCGCGATCTGAGCCGCTGGATTGGACGCGGCGCTGCCTCCGACGACAACGGCGCCTACCTGAAGGCCGGGCAAGAAACCGGAAACCGTGGCAGCTGGTGTGCCGAGGGTGGGTTCTCCCGTAAAGTAGTAGCTCGCGCGGGAGAAACCAACGCGTGCCGTGTTGAGGATCGTGGGCGAAAAGACATGCGTTTCCTGAAGGCTCAGAACCTGCTCGCGAAGGTTCGTCGTGTCCGCCATATACGGGTTTATGTATGTGGCGGTTTGGTCCGCGCTATCATCCACGGTATAGATCGCACCGGCCGAGTCCTTATCCGAAAAAATATGGTCGACTCGCGCGGTGCCGAAATCTTCCCGGATCGTTTGCAGCGGATTGGCGAAATTTTCAGCGATGCCGCTGGGCGTGCCGCCGTTAAGCACGTCCGGCCCATTCGCCACCGGCCACAAGTTCAGCAGCGAGGTCACCTCGGCGGCACATGCGGCCTGCGCTGCAGTCAGACACCCGGAACCCAACGGCACAATCACGCCGCTCCGCGCACTCGCATCGGGAACAAACGATTTGCTGGTCTGATGGAGACTTTGCCGGAATCCTTCATAGTTTGCGAAAACGAACGTCTTGTCTTTTTGGATTGGCCCGCCCATGGCCCCGCCAAACTGGTTGCGCCGGAAAGGAGGCGCGGCCCCCGGATCGAAAAAATTGGGTGCATCCAGGACGTTATTCCTTACATATTCAAAAACGGAGCCGTGCCATTGATTTGTACCCGATTGCGTGACGATCGTGACCTGGGCTCCGGGATGTTTTCCATATTCGGCGCCATAGGTATCACTCAGCATATTGAATTCGCGAACCGCGTCGACTCCCAGCATTTGCCCGCTCGTGCCGCCGGGCTGCATATTGTTTTCCGCCGCGCCCGTGTATTCAATCCCATTGAGCAAGAATATGTTTTGTTGCGGCCTGTTTCCCGCCACGGAGAACATGTTTGCCGCCGTCGAGTTTGATACGCCGATCCCCCCGGTTTTCTCCGATGTGAATATCACGACGTTGGGATTGAGCGTCATCAGTTGATCGTAACTTCTACCGTTTAGGGGAAGGTCCTTTATTTGCTGCTCCCCGACGACACCCGAAATGTCCGCGGCGGTTACGCTGACCACCGGGGCATCCGAATTTACCTTTACTTGCTCGCTGACCTGCCCGAGCTTCAACGCCATGTCCACGCTGGCCTCTTGTCCGACGACCAGATGAATCCCGCCGCGCACCTGTTCCTGGAAACCCTGTTTCGTGACATGCACTTCGTATTCGCCCACGGCGAGCGAGGGCACCCAGTAGTGGCCCGCATCGTCGGTAACGGTGCTGCGCGCTTCTCCAGTCTCCACATTTTTTGCCACGATGGCCGCGCCAGACACGGTTGCACCCGAAGGGTCCGTCACCCTGCCGGAAATGGCGGCGGAGGAGACCTGCGCCCACGCTTGTGGGACACGCAACAGCGCGATAGCCAGTAACCCCGCGGCGATCGGCCAGAGGAACCCGGAAATGGCGAGGCGGGATAAGAAACCATGGTTTCCGTTCATGGCAGGTCTGGCGAAACGGTTCATGAATCGTTCTCCCGAAATTCAGTGCGTCCGGAGCTGTTGCCAATCGACATACTGATTTAATACAGATAAAATTGATATGTCAAGTCGACTTAATACGAATAGAAAGTATACGGTTTAGTGAGCCGATGGCGGCGAATCGTATATGCGGACAGCGAGTCGGCTTCGCCGCACACCTTTCGGAGGTGTTCGTAGCGCGGGCTTCAGCCTGCGGGGGTTGATCCTTGCAAGGACATAACCCCGCAGGCGGAAGCCCGCGCCACTAAGTGAGGACTGGTAATTGGCCTGGCGAGGATAGCGAATTATTCGCTGCGGAAAATGCTGCCGTCCTTCATCACGAAAAACACTTTACGCACAGCCTGAATATCATCGAGGGGATTGTCCGGCGTGGCAATGATATCGGCCGCGAGGCCCGCCCGGATCGCCCCGCGTTCGCCATCGACGCCGAGCAGGCGCGCCGCATTGACGGTCATGGCGCGCAGCGTGTCTTTCGCCGGCACGCCCGCTTCTGTCCAGGATTCGACATATTCGGCTGCCATCGCTCCCCGCGTTTCACCGGGCACGTAGCCAATCATATCCGAGCCAAACGCCATCGTTACACCGATTTGATAAGCGCGTTTCAACCGATCGACAAATACGGGATGCAGTCCGGGGGCGCCATTTTCGCGCGCGGCTTTTTCAGTGAAATCCGTTCCGACCAGCACGACGTGATTCTTTTTCGCGAGTTGCAAATCCTCGTTGGTCATCATTTGGCCGTGCTCGATCGAATCGACGCCCGCCTCGGCCGCGTTGTGCCCGCCGGCGCGCGTCCAGCAATGCGCGGCCAGCTTGAGTCCGGCGCGGTGCGCCTCTTCCACCATGAACCGGATGTCGTCGACGCTGTAGATGTATTTCTGATCGTCGACGACGATCTTGATCACGGTCGCGCCGTAATGAATGTTTTCGCGGATCGTTTTGAGCATTTCGTCGCGCGTGTCGGCAAACGCGTATTCCGGCGTGGCTAGATCGCGCTTCTCGGGCTGCAAATGAAATTGCCCGCCATAGGGCGCGATGATCCGCCCGGCGTTGATCATGGTCGGGCCGGGAACAAGCCCGCGTTCGATGGCCTCGCGCAGCGCCGTGTCCGCGTAATTGCCCGCGTTGCCCACGTCGCGCACGGTGGTGAAGCCCGCCGCCAGCATGTCTCGTGCGTTGGCAACGCCTTCAATCGCGCGGTAGGGTGTTGAATCGAGCAGCGTGGTGAAGAAATAACTGCTTCCGTCGCGATTTTTCTTGAGGGTCATGCAGAGATGCGTATGCGCGTCGAACAGGCCGGGAAGAACCGTCGATTTCGACAAGTCGATGATTTTCGCGTCCGCGGGAATCGGCACATTGGCGCCCACGGCTTCAATCGTTCTTCCGCGCACCAGAATAATCTGATTCGTTTCCGTCGTGCCTTTTTCGGGATCGATGAGTTTGCCGGCTTTGATGGCATACACGCGGTCGGGCCCGCGCTGCGGATATTGCGCCGCGAGGTTCGACATCGTGCCAGACGCCAATACGAGCGACAGCAGGAAGAGGAAGCAAACCGAAATCTTCAACGAGCGCATGTGTTGCTCCTTGACCAAGAGGGAAGAAATGTTGCCAGAAATCGAATCCCGTGAAAAACCGCGAGCGTTTGAAAACGGTTTACGGCGCTACGCGCGCTTAGGAACTGCCGCCTTGACGTCCACGCGAATGTACTCGTACATCTGGTCGGTGACATTCTCGCCCATGTGGCGCGCCTGAGAGCCATTGGCCCACAAGACATGCCCGGCCTTGTTGTGGGCCTCTTCGGTCGCGCCGCTTTCCAAAGTTTGGTGCAGATTCTGGTCGGTCATGAAAATGATCACCGATCCCAGGGGATGATTGTGCATTTTCACTTTGTCGCGCGCGGGAATCCGGCAGCGAATCACCCGGACGTACTCGTTTTCAAATTCCAGACGGTAGTGTTCCGGGTCTTCGACCGTGCACTCGTGAGACATGTCCACGCCCGGCTCGTGCGGCGCGGGATTGGAGTTCTGCGCGGCGTGTATAGCAATCGGCTTCCCCAATGTGGTAGCGGCGAGGGAAGCTCCAATTGCCGCTTTCACCAGTTCCCTCCGGTTTATTTTTTCGGGCATGTCGCACCTCGCTTCCAAGGAAAGATAAAAAATCAACGCGGGCTACTCATATGGCTCAGGCTTCAGCCTGTGGGTCTTGGTTGTACCAGGGCGCGATTTCCTCGCAACGAAACCCTGGCCGAGAGCCATGTGATGACATCGCTCGCATTCCGGTCAGGCGGAAAAACCGGATAGAAGACGTGCTCGACCTTCCCGTCATTGATCACAAGAGTCAGTCGCTTCAGCAATGTCATTCCGTTTGTTTGGAACGTCGGCAAGCGCAAAGCTCCTGTAAGGCTGAGGTGTTCGTCCGAGAGAATCGGAAATGGCAGGTGCAGGCGATCCACAGCCTCGCGCTGATAGGCGCTGTCTTGGGTTGAAAGGCCGAAGAGGCGATTGACGCCAAGAGTTTTCAACTCCTCAAAGTGATCGCGGAAAGAGCATGACTGAGGCGTGCATCCCCTCGCGCCGGGGATCAGGTCCCATCCGGCAGGATTTTCAATGCCGGGAATTCCCGTCCGGGGATACGCATAGACCACAACCAGACCCGGCAGCGAGGATAGATCAACGCTTGTGCCATCCGTGGCAGCTAACGGGACGGAAGGCATCCGCGATCCCACGAGGTGCGATGCGGCTCCATCATCGATCGGAATTGGTATCGCAGACCAATCGGGAGCATCGATGTTGCTACTCATCGTCGTTGTTTACAGCATCTGCCGCAGGACGTACGGCAAGATGCCTCCATGGCGGTAATAGTTGACTTCCTCGGGCGTGTCGGCGCGCGCGATGGTTTGGAATACTTTTTCCTTGCCCTGTTTATCGCGTGCGTGAACTTCGACAGCCATGCCGGGAACGAGTTTTGCAACGCCTTCGATCGAAAACTCCTCGAACCCTGTGAGGCCAAGCGACTGCGCTGTTTCGCCCGCGCGATATTGCAGCGGGAGAACGCCCATGCCCAGCAGATTGCTGCGATGGATGCGCTCGAAACTTTCCGCGATCACGGCGCGCACGCCCAGGAGCAGCGTGCCTTTCGCAGCCCAGTCGCGCGACGATCCCGAACCATATTCCTTGCCGCCGAGTACGATCAGCGCCACGCCGTTCTTCTGATATTTCATCGACGCGTCGTAGATCGACATTTTTTCGCCGTCGGGTTGGTGCACGGTCCATCCGCCTTCGGTGCCCGGAGCAAGCTGGTTGCGCAGGCGAATGTTGGCGAACGTGCCGCGCATCATCACTTCGTGGTTGCCGCGGCGCGCGCCGTAGGAGTTGAAGTCCGACGGCTTGACGCCCTGCTCGATGAGCCATTTCCCGGCCGGGGTGTCCACGCCAATCGATCCGGCGGGAGAGATGTGGTCGGTGGTGATGCTGTTGCCGAGCATCGCGAGCGCTCGCGCGTTGTGGATGTCGGTGAGCGGCGCCGGAGTCTTGGTGATTTTGTCGAAGAACGGCGGATTCTTGATGTAGGTGGACTTCGCATCCCACGCATAAATATCGCCCACCGGCACTTTCAATCCCTGCCAGCGCGAATCGCCCAGAAATACTTCGCCGTACTCCTTGTTATACATCGCGGTCGTGACACTGGCACGCACGGTGGATTCGATCTCCTGCGGCGACGGCCAAATATCACGCAGAAACACGGGCTTGCCGTCCTTGCCGTTGCCAAGTGATTCCGTAGCCATGTCAAAATCCATGCGCCCGGCGAGCGCGTAGGCGACCACCAGCGGCGGCGATGCCAGATAGTTCGCGCGCACCAGCGGATGGATGCGCCCTTCGAAATTGCGGTTTCCGCTCAGAACCGAAACCGCGACGAGGCTGTTGTCCTTGATGGCCGCGCCAATGTGCTCCTCGAGCGGGCCGCTGTTGCCAATGCACGTGGTGCAGCCGTATCCGACGAGGTTGAAACCCAGTTGATCGAGATATTTTCCCAGGCCCGCGGCTTCAAGGTAATCGGTGACCACCTTCGAGCCGGGCGCGAGGCTGGTCTTCACCCAGGGCTTGCTGTGCAGGCCCCGCTCGATGGCCTTTTTCGCCAGGAGGCCCGCTCCCAGCATCAGGGATGGATTCGAAGTGTTCGTGCAACTGGTGATCGCGGCGATGACCACCGAGCCGTTCGAAAGCTCAAATTTGTCGCCGTTCTTCCGCACGGCTATGCTCTTCTTTGCCGCGCCTTCGAGCGACTTTTCGAACGCCGCTTTCGATTGCCGCAGCGGCACGCGGTCCTGCGGACGCTTCGGCCCGGCCAGCGTGGCCTCGACCGTCGCGAGATCCAGTTCGAGCTTGTCGGTATAGATCGGGTCGGGCGTGGCATCGGTGCGGAAAATGCCTTGCGCCTTGGTGTACTCCTCGACGAGGCGTACGCGCGCCTCGGGCCGCCCCGTGAATCGCAAATACGAAATCGTTTCGGCATCGACCGGGAAGAAGCCCATCGTCGCGCC
>PLUM01000026.1 GCA_003165465.1 Acidobacteriota bacterium
CGCCAGCAGTCACCATGGTCGCGGCATGGATCAGCGCCGACACCGTCGTCGGGCCTTCCATCGCGTCCGGCAGCCAGACGTAAAGCGGAAGCTGCGCGGATTTGCCGGCCGCGCCCATAAAGAGAAGCAGCGCAATCGCCGTAAGCGTGCCGACTTGTCCGGCGGCATCCGCCGGCATGGCCGCGGCGCGCGGCAGCACGGCCGCGAAATCAAGCGTGCCAAACGTGCGGAAAATCAGGAGCAGGCCGAGGAGAAATCCGAAATCGCCGATGCGGTTTACCCAGAACGCTTTGTTGCCGGCGTTCGTCGCGGATTGCTTCAGGAAGAAGAAGCCGATCAGCAGGTAGCTGCATAACCCCACACCCTCCCAGCCGACAAACATGAGCAGATAGTTCGCCGCCAGGATCAGGATGAGCATGAAAAACATGAACAGGTTGAGGTAAGAGAAAAAACGGCGGTAGCCCGGATCGTCGTGCATGTATCCGGTCGAATAAATGTGAATCAGCAGGCCCACGCCGGTGACGACCAGCAGCATGATGACGGTCAACTGGTCGACTTGCAGGGCGAAGTTGGCCTGGAAACTTCCGGCGGAAATCCATGTGAAATAGGTTTTGATCCAGGGAATCTGGTTGGGCGAAAGGGAAAGGAATTCGCGCACCGCTTCCACCGCCGCGAGAAACGACAGCGTGGTCGACGAAAGAGCGACGGCTGAGACGACGGTCTTCGGCCAGCGCTGGCCAAATATTCCGTTGGCGGCGGCGCCCACAAGCGGCAGGAGCGGAATGATCCAGAGATAGGTGAGAACGGGCATCAGTTTTTCAGCGAATCCACTTTTTCCACATTCAGCGTTCCGCGATTACGGTGAATCAGAATGATAATCGCCAGTCCCACAGCGGCTTCGGCCGCGGCCACGACGATCACGAAGAATACGAACACCTGCCCTTGCAGCAGCCCAAGCGAGCGGCTGAAGGTGACAAACGCCAGATTGACGGCATTGAGCATCAGCTCGATGGACATGAAAATGGTGAGGATATTGCGTTTGAAGACAAACGCCACCACACCCAATCCGAACAGAACCGCGCTGAGCGTCAGAAAATAAGAAGTCGGAACCACAATTCTCTCCGGACTTTCAGATTGCGAGCATCAAAACCAGTTGCCTGCTCTCTCGGAAAACCCCGCCTCTGAAGAGGCGGCCTACAGCTTAGTTGGCATCTTCGCGGCGCGCCAGAACCAGCGCGCCCAGCAAAGCGATCAAAATCAGGAACGACGTCAGCTCAAACGGAAATACGTATTCGTGGAAGAGCAGCGACGACAGGTCGCGCGTCGATACCGCCTCGCGCGGCCCCGGCGCCATCTGCGATGTTGCCCGGCCAATCCAAAAGGCCACTTCCACGAGGAACGCAGCCGCGAGCGGCACTCCGACGAAACGCGCCAGGCGGCTCGCGTTCGACGGGTCTTCCTCTCCGGCGTTTAGCAGCATGATGACGAATATGAACAGCACCATGATCGCGCCGGCATACACGATAATCTGCACGGCCGCGACAAATTCCGCGCCCTGCAACAGGTAAAGCCCCGAGAGCGCCACCATCACAACAATCAGCGACAGCGCGCTGTGAATCGGATGCCGCTGCAGGATCAGGCTGACGGCTCCGGCCACGGCGATCGCGGCGAGGAGAATGAACATCGCGATTTGCGGCGTAATCATCGTGCGCCTCTGTGCGTTCCTCGAGGCGTTTCGCGCGTCATTATTGTGAATTGCACTCTCATGGTTGTGTCAGCACAATCGCCAGACTCGTAATCACCACATTCACGATCGCCAGCGGCAGAAGGAGCTTCCAGCCGAAACTCATCAGCTGATCGTAGCGGAAGCGCGGAAGCGTGCCGCGCACCCAAACATAAATAAACAGGAAAATCGCAATCTTCAGCAGGAACCAGAAAGGCCCCTGAATAAATCCGACGACTCCGGACAAGCTGAACAGGAATGCCAGCCCGCACAGAGCCGCGCCCATGGCAGGCAGAACGACGCGCCCCAACATGGTGATATACCGGACGCCGTGAACGATGAGCGCCAAGCCCGCAATGCCGAAAACCGCCGTCGGAATATAATGCGTCCAGGCAAACAGCGAAGTTTGCGGGAAGGGCGAGAGCCATCCGCCGAAGAACAGAATCGTCGCCAGGCAGGAAACCGTGATCATGCTGGCGTATTCGGCCATGAAAAACATCGCGAACTTGAAGCTCGCGTATTCGGTGTGAAATCCCGCGACGAGTTCGGATTCGGCTTCGGCCAGATCGAACGGCGAACGATTGGTTTCCGCCACGGCCGAGATGAAAAACAGCACGAAACCCAGCACTTGCGGCATGGGCGCTCCGATCAGATTCCAGCGCGGCACAATTCCCCAATGAAAACCTTCCTGCAACGTCACGATTTCGCTCAGATTAAACGTGCCGGCCATCAGGATCACGCCCACGACCGACATGGTCAGCGCCAGTTCGTAGCTGATCATCTGCGCCGAACTGCGCAGCCCGCCGAGCAGCGGATACTTGCTGTTGGACGACCATCCGGCGAGAGCGACGCCATAAACGCCAATGGAACTGATCGCGAAAAGAAACAGCAAGCCAATGTCCAGGTTCGAAACGATGAAGACGGACTGTCCCAGCAGCCGAACGCTGGGAGGTCCAAAGGGAATCAATGCGATGGCCGTGAGCGCCAGAGAAAGCGCCAGGAACGGCGCAAGTACGTAGGCGAATTTATCGGCCTCCGGAGGCGTGTAATCTTCCTTGAACAGGAATTTGACGCCATCGGCCAGCGGCTGGAGCAATCCATGCGCGCCGACGTAATACGGGCCCCAGCGCGACTGAATGCGCGCTACGACCTTCCGCTCGAACCAGGTTAGGTATGCCAAAGCCGTCATCACAATAAACAGCAGGACGGCAATTTTTATTAGCGATACCACCAGGACTGGGTGCTGGGTGACGAACTCCACGGCTTGTCTTTTGCCTCGTTGGTTGAACTGAGTTTGGAACAGTAACGTCCCAGAGTGCCGCTCGTAAACAAATAATCCTGTGAAGAGAAAA
>PLUM01000061.1 GCA_003165465.1 Acidobacteriota bacterium
GAACAAAGTGGCGCGTCAGCTCAATGAACGACCACGTAAGACCTTGCAATTCGAAACCCCAGCAGAGAGATGTAACGCCTGTGTTGCATCGACCGGTTGAGCTGGCAGGGGTTATCGGAATGTGGGAATCCAGCCGTTCGGCAGGCCTCGTTTTCAAGTCTGGAAATATTTCCAATTGCGCGGGACCGCTAGAGCGCAGGGGAGCCCTCATTCACCCTTAGAAAAAACGGTGCAACACTGTGGGGGAACTGTTATCACGTTCAACCGAGTAGGCTTCGAGTGCCTTTTTAGGAGAGTATCGCCCGGAAGCCCTGTGGGTAGCGTTGCCTTTGCTGGCCCCTACCTGGTTCGTTTGGAAACCTTCTGTTTGACTCGCTTTTGTTTTTTAGACGGCATTAGCCACCCCGTGACATTTGATTCGAACTGACAACCACAATCCAACTTCTCCGAATCACAACCACTCCACTTACCTTTATGCACGGGGTACATTTCGGTACGAAGGGGTTCTCGACCATAGATCAATCGATTGAGTAGGCAGCTTTTATGAACTGCCAACGCTATAAAACTCCAATGGTCGGCAAACTCCTTTCGCCATTGCTTCATGCCCTCATCATCACCGGGTAATTCCGTTTGGCATGCTTCTGCCCAAGTATAGAAAGCTTTGCAAAATTCTTCAGCTTTGAGAGTTGGCATAAATGCTCCTCGATTCTAGAAAGTTAAGTATGTGTCCAGTGCCCAGAGTTGGTTCGCGCGGCCCCTAACGGTTATCGCGCTGCCAAACGCCAGCCGCTTTGTCACCAAACATGCCCCCATGCTGGTGCCCCCTTGTGCGTACCTAACCCGTTTGTAAAACACATGATTTACAAACACAGTTATGGCCCCAATTTGCCCTGCAAAATGAGCAACTTGCAGTGCCCCAGCCACTAGGGATTTAAAACGATACCCCGCATGGCCGTGTAGACCTTTGTGGCGCTAACCCCTAGCTGTGCCCCAATACGCCGCCAGGGCACGCCTTGGGCGCGTAGGGCAGCTATTTGGGCGGGGTTTACGCGTTTGCTGGGCCTACCCAGCTTGCGGCCTTTGGCTTTGGCGTTGCGCAGGCCTGCCCGGACTCGCTCCACGATCAGGCTGCGCTCCAGTTCTGCTACAGCTCCTAGGACCGTGAAAATCATCTTTCCGGTAGGGGTCGAGGTATCCACCTGTTCCGAAAGGCTTACAAACTCAATGCCAAGGGACCGAAAGGTCTCCAGCGCTCGCAGCAGATGTGAAACCGAGCGTGCAAAGCGATCAAACCGCCAAACCACGACTGCGTCGAAATGTCTCCGGTGGGCATCTGCCAGGAGCTTATCGAGTTCAGGCCGTTTTTCCTTACCACCAGAAATGCCAACGTCTACGTATTCATGGCTTATCTCCCAACCCCGCCTTTGGCAGTACTCTCTTAGCTCCCGCAGTTGCATTTCGGGGTCCTGACCGTTGTTAGTACTGACCCTTGCGTAAAGCGCTGTTTTCATCGTTTTACCTCCCAAAATACCCGCTCTCGAACTAGCCTAACCGCCTAAACTTCACTCCTAGATCACCCCGTAATCGGCCCTAGAATGCCGCAGGCCGGGCGAACGGCCCTGGAGGCTACCCCCCCTCTAGCCTCCCCCCGGCTTGCGGCCCTAAGCGATACCCCCTAAAAGACCGCCTCTATAGGGGCTTAGCAACACACTATTATGCCTACAAGTAGTCAATACGTAAAGACTATTTTAGGTATGATAGGCTTGACAGTAGGGCAGCGTACCCCTTAGGATGCGCCCATGATTACCTGCACACTGAAACAGGTTCTTAAGCGCAAGGGTTGGACCCGCTACAGGCTTCAGAAGGAATCAGGCATTACCTTTCCGACGTTGTACTCGATGTTTTACGGAAAGAGCAAAGGCTATAGTGCCGGAGTTTTGAATCGGCTATGTGCGACTCTGCACTGTAAGCCTGGAGATTTGCTCAAATGGGAGCCGGACAGGTTTCCGAGACTTCGAAAGCACCGCAAGTAGACAAGGAATGCGCAGCTCTCGATCAAATGTGGTCGATTTCGTAATGCTAGCCGCGCATAGCTAGTGTGCACTAGTGAGACATTGGCTGAGTTCTCGAGTCTGTTACTTGGGGATAGCCACTCATCATAACAAGGCTTCGTGTCATCGTAGCCTTTCGAAAATCCCCGTCAGAAACTTCGTCGCAAGTGACTGATTCCATGTGCTCGCAAATTGTGTTTCCTACCTCTCGGAAATCACAAGTTCGTTGAAACGTTCTTGCCCGACCTGAGCCATGCAAACAGACAAGACTGTGATCAAGGCCGCGCGGGCCAACTATCCTAATCAATTTCTGAACCTGCTCTTTTGTGCGTGCGCGAGCACGCAACCGCAAAGTACAGGATATATAGGTAGCAGATTGCCGGCAGAATAAAAGCGTGATGGATACCAATATGGTCAGCGAATATTCCCTGAAGCTCGGGAATGATTGCGCCGCCGACGATGGAGGCAACGAGCAAGCCCGACCCTTTGCCGGTCAGCGGTCCCAATCCACGGACGCCCAATGCGAAGATGCTCGGAAACATGATCGAGTTGAACAGGCCTACGGCAAGGATACTCCACATCGCAAAATGCCCGGCGGCCAGCATAGATGTGATTACAAGCAAACTGGCCATCGAGGCACAGATGGCGAGTAACCTTTCCGTAGTGATTTTTTGCAGCAAGGCCGAGCCAATGAAGCGGCCAATCATGGCGCCACCCCAATACAAAGAAACGTAGCCGGCAGCAACCATCACGGTTAGGGCGCCGATATCGGGCTGCATGAGATAATTGACCAGAAAACTGCCGATGGAAACCTCTGCGCCGACATATACAAAAATGGCGACCGCCGCGAGCACCAGATTGGGGAAACTCCAGATTGAGCGTTTGGCCAGTTCCGATGAGACTTCCGACTCGACGGATGCGATCTTCGGTAATTTCGTCAGAAGCAGGAATAAAGCGAGCGCCAGAAGGGTTATTCCGATCCCCAGATAGGGCCACTTCACCGAAGCTGCCTCGTGCAGGCGATAAGAATGCAGATCTAACGGAGTCATCTTGCGGATTTCGTCCATTGCCATGGGGGCGGCACTGAGAATCACCAGGCTGCCGAAATACGGCCCAATGGTTGTGCCTAGTGCATTGAACGCTTGGGCCAGATTCAGCCGGCTGGACGCTGTCTCCTCCGGCCCGAGAACCGTCACATACGGATTGGCTGAAACCTGCAGGGCCGTGATACCCGCTGCGACAATAATCAGCGCGGTCAAAAACAATGGAAACGAAACTGCGGCTGCCGCTCCAATGAAAAAGAAGGCTCCCACCGCCATTGTGCATAAACCAAATACCATCGTCTTCTTGTACCCGACCCATTCCACCAGTGCACCTGCCGGCATCGAGAAAATGAAGTACGCTGAAAAGAATGAGAACTGGACCAGCATGACTTCCGTATAGCTAAGGTCAAAAATGGATTTCAGGTGGGGCACCATGATGTCATTGAGGACGGTGATGAAACCCCACATGAAGAATAGCGAGGTTACGATCGTCAACGCGCGCGAATTCGTTTTCGTGCCGGTGGCCGACTCAGGTGTTTCGAATCTCGCAGACATTCGATTCCTTACGCTCAACTCCCGAAAGCGATGCGATCCCAGAGAAAGAAGCGGGATAGTAATTCCGTCAGTGCTGCTCAGCCACAATGCGTATCGCAGTTCGCATCCAACAAGAAATTGTAGACATCAATTTTCCGACGGGCTTAATGCAATCCGACCCCATACCTTGGCCCCCGAGAAGCGCGCCTGACTGTCTCAAAGTGAACTTTGCCAGCGGTAATTTAGTGTACGCTCATAATTATTGAAGAGGTAGAACCTGCTCGGAAGACGAAAAAAGAGCATGGCCCGCTGTAGGAAGGAGGGAGCGAAAGCAAGTAAGTCGAGCGAATACAATGGTCTGCGGTTCTCACAGGATGGACATAGGCGTGCACGTAATCATTTGATTGCCAGTTCGTCTGCCGGTAAGCGCCGAAAGTCCTAAGGGGCCCGATCTTAGGTTTGGCTAGGAAGTGGAATGGTCCAAATATTATGAGTATGAGCACACCACAAGAGCACTTGGCTTCTCATCCGGAGTGGCTAAACGATTGGCTAACGAGGATAAAGGCTCTCAAGAATCTGCCTTCTTTATTCGGGATGGTATGGGCGGCAGCCCCCCTGGTGCTGTTTTCGAGCCTTGTCTGCCGGTTACTTGCTGCACTGATCCCATTGGCTATCCTAATAGTCACACGGGTGATTATTGATTCCATATATCATTTGACCTCGAATCATACACCTCTCCCCGCAGCGTTCTGGTGGATAGTGTCTCTGGAATTTGCGCTTGCGAGCCTGGCCATGATCGCGTCTCGACTCATCGATTTCTGCGACGGCAGACTCGCGGATAAGTTTACCTGCTATATCAATGTCCGAATCATGGAGCATGCCGCCTCACTCGATCTGGTATCTTATGAAGATCCCCGTTTCTATGACAAATTGGAACGCGCGCGAGTCCAGGGTACGGATCGCATCGGAATGATTCAGGCCACCGGACGGTTGGTGCAGGAATTCATCACCACCGTTAGCCTGGCGGCCAGCATCTTCATATTCTCTCCCTGGATCCTCTTCACTTTGATCTTGTGCACACTGCCGACGTTCCTGAATGAGACGCATTTCGCATTTCTGGGGTACGCACTCAATTCCCAGCAAACCGCGTCGCGCCGGGAGATGGAATACTTTCGTGTCCTGGGCGGCAGCAAGGAAAGCGCAAAGGAATTGAGACTGTTTGGATTGGGCTCGTTTCTGGTCGACCGCTATCGGGCACTTTCCCACGATGTGCACGAGCAGACGTTTGCATTGGCGCGGCGCCGGTTGATTATCGGGCTGCTTTTTGCGCTTCTGGGAACCCTGGGGTACTACGGGTCCTATGCCTTCGCGATTCATGAAACCGTGATTGGCGTACTGAGTTTAGGAACCTTGACCTTGCTGGCGGGCGCCATAGCCGGTGCCAATACAAACATGCAAGCTGTCTTGGGCACCTTTTCCAGTATCGCCGGGCAGGCCCTGTTTCTAACGGATTTGATGGAGTTCTTTTCCGTGAAGCCCAAGGTTTTTTCGAAACCCGACGCCATGCTTGTGCCCCGGCCCATTCGCAGGGGTTTTGAATTCAAGAATGTCTCGTTTTCTTACCCGGGCAGCTCCAAACTGATTCTCGACAATATCAACTTCACTCTGGAGACCGGTGAACGAATCGCCCTGGTGGGAAAAAACGGCCAGGGGAAAACGACCATCGTAAAACTTCTGACCCGTTTGTACGAACCTACGTCGGGTCAAATTCTCTTGGACGGAATCGACATACGCGATTACAACCTGCAGGACTTGTGGAAAGAGATCGGAGTTATTTTCCAAGACTTCATGCGCTATGAACTTCCGTGCTCCGAAAATATCGCCATGGGCCGGATCGAAGAGCGAAAAAATTCCTCTCGCATTCACGCGGCCGCCCAAAAAAGTCTGGCGGACGAGATTATACAAGGGCTCCCCAATCATTATAACCAGCGACTGGGCTGCCGATTTGAAGGCGGTGTGGACCTTTCCGGTGGGGAATGGCAAAAGATTGCTCTGGCGCGCGCCTACCTGCGCGATTCGCAATTACTCATTCTCGATGAGCCCACGGCGTCGCTCGACGCTCGGTCAGAACATGAAGTCTTCGAGCGCTTTTCCGAGCTTACAGAAGGCAAAATGGCCTTGTTGATCTCCCATCGCCTTTCGACTGTCCGGATGGCGGATCGCATTTTCGTTCTGGAAAATGGAAAGATCGCGGAACAGGGACCCCACGAGCAACTCATCAAGATCGGTGGGGGCTACGCCAAGATGTTTGAGTTACAAGCGGCGAGCTATAGGTAAGATGGGGAAGTCCGGCACCCGCGACATGGTAGTATTGCCGTAGTCTCTCTATGAAAGTGCCCCGCCGTCATAGGCCCGCGTACTTGCTTCTGCTTGCCGCCTGGATGGTTGCCGGCTGTCCCTGGTATGTGGCGCGGGCTCAAGTCGGCACCGAATCTGCAATCCAAACAGAAACTATACTTGTCGATACCCATGCTGCCAACCGCGCTTTTCCGCATTATTGGGAACGCATGTTCGGGTCTGGACGCGCCAGTTTGTCACTCCGCGACAGCTATCGCCGCGACCTGCGCATGGTCAAGGACGCAACTGGATTTGAGTACGTTCGCTTCCACGCCATTTTTCACGACGAACTTGGAGTGTATGACGAGGACACCGAAAGGACGCCCAGTTATAATTTTTCCTACGTCGATCAAATCTATGATGGCCTGCTGGAAAATGGCGTCCGCCCGTTTGTGGAACTAAGCTTCATGCCCAAGAAACTAGCGGCGGCGCAGGTGCTGCAGTCTTTTTGGTATCAGCCGAACGTTTCGCCACCCAAGGATTGGAATAAATGGAAGGATCTCGTCTCCCACTTTGCACAACATCTAGTGGATCGCTACGGAATCGAGGAAGTTTCCCAATGGTATTTCGAGGTTTGGAATGAGCCCAACTTGGATTTTTGGGCAGGTAAGCCCGCAGAAGAAGCGTATTACCGGCTCTACGATATAACGGCGCAGGCTCTGAAAAGCGTAAACACCCGCTTACGCGTGGGCGGTCCTGCAACAGCGCAGGCGGCCTGGGTCGATCGGTTTGTGCGCCACGTTGTCGAAAATCATGTCCCTGTGGATTTTGTGTCCACGCATGTCTATGGGAATGATTCAGCGAAAGACGTCTTCGCGACCGACGAAACCCTTTCGCGCACGCAGGTGGTTTGCCGCGCTGCGCGGAAAGTGCACGACCAGGTTGCAGCATCTCTTCGTCCTGATCTTCCCATTATCTGGAGCGAATACAACGCGAGTTATAAGAACGAAACCGTGGTGACCGATTCGATTTTTATGGGGGCTTGGCTCGCCGACACTATCCGCCAATGTGACGGTCTTACGGAGATGATGGCGTACTGGACTTTTTCGGATGTTTTTGAAGAGCAGGGTGTAGTGAAACAGCCATTTTACGGAGGGTTCGGCCTGATCGCGGAGGATGGACTTCCCAAGCCTTCGTTCAATGCTTTCAAGTTGTTGCATCGGCTCGGAGAAGATCGATTGCTCGTCGATACAAACTCAGCGATTGTCACCCGGCGGGCTGATGGCGCTTATGTAATCGCCGTATGGAATCTGTTTCTTCCCGAAGAGAACGGTCGGTCAAAAAAAGTAACCATCGTTTTGAAGGGGCTTACGGGACACCACCGGATTGCGCTGTATCGCCTGGACGCGACGCACGGCTCGTTAATGGGTACGTATGACAAGCTGGGCAAGCCGCAATATCCGACCCAGGCGCAAATCGCGCAACTTCGTCGCGCAAGTGAAATTCCGCCACCCGAATCGATATTTATGGAAAACGGCAAAATCACGATTTCAATTCCGCCGCAGGGACTTGCTTTACTTGAAATACGGTGACAAACGAAGCATTGGCCCAGCGGGCCGTTTTACGAAGACCCAAGCGGCCATTGCCATAGTGAGATATCAATAGTTCTTAAATCCGGCACGATCCATGGCTCGCTTTGCTTCCGGGTTCTTCATGAATGTGTCCCACACAAACGCAGTGCGGGCATTCTCCGCCATCACCATGCTGATTCCTACGTCAATTCCGATGACATCCGTGTCGTACCAGTTTGTCAGCGGGTTGAAAGCGTCCACGAATCCATAGTCACTCCAGGTCTTTTGCCCGTAGCGGTCTTTTATGTTCCGAAGCACGCGCATGGTTGCCTCGGGCTGAAAAGGAAGCGATCCCCCCGCGGCACACGGGACCACCGTTCCATCAATGGGTCCCGCCGATGGAGGACCGCCCCAAATCACATAACCATTTTTCGAATCCGACGCTGTAATCCCCCATAGGTCATCGCTATAGTCATGAAACTGCTTTCCCAAATCCAGGCAGAAGCGGCGATGGACATCCGTCGCGATAATGGAATTCCTGAAGTAATCCGCAAAGCGATCGCGTTTCCCGCGAAAATCAAACCAAGCTTGAGAATATTGATGGATGAAGAGGGGCGCGAATGATCCGATGTATCGGATCCCATTGTATTCAAAAGTAGAACGTTTCCAGGAATTCCAGGCCTTGGCGGGCAATGGATGAGTATCCGATCCCAAACCCAGCAGATACATCATCATCATTTCGCTGTAATCATCCCAGCGGTATTGCAGAAAGCCGCTCTCGGGAGTCCATCCATGGGGCAAGACGGGCGTATCTTCCGACAGCCAGTCCCAGTCCACGCGGTTGTAGATGGCCGTAGCCAGTTTGTAAATTTCCGGCTGTGCAAAGTGCTGGCGGCACGTCAGAATTCCGCAAAGCAAAATTGCCGTGTCCACGGAAGATACTTCGGAATCCCATATTCTCTGGCCGGTATTCACATTGGCCCAGTGATAGAAAAATCCCCGGTGATGCGGCAGCTTCTTCCAGAGAAAACGCAACGTATCGAGAACGCGGCGCTGGCTTTCCGATCGCGAAATGTAATGTCGATTTTCTCCAATGCACAGGGCCGTGAGGCCAAATCCGGTGGCCGCTATGTTTGCGATCTCACTCTTGTCCGGTTGACGCACATTAAAGCGGTCTCTTACCAAACCTGTTTCCGGATTGGCTTGTTCCCAAAAGAAGCGAAAATTGGCTCTTTCGAGTTCCTCCAGGAGCGGATCATTACGCAGAGAAGAAGATGTTGGATCCGGACCGAGAACCGGGCTTGCTATTTCGCTTTTGAAAGTTGCAGGTGCAGGCAAGATGCCCAGCGACGCGAGCGAGATACATCCGCCATATCTGGCAATTTGTTTCAACAACTCCCGGCGCGCGTTTCTCGTGTCCATTCATTCAAGTATAGGCGTTATAGTAGATTGCACTCAATCTTTGAACGTATGTGGGTTCTACCCTTCAGCAGTTTGGCAGAGCAATCGAGGTTGATTCGATGGCGAGCGGGCGGAAAATAGCGATCTGGGTCACTGTTTCACTTGGAATGATTCTGGTCTGCGCATGGATTTTCAAGCCGTTCCGTCGGCTTCAAAGACTTCCTTTATCGGTGGTAGGCTCCGTCATTAAACTGGACGTGGACACCTGGAAGCAATCGCCAATCGCGGATGTAGAAATAAGCGCTCCTGCAGAGTTGGCGACCGGCAATACGAAGTCTGATTTTTCCGGCTACTTCAAAATTAATTTACCTTCTGGAATCGACCCCGACGAATCCATCATGCTTCGCTTCAGGCATCCCGATTATCGACCCGTTGACCTGAAAGCCGTTTTGAATGGCCAACCCAATGTCGTTCGCATGATACCTATTCATGGGGAGGTCGAATCCTCACTAAGTGAGACTGATACCATCGTGGGGAATGTCCAGGTCAGATACACCACGGAAATAACAACCACGGAGAATATCGGTGCGGGTGCAAAAACATTCCAGGTTGTGAATACCGGCGGCGTGCCCTGTTATCAGCATCTTCCGTGTTCACCGGATGGAAAATGGAAAGCGGCAATTGACTCCGCATCTCTGGACGCAGGGGACGGCAACGAGTTCCAAAATGCAAGGGTAACTTGTATTGCCGGGCCTTGCCCATTCACAAAGGTCGACCTCGACGATTTCTCCCGAACCACGCGCGCCATTAAAGTATCTGTCCGGAATTGGTCCGATACGGCGACGTTTCTGCTACAGGCGGAGGTCTTTCATACGCAAGTCAGAGATATTGTTGGCAAGTCATATCCAATAATCTTTGGCAGGTCGCTTAATTTTACGCTGCCTGCGGATGCAGAAGGCGTGACGATGGAAGCGGAATTGAATGGATCTCAAATTATTTTTCCATTGGCGCCAGATCCGGCGTTAAGTTGGACCGATTGCAAAGTGAAAATTGAAGAGAAGCAAGGAAGGGACTACCGGTGTGAGCTCAAGTCCGGATTTAGGTTCCGATAATCAAAGTCGGGCATGTCCAGGTGAGCTTCCTTAGCAGTCGATTCGAAGATTCTACACTCTTGGCACCGACCAGCACCATGAGCCGGCACTTGATAACTGGCAGAGCTCTGCTACATCCAACTGGATGATAGATCGCGAGATGTTTGGAAATTCCAACCGTCGCGCCAAGGTAGCGATTCAGGCGTCTGCAAAGAACTTCTGTGATTGAATGGGCCCCGGATCTTGTGCCGTACTTTGTGACGTAACTCCCTCACGCGAGCCCTTGCAATCGCCTCCAACTCGGTCTCATCGTTGCCAACTAGATCATCGCAAATTTCGAGCTAGCGAATTGTGCCCATGCAACTTGCACTCACTCCAACTCATCCGTTCCTAATCCGCCCAGCAAATTGACACGGTTGAGGTCTGCGGTTCGAATCCGCACGGGTCAAAATGTTGGGGTCCGATTAGAGTCCGGTAAGGAACAAAAACTAGCGAATCTGAGCAAAGGTGTCAGAAGATCCCGATGGGGGGCTAAACAATTGAATTCACTTCTACTTCGCTTGGAAAACGAGACTTACGAAAACCAACCCAGCCGCTGTGTCAAGGTAGCGCTCTAACCAACTGAGCTACGGGCCTACATTTCGTACATCAAAACTGCTCAACTCGTTTTCGGATTTGCCGGATTTGGGGTCGAGTCCGATTACGATTCGCTGGCGAGCAAACACAAGATCAAGCCAGCCTGCTGAACGCCGACATTTTAACATCTGCGGGCGAATGCGCATAGCGCGCCGTCATTGTTATTTTGGAGTGCCCTAAAAGGTGCTGGACGCTGATGCACAACGGTCTCTGGACTCACAAGAATGAGAGCCTGTTTCCATCCGGACCAGAACCTTCGCGCCAAAACCCAGAAGAGCTTATCGAACGCTGGCAATCTCGGCCTTGGATGTCTCCGTCTCAGCGCCGCGAGTTGCTGGCGAAGAGCGAGGTTTTCGAGAAGCAGCCTGCGACGACTCGGGAAGAGTCGGAGGATCGCACCCGCCAGTAGTACAAACGCGTCTCTCCTGTGCGAGCGCTATCGCGCCTTGCCTGTGAATGGCAATGCAGGATCCTGCTGAAATCACAGGCGGACAGAATCTTGGCGTGGGACAGGATGTGACCGGTATCACGATAAGGCGTGATATGGGTCACGGCTCTGGAAGCCCCCGCTGGGTCACGATGATACCGAGCAGATGAGAACAATCGTTCACTTATTGAATCGGCATTTACATAATGCGCGCGGCGAACAGAGACGCGCGCGGCACCGGGCCAAGACGCGCCTCGAAATTTTGCGGGCCGCCTCCAGCGTATTTCGCTCGCGAGGCTATGCTTCTTCCGGGATGCGCGAGATCGCCCTGGCCGCGGACCTTTCCCCGGGAAACCTGTACCGCTACTTTCGGAGCAAGGACGAGATCTTGTTCTTCTGTCAGGACGGAACGCTCGACCGGCTGAGGGCTGCCTTGGAGGTTGCGCGCAAGGCTCGCGGTCCGGTCAGCACGCGGCTTCGCGACTTGGCGGCCGCCCATGTGTTGTGTCTCATCGGCGATGTCGAAGGGTCAGCCGCTCACATCGAGGAAGGTGAGCTTCCGCGAGCGATTCGCGCCGCTATCGTGAAGAAACGCGATGATTACGAACACGGTGTGAGGGCGCTCGTGGCTGGTGGAATACGTCACGGCGAGTTGCGACGCGGCGATGCGACCATTGTTACTCGATCGTTCCTGGGTGCACTCAACTGGACCGCCCATTGGTTTCGGCCGGAAGGGTCTCAATCGGCAGCCGAGATTGCACAAGTTGTCGCGGACTACGCAGTGGGCGGATTAACTGGCGCTGGGGACCGGATCAAGGGAAATCACGCATGAAGCAGCCGGTGCACATCGCGCTGAAAGTAAATCTTGAGGCAGCCGAGGCTGCGATTCCATCCGGCGCGGAACGGGCCGAAGTCAAACTTGGTCCCGTCTCGGCACACCAAGAGGAAGCACGGCCATGATGGAGAATAAGCTGCGATTGATCGGCAGGCCTCGCCGTCGCGTCGACGGGCGGGCGAAAGTTACCGGCCAGACGAAGTTTGCCGACGATATCATGCTGCCTCGCATGCTGCACTGTAAGCTGCTGCGCTCGACCGTGCCTCATGCGCGAATCGTGCGGATCGATCCGAGCCGCGCTTTGGCGCATCCAGGCGTGCATCTGGTGCTCACCGGAAAGGACTTCAAGGTGCCCTACGGCATTCTTCCCGTCAGCCAGGACGAATACCCGCTGCAGCCGACACACGTGCGTTTCGTGGGCGATCCGGTAGCGGCGGTAATTGCCCGTGATGAGCTGACCGCGTTCGAAGCGCTCGATTTAATCGAGGTGGAATACGAGCCGCTGCGCACGTTCAGCACGCCCGAGGAAAGTCTCGAACACGAGGAGCCGCGCATCCACGATTACGGTGATCGGGGCAACATCCACAAGGCCGTTTCTCTTGGTTTCGGGGATGTTGAGAAGGCGTTCGCCGATGCCGACGAGGTGTTCGAAGACACGTTCTTCTACCAGGGCAGCACACACTTGGCCATCGAGCAACATGCCGCGGTGGCAGCGAAAGATCCTGACGGAAAACTCGTTCTCTGGTCGAGTACGCAGACTCCGCATTACGTGCATCGCGCGATTGCCAAAGCACTCGAGATGCGGGCCGCGCATATTCGCGTGATCGCCACGCCCAACGGCGGCGGGTTCGGCGGCAAATGCGATCCCTTCAATCACGAGATGGTCGTGTGCAAGGCGGCAATGCTGCTGGATCGGCCGGTCAAGATCTGCCTCACGCGCGAAGAAGTGTTCTACTGCCATCGCGGGCGCCATCCGGTCCTGATGCAGTTCAAGACGGGCGTGAAGCGCGACGGCACGATCACCGGCGTCCACCTGAAAACCCTGCTCGACGGCGGCGCCTACGGATCGTACGGTGTCGCGAGCATGTTCTACACCGGCGCGCTGCAGACGCTGACGTACCACATCCCGGCTTATAAATTTGAAGGTTGCCGGGTGTTCACCAATAAGCCGCCGTGCGGTCCAAAACGAGGCCATGGCACGCCGCAAAGCCGGTTCGGCCAGGAAGTGCAACTTGACAAAATCGCGGAGAAACTGACGATCGATCCGGCGGAGATGCGTCTGCGCATCGTCGAAAAGCCCGATACGCTCACCGCAAATTACTTGCAGGTCAGCACCACCGGCCTGGTCGAGTGCATTCGCCGCGTCGTCGCGGCCTCGGACTGGAAAAACCGGTTCCGCAAGATGCCGCATGGTCGCGGCCTTGGATTGGCCTGCTCGTCCTATATGTCGGGCGCCGGGCTGCCAATTTATTTCAACGAGTTGCCGCATTCGGGCGTTCAGCTGAAGCTGGATCGCAGCGGCGGAGTTACGGCGTTTTGCGGCGCGACTGAAATCGGCCAAGGGTCCGATGATGTCCTCGTCGGGTGCGTCGCCGAAGTGCTCGGCATCGATCCGCTGGACATTCGCCCGGTGACGGGTGACACGGATTTGACGCCGGTGGATCTCGGCTCGTATTCGAGCCGCGTCACGCTGATGATGGGGAACGCCGCGATTCAGGCGGCCGAGCGGGCGCGTGAGTTTCTCGCCGAGGGAGTGTCGCGCAAGCTGGAGATTCCGAAAGGCCGCCTGGTGTTCGCGGACCGGCGCGTCTTCGATGCCGAGGATCCCGCTAAAGGTGTCAGCTTCAGCGAGGCGGTCTGCCTTGCCGAGGCGATATTCGGCACGATCGGCTCGACCGGCTCCTACACACCGCCGAAAGGGGTGGCGCGTTTTAAAGGGAGCGGCGTTGGACCTTCGCCAACCTACTCCTACTCCGCCGCCGTTGTGGAGGTCGAGGTCAACGATTCGACCGGGTGGATTCGGGTGCCGCGCGTGTGGATCGCGCATGACATAGGCCGTGCGCTCAACCCGACGCTGGCGCGCGGGCAGGTCGAAGGCGACGTCTATATGGCGCTCGGCGAGGCGCTCATGGAAGAACAGGAATTTCGCCGGCTCCCAAAACGATTGTCGCAGGCGCTGGTGCATAAGTTTCCGTCGATCCTCGAGTACAAGAGCCTGACGTCCCTCGACGTGCCGGAGGTGTTTACGGAACTCATCGAGAACCCGGACCCCCACGGGCCTTTCGGTGCGAAAGAGGTCGGGCAAGGCCCGCTGCTGCCGGTCATGCCGGCGGTGGCGAACGCGGTGTACGACGCGGTTGGCGTCCGCATCGACGAGGTGCCCATCACGCCGGAAAAGATCCTCAAGGCGCTGGAAGCAAAAGCGGCGGGCAAGTCCCCACGGTACGGCCCGGCAAGATTCGCCGACGTGCCCTGGCCCGAGACTCTGCAAGTGCCGCCGCCATGGGAAGGCGGCGATGGGAAGCCAATCAACGCCACGCCAAAAACAGGCAAGGAGCCGACACTCAAATCGCGGTCCCCGGAGACTGTGCAATCGTGAAGAGATTGCCTTGCTTGAGGAGTGCCCATGTATCGCCCTGACTTGGAGGCCGGGACAGTTGACGCGATCCGCGATCGACAGCTCACGCGGCTCAACGCGCTGCTGCGTGAGGTGTTGCCGGCGAATCGTTTTTATCAGGCGAAGCTGGGCGACTGCCTGGCTCCGCTTAGCTGGGAAGAGTTTCGGCGTTTGCCGTTCACGACCAAACAGGAACTTGTGGCGGACCAAGCCATGCATCCTCCGCTCGGAAACATCGCGACTTACGAGCCGAAACGCTACAAGACCTATCACCAGACCTCCGGCACAACGGGGCGGCCTCTCATCGTTCTGGATACACGGGAAAGTTGGGACTGGTGGTCGGAGTGCTGGAATTACGTATACCACGCCGCCGGCGTGACGCCGAGCGATCGAATTTTTTTCGCCTTCTCGTTCGGGCCTTACATCGGGTTCTGGAGCGCGTTTGAAGGCGCTCGACGCCTTGGCGCACTGACGATTCCCGGCGGTGGCTTGGATTCGTTGTCGAGGCTGGAATTGATGAGGCGCAACCGGCCTACCGTTCTCTTATCGACACCTACCTATGCCATCCGGCTCGTGGAAATCGCCGAGGAGCAGGGGCAGTCGCTGCAAGAGTTGGGCGTTCGAGTGACCATCCACGCGGGAGAGCCGGGCGCGTCGATTCCCGCGGTAAGATCGCGGGTCGAACATGCGTTTGGGAGTCTTTCTTTCGACCACGCGGGCGGAACCGAGGTGGGGGCGTATGGATACTCATGCGAAGCGCGGGACGGCGTTCACGTAAATGAAGAAGAGTTTATCGCCGAGGTGATCGACCCGCTCACCGGCGAACAAGTGATCGAGGGGAATTTGGGAGAATTGTTGATTACCAATCTCGGCCGAGCCGGCTGGCCGGTGATCCGCTACCGGACGGGCGACATTGTAATGTTCGGAGGCAGTGGCTGCGCGTGCGGGCGCACATTCTTGAAGCTGCCCGGAGGTCTTCTCGGCCGCGTGGACGATCTGATGATCGTCCGCGGCGTCAATATCTATCCTTCGTCCGTGGAAGCGATCGTGCGAACTTTTAAAGTTGGCGAGTTCCGCCTGGTTAGGACGCTCCAACTGGGCATGGAAGAGCTTACTGTGGAAATCGAGGCCCATCAGGATGTCGCGCACTTGCTTGCGGACAGGCTCCGCCAGCGTCTCGGCGTGCGCATTCCGACTCGGGTCGTTTCAGCGGGCTCCTTGCCCCGGTTTGAACTCAAGGCAAAACGTGTGATTGACCGCCGTAAGCAGCCTGCAAATGTGGAAGTGGAGACAAAAGTTTAAGCGTGCGTCGCTCGTTTCGGTTTGCGGGACTCTTTCGGCGCTTTGCCTTTGCTCCTTGCATGACACAAAGTCCCCTGAGACATGACGGCGCAGGAAGCCCGGCCCGAAATCAGTGAGCAGGGCTGGAAGCAGCTTCGCGCAGGAGCTGCTCCATGCGCGCATGTAAGCGTTCGTGCGTGCCCGCGCCCATTCGCTCGGTTTCCACGCGCTCGAAGGCCTCGGCCAATTCCTGTTGCTCCGTTTCGCTGAGCATTCGCTCAGCCATCATAAAGAGAACTTCGTTTTCTTTTGAAATGTGCTCTCGAAGCAAAGTCGCGTAGGAACGGGCGGCTTTCGCCCAAGAGGAAGCGGCGCTGGAGGCGCCGGCGCGATAGGCGCCTTCCGCTTCGCTCATGCGCCGAATCAACTCGCGTCCCATTTCATGCTCGTGCAACATCACGCCGACGGGACCACCGTCGCTGGGCATACCCTTCTCCACCAGCCGAGGGAAAAAGACCTCCTCTTCCTTCCCGTGATGACACCGGTCCGCAAAAAGTTGGAAGAATTCAATGATGCCCGCAAGCAATGAGTCGGGCACTCTTTCCCCACGTTCCAGTCTCGCTGCCGTGATCTCCGTTGCCTCGATCATCTTCAAGATCACATCGTGTTCTTTGCGAAGGATTTCAGTAGCTTTTGCCAAAACTTCCCCCTGTCCCGGTTGAAGCAAGCGGTTCCGTAAGTAACCTCAAGCGATGCCTCTACCCTGCCATCGTCAACCCGCCATTGATGCTGGTTACCTGCCCCGTGATATACGATGCGGCGTCCGAAGCCAGAAACACCACCATGGGCGCAATGTCTTCCGGCTTGGCAAAACGTTTCAGAGGAATGTAGTTCACGATCGAGCCCAGAACTTTCTGGCCGAATTCCTCGTTCTGGATTTCCTGAAGCAATGGCGTGTCCACGAGCCCCGGACAAATCACATTTACGCGGATATTGTCACGGGCGTGCTCGCGCGCGATTGTCTTTGAGAATGCGATCACGGCTGCTTTGGCTCCGGAATACACGGCTTCTCCCAGGGAACCGACGCGGGCCGAATCCGAGCTGATATTGATGATCGCTCCTTGCTTGCGACTCACCATCTGAGGGAGGACTGCGTAGCAGGCGTTCAAGACACCGCCGTAATTGATTCCGATCACCCGATCCCATAGGTCGGGAGTCGTCTTGAGAAACGGCATCAAACGGTCCCATCCGGCATTATTCACCAGGATGTCGATGGCTCCGAAATCGTGCAGCGTGGAGTCTCTCACTCTTTCCATGTCCTTCAGCTTCGTGACATCCGCGCCAATCGCCAAAATCCTCGCGCCCGTTTCCTTCTGAATCTCGGCTGCCGTGGCTTGCGCATCCGCCTCCCGGGCGTCCGCGATCACCACGTTTGCACCCGCAACCGCGAAGGCGGTCACAATGGCACGCCCGATCCCGCGGGCCCCTCCGGTCACGATAGCTGTCTTGCCTTGGAGTCCATTTCCGCTCATGGCTTCGCCACCCGCAAATGAGGTTCGGTCGCGGTCTTTTCAAGACCGAACAACTCGATCGCGTTGTCTCGAAGCAGTTTCTGTTTGACAGTTTCCTTCAGACCCAGTTCTTCAATCTGGCGCAGACTCTCTTTCCAGGACAGTCCGTTTGTGCCCCAGAGACACCGATCCTGGCCTAACCGGCTGTTAATAAATTGAATGATTTGCGGCGAGAGGTATTTCGGCATCCAGGCATCCACGCCAAACCAAACGTTATCCCACTTATAACAAACGGAGATCAACTCATCGACCCAGGGCCAGCCTGTGTGTGCTCCGATCAGTTTCAGTCCCGGGAAATCGCACGCTACGCGATCGAGGTAGATGGGCCGGCCGCCTTCGCTCGGCATTCCCTCCAATACGTGCCCCACCTGCAGCGAAACCGGAACGTTCAATGCCTCGCACCGGGCGTAGAGCGGATACATTTTTCGGTCGTCCAGCGGGATATCGAACCCATAGATATGGACGTAAACGCCCTTGAAGCCGTGCTTGGTGACGGCGGTTTCGATTTCGGCAAGACTCTCCTTGATGTGGAAGGGATCGTAACCGGCCATTCCCACGAAGCGTTTGGGATACTTTTCCGTGTATTGGAGGACGTCCTCCAATTTCGTGTCCATATACATCCATTTACGCCGGTAGGACCACATCTTGCACTGGACGATGAACGTTTTCTCGACTCCCGCCGCGTCCATCTGTTCGAGCATGGTTTCGATCGAGTCGAACTTGGGCAATCCTCCGATGGCCTTTTCCATGCGGCACAGAAGCTCGCCCTCCTTGGCCTTGTTCCATTGCCCGATAAATTCCGGCGTTGCAACGTAGTACATGAAATCAATAGCTTGTCGAATTTGCGGCATTATGGATTCCTTTGACCTAATTCCATTGTTCGATCTGGATTTCAGACTACAGTTTCTTTAGGCACAAAGAGACAGAGCCTCCCGGACCCAGTGCATTATGATACTCACCCATGCGGAAACAGTGACGTGGATCACATAAGAGGCGACGCGATGGTTATGGACCCGCGGACTGCCCCTTGAGGGAAGACTTGCCCCCTCCCGGGTCTCAGCCAGCATTTCTCACATGAACTTCACAATCGTTGTATGGCCGGTTCTGTTTCCTGTATCGAAAGAGCGTAATGGAAGGTTTTCAGTAGCATAGGCTTCAGCCTGTGTTCTTTTGACTTTCCGTTGCCACAAATCAAAATCACAAAGGCTGAAGCCTGTGCCACTGAAAACCTTTATCCCCAGAACAGCAATGCGGCGCAATAAACGGACATTCGAAAGAAAATGACTCCATTACTTGTGAGTTTTCATGGGCGTGCGCACCCGAAGGGATTAACCGGTCACATACGCGCTGTAGGGGCACGGCAATGCCGTGCCCCTACTTCGATTGAGCCGTGTTTCTTAGGAGACATGCGGGTTAGTCTCTACGCCATACCGGGGCGCGCTTTTCCATGAATGCGCGCACACCTTCGCGGGCGTCAGCGGTTTGCATTAATTGATCGAAATAAATTTGCTCGATTTTGTCCAATTCCCGTTCGAATTCATCCGCATGCAGCTTCCAAAGAGTCCGTCGAGTCAAATGCAACACACTCGGGCTCAATCCGCTCAATTCTCCCAGTAGCTTCTCCGTTCCCTGTTGCAGTTCCCCGTTTTTCTCGATGCGCGAGACAATCCCCAGCCGTCGGGCCTCTTCGGCCGAGATCGTTCGCCCCGTCAGGATCAAATCCATCGCCGCCCTTAATCCGCAAAGAGGCGGGAACGTGATCATCGCGATCGGCGGAAAGCATGCCAGTTTTATCTCCGGCTGCCCGAATTTCGCCGATTCCTCCGCGAGAACAAAATCGCAAAAAGTCGCCAGCTCCATTCCTCCGCCCAGGCAGTGCCCGTGGACGGCGGCAATCGTCACGCAATCGGATTGAGCCAGGCGGCGAAACACCGCATGAAATGCGGTGAGCATTTCACGGACACGTTCCGGCACGTGATCGCCCACCTCGGCGCCCGCCGAAAATGCTTTCGGACCGTTGCCCTGAAAGACGACAAAATCACACTGCGATCGAACGCTATCGAGCGCCGCATCCAGCTCGCGCATCATCGAGATGTCGAGTATATTGAGCGGCGGCCGATCCAGCATAATCCACGCGGTACGTCCCGCGATTCGAGTCTGAACGGTCCTGTTGTCATTTGCCATGTGTATGGACAACCTTCGTTCGCCATTTCACCGCCGCGAAGGAAGAATCGTGAACCGGCATGCCAACCGAGTCAATCGAAATGTAACTCATCGAGTGTGTGTTCCGCTGCGCCACCCGCCGAGGATGCTCGTGTTGTAGTCCCCCATACCGAGTGATAGCATCAACCAAGTTATCGGGTGCGGTTTCAAAAATCGAATAGCGCATCCGTCTTGATCGGTCTGCACCAGTCAACCAATAACCGATGGTCAAACAGTCGCGGGTGCTGCCTGCTTATCTGGGACCCCACAGGAAAACCAGTCGGAAAAGTAAGGAGCACGATATGAAACATGACAGTGACGAATTTCCGGGCAGCGGCTCCGCCATCCGCAATCCTTCCGAGAGCACGGGGCCCTCGAGGCGTGACGTTCTCGCCATGATGGGAGCAGCGGGCGCGGGCGTCGTTCTGGCCGCTGGCAAGTCCGTGGCCCAATCTCCCGCGGCGGCCCCTCGTATCATCGATGTGCATCATCATATTTATCCCCCGGAATACACGAAAAAAAACGTAGCGCGATTCGTTGCCGATGCGCCCTCCACAACCGCGGATCTCTTTACGAGCTGGACACCCCATACCTCTCTGGAACAAATGGATCAGAACGGTGTCGCGACCGCAATTACTTCCATGGCCACTCCCGCTCTGTGGATCGGGAATAATGAGGAAGCCCGAAGAAATGCGCGCGAATGCAACGAATACGGCGCGCAACTCGGCAGGGATTTTCCGGGACGTTTCGGAATGTGGGGAGCATTGCCGCTGCCGGATGTCGATGGAAGTCTGAAGGAAATTGAACACGTGCTGGACGTCCTGAAATTGGACGGCGTTGGCGTGCTGACCAGCTACGACGGAGGAAAACTACTCGGGCACAAGCAGTATGCGCCCGTCATGGATGAGCTAAACCGGCGGAAAGCGGTTATTTTTGTCCATCCCACCGTGTCCTGCTGCGGGCATCCAGATCCCATGGTGGCTGGACCGCCCATCGAACTTCCTGTCGACACCACTCGAACGATTGTCAGCCTCATCTACAGCGGCACGATCGTGCGCTGCCCGAATCTGCGTTTCATCTTTTCGCACGGCGGCGGCACAACCCTCATGCTCTATTCGCGCCTGGGGAGCAATCGAATCGCCACGCCGGAAGATAAAGCCAGAATCATTCCCAACGGATTCATCGGCGAGTTGAGAAAATTCTATTACGATATCGCTAGTGTCCCGGTGAACCCCGCGGCCATGGCGGCCATTTTCACCGCGCTTCCCAAGGATCGCATTTTGTTCGGTTCGGACATTCCCTTCTGGAAAATCGAGCCGATTGCCACGGCCGCGAACCAGTTTAATATTACGCCGGGCGAACTCCGGGGCATTCAGCGCGAGAACGCGCTCACGCTGCTGCCGCGCTGGCGCTCCTGAGGGCGCCTGCTCCTGGCGACACACAAATCCGTCACGGCGATGTCTTCTTGCGCAGGGCGAGTCCTTGTTTCACAGGCAAACGTGTGCATTCGTCAAGAGGAAAAACGCAAAAGGATGGGCCAGGCTGATGTGGTCTGCTGCATGAAATGAACTCAAAACCCGGAAATTCAAAACCGCCTCAAAGGCTGTGCCACCCACCCATAATCTCAGCGGCAACAAGTGCATTTAACTTCCAACGCCATCGGATCTTTCTATTATCTGTTTAGTGGATCGTCAAGACTTATCTATGCGTGGCGATCATTGGATCGATTGCACTCTGCCAGGCGTTGTTTCTATGGTTGACACCCGGCGGGTGGCGAGTTGATCCGTTTGTCCCCGATTTGATCCACTCTAAACCGATACGTACTGCGAATTTACTCCAGTGATTTGCTCTGAAATCCGCCCCTTCGAAAAACCGCGAAGAAGCGGCCACCCGGAAATTCAAAACCGGTTTAAAGGCTGCGCCACGCGCGGCTCTCGTGGTTAACCGGCTCGCTTATGGCCCTAATGCTTTCCCACTAGGTAGCGAATGAGGCCGTAGACGAGGGCGAAGATCAAAAGCAGCGCATACGCGTTAAGTCCCCACCTCCAAGCCTTATTCACACCGGTCACTTGTAGCGGAGTGTACGCTTTCCCTTCTTGGGCGAGCTTTTGGAAATAGGCGTCGCGTGCCTGTTGCTCTTTTTTCCAGTCGCGCCAGAGCCAGCGGACAGCAAGAATCACCCCGTAACCGAGCAATGCCCAGAGCGGCACTGTCACGGCCAGCGGTGCACTTTCGCCGATCAAGTAGATCAGGAGATGAGCAGACATGGCAGTTGCGGCTAGCGTGAATCCGTTCCGCCATCGCCTGCCGGTCCAGCTTAGTTTGCCTCCAGGAGACTGTGCTGCCAGCACGCGTCCGCCCAGCGCATAAATGATCACGGGACCCAGAACGGCGACCCCGACTACCTGAAGAAAGTCGGACAGGTCGCGGTGAGGAATATCGCCACTCAGTAAAGGGATCATTAGTAGCAGTGTGCAACTCCGCGGGTGCCCCACCCTTATTTCGTTTTTCTTCTTGACGAGCGCGCACGTTGGGATGATATCACTCCCGTACCTTCCACACCGCGTTATCGGTTTAGCTTTTTCGGGCGGCCGCCCCTTTCGATTTTAAAGGGGCGGGGTTTTGATTTCTCTTACGTTCCATGGTTCGTGATGCGCACATTGCCGGGCTGGAGATTGTTTCGCAATCCGGCTAAATGCATATTAAACTAACCGCATAGCGCGACGGGGCTGTAGCTCGGATGGATAGAGCGGAGGTTTCCTAACACACGGGACGCTTCTGACTGGTTGTGAAACTTTTGGACTCTACTATATTCCTCAACAGCCTACAACCTGCGCGAGTTGGTCCGTTTGTACCCGATTTGATCCGTTCTGAACCGATACGTACTACGAGTCTACTCCAGTGATTTGCTCTGAAATCCGCCCCTTCGAAAAACCGCGAAGAAGCGGCCACCCGGAAGATCAAAACCGGCTTAAAGGCTGCGCCACCCGCCCATATCAGCAACTGTTTGAAAATAATGGCGTGATTCCTTTTCACCAAGACACGAGGCTGCGTCGTCGATGAGTCTTCATCGTTCTCGTAGAACGGTAAGCAAAGAGGGTATGCCTGTCCCACTTGGAATTGTTAATTCGCGACCGCGGGCGATTTGATGGAGGGTGTTTTGGCGGGTATGTCCAAGCCGAACTCGGGGGCATGGTACTTGCCGATTATGTGGACCGGGATGACAGCGCCGGCATGTTTCCTTTTAAAGAAGACATCGAAAGGTTTTAGCAGAACGGATTTGATTCCGCCGCTCATTTTGGAAAATTCGGTGTCGGTTGTTAGCGTGCCGTGTAGATCGACCGCTTCGCTTTCCAGATTGTAAGTGCCGTGCAACTGAGCGAGAGCGCCGGGGACATTGAAGGACAAGTTGCTGAAAGTTGCAGTCGCAACGCGAAGCTCGACGTGGCCAGCGAGGTTGGAAATGACCCTTTCCGGATCCGCGTCTTCGAGCTTGTCGTCTGGTTTTGCTCCGCGGGCTTTCTCACTGAGGGTATCGACGCCTTTTTGTGTGGTCGTTTTCGTGAATTGGCCGCCCTCAATGCCGAAGTCTCCGCTGAACTGGACCTCCCGTAGAAACGGGCGCTTCTCCGGAGAGATAACAACGTGCGCGCGGAAGCTCGTCGTGCCATTCAGCGGCGGCTTTGGTTCACTGACGAACAGCCGAAGAACATCCTGAATGCGGCCGTCCTGAACGGTCAACTCAACGGAAGTGGTTTTGCCGTGTTGTCCAGCATGACCGACAATTTTGCCCTGCGCCAGCACGCGTGTCTTCAGGAAGTCGGCGCTCACGCGTTCCAGCTCGACGTCGCCATTGGTGCCGTCTACGAAGGCATGAAACTCGGAGACCAGATGAACGGAATGCTTGCTGCGAGTGACCATGAAATCGGGTATGTCGAT
>PLUM01000088.1 GCA_003165465.1 Acidobacteriota bacterium
TATTCGAGGTTCACCTGGTGGCAGATGCCGGTATCCGGGGGAACGACCTTGAAATTGTTCAGTGCTTCCTGTCCCCAGCGCAGGAAGGCGTAGCGCTCGACGTTGCGCTGGAATTCGAGTTCCGCGTTGAACGCGAAAGCCATGTTGGTGCCGGACTGGTCGACCTGCACCGAGTGGTCGATCACGAGTTCGGCGGGCAGCAGGGGATTCACCTTTTTTGGATCGCCGCCCAATTTGACGATCGCTTCGCGCATGGCGGCCAGATCGACGACGGCGGGCACGCCCGTGAAATCCTGCAACAGCACGCGCGCGGGCATGAAGGAAATTTCCTTCTGCGTCGCGGCCTTGGGATCCCATCCGGCCAGCGCCTCGATGTCCCCGGGATGGACGAATTTTCCATCTTCCTGGCGCAAAAGATTTTCCAGGAGCACGCGGAGCGAAAAGGGAAGCTTGGAGACATGCCCCACTCCTTTTTTCTCAAGCACGTTCAAACTGAATATTTCGTAGGATTTGCCGCCAACCTTAAGCGTTTCTCGTGTGCCGAATGAATTGTTGGATGCGGAAGCCATTCTGACGTTGTTCCTTTCTAGGATATTGCAGGCGAACAATCATAGCGCATCCTGAAGTTCCACGCAGCTTGTGAGTCTCCCGAAATGTTCCTCGTTTGTGGAGTGCGTTAGACCTATCGTCCATCCGGAATCTCGATGGTCGTGTGGAGCTCATGAAATCGCGATGGCCCTATATGCATTCCCGGAATTCGTGATACCATTTGCCTCGTTCCACCTCGAAAAGGAGACCTCCATGAAAAAATCGATTTTCGCGATTCTGATGATTGCCTTTGCTTTGACCATTTCCATGGGAAGCAGCGCCCAGGATGCTCCCAAGGAACACAGCATGACCGGCTGCCTGCGAGCCGGCACAGCACCCGACACCTACATGCTTTCCGACCTCGAAAAGGGGCCGAAAACCGTGGGCATTGTTTCGTCCTCGGTTGCTTTGAAGGGGCATGTCGGCCACAAGGTCGAGATTACCGGCACGGCGGTTTCTGAAGACGCAGCGATGAAGGAAAACAAGGACGTGCCAAAGGCCCCTCACTACATGAGGGTGACCGCCATGAAACATATCGCACCCACCTGCCCTTGATGGTGTGAATTCCACATTTTCGTGGTCGTCGGCATGTCTGAAACACGATGGCCCGAGATGTCAGGATGGTTGTAACCTTCCGCCTCGTCCCGAGCGCCCAGCCCTCGGGGCGGGGCGTTTTTATTCTCCATCGTTCCGCGTTTCTCTTCAGTTAGAATGGCAATGGGTGCTCGCATAGCCGTATGAACATTCTTCTCATTTCCATGTACGAACTTGGCAGGCAGCCATTTGGGCTGGCGTCTCCGGCCGCATGGCTGCGGGCTCGCAAGCACACCGTTACATGCCTCGATTTGACGCGCGAGTCGCTCGACGAAGATGCCGTCCTCTCGGCGGATTTAATTTCCTTTTATGTTCCAATGCACACGGCCACGCGGCTTGCGGCGGGTCTGGTTCCAAAAGTCCGCGAGATGAACCCTCGCGCTCATCTTTGTTTTTACGGGCTATACGCCCCGGTGAATGAGGATTATCTGCGCAGCCTAGGCGTGGGCACGATTCTCGGCGGCGAGTTCGAGGAAGGCCTCGCGAGCCTGGCTTCGCGCCTGCAATCTGGCGCGGCAAGCGTCAACGGTTCCATGAAGCAGCCGGAGCCGGTGATTTCTCTCGCGCGGCAGAAATTTCTTGTGCCCGATCGCGCGGGAATGCTGGAGCCGGCGAAATATGCGCGCGTGGTCATGCCCGGTGGCGAACATCGTGTCGCCGGCTCGACCGAAGCCACGCGCGGCTGCAAGCATCTCTGCCGCCATTGTCCCATCGTGCCGGTGTATAACGGCGTGTTTCGCGTGGTCGAGCGCGAGGTCGTTCTCGAAGATATTCGGCGACAGGTGGTCACGGGCGCGCGGCATATCACCTTCGGCGATCCGGATTTCTTTAACGGGCCGTCCCACGCGATTTCAATTGTCGAAGCCCTGCACGGCGAGTTTCCGGAGCTTTCCTACGATGTGACCATCAAGATCGAACATTTGCGCAAGCACGACGATCGCTTGCGGGCGTTGTGCGATACGGGATGCTTGTTTGTCACGAGCGCCGTCGAATCGGTGGACGACGCCGTCCTCGAAAAATTCGACAAGGGCCACACGCGCGCCGATTTTCTGGCGGTCGTTGCGCGCTTCCGGGAATTGGGTATGACGCTTCTGCCCACGTTCGTGCCGTTCACGCCCTGGACGACGTTCGAGGGCTACACCGATTTGCTGGACGTGCTCGCGGAACAAGGGCTCTCCGAAAACGTGGCGCCCATTCAGCTCGCGATTCGCCTCCTGATTCCCGCGGGATCGCGCCTGCTGGAATTGCCCGAGGTGAGCGCGATGGCCGGCACGTTCGATTCCGCGGCGCTCGTCTTTCCCTGGAAGCACGAGGATGAGCGCGTGGATGCGCTGGCGCGCGAAATTTCGCAGCTCGTGCAGCGCGGGGAAGGCCTCAAACTTTCGCGCACGGAAATTTTCGCGCACATTCGCCGTGCCGCGCATGCCGCCGCCGGAAATCGCGTGCCGAATGGAATGGGGATTCCCGCCACGAAAAGTGCGCCGGCTCCGTATCTCGATGAGCCCTGGTATTGCTGCGCCGAACCGATGGACGTTCAGTTCGTTTCCATCGGAAAAGCGAAGGACCCAGTCCCCAAAGCGGATCAATATGTATGAGACCAATCAAGCCAATTCAAATCCGCTGTAGCCCGCCTCTTCAGAGGCGGGGGTTTTCCGCCCGCCATCGAGAAATCCCCGGTCCCGAAGAGACAGCCCACAGCGTCCCGCACGAGAACACGCCATGAGCCGACTGCTGATTCTCGCAAGTAAACTGGGCTACCAGACGCGCGGCTTCGCGGAAGCCGCGAAATCTCTGGGCGTGGAAGTCGTATTTGCGAGCGACCGCTGCAAGCAACTCGAAGATCCGTGGGCGGACGGCGCGATTCCCATTCGCTTTGACGATCCCGAGGGCGCGGCGCGGCGCATCGTGCAGCAATCGCTCGTGCGTCCCGTGGATGGGTTGATCGCTCTCGGGGACCGCCCGGTGGCGACGGCGGCGCACGCGGCGCGCGCGCTGGGCATCGCCTACAATTCTCCGCAGGCCGTCGAAAACTGCCGCAGCAAATTGCGGCAGCGCGAAATATTGCGCGACGCGGGCCTTCCCGTGCCCGGTTTTTTTTGCTTCCGGCTCGACAAGCGCCTGGAAAAAATTCTACCGCGCGTCAAATTTCCCTGCGTCGTCAAGCCACTGCGGCTGGCCGCGAGCCAGGGCGTGATTCGCGCGAACGGGCCGGAAGAATTCCAGGCCGCCGTCGCGCGCATCAGGCAACTGTTGGAATCCCCCGAAGTAAAAGTTACTCGTGAGCCGGAACTCGACCGCCTGCTTGTGGAGCGCTACATTCCCGGCGCGGAAGTGGCCGTCGAAGGATTGCTCACTCGCGGAAAGCTGCGAATCCTCGCGATTTTCGATAAGCCGGACCCGCTCGAAGGGCCGTATTTTGAAGAGAGCATCTACGTCACGCCCTCGCGACTGCCCGAAGTGATGCAGGAGCGCATCGCGGATTGCGCCGAGCAAATGGTTCGCGCCCTGGGACTCACGCACGGCCCGATGCACGCGGAGTTTCGCGTGAATGACGATGGCCCCTGGGTGCTGGAGGCGTCGCCGAGGCCAATCGGCGGGCTGTGCGCGCGCTCGCTTCGTTTCGGACCGAAACGTATTCTTCTGGAAGAGCTTCTCGTGCGGCACGCTCTGGGAATGGAGGGGACGGATCTCGACCGGGAGGAAGACGCGTCCGGCGTGATGATGATTCCCGTTCCCAAGACGGGCATTCTCGAAAAAGTGGATGGGGAAGCGCAATCCCGCGCGACGCCCGGAATCGAAGATGTGCAAATCACAGCGCGCCTGCATGACTTCATCGCGGCGTGGCCCGAGGGATCGTCGTATCTCGGTTTTATCTTCGCGCGAGGAAAATCGCCGGCCGAAGTCGAAGCCGCGCTTCGCCTGGCGCACAGCCGCCTGAAATTTGAGATTGTCGAGCGTTTGCCCGTGGAGCATCCTGGCACAGGGACGATGCAGCGCGCTGGCGGTTAGCAGGACAGTTCAGCCCATGTGGCAACGGCCAAGTTTTTGTAGCGCACGGCTTCAGCCGTGCCGCAAAGTGTGCAAAATCAATAGGGCTTTAGCCGCTCGCGGGGAACTAACCTTTTGCCTTGGGCGCGACGTATCCTTCCGGCAGCTTGGCGCCCGCGCCGAAGAAGTATTGCTCCATCTGTTCTTCCATGATCTTCTGCGACTGCGGATCGAGCGGATTCAGCCGGTATTCGTTCATCAGCATCTTGGAGTGTTCGATCCACAATTTCCAGGCGTCGGCCGAGACGTTCTCGTAGACGCGCTTGCCCAGTTCTCCCTTCCACGGGATGCGTTCGAGTCCGGGCATATCCTTGTCAAACTTTACGCAATGGACCACGCGCTGTCCGGGCTTCGCGGGCGCACTGGAAGCTTCGGGTTTTACCGGGTCGCGGGAATCATCCGCCATCTGTATCCTCCACTGTGGAACTGAACAACGATCCAACCTGACTACGATACTGCAAGACGGGAAGAATTCCAAACCGAAGGCCCGTGAAGGCAAGGGCTGCCCGTTTGCGCATCCCGATGGAAGAGTACGGCGTTCCCCGCGGGGTTCGCTTACAATAAGGGGATTGCGCGGTCGGTTCTGAGGGGGGCGCGATGCCGGATGTTACAGCTTTGTTTTGGGATGTCGGTGGAGTCATCCTGTCGAACGGATGGGATCGCCCTGCGCGCGCTGAAGCGGCCCGGAAGTTCGAAATCGATTGGGAAGAATTTCAGGACCGGCACGAACTCGCCAGCCCCGCATTCGAAAGCGGACGCATTACGCTGGATACGTACCTTCAGCGCACGGTATTTTATCGTAAGCGAAGTTTTACGCGGGAGGAGTTCACGGATTTCATTTTCGCGCAGTCAACGGAATTTCCGGAATCGCGCGCGGTTCTGTCCTCGGTGGCGGCGACCGGAAAATATCTGCTTGCGACCATCAACAACGAGCCGCTCGAATTGAATGAGCGCAGAATCCGGGAATTCGATTTGCGGCGCGACTTTAGCGCCTTTTTCAGTTCCTGCTATCTGGGCCTGCGAAAGCCCGAAGAGGGAATCTACCGGGTGGCGCTTGAAGTCACGCAGCGCAAGCCCGAGGAATGCCTGTTCATTGACGACCGGGAACTAAATCTGGAGTCTGCCAGGCAATTGGGTATGCGGACGATACATTTTCAGGATGCCGCGCAGTTGCGGCGGGATCTGGCGGCCGCCGGCGTAAGCGTCGCGGAAGCATAGAGGGGAGCGAACATGGAACTCGGAATGGTTGGACTGGGGCGCATGGGCGCGAATATGGTCGAGCGGCTTGTGCGCGGAGGGCACCGCGTCGTGGGGTATGACCGCGATGCTGGCGCCGTGGCGCGCGTTACGGCTGCCGGCGCGGAGGGCGTGGACTCGCTGGCGAATCTGGCGGGAAAACTCGGGAAGCCGCGAGCGATTTGGATCATGGTCCCATCCGGCGCGCCGGTCGATGAAACGATTGCCGCGCTAAAACCGCACCTCGCAAAAGGCGATATTCTGATCGATGGCGGCAATAGCAATTACAAGGACACGCAACGCCGTGGGGCAAGCCTGAAGGAGCAGGGATTTCAGTTCGTGGACGTGGGCACGAGTGGCGGAATCTGGGGACTCAAGGAAGGGTACTCGATGATGATCGGCGGAGAGAACTCCGCGGTCGAGGTTCTGCGCCCGCTGTTCGAAACGCTGGCGCCCGCGAAGGATCAGGGATGGGGGCGCGTCGGGCCGTCCGGCGCGGGCCACTTCGTGAAAATGGTTCACAACGGCATCGAATACGGAATGATGCAGGCGTACGCCGAAGGGTTTGCGATCCTGAAAAAGAAAAACGAATTTGCTTTGGACATGCACCAGGTTTCGGAAATCTGGCGGACGGGAAGCGTGGTCCGTTCCTGGCTGCTGGATTTGCTTAGCCTGGCGCTGAAGGATAATCCGGAAATGGGCGGCATTGCTCCCTATGTGTCGGACTCGGGAGAAGGCCGCTGGACGGTAGCCGAGGCAATCGATCTCGACGTGCCCGCTCCGGTCATCACGCTGTCGCTGTTGCAGCGGCTGACGTCGCGCGATTCCGATTCGTATGCCGACAAGCTGCTGGCCGCGATGCGGAATCAATTTGGCGGCCACGCCATCAAAGCGGCCACGAAGAAGTAAGGTAAAGTAAAGCGAGGTACCGAACATGACGCATGGAAAGAGCGCAGTGATCGAAACCGCCGAGCCCGTAACGAAAAGCTCCATCCTGCCGGCCGATCCCTGCACGATTGTCATTTTCGGAGCTTCGGGCGATCTTTCGCGCCGGAAGCTGATCCCCGCGCTGTACGGCCTGGCCGCGCAAAATTGCCTGGCGCGGCGTTTTGCGATCATCGGCTTCGCGCGCACGCCCATGACGGGCGACGCATTTCAGCGCTCGGCCATCGATTCGGTGAAAAAGTTTGCCGACGCGAGCACGGTTCGGGAAGACGAGTGCAAGAAATTTGCGGGCGCCCTGGCCTATGTTTCGGGCGAATATCATCACGCGGAAGCATTTGCAAAATTGAAAATCCTGCTGGATGAACTCGATCGCGCGCACAAGCTGCACGGGAACCGCCTCTTCTATCTGGCCACTCCTCCGGAGATTTATCCCCTGATCATCGAGCAACTGAATAAAGCGGGCCTCGCGCGTCACCCGAACGGAAAATCCTGGACGCGCATCATCATCGAGAAGCCGTTTGGCCGCGATCTGGCGTCGGCCCGAAAACTGAATCAAAGCGTCCTCAAAACATTCGACGAATCGCAGGTTTACCGCATCGATCATTACCTGGGAAAAGATACGGTCCAAAACCTCATGGTGTTGCGATTCGGCAACGGCATTTTCGAGCCGCTATGGAACCGGAACTATGTGGATCACGTGCAAATCACCGCGGGCGAAACCCTGGGCGTCGAGCAGCGTGCGGCGTTCTACGAAACGGCGGGCGCGACGCGCGACATGATTCAGAGCCACGTCCTCCAACTGGCTTCGCTCGTGGCCATGGAGCCGCCGGCGGCGTTCGACGCCACTGCCGTGCGAAACGAAAAAATTAAGGTTCTGCAATCGATCCGCCCGTTTACCGCCGAAAATATCAAGACGGATATCGTGCGGGGGCAATACGGTCCGGGAGGAGAGTCCAGGAATTCCTCCCTGCTGGCGGGGTATCGGAAAGAGCCAGGCGTCGCAAAAAATTCCGCCACGGAGACCTATGTTGCGGCAAAATTACAGATAGACAACTGGCGCTGGGCCGGAGTTCCGTTTTACCTGCGGACCGGCAAACGCCTGCCGTCCAGGGTGACGGAAATTGCCATCGAGTTTCGCCGCGCGCCGCATGTGGTGTTTCGCGGGCAGGATGTCTCGACCAACGCCCTGGTGCTGAATGTTCAGCCGAACGAAGGAATATCGATTTCATTTCAAGCCAAACTGCCGGGGCAGGAAATGAAATTGAAGGACGTCAAAATGGATTTCAGCTATCAAAAAGAGTTTGGCGCGGGCGAGCGGTCCGCATACGCAACGCTGATCAACGACTGCATGCGCGGCGACGCGACGCTCTTCGATCGCGCCGACGGCGTCGAAGCGGCATGGGCTCTCGTGGATCCCATTCTGGATTATTTTCAATCGCATCATCCCAAATTTCCCAATTACTCGGCGGGCACCTGGGGCCCACACGAAGCCGATGAGTTGCTGGAGCGCGATGGCCGACATTGGCGAAATATCTAGAGGCGTCCCCCTGGAACTTCTTCCGGGCGTGCTCGTCTATCCCGACGCCGCCGAGGTTGCGCGCGGCGCGGCCCGTTGGTTTGTCGACTATGCCTGGCAGTCGATTGCCAAGGATGGCCGGTTCACGGTCGCGCTCTCGGGCGGAAATACTCCCCGCATGATGTTCGAATTTCTTGCCTCCGAAGAATTTCGCGGCCAGGTGGATTGGGCCAAGGTGCACATCTTCTGGAGCGACGAGCGCACGGTTCCTCCCACGGATCCGGAAAGCAACTACGGGATGGCGCGCCGCGAATTGCTCATTCGAATTCCGATTCCTCAGGGCAATGTGCATCGCATGGAGGCCGAAAAACAGAGTATCGGCCGCGCGGCACACGAGTATGAGGAAGTCCTGCGGAAATATCTCGATCTAGACGACCGCGGATTCCCGCGATTCCACTTGATTTTTCTGGGCCTCGGAAAGGACGGCCACACCGCGTCCCTGTTTCCCGGCGAGCGCGTCAGTCGGCAAACGTCGCGATGGGTCAGCACGCCGATCGTGGAGAAACTGAATGTGCGCCGCATGACGCTGACGCTGCCCGTGCTGGATGCGGCGTCGCGCGTGGTTTTTCTGGTCGTCGGCCCCGAAAAAGCTGACATTCTCCGCGATGTTTTGCAGGGGAAGTCCGATCCTCCCTATCCCGCGCAAATGGTGCAGCCCCGAGACAATGGAATGAAACTCTTTCTAGTGGACGATGCCGCAGCGTCCTTGCTCTCGCCCCTCGCGGGCTCGAAAGACGCCCCCGGCGAAAAACTGGAGGAAAATGCGCGCGGCCGGCCGGAGAAAAACACGTGATTCTGGCCGGGGACATTGGCGGGACCAAGTGCAATCTGGCGCTGTACGAGGTCCACGGCAAAGCCCGCCAAAAAATTGTTGAGCAGCGGTACGAAAGCCGCGAATTTCCCGCCTTTGATGGAATCATCTCGAAATTTTTGTTCGACACCCGCGCCGAAATTAAAAATGCCCGCGTGCGGAAAATCGAAGCGGCGGGCTTTGGCGTGGCCGGCCCTGTCCTCCATCGCCAAGTCAAAGCGACCAACCTGCCCTGGATCGTGGATGCCTCCGCGCTTGCCACGCAACTCGGAACCAAACATGTGGTTTTGCTGAACGATCTGGAAGCAACCGGATACAGTCTGGCGCTGATGGAGGCGTCGGAGATTTCCGCGCTCAACAGGGGAGTGCCCGCGCCGCAATCCACGCAAGCATTGATCGCCGCGGGCACGGGTTTAGGCGAAGCGATTTTATTCTGGGATGGCCGCGAGCATCGCGTCGTCGCATCGGAAGGCGGGCATGCGGATTTTGCGCCCCGCACGGAGCGGGAGATTGAGCTGTTGCGCTACATGAAAAAACGCAATGAATTTGTGAGCGCGGAACTGATCCTTTCCGGGCGCGGTTTTCGCATCCTACACGCATTTCTCGATGAGTCCGTGATCCATCCTTCGTTCGAAGATCCGGATGCGGACGCCGCCCCGGAAATTACGCGCCTGGCCCTGGCAGGCGAGTGCCTGGTTTGCGTCCAGACGCTCGACCTGTGGGTGGCTGTGTACGGTGCCGAGGCGGGCAACCTGGCGCTGAAGGCGCTCGCGCGCGGTGGAGTCTGGGTTGCCGGCGGGATCGCCGTGAAGATACGCAAAAAAATGGAAGACGGCACGTTTTTCCGCGCCTTTTGCGAGAAGGAAAAGTTCGCATCTCTGCTGGCGGAAATCCCGATTCATCTGGTGTTGAACGAAGACGCGCCCTTGATCGGCGCGATGGCTCAGGCGATCCGCGCGGCGGGGATTTGATGGCTTTGTTCCCCAAAAACAATTTTGACGTAGCGGATTGCGTTTCCGGGGGATGTTTTTAGTAGCACAGGCTTCAGCCTGCGTTCTTTTGATTTTTCCGCGCCGCAATTCAAAACCACACAGGCTGAAGCCTGTGCTACTGAAAAAAGCGCCTCACCGCTGTTTCGCGGGAATCCGGATCACGATTCCATCCAACTCTTCCGTCATTTTGATCTGGCAGCTCAATCGGCTGTTCGTTGTGGGACTTTCCGCGGCGATGCTTAGCATGGATTTCTCATTATTTTGTGCCGGCGGAATCCGGTGCAAGAGCGGGGAATCCACATAGACATGGCATGTGGCGCACATGCAATTCCCGCCGCATTCGCCCGGAATTCCCTCGACTCTGTGATTCAACGCGGCCTGCATGATCGACATCCCGGAAGGCACGTCGATCTTCCGGGCAATTCCGCTCGGCGAAACATAAGTGACAGTGGGCATGAAAATCCTTGTGGTTTAGTTTGTATTTCTCACGAGTTGTTTGCATTGGCTCGCTCAATGCAAAACCAAAATGTGACGGCCGCACAGTAGCACAGGCTTCAGCCTGTGTGGTTTTGAATTGTGGCGCGCGAAAATCAAAAGAACGCAGGCTGAAGCCCGCGCCACGGGGAGCTATGCGGAGCCCCAGACTTTGCGTGCAGTGTCCGCCACGAGCTCGAGTTTCTTCCATTGTTCGTCCATCGAAAGCAGGTTGCCTGCGGCCACCGATGCAAACCCGCACTGCGGGCTGAGCGCCAGGTTTTCCAGTGGCACGAATTTGGCGGCCTCGTTGATTCGACGTTGCAGTTCGGCCTGTGATTCCAGTTTCGGCTCTTTCGTCGTGATCAGACCGAGAACGACGCTTTTTCCTCGCGGAACCAGGCGCAGCGGTTCGAATCCGCCAGAACGCTCGCTGTCGTATTCGAGGAGAAAACGATCCACTTGCAACAGTCCGAAGAGTTTTTCCGCGATGGCGTCGTACCCGCCCTCCGTGTACCAGCGGCTTCTGCTGTTGCCTCGGCAGACATGCAGCGCGAGCGTCACGCCGCCGCGCGCCACGTCGCGCAGCGCGGCATTGTCCCCGGCAATCGCGTTTTCAAGTTCCTTGTCCGGGTCGAGGCCGCTCTTTCGCATCAGTTCCTGCTGGCGCGGATCAAGATAGTGAGAGTAGTACGGCGCGTCGAACTGAATGTATTGCATACCTTCCGAGACCAGCCATTGCACATCGTCGCGAACGATTTCCGCGAGGTCCTTCAGCAGGTCGGCGTGCGTTGGATAAAATTTGTCGGTGATGCCGGCCTTGTAGCTTGCCAGCATGAAATTCGATGGCGCGGGCAGTGTTACCTTGAATGGCGCGCGCGCGTTCTTTTTCAGGAAGGGAACCTCGTGGCTCGTCATCTTTCGAAGCTTCCGGAGTTTCGCGCCGACGGCATGAGCCGTGCTTCCTTCCGTCCCTCCGCCCGGCCCTTTCCATTCCAGCGCCACGCGTTCGGAAACGAACCCGTCGACCGCGTCGGCCATGTCCGTGAGCCAGGAGCCTCGCCGCATTTCGCCGTCGGTCACGACGTCCAGCCCCAATTGGCGTTGTTTTTCGAGGGCTTGCAGAATCGCGCGGTCTTCCGCGGCGCGAAGTTGCTCCAGAGGCAGGTTGCGCGTGGCAAATGCCGCGCGAGCCTGCAGCAGTTCGGGCGGGCGAAGCAAACTGCCAACATGTTCAGCGCGAAATGATGTGGGCATGGAGAACGATTCTCCTAATTTGATGGAAGAAGGGAACCCCGTGGTCTTTGTCTGGAAAACTGCGCAACAGTATCGGACGTAAAAGCGAACGTCAAGCGGTACTCTTCACGTGCATGGGTGGGATTTGTGGCGGGAGCGGGCCGCGATTTGTCAGTCCAGTTTTCGTGCGAGTTCATCCAGCCAGACTTCGAGCGTGGAGCGTTGCGCGGAGGTCAACTCGCCAAACGCGATGCCCATGCCGAAGCCCGTATGCGTGTAGATGACGGTGCCGGAGAACTCGCAGGAACTGCAGCCATAGCGAATGCGCAATTGCACTTCCGTGTCCTTCGGAAGCGGGCTAATCGAATCGATGTAGCATCCGCGCGAGCTCAATTCCGAGACGCGCGCGGTATCTTTCATCCCCAGGACTTCCGCTTCGGCGATAAACGCGAAGCGCGGCGTGGTTCGAGGTACTGTGTAAGGAATGTCACTCATGGCATCGTCTCGCTCTGGCACGGATTGGGCCGTGGACCATTGCGGTCATTATACGCGGACTTGGCATTCCGCGCGCGGAAGAGCGCGAAAAATTGTCTGGAAGCCATCTGTACTTTGGTACAGGTAAGGAACGCATCACGGCATTGAATTACGAAGCCGCCGGATGTATGTTATCGGCCAGCCCTGAGACCTAAATCGAAATCGCTGCCAATTCTGATAGGAAGAGGAACCCATGACCAATCTGCCTGGCCGCCGGACTTTGCTCAAGTACGGGACGGCCGCCGCCGCATCCCTGGCGCTCGGAAATTTTGCAAATAGCCAGAATAAGGCGAATGCGCCGCAGAGAACCGTCGTCATCATGTTTGACGGATTCGGGCCCGGCTACCTTGCCGAAAGTAAAATGCCTGTCCTCGCGCAATGGAAACGCGACGGACTCTACAAACAAGTGGCCGGCGTGATGCCTTCGGTTACCAACGTCAATAACGCCTCGATTTGCTGCGGGGCCTGGCCTGAAACCCACGGAATTACCGCCAATTCCTATTTCGATGAGAAGAGCGGGGAAGAGCTCTACGTGGAATCCGCCGACCTCGTGCTCGCTCCTACCCTGTTTGAACGCGCCGGTCGCGAAGGGGTGAAGTCGGCGCTGCTTTCCAGCAAGGCGAAGACGGCCACTCTCCTTTTACGCGGCGCGGAAATTGTGCTCACGGCGGAAAACCCATCGCCCGAGTGGGTCCAGAAACTCGGCCCCGCGCCGGTCATTTATAGTGCGGATATTAATTACTGGCTAATGGGAGCGGCCATCAACATTCTGAAGGCTCGCCCGGACATTGGCGTCCTGTACGTTCACACTACTGATTATCCAATGCACATGTGGGCTCCAGAAGCGCCCGAATCGAAAGAACACCTCGCGCGCATGGACGACCTCTTCGGGCAAGCCATGAAAGCGGCCCCCGACGCGGCATTCCTCGCCACCGCGGACCATGGAATGAATGCCAAAAGCTTGTGCTGGGACCTCGAACAAGTCTGCGCGGGCAAAGGAGTGCCGATCCGAAAAGCCGTCTCCACCGGACGCGATCGCTACATGAAGCATCACCGAGGCTGCAGCGGAGCAGTCTATGTCTATCTCAAGGATCCCAAGGACGCGGCGCGGGTTCGAGATATTCTTTCCGGAGTAAAAGGGGTCGAGCGGATTCTCGCGCGCGAAGAGGCGGCGCGGGAATTCAAGTTGATGGCATCGCGGATCGGGCACTTGGTGGTATTAGGTGACAAGGACACTGTGTTTGGAGAACTCGATGCCGAGCGGGAAAGTTTTCCAGGGCTTCGTTCGCATGGATCCTTGCACGAAATCGACATTCCCCTGTTCGTCTACAACGCGAAAAACGCGCCTTCCGCCAATTATTTCAACCATAACCTCGACTTGGCGCGGTGGATGTATCAGGGCTGAAGCAGGGGATGTGCGGCCCGATAGCAAGAACGGACCGGAAAATGGGATGAAGGTCCCGGGGTTTTCCTTAGTCCTCCAGAAAAGCAAATTACGCTGGCGGAGATCGGCGGCCAATCCTCCGAAAATTCGCTTTGTGTCTGAAATCGCCATAGAAAGGGCGCTACAGTAACTCTTGCGCAAAAATTTGCGGGAGGTGTTCCGAAACGTGCAGTTCTAATACTAGATGGAATACTTCTCACTAGCACAACCTGTAGTGGTTTTTGCCTGCTTCTCCACGAGCCCGCCCGATATCCACAAATAATTTCTGAATGGAGTGCGTTTTCTCTTGACAAGTTTTCAATCCTGACTAGAATCGTGGCACAAAGTGGTAGGAAGTGGTGGCAAATGAAGATAAGTGGCGAATACGGAAACGAGGACGAAGACGGCAAGGCTCGGAAAGGAACTACCGATGAGAGGCGAACGCTCGACGGTTTCTTTGGGCAGACGACTACATGTTAAGGGGCAACATACCGGCAAGGGTGGACGAGAAAGGGAGGCTCAAAATCCCCGCGGCCTTTCTGGAAGAGCTCAAGGGATTTGGCGCGCAGTTCTACGTCACGAGCGAAACCGGTGATTACGCCCGAATCTTCCCGATGAAAGTCTGGGAAGAGTTGGAGAGCAAGCTTTCGAAGCTCTCGTCGCACAACCGGACGAAGCAGAAGTTTCTGACCTGGACCAATTATTACGGCCAGGCGGTGGAAGCCGACAGTCAGGGAAGGATCCTGATCCCGCCGGTACTTCGGGAAGCGGCGCAGATGAAGGGCGATGTGGACGTGATGGGGCATCTGACGTACCTGGAAGTCTGGAATCATGGCCGGTCACTGGAGAACTTGAAGAAGAGCCCGATCACGGACGACGATTTGAAGATACTGGACGAGCTGGGTATCTAGTTTGAACGTTCAGCATAAGCCGGTACTCGTCGAAGAGACGATGGACTGGCTGGCAATCAAGCCCGGGGGGCTGTATATCGACGCCACGCTTGGACTTGGGGGGCACTCGATGGAAATAGCCCGCAGGCTTGGGGATGGTGGGCGGCTGATTGGCCTGGACCGGGACGCGCAGGCTCTGGAAATCGCGCGCGGCCGGCTTGCGGAGTTCGAGGATAAGGTGACTTTGGTGCACGCGAGCTTTTCACAAATCGGCGAGGTTTTCGCGGAGCGAGGGCTTCCTCCCGCCGATGGAGTGCTGGCGGACTTGGGCGTATCGAGCATGCAACTGGATTTGGGCGAGCGCGGTTTTTCGTTCCGCTCGCGCGGCCCGCTCGACATGCGGATGGATCGCGACACGGAAGAGACGGCTTCAGACATTGTGAACACGGCGGGCGAAAAAGCGCTAGCCGACCTGCTCTACCAATACGGGGAAGAGCGGGATTCACGCAGAATCGCCAGGACGATCGTTCGTGCGCGTCCCATACGGGACACCGAACACCTGGCAACGGTTGTGGCAGGGGCCCGAAGCGTAAGGGGAAGGCAGAAGCTGCATCCCGCGACAAAAACGTTTCTGGCGCTGCGGATTGCGGTGAATCGAGAGATGGAGGAACTCGGGCAGTTTCTTTCTAGGGTTCCTGCCACACTATCTCAAGGCGGCCGTTGGGTGATGCTCAGCTATCATTCGCTGGAGGACCGCCAGGTCAAGCAATGTTTTCAGCGGCTTGCGCACGAGGGCGAGCTGAAGATCCTTACCAAAAAAGTGATCCAAGCCTCGGACGAGGAAGTTGCGGAAAATCCGCGCGCGCGCAGCGTAAAGATGCGCGTTGCCGAAAAGACCGATCCCGGCCCGCGCGGGATGAAGCAACATCATGAGCTTGAGGAAGAGTGGTTGCAATGACCGAGTTCTACACCGTCAAACAGATTGATAATTCGCGCCTCGTGCGGTTCGTCGCTCCCAACCACTTGCGCGAATGCGCGCGCGTTGTTTTGCTCGGCGGATTGATCGCCCTTTGCGCGTTCCTCTATGCCTGGCAGCATTTTGAGACCATTCAGCTTCGTTACCAGCTGGAGTCGCTGCGCAGTGAGCGCGCCCAGGCCACCGAGCTCAACCAGGAACTCAAACTGGAAGTCGCGGGATTGCGCGCGCCGGAACGCATTGACATGATCGCGCGCCGCCAGCTTGGCCTGACCGCTCCCGTGCCCGGCCAGGTGGCGCCGCTGGAACTTCCGCCCAATGCCGTTTTGGCGGAAGCGCGTCCGGCAAACGCTCCGGCCTCGGAACAATAAACTTTTTGTGGCGGCGTGCATTCCGCCGTCCCCGGTTTTTCAGGGGTTTTACAGGAGTCTTACAGGCGCGGCTCTGCTTTTATGAGGAACGTCCCCCTAGGACTTGGGGCGTAGAGTCCACTCGATTGACGTTCGGAAAGGTGAACCGGAGCCGCCCGGCAGGTGGACGTGCCTAAGCCTCACAATTGTTCGGCCTGAAGTTCCCGGAAAAAATATGGATCTTCGCAGTTCCCGGACGCGAATCGTTATTGTAGCTGCCCTCGCGGCGATATGGACCGGGGCGGTGTTTGGCCGCCTGGCCTATCTGCAACTTTTCCGCTACAGCGAATATTATTCTCGCGCGCAGCACCAGCAGCGGCTGATCGTGGATGTTAGCGCGAGCCGCGCCGAAATTTTCGACCGTAACATGAATCCGCTGGCGATGAGCGTGCCCGTGGATTCGGCCTTCGCCGTCCCCTCGGAAATTGACGACCCCGATATGGTTTCGCGCCTGCTCGGCAAGGTGCTGGATCTTCCGGCCGATGAAATCGCCACGCGTCTTGCCGGTTCACATTCGTTTGCGTGGATTGCGCGCAAACTGGCGCCCGAAAAAGCGGACCGGATTGCCGCGATGAATCTGCGCGGAATTTACTTCCAGCGCGAGGGCGGACGTTTTTATCCAAAGCGCGATCTTGCCGCGCACGTGCTCGGCTACGTGGACATCGACGAAAAAGGATTGGGCGGCATCGAGTACTCGCTCGACGATAGCATTCGTAGCAAGCCGGGCAAAATGCTGATTCTGGCCGATGCGCACCGCCGCTGGTACGACTCGGGCGACAAGACGCCGGAAACCGGCACGAGCGTGGTGCTCACGCTCGACGAAAAAATTCAGTACATCGCGGAAAAAGAGCTGGCGCAGGCGATTCGCGAGACGCAGGCCAAGTCGGGCACCATCGTAGTGGAAAATCCAAATTCTGGCGAACTGCTGGCCATCGCCAACTGGCCCACGTTCAATCCCAACGCGGCAAAGGACAGTTCGCCCGAATCGCGCGTGGATCGCGCGGCGAGTTCCATCTACGAACCGGGATCCGTCTTCAAAATCGTGACGCTCTCCGCGGCCATCGATCAGGGACTTGCGAATCCGGACGAAGTCATCGATTGCCAGAATGGCGCGATCTATATCGCCGGGCACCGCATTCGCGATCACAAGCCGTATGGCCGGCTCACCGTTTCGCAGATTCTCGCGAAATCGAGCGACGTTGGCGCGATCAAAATCGGTCTGCGCCTGGGTGCGCCAAAATTTTACGACTACATTCGCGCGTTTGGTTTCGGCCAGTCCACCGGAGTGGATTTGCCGGGCGAAAGCCACGGGATGTTGCGCCGCGTCGAGAATTGGACGCCGGTTTCGGTCGGCTCGATTTCCATGGGACAGGAAGTTGGCGTGACGCCGTTGCAGATGATTACCGCCGTATCGGCCATGGCCAATGGCGGGTTGATCGTCAGGCCGCATGTGATTCGCGAGCAGCGTCGGGGGAATCAGGTGACCGAGCCGCAGGAGCCGCAACCGCGCCGCGTCATTCAGCAGAAGACGGCGGCGTCCATGCGCCGCATGCTTGAAGGTGTCGTGCTCAATGGCACGGGCAAGCTGGCGCAACTGGATGGCTATACTTCGGCCGGAAAAACCGGAACAGCGCAGAAATACGATCCGAACACGGGCCGCTACTCCGCGCACGACCTGATCGCTTCATTCGTCGGCTTTGCGCCGATCAATGTGCCGGCTGTCGCGATCCTGGTGCAGCTCGATTCGCCCGCAGGGGCGCATGAAGGCGGCCAGGTTGCCGCGCCCGTCTTCAAGCGAATCGCGCAGCAGGTGCTCGCGTATCTGGATGTGCCGCGCGACGTTCCCGCCGCGGCCGAAACACTGCGAGCGAGCCACGCGCATGCCGCGCACAAGAATAAGAAAAATGAAGATGAGAACTTGACCGATGCGAGCGATTTCGACTCCGCGCAGACAACCACACCTGCGGCAATCGTTAAACCCGCCGCCGCAGCCTCGGCTCCGACGGTGGAAATCGTGGAAGGCGACGGAATCCCCGCGCCCCGACTCCTGGGGAAAAATATGCGCGACGTGACCGAAGAGTGTCTGAAAATGAAGCTGACTCCCGTGTTGGTTGGGACGGGTATCGCGATCGAACAATCTCCTGAGCCAGGAACCAGAATTCGTCGAGGGAGCCGTGTGACGGTGCAATTTGCCCACTCTCCATCATTATTACCAACGGCGGCCCGGGGGAAGGTAAAGTGAGTGTAAAGGCGGGTTCCGTGGTGGAGCATAAAGAAAGCGAGGCACGCATGACGCAGGCGGGAGCGGCGCGAGCCGCCGTGCGTCTGGCGAAGCTGTTGCGAGGCGTGGACGTGCGTGTGAACTCCGCCCAAGGTGACCTGAGCATTTCGCAAATTGCTTATGACAGCCGCAAGGTTCAGCCCGGAACTCTGTTTATTGCGATTCGCGGCGAAAAAACCGATGGCAATAAGTTTGTGGCGGACGCCCTGGCCCGGGGCGCCATTGCCGTTATCAGCGATCAGGCCCAGCCCGCCGCGTTTCCGGAGGTATTTCCCTGGATCAAGGTTGCGGATGCGCGCAAGGCCATGGCGATCTCCGCCGCCAATTATTATGCGCGCCCCGCCGATGTGCTGAAACTCGTTGGCGTGACGGGGACGAACGGAAAAACCACAACTTCCTATCTGGTGGATTCGATCCTGCGCGCGGCGGGCTGCAAGGTCGGACTCTTGGGCACGATCGGCTACCGGCTGGTGCGCGAGTCGCATCCCGCGCCCAACACCACGCCCGAATCGCTGGACCTGCAAAACTACCTCGCCGAAATCGTTCGCGCGGGAGGCACGCACGCGATTCTCGAAGCCAGTTCTCATGCGCTGGCCATGGATCGCTTGTGGGGATGCCCGTTCGCCGTGGCGATTTTCACGAATCTCACGCGCGACCATCTCGACTATCACAAAACTCTGGACGACTACTTTGCCGCAAAGCGCCGCTTGTTCGAAGGCACGGGCGCAGCGGCTCCGGCTGCGGCCGTGATCAACCGCGACGATGAATACGGGCGGCAGCTTGCGGGCATGGCTTCGCGAACGCTGACGTACGGACTCGAACCCGGCGCGGAAATCACGACGCGCAAGCCCGCCCTTTCTCTTACGGGTATCGAGTTCACGGCCGATACACCCTCCGGGAAAATCGAGATTCGCTCAAAGCTGGTTGGCCGTCCCAACGTGTACAACATTCTGGCCGCGATCGGCGCCGGCGTGGCGCTGGATCTTTCGCAAGACGTCATCGCCTCGGGCATCGCGCAGCTTTCGGCCGTGCCCGGACGTTTCGAACGAATCGATGCGGGGCAGCCCTTCCTCGTGATCGTGGACTACGCGCACACCGATGACGCGCTGCGGAACTTGCTTGCCACCGCGAAGAATCTGAACCCGGATGGCCGCATCATCACGCTGTTTGGCTGCGGCGGCGACCGCGACCGCTCCAAGCGGCCTCTGATGGGGGAAGCGGCAGGACGCGTAAGCGACATTATCGTGCTGACGTCGGACAATCCGCGGAGCGAAGATCCGCTCCTCATCATCAATGACGCGATTGTGGGCGTGCAGCGCACGAGCGCAAAGCTCCTCGTGGAGCCCGATCGGCAAAAGGCGATCGAGATGGCGCTGGACGAGGCCCGCGCTGGAGACATCGTGCTGCTTGCGGGCAAGGGGCATGAAACGGTCCAGGTTTTGCGCGACAGCACGATCGAGTTTGACGACCGCGCCGTGGCGCGGCGCATCCTTGGCCAACGCGGCTTTGGCGGCGACTGATCGTGTTTTGGCGTGGGGGCATGGCTTGCCGCCCCTATACGCATCTTGCAGCGTAGGGGCACGGCATGCCGTGCCCCTACGGTGAAAGATACAGGCGCAAGCCTATGGCATTGAATTTGCTCTACATCTGTATGGGACGCTGATTCAGGGGTGAAACCAGACCAGTGAAGCCCAGCCCCTTGAGGACGTTATGCGGTGGACGGTTGAAGAAGTGGCTCGCGCTCTGGGTGTTGCGCCGCCCGGAGGCCTCGCCCCCTTGGCCCGGTTGGCCGGTGTCTCGATTAATTCTCGCACCGTCGCTCGCGACGAGCTTTTCGTCGCGATACACGGACCGCGTCNNGAACGCGATGGGGGCGGCGCCTGGCAGCCGTTACCGGCTCGGCCGGAAAGACGACAACAAAGGAAATTCTGGCGGCGTTACTGGCCGCGCGGTTCCGCGTGCTGAAGTCGGAAGGCAACCTGAACAACGAGTATGGGTTGCCGCTGCAATTGCTGCGCCTGGAAGAGTCGGACGAAGCCGCCGTCGTGGAACTGGGAATGTCCCACGCGGGCGAATTAAAACGGCTGGCGGAAATCGCGCGCCCGGACGTGGGCGTGGTCACGTGCGTCGCACCCGTGCATCTGGAATTTTTCGCTTCGGTTGACGAAATTGCTTTGGCCAAGCGCGAATTGATCGAAGGCCTCGCGGGGCGCGAGAGCGTGTCCGTGCTGAATGCCGGCGATCCGCGCGTGGCGCGTTTCGCGCAAGTTGCGCCGGGTCGCGTCGTGACGTTTGGCGCGGCCACGGGAAACGCCGATTTTCGCGCTGAAAATATTCAGGACCGCGGCTTGCTCGGCAGCGAATTCGATTTTGTTGGCCCGGAAGGCCGTGCGCGGCTGAGCCTGCCCCTGGCCGGACGCCACAATGTTTCCAACGCCCTGGCGGCTCTTGCGGCGGCGAGCGTCTGGGGAGTGGGCGNNTCAACGATTGCTACAATTCGAATCCCGTGGCTCTTGCCGCGATGGTTGAGCTGCTCGTCAGCACGCCTACGGATGGCCGCAGCATTCTTGCGGCGGGCGAGATGCTGGAGCTTGGCCCGGCTTCCGCCGAACTGCATCGCGAAGCGGGACGCGCGGCGGCCGGAAGCGGAAAACTGGATTGGATCGTTGGCGTGCAGGGAGATGCGGAGAGTTTCGTGCGCGGGGCCATTGAAGCGGGTCACCCGGCGGAGCAGTCAAGATTTTTCGCGACGTCCACCGAGGCCGCCGCATTCGTCGCGAATCTAATGGAGCGGGGAGATCTTCTGCTGGTGAAAGGTTCGCGCGNNACGTGCTCCAGCCCTATTTTCACGCGCTCAACGTGTTTCGTTACATCACGGTACGGACGGCGCTTGCCAGCCTCACTGCTCTGCTCATCACTTTGGTGCTCGGCCCGTGGGTCATACGGCGCCTGCGCGAACTGCAAATCGGCCAGTTCATCCGGGANNCGCTGCTCTGGGGCGATCTCGAAAACGCCTACGTGTGGCTCGCCGTTTTCACCATGCTCGTGTTTGGGTTCATCGGCTTTATCGACGATTACAGCAAGGTGATGAAAAAAAGGAATCTCGGCCTCACCGGCAAGCGCAAATTCTTCCTGCAAACCCTGGCGAGCTGTGTTGTCGCCGTCACACTGCTCTCGCTCACGGGAAACGGCACGTACTCGACGCCGTTGAGCGTTCCATTCTTCAAGAATTTTCATCCCGACCTCGTGATTCACGCGCTTCTCTTTTCGCACTATCTCTGGTGGATGGCCTATGCGCCGTTTCTGGTTTTTGTGACGCTGGTCATTGTGGGGTCGTCCAACGCGGTGAATCTCACGGATGGCCTGGATGGCCTCG
>PLUM01000030.1 GCA_003165465.1 Acidobacteriota bacterium
GGTCGGCTTCGGTAATCACCCAAATTTTGACCCCGGTAATACTGAGTGTGTACACGGACATCAGCCGGAATCCCTGCTCAAGTGAAATTTGATTCTCCCTGCGGTCATGAGCGTCAATGTCACCCCAATCGCCGGACTGATGGCGGGCAAGGTAGGTAGAAAGGTCGTCGCCCGATACCCCGATTGCCGCTAGGGCACCAGGCGTCGCGACCACACGACCGAGTGTGAAGAGAGGCTTCACGCCGTAACGGACGCCAAATGCTTTTCGTAGCGTTCCCGCACGACGGCGTTCTCCGGCTTCGCCATAAAGGCATCGCGCTCCTTCCACGTCATGGGCGCAAAGCGGGGGCATTCCTTCCCGCCAATTTGATTGAAGATGGCCTTGGTGAACTTGCCTTCCGCTGTACGCCGTGAGGCTTTGGCCCGGACTCCGGTTGCAACCTTGGCTCTGGGTTTCGGTTGCTTGACCGCCGCCCGTGCCTTCGTTGCTTTCTTGGTTCGCTTCGGTTTCTTCATTGTGTGTTCCCTCCAATGGAACTCGCGAACCATACGCTTGTCGAGAGAGAAGTAAAGTGAGAAGTAATTGCGTGGCAGGAACGCCGTTCGCCGTGCAGCAGCGCGGAGAATTCTTCACCTGTAATTTCACCTATAAGCAATTGCGACTTCAGGAGGGAAGCCTCAGAGGTCGGTGAGCAACCAAAACAACGTCAGAGATTTCCCGTACCGCTCTCCGTACCGTTGAAACTTCGTTTTACACGTATTTCGGGGTGTTTCTGCGCCACCCGACGTGGTCTAAGTTATTGTAAGTATGGGTCGGCTGGGCTTTGACACGGTAGAGGTCTGCGGTTCGAGTCCGCACGGGCCTACCATTTTATTTTATTCATTTAAATGGTCTTAACCACGACTTGGTAATCTTTTGTGAAAATTTCCGTACCGCTCCTCATACCGCTGAAGCTCCTCATTCCAGGTGATGCCGCTGAATCGCAGTCAGGTTTCGAGTACAATCTGGCTGCCATAATTGAACGTCGAGATATGGAGGACCTCATCGCTACCTACCCCGATGATTTCTTCCCCGATAGAGGCTTTAAACTTAGAGGACGGCAGAAGTCGTTCGCAGGGGTCGGACATTTCGACCTGTTGTTTGAGGATCGATTCAAGACAAATATCCTAATGGAACTGAAAGTTGTTCCGGCAAGGTATGAGGTTGCTACTCAACTTGCTAAATACAAAGATGAATTACGCAGTCGAAGCGCTCCCTCGAATTCGCATTCACGTAAGCCGGAAATCCCTACCAGCCGCCACCCCCGCCGCCTCCACCGCCGCCCGAGGATCCTCCTCCACCCATTCCCGAACTTGAGCCAGGCACCGACGAAGATGCAGCGATCGCGCTGGAAAAGGACGCGCCAAAGGAGGCGCAGAATGCATTCATCGTGAACGGCCGCCCAACGTACCATCCCGGTGTGTAATCGGTGTTTTGCTTCGCGCTCTCGAGCACTGCGGAAAACTGCTGTGCCCATGCCTGCTCGGAATCCAGGGCCACGGCATAGGGCAGGTATTTCTCGAATAATTGCGGAGTCTTATCAGGCGGCGTAAGCCGGTTCAGGCGATTCGCATCCACGGCTCGGAGGAACATCCGAAAACCTTCAATCTTGTCCAGAAGTTGACGCCCGGCGGATGTCGGCGCCTTGAGCAGCCAGTGAAACGCGAAGTTAACACCGACCAACGCAAGCAGAATCAATAACACGAGCACGGACGTGAACCATCCAAGCACGGCCAGTGCGACAATTTCCGCCGCGACAAACGGAATCGCAAATATTGTGGTGGACCGCGCTTGTTTCACAAGTCCTGGCTTCATGCTCCCGCCTGCCCGCGCTCCCTTCCATAGGTATAGACTCTGGCGCATAATGAACACAACCGTGGCGCTCCACCCCGAAAGCCAAACGGAGGAAAAGCCCAGGATGAACCTGCCCTGGCCAGTCTCGGCAAGCACCATGCACCCAAGCACTGCTGCCGACAAAATCACGCCGGGGATCAGATACCGCTGATTGGTGACGAAATAGATTTTATCTTCGGCGGCGTGAAGAGACTTCTTCATGGCGGTTATCGCATCGCTGAGGACCGCGTGGTTCCCCGTTTGCATCCTGACTTCGGTGACAGCATTGCCGCCGTCATCCGCCGCATCTTTTTGATCGCCCTTCTTGCTGCGCTTGCGGAACAATTTGGCGGCCGCCGCGCTCTCTTCCGGGGCCAGCGATTTCTCATCGGCCTTGCTCCGCTTGAGCGAGTACGTGCTGCTGGTCTCCTTTATGGTGAGATAGTCTTTCACCGCCATATCGAGTATCGCGGCGGTGAAAGTTTTGTCATCGAAGCCCATGCGCACCAGGTACCGCATCGCAGCGGGAGAAACTCCAACCGGCGGCTCGTAAAGCGGCATGATCGATGATTTCGCGGGAGCGCGGCCCACCCGGAGCCACACAATGCCGTAGTACAACAACACAAGCAGCAGGCCCGCGGTACCGGCCACGGCCGGTCGGTTGTCTTCCACAAAATAGCGGACGCGATCTTCGCCGTTCGGTTCCCGGACATAGCCCTTGGGCCAGGAGACCACGATCGTTAGTCCTTCACCTGCAGCCAAGGGCTGTCTGCAAATAAAGCCGACCGTATCGCCGGTTCCGATGGAGGATGTGAAGGCTTTCCCGCGAGCGCCTTGCGGCCCGGTGTAGCCATCCATATGTATGCTTGCTTCGGGAACGTTTCTTGGCAGCGTCACTGTTGCCGACGCCTGCACAGTGGGGAATAGCCAGCCAGTCCCGGTAGCGTTCCAGTAGAGTTCGTCATGGTCCGCAAAGAATCCAATTTCCCGGTTCACCGCGTACGCGAGCGTGAATATATACTCCCCGGGCGGCAAGATCACCGTCTCATCGCCAAGGTAAATCCGTTCGCCGTTGCCTTGGTCCTCGACGTGAAATTTCTCTGGCTGTCCATCGCGCGATGCTTCCACAATTTCGAAATGAACCGTGTAACGGTTCCCCAGTTGATCTTTGTAGCGCGTGGGAAAGTCGCGGTAAATGCCGTGATGGATTTGTATGCCCAAGCTGCGGACGCGAATCGTTTCTCGAACCAACAGGGAGGCATCTTGCTGCACCCGGATATCGCTGTGGTAGTCCAGGATTTCTTCGGTCGCGGACGAGTCCACTTGCGCCTGCGCGATACAGGACACCAACATGAAACATAAGAGTGCACACAATGCCACGAGGATCCGCATTGCGTTCCTCATCGGCTTACTTGGCCTTACTTGCTTTGAGCGACCTGCTGCGGGAAATTGCAAAACGCACGCCCATAGTCAGAGTGCAAACTTCTAGAGCCGTTTCACGGACTTTCAAATCTTATGCGAACTGAGCTCGTGCAATTATCTTGAACTATTTTTTGCGCACATGCCTACATACGCGCGTCATTTAGCAGAAACCGTAATGGGCAGTACAAAGGGTTTCGACGATTTAAAGTCGCGGTCTAACGTGTCCTTGACGGCTGCAACTGTGATGGTGTAATCGCTCGTGCTCGCTTCGGACCAAGCCAGGCTGAAATCAAAACCTTTCTTCGGATCGGAAGTACAAATCTCTTCATTAGGCTGATTCCCGGGCGAGCATCCGTTTATTCCAACGGGACGCGCGGCTCCGCCCGTCCACGTAACCTGGTAAATCACCGGGTCAGAATACGGATAGCATGACGACATTTTGACGTTGTAGGTCCCGGACTGCCCCGGAGCAAGCTTCGGCTTTCCCGCCACTACCGGAGTTAGAGCGCTGGAACCTCCCTGGCTCTGCAAGAGGTCTTGAAACGCCAAAATTCGTTCCTTTTCCAGCGGATGATCATAGCCATCTCCGATGGGCTTGTTGAAAATTAATACATCAGCGCGTATCCCTGGTGTCCAACCTAGTTCGGCCAGCAAAGCGTCAGAGGAACTGGTGCGCACCGCTCCCTTGGTGGCCAGACAAGCGTCGCCCTGCACATCGCCCTCGATGGTCGCTTCTGGCCCCACGCGAGCTTGAATGGCATCCACGTCCACATTCAGCTCGAGGCCCGTGAAGATTTTCGGCTGAACCTCGACCATTCCATTCACCTTGCTGCTTGTATTGGTGCTTGTGGAATTTGCAAGCGTAGGCGGCTGTGGAGTTTTCCTCAATTGGGACCGAGGCGGGTGATTCGGAGTGCAGCCTTTGCCGGAGCAGGTGAAATCGAAACCTGTTGAATGCGAGTAGTCCAGGTTCAGGGTCGTGCTGACCTGTCCCTTCCCCGTGATCTGTAGGTACCCCTTTACAAAGAGAGAGATGTCCACTTCGGCGATGGGAACGCCAGTCGGGGGAATTACGATTGGCCAAACTTGGATTGGAATGTGGAGATCCGCGGGGGGAATTGGAATCGTCTTGTTATATTGTCCCGTTACCGTAGTGTTACCGGTAATTGCGGCTTCCACATCCATCGATCCAGTTGCGCCGATGCTGCGGGGCCGAACCAGAAATGGCAAGCATGGGATGTAGAAGAAGTCCACGTGGACGACCGTACCGGTGCTGCTCAGCTCAGGGAATCCGAATACAATCTTCCCCGTCATCGTTTCCGACCACGGCGAATCTGCACCGGAATTACCCGATGTCTTTTGTTTTGCCTGTTCGGCGGTATTTTCTGCGCCCGCGCCTTTTACGGCTCCAGCTATAGCTCCGGCAGTTCCGGTGGCGTTGGAACCATAGCCGGCTCCGGTGACGGCTCCGGAAGCGGCTCCGGCTAAGGCAGCGGATCCCAAATTGCCCGAATTTGGCGAATAATTTCCCGAGTTGATCTGATTCACCACATTCAGCGCATTCGTTAGGGCATTTACGTCCTTGGAATCGAGGGTGATCAGAGACGGAAAGTGAAGTGTGAAATCCACAGGCAAATCCACCGGGTTTGTCCTCGTATCGGCAAAGCAGGCTAGAATTTGATCCGCAGCGACGTTCCAGTCGTGGCCGAGTTGGCTAGCGGCGTGATCCCAGTCGCCTTTGGCCTGCTGGATAAGGTTACTCACTTGGCCTTCCGCGTGTTCTGTTGCCTCACCGGCGCAGTGCATGGAAAAGCTCTTGCACCCTGTATGGCTATCGCTTTGTGTGGCTGCTTTTTTCACGGCCTCGGAGACATGGTGTGTCGTGCTCCATACGTTCGCCAAATCAAGGTTCACCATGTAATGGTCGGACTCACCCGGACCGAGAGTCTTTACGTGCATCATCAGGAGTTCTTTGACCCCATCCGGGAGCCCTTCCGCCTTCTGTATGCCATCCAGCCCGCGAATGTGCATGAGATGAGAGGTCGCGGAGTTGCCACCCTGTGTTGCAGTAAGAGTACGCGACTCCACCCTCGCCCTGATTGGAGTGAATCTGGATGTAGCAGGGGTAGGCTGAGGTCCTCCCGCAGCGATAGTTATCACCGGAAGTTGACCAATGGACGGGCGCGCGGAAATGGCCGCCCCACCCGCCAGGGCTCGAGGTTCCGAAACGCCAAGCGGTGCCCCAGTTGCACGTGGCTGTGCGGAAGCGCTCGGAACAGGAGCTTCCCGGGGTGCAGTCTCGACCGCCGGAGTTCGGGCTGGAGCTGCTGGTGACGCTGGAGGAGCAGCCGCAGCCGCAGGAGCCGCAGGAGCCGCAGGAGCAGGCTTTGCCTCAGAAGGTCTGGCAGGAGGCGCTAATCCAGGTCTCTGAATGGGAGCTTGCGGCCCAGCCGTGATCGGGCCCGCGTTCGATTTGCCGTCCAGCGAGATTTGACGCGTGCCGAAATTGGCGAAGACGCCTTGGCCGACGCGCAGAGCCGATGTAAGCCTAGCATCGTTGAGTTTGAACTCAAATATTTCACCATTTGCGTTCACTTTAGCGGAGACGACGCCAGTCCTGACGTCAATTGCCGTGATGGAGCAACAAGGCGCCTGTGCCCGAGCGGAGGGGGTAAGCAACAAAAACGCCAGTACGATCAGACTTGTTAGGCCCCAAAAAACGCGGTTTGACTTCATCATCATCCTCCGATTCTTGATGTATGTCTCGGACCTGGCCTGTTTCTCACCGTACGTCCATGGGAACTTCCGAAGATGCTGGCCAGATTCCGGCGGCTCCGGAAAGTCCGCCGCGCCCTCCGCGCCCTCCGCGCCCACTGGAACAATAACGATTGTAATTCGCTTTGTGGCGCATCCTGCCGAAATCAAAACATTGTGGGCAGTGAGCCGCTCCCCCTTGTTGCCTTGTCCGGGCAGCTCCGGACAAGGGCAATTCAGAACGGCGGAAACTTTTTCTTGAGCTTGTCGAGCGCCTTGCCTGCGGCTGCGCCCGCGGAATTTTGGCTGCCGCTTGTGGTTTGGTTTGCAGGCTGGCCGCTCGCATCTGGCGCGCTTGCCGCGGCGGGAGTTGAAGACGAATCCGCCGGTGGGGCCCCGGCCCCAGATACCTGATTGCCGATTACGCCCGCAGGCGATCCGAATGCCGGCGCCGCGCTAAGATTTGAGAATTGGGTCGTGATCGCCTGGCTTGCGCCCTGCACGTTGGTGAGCAGAGTGGTGAGTGCTGCAAGAGCCGTTTGGGCATCGGGCGCTTTCTTCAGCGCCACCATGGAATCTCTCATCTGTTTTGCCCTGTTCATCATGTCGGAGAGCATGTTCAGTCCGACGAACAAGAGGTTTAAGTTTCGGAACTGGCCACTGAAATTCGGAACGAGCTGCGCGACCCCGGTAAACGTCGTTTGCAAACTTTGAATCTGACTGGCGCAGCAGCTCTGAACGAATTGGCTAGGAGGAGCAGCCGAGGCGTCTTGCGCGAATCCTCCGGCTGCGGCGTTCGGGTCTTGCGCAAAACTGCCGGCAGAGGAGGAATCCTGGCTAAAACCTCCGGAAGCAGCAGGTTGGCCAGCCGGGGCCGCTCCAGCACCTGATTGAGCGGATGTGTTCTGAGCAAAGCCACCGGAAGCGGGGGCATTCTGAGAAAATCCACTTGTCGACGAAGCGTTTGACCCAGATGGGGCCGCACCCGTTCCGCTGGCGATGCCAGCGGGTACGCCTGACGCAGATGATCCAGAAGCTGCCGCGGTGCTAATTTGTGTTTGCAGTGCGGTGACCTGCGTCTGCATTTGTTGCAATTGGGGCACAATGGCGCCACCGTAGGCAGGCATGGCAGGCGCATCCAAGGCGCCGGCGGCAGTGAATTCGATCGGTACGACCCGATAACGGTAAATCATGCCGTGATTGCCCACCACGTAGGCGCGATCGCGCCGCGGCAGCGTGAAGGCAGTTACTTCGGTAGGAAATTTAAAGGCGCGCGAGTTCCAGTGCTGTCCGCCATCGGTGGTGAAATGTAGTTCGTTGCCATAAAACTCCCATCCGACTTCCGGGTCAGCAAACCGCAGAATCGCGCCCTTAGGCGAAGCACCCGCGGTCCAGGTAGCGCCGCCGTCGGTGGTCTTGCTCAGCTGGCCCTCATAGACGTTGCCCTTACGCATCAACCCGTTGTTGGCGTCCTGAAAGAAAACGTCGCCCGGATAGCCACCGGCTAGGTCATCAAAAATTTTCACCGTCCAGGTGGCGCCGCCGTCGCTGGTCTTGCCCAGAACTGCGAGCGAGGTCTGGTCGATCCAGGCGATGGCGTACCCCATCGTCGGGGTTGGAAAATTAAGCTTTTCCCAATTGCATGAAACGTTTCGGGGCAGTCCATCCACCTGAATTTTGGCGGCGCACTGATTCACCACCTTCCAACTGCGCCCTCCATCGGTGGTGCGGTTGATATCGGTGCTGCCTGAAACAAAGAGGCCATTCTTCTCTGAGGTGAAGACATAGTCGTTGGCGTAGTGGCCCATACTTCCGCTTGCCACCCACGTGTGGCCGTCCGTCGTGTGCAGCAGATGGTCGTAGCCTTGCCACGCCCATCCGTGAGTGGCATCAAGAAAGAAAAAATGGCTCGGAGCATCTTCCGTGCCGTGCGGATCGCCCCATTGAACGTTCCAATGCTCGCCACCGTCTTGCGTGTTGAGAATTGTTCCTCCGCCACCACTGCCCCCGCCGCTCGCCCAGCCGGTCTGCGCAGAAACGAAGTAAACCGAGTTCAGATTGATGTCCTCTCCATAGTTCACTCGTTCCCAAATGCCTTTGTACTTGGGCTGAGCCTGTGCGGCCGGAGTGGACTGCGCGGCTAGCGCGCCCGAGGCGCGAGCGGCTGGCCGCGCTTGTGGCCTAGCAGGCGTTTGCGCGGAGCATGTGAGCACTAGAAATCCCAGACAGAGAACGATGCAGTAAAGATCACGCAAAAGGTAAAAGCGAAATCTTGCACAGTTCATAAGAACCTCCGCCCTAGCTGAAAATGGTGGAAAACTCCAGTAATTAAAGAAATGATTAACTTACTTGACCCGATGGAATTTGGAGCCCTTGGTTGCGCGTATACTACTCGTTTCGTGCTCTGGACACAAAGACTTTTTCCACCAGAGCCAATCTCACCGAGATCAGCGCGGTCTACCTGTGCCAACAACGGGGGTGAACAAGGGGAAGCGGAATAACACGGATACAATTAAGCGAAGTTTTGCGCCCGAGCCGAAGGCGACGTGAGGAAGGCAGCAAGAATTGCGAGTACCGAAATCACGATGATCAGGATGAATTAGAATTTCAAGTCGCACCTCTGTTGCGGTGTGTCGCGCCAGCGGCTCACATTTCATCAATGCTTTTTCTTCGGCTTGCAGCCCGGCGGTGCAGTTCTGCTCTTCAGTTCACCGTACCGTTCGATGGAATGCAAATCGGGAGCGGCTTGGTGACGATCGAGCTTGCGATGGAGGACTGACTCAAGCCGCTGCTGGCCGATAATTCGCAGGATCGGAACCTGGCAGAGACATTTCGAGTGGGCCATATCCTTTGCTCCATCGGGGATTGCATATAATTCCTCACCTGTAATTTCACCTGTAAGAAGTTCGGCTTAGCCGTACTTCCACGTACTTAGACAGCCCCCGACGCGTTGTAAGTTATTGGAAGTACATAATCACGCCGCTTTGACACGGTAGAGGTCTGCGGTTCGAGTCCGCACGGGCCTACCACTTCATTGCGATGGACTTAGCCACGTTTTTGCCACCCTGTTTTTAGGTGTTCCGTACCGTTCTCCGTACCGCTGAACCTTTTATTTTGGTGGTGGATTGCTACAGAATCGTCCTCAGGGCGAGTACGCCGAACGAAAGATTTACGTTTGGTTACCTCTCAATGATTCACTTCAAGGGAATGGCTGCGAGTGACGGAATCTATGCGCTCGCAAATTGCGTTTCACTGCTTTCAAGAATTAGCAATCTGTTGAGCACTTCGGATAAGCATCCCTGCTCAAAAACTTAGGTTTGCACTTAGTCAAAGAGTTATACTCTGCCGATTCCAAGTCAGCGGGAGTTTATGCCAATCCAGCCCGGCAGACACCTATGGCCTTACGAAATTCTCTCCGCTATCGGTGCGGGCGGCATGGGCGAGGTTTATAAAGCCCGAGACACCCGTCTTGATCGCATTGTCGCCATCAAGGTATTGCCACTCCATCTTGCCGACCGAGCCGAATTGCGCGAGCGGTTTGAGCGCGAAGCTCGCACCATCGCCAGCCTGAATCATCCACACATCTGCGTCCTCTACGACATCAAGATGTGGCAACAGATGGCAAGTAGCCGTCCGCTTTTCACGATATGGACAAAATTCAGGAGCTGCCTTTGTGGGGATTGGCTGCGAGCACGACGTAGACGGGTACCGAACGCCGGGCAATCTCCGTGCAATTGGTCATAAGCCGAAGGTCAGGAATCCCGTACCGCTCTCCGCGTAGGGATCTTGCTCCGATTTGTTCGCCTCTGTTCCCAATATGCATTTAAGGACTCAGGGAGGATTTTTGGCAGGGACAAGCCATCTTTCCTCGGAACTGTACCCCTCCCAATTGAACCGCCATCAAGCTATTGATGGAGAGGCATGCCGGTCAATCGCCCGGCGGCTTGGATGTCGATACCAACCGTGGGACTGACACGAAGAAAAAGTGTGCTTGGGTTCTTGATTCCCCACTTTACATAGGAAATAGGAAATTGAGTCTTAGCGGTCAATTGGCCGCTTGCGGGCAGTACTTCAGCCGTGATGGTAATGCCGTGGTCGTACCCGTGAAGATTCATCGTTCCTTGAATTTCAAGATGTGAGGCCCCTTGCGCCACAATCTCTCCTTGCACCCGAATCGGCGTGAACGTAATTTCCGAATACGTTTGGCTTTCGAGAAATTCCTTGTGCATTCTCCGATCGCGCATGCCGCTGCCGCTATCTCCTGTGGTGGCATCCACCACAACTGAGCCGCCAGCCATACCGGTTGCAGGGTCAAAGTGAATCGAGCCACTCTTCAATTTGAAGGTACCATGAACCGTGTGAAGGACATCGCTCAAGGTAAAGCTCACGGTTGTACGCGCGGGATCGAACTCAAATTGAGCTTGCTGCGCAAAAACAGGCGGGCAAAGTGCAAGTAAGAGCAGTAGCGAAGCCGCATAAAACAATCCGCGCCGCCTATTTTCATGATCAATCACCAACTGCCTCCCGCCGAATAAGCTGCTGGTATTCAGTATCTGCCATATGAATATGGTCTGGAATTCCCGAATCGCGGGGACGTTGAGCTGTTTCCATTTTTGCCCCAGTGTGGATCGCAAGCAATTTTGCAAACACTTTCGGCTGTGCCGAAAAGACGCGCATCACCGAATGGCGGATCAGAACGCTGCGGTCCATCAGTAGCATCAATCGGGACATAAACATTGGCAGTCGCGCGATACGCCGATGTTCTGCCTCATAACGCGCTAAATCATTTGTGGCTAGCGCATCGCCCAGCCGAAGAGCCTGCTGAAACGCAAGTCGGAGGCCTTCCCCGGTGATCGCATCCACGGAACCGGAAGCATCACCGATCAGTGCAAACTGATCGCGCGATACGGAATCAACACTCATCATCGCGGAGAACGCACCTCGTTCCGTCGTGCTAACTGTTGAGCCCGCCAATCTGGACTGAAGTTCTGGAAATAGAGGCAGAGCGTCTCCAATGCGCAATCTGGGATTCCGCGTTATCAGGACGACGGACATGTTGCTTTGACTCACAGGAGTTACAATGAATTGGCAATGGGCTCCCCAGTACACCTCAACCCGGTTTGTCCAGGGTTTTACCGAGTAGTGCAGGCAAAACCCGAAACGAACTTGTTGCTTTCGTCGCTGTTGCAACCCAGCCCACCGTCGCACGCGCGATTTATGGCCATCCGCGCCAATGATCCAGCGCGCCCTGACTTTCGATCCATTCATCACGATTTCCCCAGTGTGGGTCCTCTCAACTCGCGCACCCCAGAAAAACATGACCCCGGCTTCGCGCGCGCGATCAACCAGAATGCGATGCAGTACAGGCCGGCGAATACCCACCCCGGTCCCTGAAGGAAATGCCGCCTCCACCTTCCTGTTTCCGTCGATGAATCGAATTCCGTCGAATAAATATCCTTCCTCCGGGGAAATGCTTACGCCCAAATTAGCCAGACTCGCGACTGCATCCGGCATCAAACCCTCGCCACACGCCTTGTCAAACGGGGGCGTGGCAATGTCGGCTACAGCAACAGAGAGCCCTCTGGATCGTGCCGCTATAGCCGCCGCCAACCCCGCGGGACCTCCGCCAACGATGAAGACGTCATTCTTCATTGCCTCATTCGATTCAGATTTAGACATAATCATTTCTCACCATTGGAGTAAAACCAGTTCAGAACAAAAACCGGGGCCTAATGCACCCAGCACGCTGTAACTGCCGGTCAGCCCATGAAAACTGCATTTGGCGCAAACAAGGCCTGTCCGGCCGGTGTTCGCGCGAGCGAACTTGATGGCGGCTTCGACACCTTCGCTGCCGCTGCTGCAGAAAAATGCTTTCTTCAAATCTCCGCCAGCCAGTGTGCAGAGGTGTTGCGCCAATTCTCCGGCGAGCTCCGGCACGTGACTTTGCAACATGGCTGGCCCGCAGCGGTCCAATTCATCTTTCAGCGCCTGGACGATGTAAGGGTGATTGTGTCCAGTATTGTGAACGCAGTAGCCGAAAAGAAAATCAAGGATGCGCCGACCGTCGGAAGTGAATAGTTCCGTTCCAACGCAGCGCGTGTACTCGACATTCATTCCGAGCAGATCCAGCAATGCCACCCATTGAGGATTGATGAAATCGGAATACGCAGTGGACGAGGCGATTGGTACGGATCTGGTAGCCATGAACTGGAATAGATGCCCACTTTCTATGGAGGGATGCCTTCCGAACGGTAACCTATTTCTAACGCACCGTGCGAAGGTTGCCCTATCTTCCAGCATTACAATAAACAGCAATTTCTTAACGTCACAATGCATCTTTTTGACCGCCGAAAGCGTCTCACCCCCTGTAAAATAAAAAGTGCCAGAAGGATAGCTCCTCCACAAGGACCGAACGATGAAACTACTCCGCGTTTCACTGCTCGTATTTTTCTCCGCAGCCTTCGTGTCGGCCCAGACCATCCCGCCGGTAAGGGCAAAATCTCTCAACGGCTCCGAAGTTAGTCTTCCGAAGCCGGGCAGCCAGCAAGTTTTGATCCTCATTCTCGGCTTCTCGCATAAGAGCGGCGAGGTTGTGAAAGTCTGGGGCAAACAAATCTCCGCGGATTTCCACAATGACTCTCGCGTTTCTTACTACCAGATGCCCAACCTCCAAGGCGTTCCCGGATTTGTGAAACCCATGATTCTTTCAGGTATGCGCAAGGACACGCCCCCCGCAGAGCAGCCGGATTTCGTTCCCATCTACGACAATAAGGCCGAGTGGCAAAAGCTCGTCCATTTCTCCGCGCCCGACGACGCCTACCTTATCGTCGTCACGCCGGACGGACGGCCCGTCTGGCAAGCCCACGGCCCCTACTCCGAAGCCACCTACACCGAGTTGAAAAAATCCGTTCTCGATCTCCTGGAAAAATCCGCAAATCTCGTTCCCAAACCCTAGTCCACATAAATCAGCAAGGGCGCGGCATTCAATAAATCCCCTGGCTATGGGCGTGCCTTGATTTATTGATGGTCTTCCCATTCGCGATCTTCACTTCAACCTGCCATAGCAGCGTCACGTTTCGCTTCGGCTTGTATCTCTTCATCGGCATACCAGCAGAAGCGAGAGATAATTATTCGTAATCGACATTACTTTCGGGTTGCTGACCATCCGGGAGTTGGGCCGAACCTGCCAGGCTTACAGAGATTTAACGCGTATTTCATGGAGGATTTGAATGCTCTTTTGTCGTGGTCCGCACTGGATGAACGTGAACGTTCTTGCCCGATGGTCGAGTAGACATCACCTCGTTCTCTGCTGTCAATACCATATCATTTCGATGGACTTAACTACGTTTTCGCCACCCGTTTTTTAGCCATTCCGAGAGTGACGGCGAGATTGTGGGATTCTACAAGGAAAGGCATGGAAGAGCAGACCGACGCTAACCCATACTCCACCCGGCTCGGAATGTACGAAGACATGAGCGGAAATCCCACACAAAAACGGGAACGACACCGCCTGTTAACAAAGGCACTTAGCTGGGGCAGTTGTCCGGGCGGAAAATTGAAGTTTTGCGCTCAATCTCTGGGCGGGGAATAAATACGCAACACATTTCATCCCGACACTGCGCAGGAAACTGAAGTCAGAAGGTGACAAATAAAGCGAATCCCCCAACGTGCAAGCTCTTTGAGTCAAATGGCGTCTTCGATTATGGATGGCGATGAAGGACGTGGGTGGCGATGTCCGGCCAGAATTCGCGAAAAACATCCGTGGCGGCGTCGCGCAGCAAGGCGTAGCCGTACTTGGTGGCAATCGCTCCGGCAGTCTGGGTCTGGCTCGGATAGTAGGCGGTAGAGATTCCCTCTGCCATGCCGCGACCGAGCAATTCGGAAAAATTGACGCTGTCGTGTCCCTGATAGTTGGGAGTGATTAAGATGCGAGTGGACGAGTATGCGAATCGTTTCCAGAAACCGCCCTCTCCCTTGGCGTAATAGCGTTCGTCCTGATGGAAGATGGTCGGCAGGACAAAGATGACCAAGTAATTGCCGTCTGTCTTATCGACAAATCCTCTCCAGTAATATTTTGCGAAGCCGTCGACGCCTTTGCCGAGTTGCGGGTGATTGTTGCTTCCCTCCGACACGGCGGAGGTTATGGCCACAAAGATAAAGTCCGAGTAATCGAAACTATTCTGCGTGGCGATCCACAAGGCCTGCTTCGGAGTAGGTGGAACCGGCAGGGTATCGGCGCTGACGGCGCGGAAGTTGGGCATCAAGCCCAGGATTCGCTTGGGTTGCGGTGCCGGGGCGGCCGACTCCTTATCAGAGGGCTTCGCATCCGGCGCATTCGGATTGCCGGCGCCGTCGGGCGGACCGGACTGCGCTGGCTGGGGTTTGTCCGGCAGGTCTTGTGTGTCCCGCGCCTCCCCCGCAACTGTTTCAACTGAGGGGTGCGGTGCTGCAGGATCGCTGGGTTGCTGAGCGGATGCGCACGCTGCTGACAAAAGGAACGTTGTTAGGAAAAAAAAACGCAAAGGCAAGCTCCACCCGATTCTGTGCGCGCCCAGAGCCGTCCTGCGCACACACTTCTTCGATTCAAGACGGAAGGAAACCGTTGCACTCGGGATTTCCGATTGGGACTTTTGACTTGCGCTTTGTACGCTTTTCCCGCCCAGGACACAACGAATTTACCAGCAAAGCAGGCTCCAGCGAGATCAATTGGGTTCCGACCATTCGTTCTTGCCCGTCTGACAAGCCCCGCTTTCTGCCGCGTAATCGATTGCTCAGATACCGGGCGACAGAACAAGCCCTCAGCCGTTTTGCGACTGAGGGCCTATGTTGTCTCGCTCAATTTTAGGACTTCGCATTGAGCACCTCTTGGAAGTGTTTGGCGTCAACACCCGCATCAGCTCGTTGGGCCCAAGTCATCGTCGGTCCCTTTGCTCCGTACACCTTAACGAACTGGGCCTTGGTCGGGCGTCCGGCGAGAGCGAACAAGCGCGTGCCCTCAGCGATGCGTGCTCGCGCTGCCTTGCTGCGCGTAACGGGCGTGGACGCTGGTGCAGTAGCCTGGGTAGCTTTCGTTTTCTTTGCAGATTTCGCCGGGACCTTGATCCGCTTCGAACTTTTCGTCGCCTTCTTGGTTCGCTTCGGTTTCTTCATTGTGTGTCCCCTCCTTGGAACTCGCGAACCATACGCTTGTCGGGAGAGAAGTAAAGTGAGAAGTAATTGCGTGGCAGGAGCGCCGCTTCCCATGCAGCAGCAGGGAGATTCTTCACCTGTAATTTCACCTGTGAGCAAGTGCGACTTCGGGAGGGAAGCCTCAGAGGTCGGTGAGCAACCAAGACAACGTCGGAGAAATTCCGTACCGCTCTCCGTACCGTTCAAACTTCGTTTTACACGTATTTCCAGGAATTTAGGCAGATGCCTTTTGGTCGGGCGGCTCTAACTTCCCCCTGGGTCCTGGCAAAATGTACACTCCGAACGGAGGCCTGTTCACTGCAACGAACAGTTGACTCAGCAGATCCAGGTCGCGTAACGTGCAGTCCTCCGAGAGTCACTGGCATTCCAGGGAAGCCTACTACCCAGACTGGGTTTGGCGCACTTACTTACACGACCTCTCCGCCGACTGGCTTACTCGGCGTTGGTTTGGGCGGTGATAGCACACCACGCATGATCGCGTTCCAATTGCGCCTGGAGTTTTAGCGCCGCTCACTGTCAACAGCCCGAGAAGTCCCGTTGCACAGATCTCCGTGTTCGCCTTCGAGGCCGCTTGTGGAGATTAATGGTAAAATGTAAGCCGATTCAGGTTGCCGTTGAAGTCATGATTATCACGATTTCCAAAGAGAACTATCTCAAGGCCATTGCAGAGGCCCACGCGGAAGGTAAGACCGTTATCCCTGCCCTCCTTGCCCACTGGCTTTCCGTGACACCACCAGCTATAACGACTGCCTTAAAAAGACTGAGAAGAGATGGCCTGGTCACGATTGACAAGGGCCGTATTCAGCTAACCTCGGAAGGACGGAAGGTCTCGGAGCGAACCATTCTTCGGCATCACCTGATCGAGCGAATGCTTTCAGAAGTTTTCGGTATGGAATGGTTTGAAGTTCATGACGAAGCAGAGCTTCTCGAGCACGCCGTTTCTCCAGCATTTGAGAAGAAACTTGTCAAAATGCTGGGGCATGGAGGAATCTGCCCTCACGGAAATGCTCTGGCCATTATGAACACCGAGCAACGGCGAAAGAAGGGGCAATGTTTACTGGGCGAAGCCGAGACAGGCTCAAGATACCGAGTGTGCAGCGTATATGAAAGGGATCGCAGTCTCTTGGAATTCCTGGAAAAAAGAGGAATCCGTCCGGGCACTCATTTGAAAGTTGAATCTCGAAATTACGACGGGATTGCCATTCTAAAAATTGAAAGAAAGCGCATCGCATTAGGCTCTCCTGTGGCGGAGAGGATATGGGTAGCGCGAGAACGCAATCAGAATATTCGTTAATCTAAGTTAATACAATCTGATATACTGCTGTTTATTATTTGTGAATGCGCATGTACATCCCGTGCGCGGCGATGAAGAATGCGCCGGAGAATCGAAGAGTACCGCGAGGGAACGGTTATGGGCGTAGGCCCTCCATCCAGGATTACACCGCAAGCTGTCACCCAAGAAGACGTCGTTATCACCCACGAGGACGTTGATCGCGCGCATGATCGGGCACGCGTGTCTGCAGCGCGCGCCCAGCGAGGTGTCTTTTCCAGGTTTCGTCTCCTGTGGCTGCTAGTCGGACCAGGAATTCTCGTGATGCTTGGAGAGAACGATGGTCCGAGTATGATTTCCTACGCTGCTACGGGCGCGCGATTTGGAATTGGATTCTTCATTCCCTTCGTTGTGCTTACGTTCTGCATGGCAGTCGTCGTGCAAGAGATGACCATGCGTCTCGGTTCCGCCACTCATCGCGGTCATGCGGAATTGATCTTTGACCGCTTTGGGCCGTTTTGGGGTTGGTTCTCAATGATCGACCTGGGCATAGGAAATTTCCTGACGCTGATCACTGAGTT
>PLUM01000072.1 GCA_003165465.1 Acidobacteriota bacterium
TTCCGATTTCGCTCGCCGCTACTATCGGAATCTCTTTTGATTTATTTTCCACCAGGTACTGAGATGGTTCACTTCCCTGGGTTGACTCGTACCAGCCTATATATTCAGCCGGCCGTAACGTGAGTTCATCACGTTGGGTTTCCCCATTCGGACATCCCCGGGTCAAAGCCTGCTTGCGGCTCACCGAGGCTTATCGCAGCTTGCCACGTCCTTCGTCGTCTTTTGGCGCCAAGGCATCCACCGTACGCCCTTAGTAGCTTAACCATAAAACTTACCCAAGCCGTCACACTCAGTTCCCCTCCCAACCACGCTGTGGCTAAAAGGTAGAAGTTTGAGCGCCTCGGGAAGTACACCGACAAATCATTGTCGTAGCACCTCGTCGAGTAGCTTTGAGTAAGCTCGCCTTTCCACAATTTGCTCAACTCGAGCAGAATTTGCAGATTGCGAATCATGCCTTGCGTTCGTGCGAACGCAAAACACAATATCGCAATGCCAGCCTATTCAGTTGTCAAAGAACCTTGTGTCCCCAACCACTGGACCGCCTCACTCCCGGTGAGGCGCTCACCCCATGTAAAAAGAGGTGAAACAATAAAAAACCCGGCGTCGAGCGCCGGGCCAAGCCGTCCACATACATCCCTGGACGGGTTCGCGCGATGCTCGACAGTTTGTTACCCTGAGTCCGTAACCTACCTCACTTGTTTGTGTGGTATTCCGAAACTCTAGATCGTCCCTGGCAACTTCCACCCTCTGACGAATCGAGAGTATAGCAGATAACTTCGATTCGTCAAGCGGTCGTTTTTCACATCTGTAAAAATCCTGTGAATTTCCAGGACCTTGTTAAAAACACGCGCCCACATCACCCGGCGCGCATCGTAAGCATACCACAATTCACCCTGAATTTCCTCAGGGTTTAACGATCGTGCCGCAAGCGATTCGACTCCCCGCATTGCCCGCGGGATCGCTCTTCATGTCGTCGGCCATGGCGTGAATCACCAATGCCGTTCCACCATTGCTGAAGATCGAATGCGCGTCATCACCCATCGTGACGCCGGGAGCAACCACCGTGGCCTTCACGTCTCCCTGCGGCCCCACGGTGATGTTCGGAATGTCTCCCGCGTGCGGCCCTTCCGGATTTTCCAAGCCATGATGTTTTGTGTCTGGATTCAGGTGGCCGCCGGCCGTCGTGAATCCCGGCCCTTCGCACTTCGCCACCGCGTGAATATGTATGCCGTGCACGCCCGGAGGAAGATTCATCAAGTTCAGTTGAATGCTCACGCCCTTCGGAGCGGGCGACAATTCCGCCGTGCCGACGCTATTGCCCTGCGCGTCGTGCAACTCCACCTTGACGGTCTTTTGCGCCGCCGCCGAAAATGCCACGGAAAGCGCAAGCGCTCCCGTAATTGCAATCTTGTTGTGTAGTCTCATGGTTTTGGAAGTGTATCATAGCCCAGCGAAATTCAGGTAGGGTAGGTTTCAGCATGCCCCGTTTTTCTTCGTGGCAAGTTGAAGAACTCCAGCGGCAACCCGAATTCTAAATGTAGCAATCACCTTCAGGCGAGCACGCGCGCGGGCCGCTAAAGCGCCCGCCTAAAGGCAGGCGCTACAGGGCTCGACGAAGGCCTGAAGCACGCGCCCACACTCAATTGTATCCATTCGACGTAATCGTCAGCGGCACGGCATCCCAGGTCAGCCCGGCAGGCAACTGCCCCATGGGGTTGCCCTCCGTATCCAGATAGATGCCTTCGAGCGTCCCTTTCAATTCCTTGCCATTTTTCCCGCTTTCGATGTGAAATCGAAACGTAAGATTTTCCGTCCCGATCGCGGTTCCTTTGCTTACCGGCGCATCCGAGAGATTCGCAATCATGTGCGCGACGAAATTTCCATGCCCTTCGCCGACCCATGTGCCGATAAATCCCGTCTCGACAAACGATCCGTTCGCGAAATTCGCGCCCGTCACGTATACGGACGGCCCCGCTTCGATCACCTCGCCCCCCGGCATGAAGCTCAGCAAATTATGCCGGACAGCAATCGACCCTGGCGCCTTTCGCGTGCCCCGCCACGAACCAATCAGGCTTGTGGAAGCATCGTCGTCCGCCCGGCTCGCCCACGACATTCTTGACAACCTTGATCCCGCAAACACACATGCCAGCGCTATGAGCACACCCATCGCCGCCAAACCTCGCATACCACGCGTCCACATTTTTCCTTGCCTCCGATGGTGCACAGGACATTCCGAATGGAGAGGCACCCGCTCTCCCGTCCTGCAAATATATATTTGAATTGCACGGATTGCGAAGCGTTTTTCACCGGCATTTCCCGCCAGTAATGCCCGCGTTTTTTAGTAGCACGGGCTTCAAGCCTGTGCTACTAAAAACATCCTGCTCGGGAACGCGATCCGAAACATCTTTTTTTTCAGAACAGATCCATCAAGAATTCGTGCCGCGAAATTCGGATTCCGCGTCTGCACGTAACGCGCTTCCACAAATGCAAAGCGGCCAACCGCGCCTGGGGCGGGCTGACCGCTTTGTGTCTCAAGTATCCGTCCTCAGTTGCAACAGCCTATTGCTGCGGCACCTTGTCCGTCGCGACGGCTTTCGTATCCGCCGTGACTGGGCCAGGCTCGACCGCGGCACTGCGGGGCGTAACCTCGCGGGTCAAAAATGGCATGAACGGCGTGATTTCAAACGGCATTTTTTCCCGCTCCGCCATCATTCCCACGGGCTTCGCTTTCATCATTTCAAGTTTGTCGTTCCAAGGGTCCATCTTGATGCGGCCGCCAATCGGCAACGCCACAACCGGCGTCTGCGCGGTCTTTGCCTTTGCATCGTCCGGAGCGTTCGGGGCAGCCGGCTGCGCCGGAGCGGGGCCAGTGCCCGTTAACGAAAGTCGCGCGGAGACTCGGTCTCCGAGGTGCGGACTGATCAGGTTCGGTATTTCTTTCTGCCGCAAAGCGAGGGCGTCGAGAAAGAGTTTCGCCGTCCCTAGCTGATCCTTGTACGGAGAATTATGCAGCAGTTCATTGGCCTTGGTGTTGGCCGCATCGTCTTCCTCGGGAGTGCGCGCAAAACCGAAGTGGCGGAACGTGTCTTTCTCATCGAACATCAAGCGATCGAAAAAGCCGTACTGTCCGTCGATGCGATGATTGAGCACGACATGAGCCAATTCGTGGGCGACCATCGTTGCAAGGCTGGCTTCATCGGGCAACACATCGATCAGGCCGCGGCTGAAAACAATCGTGTGCCCGATGGTAAACGACTCCAAAGTCGAAGTCACCAGCACGCGGCAGCGAATCTCAGGCTCGAGATCCAGATTATTGGTCACTTCCAGGTTGTTCACAACGGTTTCGAGAACCTTGTCCACTTCGCCCTCGGGCGCAAGCAATCCGAGGCGCACCAGCCGGTCGATCACGTTATCTTCGGCCTGGCGATCCCATGCACGCTGGGCCCCCACGGGGCTGATGTCGTTGGCCGTCGTTGTCTGGTCCCTCACCGGGGTCGCCGACTCGATCAAAATCTTGCTGAGTTCCTGCTCCTGCGATGCGCGGCCCATGCTGTATCCCCAAAGCCGGGTCTGCGACTTGAAGGAAACCCGCCTTGACAGGACCATGTTCAGGTTCGCCTCCTCGCTGTAAATATAGGCAGGGAGCCACAGGTTGGGCCCGGAATTCACGCGCCAGCTATCAAAGTGGAAGTAAAAGTTGTTTCGCGAACTGCCGTCATACGCGCCATTGAAACGCACGATGTGGAAGTCCTGGTCCTCGACCCAGATGCGCCCGAAAAAGCGCCCTTTGCCCGCCCTCGGCAATGGCGTCACGTCGAACACCAGGGTACGGACTTCGCCGAGAAACTCCCGGCGAACATAATCGAACTTGTAGTGCTGCTTGTCGAAGCCGTTCGTGTCGAGGTAAATCATCTGCAAAAAGCCGGCCGGAACATACTCCAGGGGATCCATCATTTTGCCTAGGCCGCCAAACATTTTTTTCTTGATGCCACCGCCTCCATTCGAGTCATTGCCATCCGCCAGGGGCTCGAGCTCGACGCCCCTGGAAAGCATCGCGCGTCCCAGAAAATACTTATCACCGTCCGGAACGGGGCCCAGGGCCTTGTCTCCCTTGAGATTTTGTATATAGGTTTCCACCAGCGGCGTATAAGGCTTGAGGCTGTTCATTTCCTCCTGTTCCGCGGCGACAATGCGGTCCACAACCTTATCCAAGGCGGTATTTGGCGTGTCCGCCGCGCGCAGCGGCAAAGCACTCAGAGCCAGAATCGCCAAAGCAGTCTTGATTATGCGCATATTTCCCCCAGAACTTTTGTTAAGCGTCAGTTTGCAACTTGAAACACAATATGAATCATGGCCGGAAAATCAACCGCATGGCCGTTGGAAAGCGCGGGCTTGTACTTGATCTGTTGCGCGGCTTTCACAGCCGCTTCATCCAGACCATGTCCCAGACCCTTGACCACGCGATTTACATGCACGTCTCCACCCGATGCCAGAAACACCACATCCAACAAAACTTCGCCCTCCAGGCCCAACTTCAGCGCCTCCGCCGAATACACCGGCTTCGGCTTGAACAAAATCGCAACCGACTCGACCGCGGGGGCCTCCTCCGCCTTCTTCTTCGGCCCTTCCGCGACTTGATCGTTGGTATTCGAGAATCCCGATGTCTGAACGCTTTCGGCGCGCTTTCCGGCGCCCGCCGGTGGAACCGCCACGCCATTGCCAAATCCCGTGCTGGCCACAATTTCACGTTTCCCGTTGGCGCCGCCTGTGCCATTGCCGTAACCCGGCCCAGGAGGCAAAGCGGGATCCCCGAATTGGCCGATATTGGCATGCTTATTCGGATTGCCGGGACCGGCAACTCCATGAGTGTCGCCGAACCCGCCGGTCTGCACCTTTTCGACAGGCACAGGCTTGTTGGTTGTCGGTACAGCCGAACTGCCCGCCATCAGGCCCGTCTTCACCGCTTCGCGCGGCCGTACCGGCTGGCTGGTGTCCACTTTCAGGACCGGCGGCTGAAACGTCTCATTAATCTTCGGAAGTTCGGCCTCGACTTGGCGAGGCTTCAGCTTCGGCGCCTCAATCCTGGGCGCAAAGAGCTTGGAATAATCCGGCTTGGGCGGCACAACAGGCTGAACCGGGGTTCGCACCTTCGCCATTTTCGGAGGAGCGGGAGGCTTGGGTTTCGGAGGCTCCGGTATATCGATCATAGGCCTGCTCACGTCCGTCACCATGTACATCGCCCGCGGAATCATTCGCTGTGGAAAGAGCATGGGAAGAGTGACGACCAGGGCCACCAGGCTAATCTGAATGAACAGGCTGATGCCTAGAGCGCTCTTGCGCGGCTTGGTTTCAGGCAACAGCGAAAAACGAAAGCTCACAGGTTTGGTTCCGACCATGGCCCTCCACGGTTCGGAATCCCCGGGCACTGACGGGGATGGCACTCGAAGATCCAGCCGCTCCTGCGTATTCTGCTCCAATACTGTCATCATATCGTCACGTCGCCCGCTTATTGAATTCTGAGTGCGAAAAGGCAGCTGGCCGTCCGTGTTCAAATGGAATCAAGTCCGGTGCTGTCGTAAATACAAATGTACTTGGTTCGGCTGGGCGCCGGAATACCACAGTGAAACATCTGTTTCTTAACCGCTACCTGAACCAATGGCCGTATGGACTGGCCATTGGTACAGGGGCATGAGGAACAGCATCAACGAATACTTGAAGGAGCTTCGAGCATGGTGCGCCCCTGCTTGATTCACTTCTCGAGAGCGGGAAGCCAATTGAAGTCTAGCACTCATCCCCATCCCGAAACAATACCCCTGATGGAGAGGAAGGGGGCAATTGTCCCCCTTCCTGCCTTCCGCCCCCCAACGTCCATAAGCCTGAAAAACCATGCGGCACGGAAATCGCCCGCGTAGCGTGATTCCCATTTTCGCTTCGTTTCAAGTAGGATGGTCCCACACCGATGCAGCCCATGATCATCCACGCCGATCGAGCCTTCACCCCGTTCGAGGAAATTCCCGACGCCGTGATTGTCGTTCAGGGAAGCGGGATTTCCGCCGTCGGCCAAAGAGGCAAGATCGATCTGCCGCGTGACGCGCGGGAGATCGAAGCTCGCGGCAAAACCGTTGTGCCCGGCTTTGTCGATGTCCACATTCATGGCGCCGGTGGGCATGACGTGATGGAGGGCACTCCTGGGGCGCTGGAAACCGTTGCCGCGACCGTGGCAGCCCATGGCACCACTTCCCTTGTGGCAACCACTGTAACGGCCAGCGAATCGGAAACGCGCGCCAGCGTGGCAGCTATCGCCAACTTTATACTCGACGCAAAACAAAACCCCGCGCGCAAACTTTCCGCCGAAATCCTGGGAATCCATTTCGAGGGGCCTTTCATCAGCCCGGCGCGACGCGGCGTGCACCCGGAAAAGTGGATCGCACTTCCTTCCGTCGCGCTTCTCGCGCAGCTGCTCCAGGAAGCGCGCGGCACCGCGCGAATCCTGACGCTCGCTCCGGAACTGCCCGGCGCGCTGGAATTGATCCGTGCGGCGCGCGAGTCTGGCATCGTCGTATCGCTCGGCCACACCGACGCCACGTACGAGCAGGCCCAGGCCGCCATCGGGGCCGGAGCCAGCCACGCCGCGCACGTCTTCAACGCCATGCGCCCCTTTTCGCACCGGGAAACGGGCGTGATCGGCGCCGTCCTGACTTCTTCCAAGGTCAGCGCCGAACTGATCGCGGATGGAGTGCACGTGGACGAAGCGGCGATGCGCATGCTCATCGAGCTGAAAACGCCCGAGCGCGTGATCCTCGTGAGCGACGGCATGTCCGCCACCGGAATGCCCGACGGAAAATACCAGTTGGGAAAGTTCGAAGTAAACGTCTCGGGAGGAGTCGCCCGCAACGCGGAAGGCAAGCTGGCCGGAAGCACCCTCACGCTGGACCGCGCGCTGCGCAACATGGTCGCGATGGGTGTCCCACTAGCGTCGGCGCTGCGCATGGTAACGGCAAACCCCGCGCGCCAAATCGGCCTCGGCTCGCGCAAGGGAGTGCTCGTCCCAGGCGCGGACGCAGACCTCGTTTTCCTGGACGACAAACTGGAAGTTTCCGGCGTGATGACAAGAGGGGCAGGCCTGGCGCTCGCCGGATGACTCCTCTTGTTTTTCTCTGTGTCCTCTGTGTTAAAAGCCTTGCCTAAACTTCGGGAAAACTTTTAACACAGAGCACACAGAGGCCACAGAGAAGACCTATTTGTTCAGCGGAATATTCAATTCGGAGGAAAGCTGGTAGGGGTCGAACGGGCTGCACGAGAAAAAGCGGTCGCCCACCTTGATCGTGGGCACTTTTCTGCGGCCTTTATTTACCTGGATCACGAGTTCCTCGGCATCGGGATCTTCATCGATATTCACTTCGGCGAAGTTTACTCCGCGATCCTTCATAAACTGCTTGGCGCGGTGGCAGTCCGCGCACCAGCTCGTGCAGTACATTGTGACTTCCTTGATTTCTTCCATGAGTAATTTGATGTTACCACTACTGGAATGGATTCGAGGCGCGTCTGGAGCGTTTTGCATCACCTGGCGGAAAAACCCCGCCTACGAAGAGGCGGGCTACAGGAATCGCTGCCGCATCTGCTGTAGCCAGGGTCTTCAGACCCGGGGCCTTTTTGCGGCGTTCGAGAATCCACTTCCCCAAAAACTTTTCTTGCCAAATTTTCAATTGGGCTATGCGACGGCTTCTAGTGTCCCGCAGAGCCGGAAGAGACCACGGACGGTACGCCCGCTTTTGCCGCGACTTGCAGCCGCGCCTCGGCGCGCGCGAGCGATGCTTCCGCGCGCTTCCAATCGATGCTCGGATCGTTCAAAGTGGCCAGGCGCTTGCGTGCGCGTTCGCGGGAGGCTTCGGCGCGCGCCACGTTGATCTCCTCGGCGCGTTCCGCGTTGTCCGCCAGCACGATCACGCGATCGGCCAGCACTTCCACGAAGCCGCCCAGCGCGGTGCAGAAAAATACTTGATTGCCAACGCGGTAGCTCAGTTCGCCCGCGCCCATTTGGGCCAAGAGCGGCGTGTGCCCCGGCAGGACGCCAATGTACCCGCCCAACACGGGGATCTGCGCCTCGTTCGCAGTTTCCAGCACGGCTTGCCGCGCCGGTGTGACGACTTCGAGTGTGAATGTGTCCGTCATTGTTTGCCGTAATTTGTGATTCGTGATTTGTGATTCGTGATTCAAAACCGCGCCCACCCGGCAACCTGGTTTTCACGAATTACGAATCACGATTCACGCTCCTACGCCGTTGCCGCCATCTTCTCGGCCTTCTCGCGCGCTTCCTCGATCGTGCCAACCATATAGAACGCCTGCTCCGGCAGATCGTCGTGCTTGCCTTCGACGATTTCCTTGAACCCGCGGACGTTGTCGGCGATTTTCACGTACTTGCCTTCGAGGCCCGTAAACTGCTGCGCGACGAACATGGGCTGCGATAGGAATTTCTCGATCTTTCGCGCGCGCGCCACGGACTGCTTGTCCTCGTCCGAAAGTTCCTCGATGCCCAGAATCGCGATGATGTCTTGCAAATCCTTATAGCGCTGCAGGACGCCCTTCACGGCGCGAGCCACGTTGTAATGCTCTTCGCCGACGATGCGCGGATCGAGAATGCGCGAATAGCTGGCCAGCGGATCGACCGCGGGATAAATGCCGCGCTCGACGATCTGGCGGCTGAGGTTCGTGGTCGCGTCCAGGTGCGAAAACGTAGCGGCCGGAGCGGGATCGGTGTAATCGTCGGCGGGCACGTAAATCGCCTGCACCGAGGTGATCGATCCGTGCTTGGTCGAAGTAATGCGCTCTTGCAACTCGCCGATTTCGGTATTCAGGTTCGGCTGGTATCCCACGGCGGACGGCATGCGTCCGAGCAGCGCGGAAACTTCCGAGCCTGCCTGCACGAACCGGAAAATGTTGTCGATGAAGAGCAGCACGTCCTGCCCCTCCTCGTCGCGGAAGAACTCCGCCACCGTGAGCGCCGAGAGGGCCACGCGCGCGCGGGCGCCCGGCGGCTCATTCATCTGCCCGTAGACCAGCGCGGTCTTCGAGAGCACCGACGACCCGTCGGACAGCTTCGACTCCGCCATCTCGTTGTAGAGATCGCGCCCCTCGCGGGTGCGCTCGCCGACGCCGCCGAACACCGAGAACCCTCCGTGCTTCTTGGCCACGTTGTTGATGAGCTCGAGCATCGTGACCGTCTTGCCGACGCCCGCGCCCCCGAACAGACCCACCTTGCCGCCGCGGCGATAAGGGGCCAGCAGATCGATGACCTTGATGCCGGTCTCGAACATCTCGACCCGCACCGACTGATCGACGAACAGCGGCGCCGGCCGGTGGATCGGCAGCTTCTTGGCGGTCGTGATCGCCCCGCGCTCGTCGACCGGCTCGCCGATGACATTCAGGATGCGCCCGAGCGTCTCGGGGCCGACCGGCATGGCGATCGGGGAACCGGTGTCGACCGCCTTCTCGCCGCGTACCAGACCGTCGGTGGTGTCCATGGCGATGGTGCGGACCTCGGACTCACCCAGGTGCTGGGCGACCTCGAGCACGATCAGGCGGCCATCGGCATTGACGTGCAGGGCGTTCAGGATGTGCGGCAGATCGGCGTCGAAGCGCACGTCGACGACCGCGCCCGTGATCTGGGTGATCGTGCCGATGTTGTTGGTGGCCATTACGGATCCCTTTCCTTCGATTGCTGTCAGCGCGCGGCCTAGATGGCCTCGGCGCCCGAGATGATTTCGATCAGTTCCTTGGTGATGGTGGCCTGACGCGAGCGATTCATCTGCAAGGTCAGTTTCTTGATCACGTCGCCGGCGTTGCGAGAGGCGCTGTCCATCGCCGTCATCTGCGAGCCGTAGAAGCTCGCGGCGTTCTCCAGCAGTACGCGGAAGATCTGGACGGTGAGATTGCGCGGCAACAGGTCGGCCAGAATCTCGCCCTCATCGGGCTCGAACTCGTACACGGCGCCACCCATCGTGGCGGGGGTTGCAGCCGCACCGGCTTCGGGGGCAGGCGGCGGGATGAGCTGTTGGACGGTGACCGTCTGGCTCATCGCCGACCTGAAGCGATTGAAGACGACCTTGGCGACATCGAAGTCGCCTGATGCAAACATCTCCATCAGGCGCGCCGCCACCTTCTGGGCATCGCCGAAGCCAAGACGCGGACGGCCGAGGTCGGTGATTGTCTCGACGATCAGCCGGCCATAGTCGCGACGGAGCTGGTCGCGGCCCTTGCGGCCGACGCAGAACACCTTGACGGTCTTGCCGTCGGCCTCCAGCGCCCGGATGGTCCGTCGCGCCTCGCGCACGATCGAGCTGTTGAAAGCACCGCACAGACCGCGGTCGGCCGTGGCGACGATCAGCAGCTGGACCTGGTCGGAGCCGGTGCCGGCCAGCAGGCGCGGGCCGGCGCCGCCCTTGAAGCTCGCGCCCAGCGACGCCAGGATCTTGTCCATGGCTTCGGCGTAGGGACGGGCCGCCGTGGCCTGCTCCTGGGCGCGCCGCAGCTTGGCCGCGGCGACCATCTTCATGGCCTTGGTGATCTTCTGCGTCGACTGGACGCTGCGGATCCTGAGGCGGTAGGTCTTTAAGCTGGGCATCGAGACCTGCTGCCTTAAGCGAACTTCTTGACGAAGTCGGTCAGGAACGCCTTCAGCTTGTCGTCGACCTCTTTGACGATCTCGCGCTTGTCGCGGATCGACGCCAGGATCGAACCCTCGGCACGAAGTGCATCGATCACCTGGCGCTCGAAGTCGCCGATCCGCGCCACCGGCAGCGTGTCGAGGAAGCCACGGGTGCCGCAATAGAGCGACACGACCTGCTCTTCGATCACCATCGGCGTGTACTGGCCCTGCTTCAGAAGCTCGGTGAGCCTCTGGCCGCGCGCCAGAAGGCGCTGGGTCGAGGCATCGAGGTCGGAGGCGAACTGGGCGAAGGCGGCCATTTCGCGATATTGCGCCAGCTCGAGCTTGATGGTGCCGGCGACCTGCTTCATCGCCTTGATCTGGGCGGCCGAGCCGACGCGGCTGACCGACAGACCGACGTTAATCGCGGGCTTGATGCCGGCGTAGAACAGCTCCGCCTCAAGGAAGATCTGGCCGTCGGTGAT
>PLUM01000110.1 GCA_003165465.1 Acidobacteriota bacterium
ATATTGATATTGCATTCCTCTTCAATTCCAATCTCAAGGATTCAGCGCGTCATACTTGCTTGCCGCTTTCTCGTAGGCTTGCAGGGCCGATGGTTTTAGCGGCGCGTGTACATTCGTCCACCGGCCCGGAATTGCATATCCGCAATAAGGACACGCGCCGGCAAGGAGCATATTTTCCAGGACATCGTGCCAGGAACGGCGAATCACGATCTTGCCGCAGCCTGGGCAGAACGTGTGCGTGGCGCCGCTATGAATATTGCCCTCGTACACATAGTGCAGGCCCGCATCGAGAGCGATGGTCCGGGCCGTGTGCAGCGTTTCGGGAGGCGTGCGCGGCTTGTCCCGTAACTTGAAATCGGGATGGAACGCCGTGAAATGCAGAGGCACGTCCGGGCCGAGATGCTCCAGAATCCATGCGGAAAGCCGGCGAATTTCGTATGGTCTGTCGTTCAGCGTGGGAATCAGCAGATTGGTGATCTCAAACCAAACGTTCGTCTCGTGTTTCAGCCAGGTGAGCGTGTCGAGCACGGGCTGCAAATGCGTGAGCGTGATGCGGCCATAAAATCCCTCGGTGAACGCTTTCAGGTCTACGTTCGCGGCATCCACATGATCGTAAATATCGTGGAACGCTTCCCGCGTGATGTAGCCGTTGGTGACCATCACGGTGCGAACGCCCGCCTCGCGCGCGGCGCGACAAATGTCGATCACATACTCGCCCCAAATCGTCGGTTCGTTATAGGTGAATGCAATCGAGGGGCAACCGTAGTGGATCGCCAGCGCGACAATATCCTCGGGCGGAATGTTCGCCGAATGAAGCTGATCGGTTTTCGATTTGGAAATGTTCCAGTTCTGGCAGAACGAGCAGCCCATGTTGCAGCCCGCGGTGCCGAGGGAAAACACGCGCGTGCCCGGCAGAAAATGATGGAGCGGCTTCTTCTCGATCGGATCCATTTGCAGTGCAGGGGGAGAAGCGTATCCCAGGCTGTACAATTTTCCGCCGTGATTCACTCGGATGAAACAAAAACCGGCCTGCCCGTCCCCGATGTGGCAATGCCTCGGACAAAGATAGCAGTGCACGCGGCCGTCCAGCATGGGCTCCCACCAGCGACCTTCGTGGAGCGATTCCGTCTCGGAAAGTATTTTCAATTCCCGCATGGCATCCTGCGATAGGGGGGATTTCTCTCCTGCTTCCAATCTAAGACAAGTATATACCCGTTCGCCGGGCGCGGATCATGCGAGGCCGCCGCTTTGCGCGCGCCACCGCTCGGCCGTCCATGCGAGAAATCTTAAGAGCTGTTTGCGTTCGCGCCAAATGAGGCGGAAAAATTCCACGGGCCCGAGCGCGTGCATGTCTCCGCCGAAAAAGGTTTCCAGGCGCCAGCGAATGTACGGGCTGGCCCATGGCCGCAGCCGGTAGCATTTCGCCGTGATCCAGTAGTAGCGCAACGCGGTAAGCATCACGACGGTTAGTCCCAACCTTCGCGCTGGCGCAGAGATGTGATGTGGGCGACGTGATGGCGTCCATGCCACGCATAGTGATGGATAAGGTTGTCCACCGTCATTATCCCCAAGGCAGGGTGCCGCAGGCGCCGCGCAAAATCCACCGGCTGCAACGAGCGCAGCAATATACCCCAGCGCAGGTGTAGAAATTCAAGCAGCGCGAGAGAAACTTCGACGGGCGTTTCCCGCGAATCCGGGAGTTCCGCCCACAGTCCCTCGTCATACGGTTTGACGGTAGGTTCGTTTTCAGTAAGCGCGAGTTTCAGACGCACGTATGCGTTTATGTGGCTGTCCGAGACGTGGTGCACGACCTGGCGCACGGTCCATCCGCCGGGGCGATACGGTCTATCGAGTTGCCCGCCGGAGAGGCCGCTCACCGCGACGCGCATGAGCTTCGGCGTTCCCGCAATGTGCGCAATCGCCTCATCGCGCTCAGCCGGAGTGAGCGAGGTCTTCGCTTCATACTTCCCGATAGGATAATGCAGATCCATGCGATTCCTTTTTCAACTCCTCGCCTACGGCCCCATTGCCGGCCCTAGTGTAGCGCAACTCGGCATGGACTGGCTTTTTCGGCATTTTTTTTAATCATGCAGCTTGGATTTGGGAACAAAAAAACATCGAGATGGCTTCCAGTATTCTCACCCATCAGGCCGAAGAATCGCGCGCTTGAATTTTCAGCTCCGGGGGAGTAGCGTGGACCCCGTCCCGCCTGTAAAACGCATCCTGCATCGCAATGCAGGGAAGGAGATCGAACCATGGCAACGCCAGCATCCGCACCGCTACTCGATCAAAACGTTTCCAAATTTATCGCCAAGACACACAAAATTCTGATCAACGGCAAGTGGGTGGAAGCCGCCTCGGGCAAAACTTTCCCTACTTACAATCCCGCGACGGGCGAAGTCCTGTCCCGAGTTGCCGAGGGAGATAAGGAAGACATCGATCGCGCCGTGAAGGCGGCCCGCGCGGCGTTTGAAACCGGCCCGTGGTCGAAGATCACGCCCTCCGAGCGCGGCCGCATGATCTGGAAGCTTGGCGATTTAATTGAAAAGCATCTGGAGGAATTCGCGCAACTGGAATCGCTCGACAACGGAAAACCCCTCTCGGTCGCGCGCGTGGCCGACGTGCCTCTCGCGGCCGATTTGTTCCGCTACATGGCCGGGTGGGCCACGAAGATCGAAGGAAACACCATTCCCATTTCGGCGGGCGGCGGAGCCACGCAATTTCTCGCGTACACGGTGCGCGAGCCGGTGGGAGTCGTGGGACAAATCATTCCGTGGAATTTCCCGCTGCTGATGGCGGCGTGGAAACTCGGCCCGGCGCTTGCCACGGCCTGCACGATCGTCCTGAAGCCCGCGGAGCAGACGCCGCTCTCCGCCCTGCTGCTCGGCGAATTGATGCAGGAAGCCGGCATTCCCGATGGCGTGGTGAACATTGTGCCGGGCTACGGAGAAACAGCAGGCGCGGCGCTCTCGGCGCATCCGAGAGTCGATAAAATCGCGTTCACCGGCTCCACGGAAGTGGGTAAACTGATTCTGCAGGCCGCCGCCGGAAATCTGAAAAAAGTTTCCCTGGAGCTGGGCGGAAAATCTCCGAACATCGTGCTGGGCGATGCCGATGTCGATGCGGCCATCCCCGGGGCGGCCAGCGCCATTTTCTTCAATCATGGGCAATGCTGCTGCGCGGGCTCGCGGCTCTACGTCGAGAGCGACATTTTCGACCGGGTTGTGGACGGCGTCGCCCAATTTGCCAACAACATTCGCGTGGGACCCGGCATGGATCCCACGAGCGACATGGGGCCGCTCGTTTCCGAGGAGCAAATGAATCGCGTGTGCGGCTATCTCGAATCGGGGATTTCGGAAGGCGCAAAAGCCCTCACCGGAGGATCACGCGTCGGAGACAAGGGCTACTTCGTGAAGCCCACGGTGCTTGTAAATACCACTGACAAAATGAAAGTGGTCCGCGAGGAAATTTTCGGCCCGGTTGTCACCGCCATTCCTTTCCGCAGCGTCGAGGAACTCGCGCACGCGGCGAACAACTCGAACTACGGTTTGGCGGCAGGCGTGTGGACTCGCGACATCAAGAAAGCGCACAAGCTCGCGGGTATGCTACGCGCCGGAACCGTGTGGATCAATTGCTACAACGTGTTCGACGCCGCGCTTCCCTTCGGCGGATACAAGGAGTCCGGCTGGGGCCGCGAGATGGGCCACGAAGTCCTCGAGCAGTACACCGAGGTCAAGGCCGTCTGCACCCCGATTTCGTAAGGGGATTTCAAGGAACATTTGAGTTGAAAATACAAAAGGCCGAAGAGTTTCCTTCGGCCTTTTTTATTCCCCTGGATGGCGCAGGCTTCACCCTGCTTTATTGCACTCCGATTGCTATTGCGCCAGGGCGCGCACCCAGATGCGGCTGGTCGCGGGCTTGCCGAGATGGATGGTGCGCTTGCCGACCGCGAGCGTCATGGTCTCGTCGTATTCTCGCTTGCGGATGCGGGCGCGCGCGCCGGGATGGATGGCGAGTCCGGAAAGAAATTTCAGAAATTCCGCATCTTTTTCGTAAACGCAGAGAACTTCGACCGACTGGCCCGTGACAACATCGGAAAGAGGGACGGCTCCGTGCTTACGCCGTAATTTTGCGAGCCCGCCCTGTAGCGGCACGCCGTGCGGGCAGTAGCCTTCCGCGCCGAAACGCGCCAGCAGCAATTTCTCGACTTCAGGGGAAATTCCGTGCTCGAGGCGCTCGGCTTCGTCGTGCGCGCGCGTCCAGTCGATGCCAATCACTTCGGTGAGCAATTTTTCCGCGAGCTGGTGGCGCATCGCGAGATGGTCCGCGATGCCGCTTCCCCTGCGCGTCAGAGCGATGCGCCCATCGCGGCGCACCACAAGCATCCCGTCGCGCGCCAACCGCTTCAGCGCCGCGGTTACGGCCGGAGGCGTGACGCCCAACTCCTCGGCCAACCGCGCGCTGATCGGCTCCTGCTCTTCCTGAACCATCTCCCAGATGGCCTTCAGGTAGTCTTCGCGCGACACACTGGTTTTTTCGCGCGGCATGAGTCTCCTTTTCGTTCCGGCAAAGCGGAAGAGCCGCTCTACGGTAGCACAGGCTTCAGCCTGTGTGGATTTGACTTGCGGCAAGCGAAAATCAAAAAAACACAGGCTAAAGCCTGTGCTACTCAAACCCTTCCACAACCGAAGTCAGAGTCTACCTTTTCGCGTAGTCCTTGCGCCAGATATTCGGAGCCGCTTTCATTTCCCGCGGGAATCAACCTGCGTGGCGAATCAATGCGAGGAAACGCCGGAACTTTGCTTGTCGCCGCCGACGCATTCGAGCGCCATGCGCAGAAAATATTCGTGCACGGTGGTGTCGCTCGACAGTTCGGGATGAAATGTCGCGATCAGGATGTGGCCCTGGCGGACGAGGACAGGCTGGCCCTCGGAAGTCGCGAGCACCTGCACGCCGGGCCCGGCGCGCTCGATGAGCGGAGCGCGAATGAAAACCATTTCGATGGGCGCGTTCGAGATGTCCGTGGCTCCGTGCCGTACTTCGCTTGCGAGCTGCCGACCGTAGGCGTTGCGAACGACGGCGATATCGGCCAAGCCCAGCGATGGCTGCGGCGGGTTGCGGACTTCGCGCGCGAGCAAAATGGCTCCCGCGCAGGTGCCGAAAATCGCGCCGCCCCGCGCGCCAAATTCGCGCAAACTTTTGTCGAGACCTTCCTCCGCCAGAAACTTCCACTGCGTGGTGCTTTCTCCGCCAGGCAAAATGAGGGCATCCACGCCTTCCAGATCGCGCGGCGTGCGCACAAATGCGTATTCCACTCCGATGCGCGCAAGCGTGGCCGCATGAGCCTCAAAATCGCCTTGAACGGCAAGAATTCCAACCTTCATTTCTTCTTCGCTCCCAGTCTTTCCAAAAATAAACGGCACTTCGTGGCGCGGGCTTCAGCCTACGCGGGTTTGTCCGTGCAAGGACGAAACCGCGCAGGCTGAAGCCCGCGCCACTACATCACATATCCCGAAACGCCCGTTACCAGCCGCGCGTCTGGAGCAAATCCTTTTCGTCGATCTGGCGAATGTCCAGGCCCTTCATCGCCTCGCCCAGTTCTTCGGAGGCTTCGAGAACGGCCTTGGCGTCCTGGTAATGCGTGGCGGCTTTTACGATGGCCTTCGCGCGCTTTTCCGGATCGCTGGACTTGAAAATTCCCGAGCCGACGAAAACCGCTTCGGCGCCCAAGTGGCGAACGAGCGCGGCGTCGGCGGGAGTCGCGATGCCGCCCGCGGAAAAATTCGGCACGGGCAGCTTTCCGGTGCTGGCAACTTCGCGGACCAAGTCGAGCGGCGCGCCGAGTTCCTTGGCCACGCGCATGAATTCGTCTCCGCGCAGCGTGGTCAGGCGGCGCATCTCCGTCGAAATCGTTCGCATGTGGCGAACGGCTTCGACGATGTTGCCCGAGCCGGCTTCGCCCTTGGTGCGGATCATCGCCGCGCCCTCGGCAATGCGCCGCAGCGCCTCACCCAGATTGCGCGCGCCGCACACGAAGGGCACCTTGAAGTCGTGCTTCCAGACATGATTTTCCTCGTCGGCCGGAGTCAGCACTTCGCTTTCGTCGATGAAGTCCACTTCCAGAGCCTCGAGCACGGCGGCTTCCGCGAAGTGGCCGATGCGCACCTTGGCCATCACCGGAATGCTCACCGTGGCCATGATCTGGCGAATAATTTTCGGCGAGGCCATGCGCGCGACGCCGCCCTCCTTGCGAATGTCGGACGGAACGCGCTCTAGGGCCATCACGGCGCAGGCTCCGGCGTCCTCGGCAATCTTGGCTTGTTCGGCGTTCGTGACGTCCATGATGANNTCCATGATGACGCCGCCCTTGAGCATTTCGGCCAGGCCCACCTTCACGCGCCACTGATCGTTTCCAAAATTTCCATTGCTTCCCGTTGTCGCTGTCATTGCTTTTTCTCCTCAATCGATTGTCTGGCGATTGTCTGGCGATCGTCTGGCGATTGTCTGACGGACTCATCGCCCCGACATGGCCGCGGCGTTCAGCGCAAACATAAAGCCCGCACCGTCGAATCCGTTTTGTGCGGCCAGCCCATTCTGCTTCGCGCGGTTCACCGGACCCGGTATTTTTCGCGGTCGATGACCACAAACCGCCCGTCGCCGCTGGCGAGCAAATCTCCCACCCCGTTCCGAATCTCTCCTCTATGATACAACTGACGGCCTTCCCGGCGCGTCACAAATCCCTCGACCACGATTTCCGTGTTCACGCGGATCGGACGCTTGTACTCCACGCGCAAGTCCGCCGTGACGGCGTGCTCCCCGTGAAACCGCGACGCCTTGCCCATGGCCTCGTCCAACAGCAGCGCGATAATTCCGCCGTGAAGAAAGCCCGAGCCGCCCTGATATTCTTCCCCCAGGCAAAAACGCCCCACAATGCGCTGGCGCGCGTCATCCTGCTCAAAGGATAGCCGCATCCCGCGCGGGTTTGCGCCGCCGCAGCCAAAGCACGGGTTATCCGGTTTTGGTTCGAGTTTCATCTGATTTTCCTTCACTTGGACTAATCTACAGTACCTTTTTCCGGAATAAAGAGCCAATGCGTCTTGATTTTAGTAGCGCGGGCTTCAGCCTGTGTGATTTTGATTTTTGCGCGCGCTAAAGTCAAAAGAACACAGGCTGAAGCGTGTGCCACTAAAACCAAATTCTCCGGACATGCTTCCGCGAGGCGCGGTAAACTGCATGTCCGATTTACTGTTTTTTATGGAATGCCGACGAACACGGGAGGAATGGAATCCATGGCAAACAACAAAACGCTGGAAGGAAAGATTGCGATTGTCACCGGATCGAGCAAAGGGATTGGCCGCGCCATCGCGCTGCGCCTGGCGCAGGACGGAGCCACGCTCGTCCTGTCCGCGCGGACCGCGGCCGATCTCGCGAAGGTCGAGGCCGAAATTAAATCCGCCGGCGGCAAGGCGACCAGCGTCGCGGGGGATCTCCGCGAGCCTGCCGCTCCGGCAGCTCTGGCAAACGCCGCGATCGTGGCTTACGGGGCCATCGACATTGTCGTGAATAACGCCGGGGCTACAAAGCGCGGCGATTTTTTTGCATTGACCGATGCGGACTGGATCGATGGGTTCGCGCTGAAGCTCTTGGGCGCGGTGCGCCTCACACGCGCGGCATGGCCGCAGCTGAAGGCGCGGCGCGGTTCCCTGCTGAACATTATCGGCGCGGGAGGACGCACGCCCGGCCCGGAATTCACGATTGGCGGCTCGGTGAACGGCGCGTGCCAGTCGTTCACGAAGGCGATGGCGGACATTGGCATTCGGGACGGCGTGCAGGTCAACGCCATCAATCCCGGTCGAGTGAAAACGGAACGGTTCCAGAGCATGATCGCGGCGGAGACGGCGCAACACGGCGGCGATGTGAACGCCGCCATACAGGAAATCGTTCGCAAGTTGAATATCGTGCGCGTGGGAGAGCCGGAGGATGTGGCAAATCTCGCGGCGTTCATCGTCTCGCCGCAATCGCGCTATTTGCAGGGCGCGCTGATCGATCTCGACGGCGGCCAGACGAAAACGATTTGAACGGCATTTTTGCGAGAGCAGGACTTCATGCGCAGTGGCACAGGCTTCAGAAGCCTGTGCCACTGAAAATCGCCCAGGACATCTGAGGCCAAGAAAATTCCGATGATTCGCATCCATAGTACGAATTGGACAGCGTTGGCCCGTGCGCCTACCCTCGAAGTGTGACTGCGGAACCTTCCAAACAAGCGGTATCCGGCAATCAAGAGGTGGACTTCATCCACAAGATGGCCAGCCGCATGGCCGCGGCCGACCCTCTGCGCGATGTCCTGGCGCAGATCGTGGATTTTGCCGCTTCGGTGGTGAGCTGCGATTCCTGCTTCCTGTACGCGCTGGAAGATGGCGAATTGATTCTCCGCGCTTCGAAGAACGCGCATCCCGATGTCGTGGACCGGCTCAAGCTGCGGCTGGGACAGGGCATTACGGGATGGGTGGCGGAGCACGGCAAGCCGGTGTCGGTGTCGGTCAACGCGTCGCAGGATCCGCGCTTCCAATTGTTCAAGGATTTGCCGGAGGACAAGTTCGAGGCGTTTCTCTCCGTGCCGGTGCTGTGCCGCGGACGAATCGTCGGCGTCATCAATCTGCAGAATCGCGAACCGCATGAATACTCGGAGCGCGAAATCATGCTGGTCTCCACCATCGGATTTCTGGTGGGCGCGGAAATCGAAATGGCGCGCCTGGAAATTGAAAACGTTCACCTCTCGGAAAAACTGGAGACGCGCAAGCTCGTCGAGCGCGCCAAGGGAATTCTGCAGCGCGAATTGCAAATCACCGAGGAGGAAGCCTATCTCACCATCCAGCGCCAGAGCCGCCAGCGTCGCAAATCGATGAAGGAAGTGTCCGAGGCCATCGTGCTGAGCGAAGATGTGAGGCGAGGCTTGATCGAATAGCGGTTTTCGGACAGACGAGGAAAAAAAATCTTTAACACAGAGGACACAGAGGAGCACAGAGAAAGAAAAATAAAGACGAGTAAAGACAAATACAAAGGCACAAAGAGCAGGCCGATTTTGTATTTCAAGGAATTGATTTTCTCCCGGATTTCTCTGTGTCCTCTGTGTTGAAATCCGGGGTTTGCTGTCTGTCTCAGGCGCCAATTACGCGGCGCGGTCCCCGCCCCGCTAGACGCCACCGACAAATCCTTGACATTGGGCCTGTGCCTGCGTATTCTCAAGCTCTCATGCTTTCACGCTATTACTCTTGGTTCGCCTTTACGTACCGCTTCCCATGGTCGGGAAGCGGCCAGGGGCGGATCGCGCGCATGAAGAGGTAAAGCGACAAGTTAGACAGCGCGAAAAGAATCCCAGAACTGGCCGCGAGAACCCACAGGGTCCGCGGCTTTTTTATTGTCCCAAAATTGTCCCGAAATCGTTCCGAAATTGTCCCGAAGTGGCGGGCTATCGAATAAGCCATCGATCCGGCGAGCAGCTAAAGGAGATTTTCAATGATCATCAACATGTCGGCAACCGCGACGGAGGAGCAAATTCAACACGTCATGGACAGAATCAAGGAATGCGGATTTCTTCCCCATCTGATTGAAGGCGCCGAGCGCACCGTCATCGGCGTGGTCGGAAAAAGTCGCGGGCGCCGCAGCGAAGTCGAAGCGCTCCGCGTGGCGCCGGGAGTGGACGATATCATCTCCATCTCGCAGCCGTTCACGCTGGTGAGCCGCGAGCTTCAGCCTAAGGGCACCGTGGTGGACGTGCGTGGAGTGAAGATCGGCGGGCCGAGTCTCGTGGTGATCGCGGGACCCTGCTCGGTCGAGTCGCGCGAACAGGTGATGGAGACGGCGCGCGGCGTGAAGGCTGCCGGCGCGCACCTGTTGCGCGGCGGCGCGTACAAGCCGCGCACTTCGCCCTACGATTTCCAGGGCCTCGGCGTCGAAGGACTCAAGATTCTGGCGGAAGCGCGCAAGGAGACCGGCCTGCCGATCGTCACGGAAGTGATGGGCATTGAAGACCTCGACGCGGTTGTCGAGTACGCGGACATGATGCAGGTGGGCGCGCGCAACATGCAGAATTATCCGCTGCTGCGAAAGCTCGCCACCGTGCCCCGGCCCGTGCTGCTGAAACGCGGCCCATCGGCCACGATCAAGGAGTGGCTGCTGGCCGCCGAGTATTTGCTGTCGGGCGGAAATCCCAACGTGGTGTTGTGCGAGCGGGGCATCAAGACGTTTGACGCCGAACTCAGGAACACGCTCGATCTCGCGGGCGTTGCGCTCGCCAAGGAACTTACCCACTTGCCGATCATGGTCGATCCGTCGCACGCCACCGGACGGCGAAGCCTGGTCCCGGCGGCGGCGCGCGCGGCAGTCGCCATCGGAGCCGATGGCATTATCGTCGAAGTGCATCCGTGCCCGGAGCGGGCGCTGTCCGACGGTCCGCAATCCCTCGATTTGCCGGGATTCGCGGCCATGATGAAGGGTCTGCAGCCCGTGATGGCCATGGCCGTCGCCGGGCGGTAACGTCATTCGCCTTAGTAGCGCGGGCGTCAGCCTGCGGGGTTTGGTGCCTGCCCGGACTAAACCCCGCAGGCTGAAGCCCGCGCTACTAACACACGAGGACTCCTCGTTTGTTTTCCAACCTAGCGATAAATTCCCGCTCTTTCCATATTTCCAATGGCCAGATTTTTGTCCAACGAACATTGCGGCTCTGCTGATATGATTTCGCAAATCGAGGAGAGCTTATGAAACGACAATTGTTCCTGGTTCGGGCGCTGGCCTTGTTCGCGGTTTTCGCGATGGCGTACGGATGCGGCGATAGCGGCAAGACCGGCACGTCCAGCGCGTCCAGCCCCATGAAAGTGACTGGACCGCCGACCACCACTGCTTCCGGCCTGCAGTATTGGGATATTGCGGTGGGTTCCGGCGCGACGGCCGTGGCGGGCAGCATGGTGAAAGTCCACTACTCCGGTTTTCTGACCACGGGAGAAAAATTTGATAGCTCTCGCGACCGTGGCGAGGCTTTTTCATTTCCATTGGGTACCGGGCAGGTGATTAAGGGTTGGGATGAAGGAGTCGCGGGGATGAAGGTCGGCGGCCAGCGGCAATTGCGAATCCCACCATCGCTCGGCTATGGAGCGAGCGGGGCGGGCGGCGCGATTCCGCCAAATGCGACGCTGATTTTTGACGTGGAACTGCTCGATGTCCGCAAGTAGCTTGAGGCGATCTGGCTTTGTTGCCATCCGTGGTTCTGCTGCTGGATTTGCTGTAGCCCGCGTCTTCAGACGNNGGCAAGTTTCTCACATTCCCGATGGTTCGCGCTACTTCCGCGACATATGCCGGCTCGTTGCGGCGTCCCCGGTGGGGCTGGGGCGCGAGAAAGGGAGAATCGGTTTCCACCAGCAGACGGTCCAACGGAATTGTGGAAGCGACATCGCGGAGATTCTGTGCTTTCGGATACGTCACGTTCCCGGCGAAAGAAACCAGGAATCCCATGTCCATGCCGAACCTGGCTTCCTCGGCTGTACCCGCAAAACAATGAAAGATGCCGCCGAGGCCGGAACTCCGCCACGATTCGTCGAGAATATTCAGGCAGTCGGGCCATGCTTCGCGGCAGTGGATGATGACTGGAAGCTTTGCGGCGCGCGCCCGGCCGAGCTGTTCGCGAAACACTGCTGCTTGCATTTCTCGCGGAGAATAATTGTAGTGATAATCGAGTCCAATCTCGCCCCATGCAATCACACGAGGATGGCGCGCCAATCGGTCCAGTTCCGTATAATGCGCGTCGGTGGCGCGGCGCGCCTCGTGGGGATGAATTCCCACGGCGGCGTAAATCCAGTCGTGCTGCTCGGCATAAGGAACTGCCGCGCCCAGCTTCTCAATTTCCGGTCCGTTACCGATAGCAAGCAATGTTCCAACGCCCGCGGTCTGCGCGCGCTGAAGCATCGCTTCGCGGTCGGCATCGAAGTCCGAAACATCCACATGCGCGTGGGAATCGATCAGGTCCATGGAAATTTTCTAATGTCAGAATCTATCTGACTCTGTTGACTCCCAAATGTACGAATGTCGATTGCTGTAGCCCGCGTCTTCAGACGCGGGGCGTTTCTCCGCAATTGGCGGAAGACCCTCGCCTCTGAAGAGGCGAGCTATAATTCCTGGGATGAGAAGGTTTGGTAGCGCCGGCGTCCCGCCGGCGCTACTTTGAACGGCAAGCCATCGATGAGATGATTTCTGGAAACATTTTTTCCAAACATGATGGAAAAAACGAAACGGGCGATGGAAGCCGATGTCCTCATCGTGGGCGCGGGACCGGTGGGACTCACCCTCGCGCTCGATTTGGGCCTTCGGGGCGTGCGCTGCACGCTGATCGAGCGCAACTCCACCACAATTCAGCTTCCGAAGATGGAGCGCTGCAACGCGCGAACCATGGAGATCTACCGCCGCCTGAGAATCTCCGAACGCGTGCGCGATGCCGGCCTGCCACGTCACGCGCCGATGGACGTTTTCCTAGCGCTCTCCATGGCGGATTCTCCGCTTGTTCATTTGCCGTGCCCATCCGTGGCCGAAGCCACCGCCGAGATCGCGGCGCGCAATGACGGCGGCCTGCTCGAACCCTATCAACTCATCTCGCAATACACTCTCGAACCACTCCTGCGATCGATCGTCGAAACGCTTCCCAGCGTAACGGTCCGCTTCGGCTGCGAACTCATCTCCTTTACGCAGGACGCAAGCTCCGTGTCCGCCACGGTCCAAATAAACGGCGGCGCGGAGGAAACAATTTGCGCCGCATATCTCGCCGGGTGCGATGGCGCGTCGAGCACTGTCCGCAAGCAGCTGGGCATTCACCTGCAGGGCGATGGCAACATCCGGAAACTCCGGCAGGCGCTATTCCGCTGCGACGATCTCTACGAGCGCATTCCCATGGGCAAGGGGCGCCACTACCACATCGCCGAAGGCCCGTTGTTTCCGTTCCTCATTCTTCAGGATAGTACGCGCCACTGGACGCTGCATGCCGCCGCGTCCAGTGACGGGGAAATGGCCGAGATTTTCAGGAAGTCGCTGGCTATGCCCATTGAATTCGAGATGCTGTCCGTCAACGAATGGACGCAGCATCTGCTGTGCGCCGAGCGCTATGGGGAAGGGCGCGTGTTGATCGCCGGAGACGCGGCGCATCTGGTGATCCCGATGGGCGGTCTGGGAATGAATACCGGAGTGGGCGACGCCATCGATCTTTCCTGGAAGCTGGCGGCGTCGCTCGCGGGATGGGGCGGGCCGCAATTGCTGGCCTCGTACGGGGCGGAGCGCCAGCCGATTGGCGTGCGCAACGTGAAGGCCTCGCGCGCCGCGATGACCGGCAGGCTTGGATGGCGCGCGGCTTACGAGCCGAGCGTCAGGGAAAACACGCCAGAGGGCGAGGCGGCGCGAAAACGGATCGCGGCGCTTTTCGATACCGAGCAGCGCAAGGTGACGGAAATTTCAGGGATCGAGGCGGGCTACCGTTACACGAATTCGCCGGTTATTTGGCGCGAGAAGGGCGACGGCCCGGACCCGGACAATCCGCGCTACATTCCGACGACGTGGCCGGGCGCGCGCCTTCCTCACGTGTGGCTGAAGGATGGCGCGGCGCTGCACGACCGGCTTGGCGCGGGCTATACGCTGCTGCGGCTCGGCGGGACGCGCGCCGAACCCGTGAGGCTGGCGCAAGCGTTTCATGAAATTCATGCCCCGCTCGATGTGCTCGATGTCGAGGGCGAACGACCGCGCGATCTTTATCAATTCGATCTGGTGCTGGTGAGGCCCGATCTGCACGTGGTGTGGCGCGGCAACGAACTTCCGACAGACGCGGAAACAATCGCGGCGCTCTGCACCGGCCGCGCGTAATTGTTAAGTAGCACAGGCTTCAGCCTGTGTTCTTTTGATTTTAACTCGCGCAAAATTCAAAACCACACAGGCTGAAGCCTGTGCCACTGAAACGCGCATTACCCAGCCCGCAGCCGATTCTCCCGCTCCACGCGCAGCTCTTCCATTACGTTTTGGATCAGTTCCTTGGCCTTGCGCAATTCCTCGGTGATGATTTGAATGTCCATCGTGGGCTTGGCGGCATCGCGCTGGCTGTGGCAGTAGACGCCATGCTGCCCGACGAGCACCATCGCGTTCGTCACGCGATCGAGCGTGACGGCCAGGCGTCCGCGATACGCGCCCAGCATCTGTTCGTAATGTTCCAGCTCTTCTTTGTGATCCTCAAAAGCCGACATGGAACGCCTCCCGGTCGCGCGATGGTCCGTTGATTTTTCCTGTCTCCAAAGTACGCGGACCGGCGAAGAATGGCAAATCGGATAGAGTGGGATTGAGTGAATTTGCGCTAATTTCGCTGGAACGCATTGCATAATCTGGCGGAAGGCCCCGCCTCTGAAGAGGCGGGCTACAGCAATCCGCCCTCAACTGCTGTAGCCCCGGTCTTTGAGACCAGGAGCTTTTTTTCCGCGGTCCGGAATCGCCCGATGGTGAAAGTGTGTGTTGCACATCTGGAACTTCCGCCGTGCCGAAATCTTTACACGCGGGGTAGCCGGTCCGATAATCCAAGATGACGTACGAGCCAATCTACGAGCGGTTTGAAGTTGTGGGGCCGAATGGCGCCCCGCTCGAAGTTAGCTTCGTCCGTGCTGGTTTTTTGACCCAGGGGGATCGGCCTGAACTTTTCTTCTTTCGAGTCGGCGGAGAAGAAGCGGTTGTTGGAATTTCCGGTGCGAGCCTGGCTCGATTTGAGCGCGGGCGGAGCCGGTTGTCCCGCGAGCAAAAAATCGATGTTACCGGGCGATGGTTGAAGCGGCAGATGGAAGCCGGCTTGCCTCTTGATTCAAGGAGCTTGTACATCCAAGACGATGAGCTGGCAAATTTGGCAAGCGAACTCGATTTTACTGAGTGAGGTAGCGATGAGACGCTCTGATTTGGTACAGACGCCGTCCAAGGGCTCCACCCCGCGGACGACGCAAATTGTGTTCGGGGAGCGCCAGCATCTTCTCCGCGTCCTTGATTCGCTGGAGACGACGACGGTGTCGGCCGCGCGCCTTCAGCAGGAGCGCCACGTGATCGAGGAACTGATCCACGAGCGCACGCGCGAGTTGAATCACATCAATTCGTCCTGGGATGAAAAAGTGGGCCTGGTCCTGAACGCGGATTCCAAAGCCGAAATGCTGGACAAGCTGGAGCGCGAAGCGCCCGAGTCCGATTACTACCTGCTGCGCCTGATCAGCGAGCATCCCAAAGTTTCGTCCAAGACGCTCAGCCGCCTAGCCAAGCATCCCTACCACGCGATTCGCGAAAATGTCGCGCGCCATCCGAATGCCGACTCCACGACGCTCTCGTGGCTGTCCAAGGACCGCAGCCAGCCGCTGTGGTACCTCGTGGCGTTCAATCCCAATACGCCCTCCGTCCTGCGCCGCAAATTGCAGGACCGCCTGCGCAAGCTGGGTCAAACCACTTCAAGCAAGTAGGAATGGAATTCAGCGCGGCCTGATGCTACAAGGTTTTCAGTAGCACAGCCACTGTGTGGCAACTCGATCCCGAAAGGGCCAGCGGCTAAAGAGGCTGCGGA
>PLUM01000102.1 GCA_003165465.1 Acidobacteriota bacterium
GATCGCCGCAAGGCCATGCTCGAAGACATCGCGACGCTGACCGGCGGCAAGGCCGTAACCGAGGATCTCGGCATCAAGCTCGAGAACGTGAAGATGGAAGACCTCGGCAAAGCCAAGAAGGTCACAATCGACAAGGACAACTGCACGATCATCGAAGGCGGCGGCAAGTCCGCCGAAATCGAAGGACGCGTCCGGCAGATCCGCGCGCAGGTCGAGGAAACCACCTCGGACTACGACAAGGAAAAGCTGCAGGAGCGTCTCGCCAAGCTGGTTGGCGGCGTAGCGGTGATCAAGGTGGGCGCGGCAACCGAAACCGAGCTGAAGGAAAAGAAGGCTCGCGTCGAAGATGCCATGCACGCCACACGCGCGGCAGTCGAGGAAGGCATCGTCGCCGGCGGCGGAGTTGCACTGATCCGCTGCATCGCGGTGCTCGACAAGCTCAAGCTCAATGAGGAAGAAGCCATTGGCGTGAACATCGTCAAGCGCGCGCTCGAAGAGCCCTTGCGCCAAATCGCACTGAACGCGGGACAAGAAGGCGCAGTCATCGTCAACCGCGTTCGTGAGAGCAAGGACGAGAACTTCGGCTACAACGCGGATACCGAAGAGTTCGGCGACATGATCAAGGCGGGCGTTATCGACCCGGCCAAGGTCACGCGCCTCGCTCTCCAGAACGCCGCATCCATTGCCGGCCTGATGCTCACGACCGAAGCCCTGATCGCGGACATCAAGGAAGACTCCAAGCAAGCCGCAGCAGGCGCCGGCGGTCACGGCGGCCCAGGCGGCGGCATGGGCGGAATGTACTAAATCGAAGCAACAAGCACGCGTAGTGCAAAAGGGCGCCCCGACTCCGTCGGGACGCCCTTTCTTCATTACTGTGTCCATTTATCGTGGAATAAACCTGTTTAATTTGGTATACCTTGTGCCTTATTATGTAGCTTGCGAGGATATTGTAATGTCTTCGTTCGAGATCCCCGAAAATGTAATCAGTGCGACGGCTGCTCAGATTCACGCCAAGACGAATAAGGATTATCAGATTCCCGTCGTCGGTGTTCCTGAAAATCTGGAGACTCCACAAGTTTTTGAAATCATGCCGTTTGAGCAAATTGACCTGCAGAGCGCAAAGTTTTACGCAATAGATGGCAGCCGGAACAGCCACACTTTTTACAACGGGGTCTCACTCTGCTTTTATCAAGCTGGCTATGTCTGCTTCCAAAACGGAAAACAGCTGCGCCTCAACGACAACGATGATCCAATTGTTTATGGCAAAGTTTTCCATGGGGATCATATGTTAGTCCTGAGCGAGAAGGACTTGAGCGAAATCTACGATGAATGCCTTGGACTTGCACCTACTGCAGCGTTGCTTTCTTTCTTTGGGGATAGTCCCGACGTCATTTTCGGCTACAAGAAAGACATAATTATAAGCAATCCGGGGACACTCCTCGGTTTTTGCCAGGAGGTACTGGAATGGGCCTGCATTTATGACATTGCTCAGAACGCTAGCCTAGAAAAGGGCGATTTTGTTCTTCGCGACGGCCCCTTGCGAAGCCTGAACATAAAGCAGCGGTTCCTGAACAAATTAGGGCACCTATTCAATATTAAGGAAGCCAATCTTATCGGAATCACAAAACAGAGCCCGATCAAAACGGAACTTGCTTACACATATTCAAAAATTGACGTTTACCTCCAGTCGAAACTGAAACCCACTTTCCCGTTCAAGGCGATGGATCCTAAGAGCCAGAAGCTTTGTTGCTACCTTGAGGTCCGCGACGATGTTCTTGAATCGGCCTATCAAGGGAACAGCAGCAACATGTATGCCAAAAAGGACATCAATGGCGGCCGTGGATGCGGGCTTTTTTTCACTGCTCGGCTGGACTATGTCGAAAAGCTACAGAACTATGACTGGTTGATATGCGATCTGAACATCTACGATTGCATCCCGGGAATCGCAAATAAGGATCTGAGGAGAAACACGCAAGCGGTCGGCAATATCATGTACAGCCTTACAGCGACCACGCAAGAGCACTATATCCTGGGATACCCATATCCGCTTGTCGAGGCCCATAACCTCGTTACTTTGACGGGCGATTTCAAGCAAGAGGCGATTGCCAGGGTCAAGGCCGCGCTATATTCGTCGCAACAAATGGATCATACGGACATTGAAAATCTCTTCTTAGATTTGCATTCCAGGTTTTGATCGGAGCGCGCCGTGGAGCGAAAAGATTTTGGAGTCTTATACGGCCAAAAGACGACCGAAGATGCTCTATTAATTTACTCTTCCTATGAAGATGCGAAGGCATCTCCGAAGATAGGGGACTTCATCGTACTGTCTCCGAAAAATGAAGCTGGGTCAAAATATCTGGCTCGCGTGGAGGCCGAGATCTACGACGAGGACTCTCTTTTTCGCTCTCAAGATAAGACACTTGTGGCAGTGCACTACGCTCGGATTGCCGAACGGGAATTGTCAGATCGCGACAAACAGAAAATGTTCAGCTACACGTACAAAGTGAGAATGCTCGGGACCTTTGAAGATCGCGGAACATCCATCTCGTTCACAACCGCCGTTAGAAAATTGCCCGTCGTTTCCTATCATGCTCGCCACCTCCTGCCTTCCGAAGTGACATTTATCCTTAATATGGGCAACGAGCGAGGGGTCTCGCTGGGCCACTTGTGTATCGGGGAAGAGATTCACACTGATAAAGGGGAGATTTTATTTGACACCAAGCGACTCAAGTCTAAGAGAACCATGGTATTCGCTCAATCAGGTTTCGGGAAAAAAAATCTGATGAAAGTCCTTCTCTATCATACAATTGGAGACAATTCATTCGGCAAGCTTGTTTTCGACCTGAATGGCGAATACCACTCAAAGACCGCTTCTCAGACTATCGGCCTCGGAGACGTTAACGATGACCAAGTCCGCAAGAATTTGGTCGTCTATTCGGACCGAAAGATTCCGAAAAACGATAGATTCACTTATCGGGGAAAAGTTCAGGTCAATACACACAAGCATATGACAGTGTCGGATATCCTCGCCTTCTCTACCGGTTTTTCCGAAGTCATGAAGTCGTTTCTTCTATATCTCGACGATAATATGGTTGAAGGATTCATCAAGAAGATAGACTCATATTGTGATTCGCCTCGAAAGTTACATATGGACTTCCCTGATTTCTTTGGGGCGCCAGCGGAAGACGACAAGAAGCAGGAGAAGCAGGACAAGAGCGCACGCGGAACGATAATGGCGATTCGAAAAAGAATTCGGCACTTCATTGATGAGGGAGGGGTTCACTCCTCTACGTCGACACTAATTGAGGATACATTCCAGGCCTTGAAGGAAGGAAAGACCGTCATCATTGATCTTTCGCTCCGCGACAGAGTCGATGCTTCAATCATTTCGACGATGGTCGTGAGGAAGTTATTCGAGGATAATAAGAGGAATTATACGGAAGCCAATGAAAAAGAAGTGATTCAATGTGTGGTTGTTGTGGAAGAAGCTCAAAATGTTCTTTCGGATGAACAAATGAAATCTTCGAGTGACCCGTTTGTTCGTATTGCAAAGGAGGGTCGGAAGTTTGGAATTGGATTGGTGGCAATTACTCAGCGACCATCAGCAATTTCGGAGGAAATTCGGAGTCAGGCTGAAAATTTCTTCGCATTTTATATGGGAAATACTGACGACATCCGAGCACTTGTAAAATCAAATATTAACTATGACGGGGTCGTCAGCACATTCATTCAAAGGGAAACAATACCAGGAAACCTATACTTTGTGACTTCCTCACACCCATTCGTGATTCCGGTCAGAGTCGTGCATTTCGATGAACTTGTCGCCATCAAGACTTACAAATGACGACCGAGAATCGATCAGGGGCCTCGTTGGAGCGTAGAGGCTCGCCTTTGTCACCTGAATCCAAAAAGCTGCGACGACACTTGTTCAAGCTGTTGCGTCACCAGGGATTCAAGCTTACCTCGGACTATCATCTCTCAGCATCAGGGCATAGTAAGCGAAAGATTCGAGCGCTACATTCCCATTTCCGCGACGACCGGCTAGAAGAAGAGCATAATTTCATTCAGAAATGGTTTCCCAAAATTTCAAAATACTTTGCGTCAGGTTCAGAAATCGATCCAGTCCGCATTGATCCTTACCCTGTACTTGTGGATGGAGACGAAGAGCTTGCTGCTCTTTTTCGATTAGCAACCATGTGGTGGAGCATTCCAGTTTCGAAGGGGTATGGCCGTCGATTTCGGGTTGTGGTTTTCGATCGGTCTAACGGAAAGCTTTTTGGATTGCTAGCTCTTACTGATCCTGTTTTCAATTTGCGGACGAGAGACGCGTGGGTTGGATGGGACGTGCGAATGCGAGAGCAAATGCTTTCTCACGTTATGGACGCATGCGTTCTTGGCGCAGTGCCTCCGTACAATCGTCTACTAGGTGCGAAATTTGTTAGCTTACTTGCTGCGAGCGATTTTACTAGATCGGTCTTCCAACGCCGCTATTCAAAGAAACGATCTATCATATTAGGCAAGAGATTTGATGGGCGTCTTGCACTAGTTACGACTACGAGCGCCCTTGGAAGATCGTCAATTCTCAACAGGCTCCGATATGAGGGTTTGGATGTTTTCCAATCATTGGGATTAACGGAAGGCTATGGCCACTTTCATTTGGCGAACGGAACTTTTAAGAGAATCCGTGAGTACCTCGAGGATCTCGGAGTTGACGAGGTGGAGCGCTACAAGTTCGGAAGTGGCCCCAATTACAGGATGAGGGTCGTTCGGAAGGCTCTGGAGCACCTGCAACTGTCATCCAGCCTTCTCAAGCATGGGGTCCAGAGAGGAGTTTATGTTGCGCCGCTCGCTGAGAACACGATATCTTTTTTAAAGGGCGAAACCTCTCGGCTCCGTTGGTTCGACAGACCTTTGGATGGGATTGTCCAGCATTGGCGCGAGCGATGGCTCCTTCCACGTGCGACGCGAGATGCATCGTACCTCGATTTCAAATCGAGTTCTTGGGAAAAGATCTTAGGGTTGGATTTGTAACTCTTCTTTGGCCCGATACTTGGCGGGTGGCCCAGCCTTTGAACTAGAATTTGGGGTGGCCCGTCCTTCGAATTGAAGGGCGGGGCTTTTTCTTCTGCCCCTCTCGACGTGCCATGTCTAAGCAAAAGCCCCGCCCTCGAAGAGCGTCAAGGACGGGATCACAAGTTCAACTACAAAACCCGGGCTGCCCGCCCATCAGAAAAAGATCGAGCGATCTCGAATGAAAGCGCCAATCCAGAGCGGTATGATCGGGATGAAGGGATTGACCTTCAATGCGTCGTGCGACAGCTCCGTGGCGATCGCACCGGCGAAGTAGCAGGACGCGAGAATAAACCCCAGCTTCATCGTGGCCGGCACGACAAATAGCGCCGCGAACGCAATTTCCATCACGCCGAGCAGTACGAGATAACGTCCGACCCCGAGCTTCGACATCCCCTCGACTATCTTCGGTTGACGCGAGAGCTTCATCACGCCTGACAGCGCGATCAGTAGCGCGGGAATCCACGCAGCCAGAAGATTAATGATCATATGGGCCTCTTTGATCCCAGATTTGATCCCAGATTTGATCCCAGATTTGATCCCAGATTATTTTTGTGTACTTATAGCATATTTAATTACTATTGGCCGAAGGCGGGTGGCGGACCCTTTACTGCTTTTCCAGCGGCGGGTGACGCATCTTTTCGCAATTTTCCGATGACTAATGCACGTGATTGGATGACACCACTGTAGTACTTCCATGTTGAGGAACTGGGTTAGCTCTTCCAGGTGGGCGATCCCTCTCGCTCTTAGAGAGTCGGGGTCTTGATTTCGATTCACATTCCGCGGCTTAAAAACTGATTCCGAACAGACTTCAAATCCACCGACCCCTCGCAGCCCGCGAGGGATCGGCCGCCCGGAAAATGGAAACCTCCTCAAGGGCTGCGCCACCCGCCAATGTTCGTCGTGAAGTTCACTCAGACTCGCTTAACGATATAAATGATCAAGCAAATAATCACTAACGTACCGATCAATCCGTATCCGAACATCGTTGCCTCCTAGTTTTTGGCTTGCGGCTGTCAATGGAATGTGGCGGCAAGGGCAGCTTCCAGGCAGTCAAACTGCAAAGGCCCACCCGGACCACCGTGTGCAGTCACCCCACGAAGGGCATGCCCGCCACGTTCCATTAAATCCAACGCCATCATGACGATATTCAGATTGAATATCTGTCCTGTTGTGAACATCCATGATTGGCGTCGTTCTCTATAGTGAAATCGAGGGAGATAACAATGAATTTTCGAAGAGTTCCATGGTCAGTAGCGTTGATTTCGATGGGGGCATTTATGATGCCGCCGAGCGTTGGAGCATCTGAATTGAGTGCAGCGGGGATACAAGGCTCGCTGCAACCCGGCAATCCGTTTCCTAACGATCCGAACAATCCCAACAACCCGCCGAACAACCCCAACGGGCCGAACCCTCCAGGGAGCAACAATCCCGACAAACCCAACCTTCCGAAGAAGCCAAAAAATCCCAATAACCGTAAAGTGCCGCCGAAGAATCCGCCGAGCGGGCCGAACAACCCCAATCCACCGAGTGGACCGAACAATCCGAATCCACCGAGCGGACCGAATAACCCTAATCCACCGAGCGGGCCGAACAACCCCAATCCCCCGAGCGGGCCAGCACCCACCGCGCCATTAGGGCAGGGCGGTAGTGGCGGAATGGGCGGCGGAACTCGATAGGATATGGGTTTAGCGCACGGCACTCGGTCTCAACGGGGAAAATTGCCCAGTGTAAGTGTATTCCAGGCGGGTGGCGCATCCTTTGACCTAGAAATTTGGGTGCTGACCCGAAAGCATGGCGTCCGCCGCGCCGGGCTTTTTCTCGTCTTTTCCCCATGTCCAGTAGAGGCCTAGATATCCGCAGTTCTCGATTTGCCCGGCGACGGAGTGGCCGTAGGCGAAGAGGAATGAGCGAAAATATGGAAAACTTGTGATTCCCGGATTTGCCTTGCCAATCGCGAGGGTAATCTGCCATCGTAAGTTCTAGAGGAGGTCATGACATGGGCAGAAGAAGCGCACTCAGAGATGCAGCGGTGAAAATCGGATCGGTAGCGGGAAAGTTAGACGGGACGGCTCACAAAGCGGTCAGAAAAACTTCGCAAGCGATTCGAGTGGCGAAGCGTGAGTTGGACGCCGTGACCAAGCAGGTGGAAGCTCTAAAAAAACAGTTGTCGAAAAGCTCCAAGCGCCTGCAGGCTACTCTGAAGTAATCAGGCTGAAATTGTCATCGCTGCGCGCGATGGAGTAGGCTCCCCCTGCAGGGAGTTCATTCGTGTGTCTATACGTCCGGTGAAACGCCTCATTCGATCCAAACCGACGCGCGATGGCGCGGGTGTGCATTTGAGCCGCGCAATCGGCTTCTGGAACAAATCCGACTTCGACCCATTTCTTCCGCTCGATGACTTTCGCAACGACGTTCCGGAGGATTAACTGGCTGACTTTCCCCGGCATTCCCAGGTAATGCCCTAATTGGGACCAGAGTTGGTTTTCAGGAGGTCGGGGCTTCAGCCCCGACGTTCCGATTCGCGCAACGTGGGGCTTTAGCCCCTGAAGCTTCAGGGCTTAAAAGCCCTTCCCGGACATTCCTGTACGTCGGGGCTAAAGCCCCGACCTCCGAAATCGCAAGACCTGCCGGCGAGACGCCGGCGCCACTGCAAACCTGCATTTTTTATGAATCGAAACGATTACACGACTCATCAAATTACTTTGTTGCAACCAATGCGGGCTGGTCCGCATTTTTGCCAAAAATTGAGAAACTTGCCCATTTGGCTTGCCGCCTTGGGTGGAGTAAACTTTTGCTTTAGGGAGACGCCATGTCCATTCGCCCGGTAAAACGCATCATGAAACCCAAATCGACGCGCGATGGCGCGGGCGTGCAATTGCGCCGCGCATTCGGCTTTGGCAATACCACCGACTTCGATCCGTTTCTGCTTCTGGACGATTTCCGCAACGACAATCCGCAGGATTATCTCGCGGGTTTCCCGTGGCATCCGCACCGTGGAATCGAGACCATCACCTACGTTCTTGCCGGAACCGTCGAGCACGGAGACAGCATGGGCAACAGCGGCGCGATCGCCGCGGGCGATGTCCAGTGGATGACCGCCGGCAGCGGGATCATTCACCAGGAAATGCCGAAGGGCGATCCGGCCGGGCGCATGCACGGCTTCCAGTTGTGGGCCAATCTTCCGTCCGCGCTCAAAATGACCACGCCGCGCTATCAGGGCGTCGAAGCGAAGGACATTCCCAACCTCACGGACGACGACGGCACGCATGTGCGCCTGGTCTGCGGAAAATTCTGGGGAAAGACCGGCCCCGTCGATGGCGTCGCCGCCGAGCCCATCTATCTCGACGTGTCCGTGCCTCCCGGCCACAGAAAAGCCATTCCCGTCGAGACCACTCGCCATGCGTTCGCGTATGTGTTCGCGGGCTCGGGAAAATTCAGCAACGCTTCCGATCCTCGCCCGGTGTCCACCGACCGCATTGGCCGGGCGGATGCCGCGCCCGACGTGCCGGCTGAGAATCGCTCGCTCGTGCTCTTCGATCGCGGCGACGAGGTCGTCGTGCAGGCGGGAGACGAAGGCATACGCTTCCTCCTCGTCTCCGGCAAACCGCTGGAAGAACCCGTGGCCTGGTACGGCCCCATCGTGATGAACACAGAGGAGCAGTTGCGCGAGGCGCGCCAGGATCTGGATCAAGGCACGTTCCTCAAGTAGAACAGGTTTCACAGGTTGCGGAAAAACTCTCCATGTCTGTCATTCCGAGCGAAGCGAGGAATCTCTCTTCGATCTAAGCCCGAGAAAAGAAAGAGAGATTCCTCGCTTCGCTCGGAATGACAGAGGATCTGGAGACCTTTTTCCGCAACATGAGGGGTTTACATCTTGCGTTCTTCGGAAAGAAAACCAACAGGCTTGAAGCCTGTGCCACTGAAACCATGAGCGAGACGGAACTGCCCGGCAAACCTGCGAGCGAAGAGCGCTGGGCGTTGTGGGACTGGGCCGCGGCACTGTTCCTCTTTCTGGGAACGTTGGCCGTTGTGGTGTGGCAAAATTCCAGGCTGGCGGTTCTCTGGGACCTCAGCTACGTCCTGGAAAATTCCTACCGGATTTCCCTAGGCGATTTTCCCTATCGCGATTTTCCTTTTCCGTATCCTCCCGCAACATTTCTGATTCAGTCGCTGCTCATCCGGCTCACAGGGCGAGTCTTCTTTCACCACGTCGTGTATTGTGCGATGGTGGGCGGCCTGGGGACCGTCCTGACGTGGCGGATTCTGGTCCATGTTTTGCGCGGCGCAATTCCCAGGTTCCGCCTCGTGGCGTTTCTGCTGGCCGCGCCGCTCACGGTGCTGGGGATTTACTCTGTCCTTCCGCATCCGTTTTACGATCCCGACTGCACGTTCGTCATCCTGTGCGGCGTCCTTCTCCTCTTGCAGTTGGAACACAAAAACTTTCCTTCGCGCCGCGCTTTTTTCACGGGGATCGTTTGCGTCGTCCCGTTGCTCGTGAAGCAGAATGCCGGGCTGGCGTTTCTGGCAACGGCGGCACTGGCAGCCGTCCTTCTGCTCGCGGGCGAGGCCTGGCGCAGGCAACGCGTGGCCGGCTACGCTTGGCTCCTGGCGGGGATGGCCGCCGGTCTTGGCGCGGCGATGCTACTCCTCCACGTCACCGTGCGCATGGGAAATTACTGGCGTTGGACCATCCAGTTCGCGACATCGCGCCGATTGCCCCAGCCTTCGGACATGGTTGCGCCGTATGAAAATCCTGCGCTGCTGTTGTGGATCGCGGCATTTGCGGCAGGCGCGCTGTTGCTCTGGCACGGCACTCGTCTCGGCCGCCGAATGTTTTCTCTGCCGGCCGTCGCCTTGCTGGCCGCGCCGTTCGCGTGGGCGCTGCTGTACTTGTTTGTGGAGGATGACCCGTCGGAGCGCGCGGAACGCCTCCTCGCCTTGTGGCCTGTCGTGCTGATTGTTTCCCTGGCCTTCGCTCTGTGGAACGCGAGACGCGGCCCGAGCTTCGCGCGGCTCCTGCCGTTCATTTTAATCGGGACCGTGCAAGGAGCATTTCTCTCGCAGCAGCTCTGGGGCTCGACCTACGCCATCTGGCCGTTGCTGACGATTTTGCTCGCCGGGATTCTGGCGGAATTGTTCAGGCTCGCGGGAGAAACGTCCGTGCGCGAGATCGAACTGCTGGCCGGCGTCGTAGCGCTCTCTATGCTCATTTCCGGCGGATTTTATGTTGCGAGTCACGAGAGGCTGGATTACGCGGACCTCACCAATGGCGAAATGGCGCGCTCGGCATTGCCCGCGCTCGCCGGGCTTTCGGCGCGCGGGCCGTGGATTCCCGAGTTCGAGGAACTCGTCCGTTTCACGGACCGCGAGATTCCCAGGGATCAGGGGCTGCTGATGATTCCGGGAGAAGACTTGTTCTATTACACGACGGGCAGGCGTCCGCGCTTTCCTGTGCTGATGTTCGATCACACGATCAATCCGTACAGCCCGGAAGAGATTGCCGAAATCGCCCGCCGCCGGAATATCTGCTGGCTGATTCTCAAAAAGAATCTGCAACTGAACGGCGATCCGGTGGAGGACAGGAGCCGTTTGCTCGATCTGCTGCGCGGCGATTTCGCGCCCGTTCAGAGCCTCGCCAACTATGACATTTACCGCAGGAACGCGGGGAGCGGTTGTCCGGACGCCGCGCCCTAGCGAACAGGGGGAAATGGAATGCCGAGCAGGCACGGCGGGGGGAAGGTTTTTACAATCTTCGCTTTTCATTCGTCTGTGGACTGGTGGTATGCTCTCGCCTACCCCGGACTTCAAACATTCAGGAGAACAACATGTCAATCGCTCAAATGCTTTTGCCGGAATTCGATCAGGAGATGGCCAACACGCGAAAAATGCTGGAGCGCGTCCCGGACGGAAAGTTCGACTACAAACCGCACGAGAAGTCGATGACGCTCGGACGGCTGGCCGCGCACACGGCCGAAATCCCGTCCTACGTGTCCGGCACGCTTCGCTTCGAACGGATGGACTTTACGGGTGAAGAAAAACCCTTCTCGCCGGCAACGCGCAAGGAGTTGCTCGATGCCTTCGACAAGTACGTCGTGGAATCTCGTGAGCTGCTTTCGAAAGCGACGGACGCGGACCTCATGAAGACCTGGACGCTGACATACAAGGGAAACCAGATTTTTTCAATGCCGCGGGCAGCCGTCCTGCGCACGATGTGTTTGAGTCACCTGATTCACCACCGCTCGCAGCTCGGTGTATATCTGCGCCTCAACAACGTCGAGATTCCGGGCATGTACGGCCCCTCGGCAGATGAAATGAAAATGTTCAACTCGCAGAGCGCGTAGGGTTTATATGCGGCAGGCACCCGCTGTGGCGGGTGCCTGCGTGCATTGCAAATCCATTCCTGGTCGACGCGTATTCCCCCTGCTTGCCGCCCCATACCGGATTCGGTATAGTGGCTGAAGTTACCCAAATTCAAAGATTACGGCCCAGGAGTCGCGAATCCGCCATGTCTCACGAATCGATCCCGTTTGCCACCGTTGAAGAAGCCCTCGAGGAAATCCGCCAGGGTCGGCAAATCGTGCTGGTCGACGACGAAGACCGCGAGAATGAGGGAGACCTCACGATGGCGGCGGAAAAAATCACGCCCGACGCGGTCAACTTCATGGCCAAGCATGGGCGGGGCCTCGTTTGCCTGGCGATGACCGAGGAGCGCTGCGACGAACTGGCGCTGCCGCTGATGTCCCAGATCAACACGTCGAACTACGGCACGGCGTTCACAGAATCGATCGATGCGCGGCGCGGCACGACCACGGGAATCAGCACGGCCGATCGCGCGACGACCATCCTCGCGGCCATCGACTCGGCGTCGCGTCCGGCCGATCTTGCGCGCCCGGGGCATATTTTTCCGCTGCGCGCGCGAAACGGCGGCGTGCTGGTGCGCGCCGGGCAGACCGAAGCGTCCGTGGACCTGGCGCGGATCGCCGGGCTTACCCCGGCGGGCGTGATCTGCGAAATCATGAATGAAGACGGCACGATGGCGCGCCTGCCGCAGCTCGCGGAATTCTGCCGCGCGCACGGGCTGAAGCTGCTGACCGTCGCCGAACTGATCCGCTACCGGATGCGGAACGAGCGCTACGTTCGGCGCGTGGCCGAGACCGCGCTGCCCACGCACTACGGCGATTTCCGCATGATCGTGTACGCCTCGGACGTGGATCGCGAGCAGCACATTGCGCTCGTTCGCGGAGATTTGGCCGATGGGCCGCCGCTCGTGCGCGTGCATTCGCACTGCCTCACGGGCGATGTGTTTGCGTCCACCGCATGCGATTGTCACGAAATTATCGAGCGCTCGCTCGAAGCCATCGTCGCGGAGAATCGCGGTGTGTTCGTCTACCTGCATCACACGGGGCGGGGCTTCGGCATCGAATCCGCCGCGCCCGGAACGGCCGCGCTGCCGCGCATCCTGTACCATTCCCGCGAACAGATTGACGTGGACATCGCGCGCCAGCGCCTCCTGCAGCACGAAAGCGGAATCGGCGCGCAGATTTTGATCGATCTGGGATTAAAAAGCCTGCGCGTGCTGACCAACCACCCGAAAAAAGTAGTCGCGCTCGAGGGCTACGGCCTCACGATCATGGAGCAAGTCTCCCTCCGAACCGCATCGTCGAAGAAACGCACGCATCAGACGCTTTGAGCTAGCTCCACGCAATGTCTTTGCAGGCACGCACACTGGGGATACCGGGTTTCAGTGGCACAGGCTTCAGCCTGTGTTCTTTTGATTTTCGCTTGCCACAAATCAAAACCATACAGGCTGAAGCCTGTGCTACTGAAAAGTCGGCTAGCGGATCTGCACCGGCATCGGCATAAAACACAAAACAAAAATGAGGACGGCGACGGCGGCCCACACGAGGCGCGCCCGATCGATCTTCTCCCAGCGGTTGAGCAGCGGTGGATGACGGAAGCCAATCGCCAGCAGCACAATGGACCACAGGATCCATCCCCTCCATAAAAACAGGCCGAGAGGAATCAACAGCAGCGCCACGAGCAGCGTGATTTTTCGGTGGAACTTGCTGGCCACGGCATACAGGATGTGGCCGCCATCCAGTTGCCCACCCGGAAGCAGGTTGAGCGACGTCGCGAACAAGCCCACCCACGCCGCGCGCCCCACGGGATGCAGCAGCAGATCGCCGTGCGCGACGTCCGGCCGCAGCGCGGCGGCGATCATGCGCATCACGAGCGGCTGACCGAAGACAACGGAAGCCTGCGCGTCCGAAAAGGGCGCAACCTTTGAATAAACAATGGCAATCGCCAGCGCTGGAATCGCGCACAGAAATCCGATCACGGGCCCGGCGAGCCCCACGTCAAACAGGGCCTTGCGGTTATAGATCGGCGAGCGAATGCGAATGAATGCGCCGAGCGTGCCGATCAGTGTTGGCGCCGGAAGAAAGTAAGGATAACTCGCCGAAATTCCGTAATACCGGCACATAAAAAAATGGCCCAATTCATGCGCCAGCAAAATGCCGATCAGCGTGAAGGCGAAAGGGATGCCGGCCAGCAGAAGTTGCGGGTGCGCCAGCAAGGACGCATATGTGGAAAAGAAGTCGTCGAAATCGGGCGATTGCCCGGATGCATACGAGGTTGCGTATTGCGCGCCAACGGCCAGCGTTGAAATTAAGGTCAGCGCGAAAAGCAAAATCGCAATCGCGAGGGATTTCCGCCGCCGGCGGACCTCCAGATTTTCCCAGTACGGATCGGGAGGCGGTTCCCAGGCGTTCACCTCAGGAGCGATTGTTTCCGCGGGAGTGGATTCGAATTCGTTGCGATCGGTCATAAATCATTGGATGCGTCTGTAAGATTAGCCCGCCCTTCTCACAAATATGCGGGAGATTCGTGGCGAATTCAACAAATGTCGCTGCTGTGTGCCGGCATGCGGATATAGGGCGCAATACGTCGTGCTCCTAGAGCAGTTCCGCAGACGTAAGCGCAACATTTGAGACGCTACGCAGGAATTCTCAACAGCTTGCGCATGGTACCGCCGAGAATTGCCTCACGGTCGCTGTCGCTCAGCCCGGGCGTTCCGAGAACGTGATCGACCGGGTTGCTTTCCCAGGCGAACGGATAATCGCTGCCGAGACCAAGTTGGCTCGTGCCAACCACTTCAATCAAGTGTCGCAAACCTTCGGGCGTGAAAACCATGGCATCGAAATAGAGTTGCTTCAGGTATTCGCTCGGACGTTTTTGAATGGCCTTCGGACACCGCACGGGAAGAGTCAGACAACCCTGGTCCATGCGGCCGCTATAGGATGGCAGGTAGCCTCCTCCATGTGCGGCGCAGATCTTTAGATTGGGAAACCGGTCCAGCGTCCCTTCAAAAATCAAGTGGGATAGGAAAATGGTGGTTTCGAGCGGATTCCCGATGACATTTTCAAGGAAGCCATTTCCCTGTACGCGGGAAACGACTCCTGTGGCTACCGCGCTATCCTGAGGGTGCATAAAGATCAGCGCCTGCATCTCCTCAGCCTTGGCCCAGAATGGATCGAATTTGGGAGAAGACAGCTCCTGACCCTCGACACTTCCCCCAATTGCCGCGCCACGCATTCCCAAGTGCTTGATCGCATCTTCCATCTGTTGAGCCGCCAGTTCCGGAAATTGTAGCGCCACGGACGCAAGCGCCACGAATCGGTTCGGGTGAACGGCACACAACGCGGCTAGCTTTTCATTCTGAACATCGATCAGTCGGCGGGCCAAATCCCGCTCGGCCGAGTACCAGAAAGCGTTGATGCTGACCGCCTGGACGTCAATTCCCATTTCATCCATCGTTTGCAGACGCTCGCGGCCGAGGGAATGTGGATTTGTCCCGACACGCGTAGGGCCCCCAGCGGCGAGTTTCTCCAGTGAGGTGCCCTTTAAGATCTCGGCAGCCTCTGGCAAGGCAATATGACTGTGGATATCCACTGTCTTGACGCGGCGCCGCCCGACAATGACCTCGCGGCGTCTGCCGACACTGCCCGCTTGGGGCGGTCGCTCCCCCGCCTGCAAAGCATGCGCGCCGCTTCCCAGAAGAAACATCCCGGCGGAAGCGCCGGCCGCGTGCTTTAGAAATTGCCTGCGATTGCGCATGATATGTCTCCTTTTCGAAGCGGCTGAAGCACGTGAGAAGGTTGAAACAGATGATCCAACCTTGATTTCTATTTTTCAGGTTTCGACTGAGCGATAAGATAAACTTGGGAAAATGCGATTGCAAGATTGCGGTTGCAAGATTCGGTCTACGGATGGCAAGATTTCCGGGCGCTGAACCTGGGAGGAATTCCGATCGGCGCACGATCGAACGAAAAACGCCCGCGGGATACCAAGGGCTCATCAGGAAAACTCAATAGCGAGTAGCGGGTTCAGAGCGCTTGCAGTTCCTTGCCGGGCTTGAAGCGCACCGCTTTTCCGGGCGGGATGCTCACTTCCTGGCCGGTGCGCGGGTTGCGGCCGATGCCGGTTTTGCGGGGGCGCACGTTGAACACGCCAAATCGGCGCAACTCGATGCGTTCGCCTTTGCCGAGCGCGCTCTTCATGGCCCCGAACACGGTTTCGACGGCCTGTTCCGCCTTGGTCCTGCTGACGCCCGTCTTATTAACTACTGCGTTAACAATGTCCAGCTTAATCACTTCAGCCTCCTGCTATCCGATGGCTAGCTATGCTAGACACGCAGTTGCGGGTTGTCAAGCAGCACGCGCTCGGTTAAGATGCGCCTCTTTGCAACGTCCCCCGGGAGGCCCTGGATGTCGGTAAAGCCGGATCACTGGATTCGCAAGATGGCGGTCGAACACAAAATGATCGAGCCGTTCGAGGACCGCCAGGTTCGCGAGGGCGTCATCAGTTACGGACTGTCCAGCTACGGCTACGACATTCGCGTCGCCGACGAATTCCGCATTTTTACGAACGTGAACTCCACGATTGTCGACCCGAAGAATTTCGATCCCCGCTCGCTCGTCGAGTTCCGGGGAGATGTTTGCCTCATTCCGCCGAACTCCTTCGCCCTGGCCCGGTCCGTGGAGTATTTCCGCATCCCGCGTAAAGTTGTGACCATCTGCCTGGGAAAATCGACCTACGCGCGCTGCGGGATTATCGTGAACGTGACCCCATTCGAGCCCGAGTGGGAGGGTTTTGTCACGCTCGAAATCAGCAATACCACGCCGCTTCCCGCGAAGATTTACGCTAATGAAGGCCTGTGCCAGGTTCTCTTCTTCGAGTCCGACCAGGAATGCGAAATTTCCTACAAGGACAAAAAAGGGAAGTACCAGGCGCAGCAAGGCATCGTGCTCCCGCGGCTCTAGTCGCAATCCTACCGGGAACGCCAATCTTCCGATTGGCGTCATTCAACCGGCCAATCGGGAGATTGGCGTTCCCGGGTTAAAACGAGTCCACACAGCGGCTATACCTCTGCCGCTTGGGCGTCCCCGGTTTCGTCCTTGATGAGATTCATGGGGAAACCCCGTTTGCGCCAGCCCTCGTAGCCTTCCGAAAGCGGACGGATTCGCGTGATTCCCTTGCGGCGCAGCAGAAGCGCGAGCCGGGCGGCAGTCGCTTCATTTGGGCAGGCGCAAAACAGAACGATCTCCCTGTCCCGGGGAATAACTTCGTACGCTTCTTCGAACTCCGCGGCATCCACGTGCAACGCGCCGGGAATCGTTTCCGGATGTGCGTCGAAGTCGAGCGAGTGGCGCAAGTCAACAATAGTAATATCCTCGCCAGCGTCTATTTTTTCTTTCAGCTCTTCGGGAGTGATTCGTGAGATCTTCAGTTTGCGCAGGAATTTTTGGCGATGATAGAATTTCCAGAGAATATAGCCCGCGAATGCGCCCAGCAAAAGGACGAGCAACCATTCCCCGAGGTAAGCCGCCCTTGCGGCAACGCGCTCGAGTTCGCCGCTGAATGCGTACCCGGCGATCGTAAAAACGCCTACCCAGGCGATTGCGCCGATCGTGTCGAACAAGAGAAATTTCCGCCACCCCATCTTGATGATTCCCGACAGGGGCGCGGCCATCGCGTTTAAGCCCGGGATAAATTTGGCGCCCAGCAGCACGCGCGGGCCGTTGCGCGTAAAGCTTACCTGCGTCCTGCGCACGCAAGAGTCGGGTTCGAGCGAAATCCGGCAAAGGAATTGAAGGACGCGCACGCCTTTTTGCCGGCCGAGCTCGTACCCCATCGAATCGCTGGCCACCGCTCCAATCACCGCAAATGCAATTGCCGTGCCCAAATTCATCCGGTGCATTCCCGAAAGCGCGCCCGCAGCCAGAAGCAACGGCGCCGAAGGAATCGGCAGGCCCGCCTGTTCGACAAAAACCCACGCGAATATCAGCATGTATCCGTGCCGGACAACGAATTGGAGCGTCTCAGTCATTTCATTTAGGCGGAACCGGCGATCAGCGACGGAAGTCCCCATGCGCCCGAAAAAATGAGTCTACTTCTACGAACCTGTGTGGCCGGACGGGCAATCCCCACCCGGCCAAAGCGCCGAGTGGCGCAACTCCGGTTGGCGCAAGCTTTGCCGGTTCACGCAACGGGAGCTTGCTGGATCAATTCTGCTTCGACCGTGATTTTGACTTCATCCCCGACGACCACTCCGCCAGCCTCGGTCAACGCGTTCCAGACGAGCCCGAAATCCTTGCGGTTGATTTTCGCCGAGGCCGAAACTCCGGCCCGGATATTGCCCCAGGGATCTTTCACGGAAGCGGTGGGGCCTTCGACGTCGAAAGTGACTTCTTTTGTAACGCCGCGAATCGCCAGATCGCCAGTCAGTCTGAAATTGTCCGGTCCATGAACCTCGACTCGTTTTGACCGGAAAGTGATTGTCGGATGGTTTGTAACGTCGAAAAAGTCAGCGCTGCGAAGGTGTTCGTCGCGCTGGGATTCGCGGGTATTCAGGGATGCGGCCTCAATTGTTACCTCGACCGTGGACTTTGCCGGATCGGCCGGGTTGATCAGTGCGCTTCCTCCGATTTTGGTGAATTCTCCCCGCACATTCGAGATCATTAGGTGGCGGACGCTGAAATGCGCGGCGGAATGGGCTGGGTCGATCTGCCACTGGCTTGCTTTGCTGCCTTGCGTTGTTGCCATAACTGGGGTGTTCATCTTCGTTTCTCCTTATGCGTATTTTCTTGCGATTTAGGGATGATCTTCACGAGAATCAATCGGGCGAATGCTCCTCTTCCCCGCACTCGCTCGCACGGTCGAGCAAAACGGAAAGTTGCCGGAGCTGTTTCGCGGGAATATGCCGCAACTGGCGGCAGTGTAATTCGTGTATGGGTTTATCGAGTCGATCCAGCAGGCGAAGCCCCTCGTCTGTAATACGCGTTTTGACCACGCGCCGGTCCCGGGCCTCCCGCGCTCGCGCGATCCAGCCTCGGGATTCCATCCGGTCGAGCAGGCGAGTCATATCCGGATCGCGCGAGATGAGCCGTTCGCCGATCTCGCGGCAGCCCAGTCCTTCGATTCCCGCGCCGCGCAGGATGCGCAGGATGTTGTACTGAGTCGCGGACAGGCTGTATGGCTTGAGCAGCGTCTCGGCACCGCGGGCCAGGGCATCGGCGGTGCGCAGGAGGCCGACGAAGACGCGGGCTTGCAGGCTGGCTTCCGAGTTGCCCTTCGAGGGAGCGTTTCGTTTCATGTGATGACGATACTCGTTACAACGACTATTGTCAAGAGGAATGTTGAGCGTGCGGTTTCGCGCGCCCTTTCGGCTTGGCGCTCTCCTCGCGTGAACGGAAAATGTTCACCGCGCCGTCCGTCTACGGCGCGGAAGGCGCGTTGAAAATCAAAGCTGGATGTGCGCGCAGATAACGCTGGCCGCTACGGCTTTTGCGTGGGGCGGATGTGTACTTCGCTCATGAAGCTTCCCGGCGATTGCGTCACGAGGGCCGCCACGGCGTGCGCGATATCGTCCGGCTGGAGCATTTTCGCGGAGTTTCCGCCGCCGTGCCCGGCGAACTCCGTCGCCACCGAGCCAGGGCAGATGGTGCTTACGCGTATGCCGTAGCCGCGCAGATCCTCGGCCATGCCGCCGGCGAGGCCCAGGAGTCCCCATTTTGACGCGCAATAGATCGCGCCCCCTGCAAACGTATTTTTCCCCGCGAGCGAACTGATGTTGATGATGTAGCCCGACTTCCGCCGGATCATTTCCGGGACCACGGCGCGGCAGGCGAGAAATACCGATTTCAGGTTGGTGTCCAGCACAGCGTTCCAATCGGCTTCGCCGAATTCATGAAAAGGTCCGAACAGGCCAATGCCGGCGTTGTTCACCAGAATATCGATGGGCCCCAGCTCCCGCTGCGTCCTTTCAATCAGGGCCGAAATTTGGTCCGCGCGCTTAATATCCGTCCGCACGGCGAGAGTCTCGATTCCTTCGCCGCGAAGAATGGCTGCCGATTGATCGAGCTTCGCCCCATCTCGTCCGCAAATGGATACGCGCGCGCCCATCCGTCCCAGGCGCTGGGCAATCGCGAAACCGATTCCCCGGCTCGCTCCCGTAATCAGCGCGACTTTCCCGGCAAGGATATTTTTCTGTGGCATTGACTCTCCTCCATCGCCGGAAAAGTGATACTCTCGGGGTGGACGCTCCCGATCCGGAGTTTGCTATTACAGTATTCGTGTCCGCCGCGCCGGTTGCAAGCCGCGTTCGGCGAGTCGTGGGTTCGGCGTATCGGCGGGAGGGAATCGCGCTTGCGCCGTGAGGTAGGATTTCCTATAATCCAAAAGCTTTGATTCAGCGGACATTCTTGCATCTTGTACTTGTTCTTCCGATTTGTTTTTTGTGAAATTTGCCGAGGAGGCTGGAATCCGATGATACGAAAGTGGATTGTAACTGGCGCCGGTTTGCTATGGGTCGCGCTGGGTGTTGGATCTGGCGCGGGAAAATTGTGGGCCGCATCACAGGCCGCGCAGGACCAGGCGAAGCCTGGTTATACCATGCCTGAATATAACGCGTATAAGGACGCGGACGCGGAACCGAATCCTCAGCAAAAAGTCGCAAAGCTCGACGCTTTTGTGAAGCAGTATAACGCCTCCACGCTGATGCCGTACATTTACCGCGACTACTACACGACATACATGGCGCTGAAGAACTTCGCTCAGGTCATCGAGTACACCGACCGGATGATCGCGCTCGGAGACAAAATCGATATGAATGGGCGCCTCGAAGCGTATTACATCCGCGCCCAGGCGTTTTATATGGGGATGGCCGACAAGACACTGCAAACTCCCGATGCGCTGACCAAGGCGCGCGACGCTTCCCTCGCGGGTCTCAAAACCGTGGACGCGCTGAAGAAGCCCGACGCCGCGACGGATGCGCAATTCGATCAGCAAAAGAAGGGCGTCAAGGTTCTGTTCAATTCGGTTGCTGCCCTGGCTTCGACCAGTATGAAAGATTACGCCGCGGCGGCCGGATACTACAAGGCGGTCCTGTCCATTACGCCGGACGACGCCGTTTCTCACTATCGCCTTGGCATTGTGAATCTGCTGATGACTCCGCCGGCGTCAACGGATGGTTTCTGGGAACTCGCCCGCGCGATCGACCTGAAGATTCCGAACGACGCGCAGGTGCGCGCCTATCTGAAGAATCAGATCATTCGTTACCAGCAGCCGTCTTGCGACAAGCTGGTTGACGATCAGATGAACGAACTCCTCACGCTTGCCGCCACCGCCGCGGACCGGCCCGCCACGCTGAATGTGCCGAGCACCGCCGATCTGCAGAAGGCGCGTGATGACACGGCGAACTTTATTCCCTCGCTCGTGGCCGGAGGCGATGCGGGCAAGACGATGTGGCTTGCCAGCTGCGGCCTCGAGTATCCGGACGTCGGAGTTCGCATCATGGAAGCGCCCGCCGTGGATGGCGATACCGTGACGCTCAAGGTGTTCCGTGGCACCACGCCGGAAGAGATCGAAGCGGCCACGACATCCAACATGATCGTCAAGATCGATGGCCAGCCGGAAGCCAAGCGCCTTGAGAAAGACGCGGTCGTGCGGTTTACCGGCACGCTGGTCGCCTATACGCAAAGCCCCTTTATGCTGACCTGGGATAAGGCCAAGATCAACACGGAGGATTTGCCGGAGGAGAAGGGGCCGAAGAAAGCCCCGGTCCGGAAAGCTCCTGCTAAAAAGGCTCCCGCGACAAACTAAACTTCGAACAGCTCAAGTGAAAAAAAATGGTCCCGGGAAATTTCCGGGGCCATTTTTTATTATCGGTAATGGATAGGCTGTAGGGGCACGGCATTGCCGTGCCCCTACGTCTGGTCCAAGCCCTGCGACTAAATCCCGCAGGCTAAAGCCCTCGCTACTGAAAACGATCGGGAGTGTTGCTGCAGGCGAAGCGATTCACCAGTCACCAGTCACTAGTCACCAGTCACCACTCCTACGCCCGCCGATGAGGCCGGGAATCGAGCTTATACAGATCGATCTTGCGGCTGAGCGTGTTGCGATGTATCCCGAGCAGCCGGGCGGCCTGAGATTGATTGCCGTGGAAGCGTTCCAGTACTCGCTTGATGAATTTCTTTTCAAATTCGTTGACCGCTTCATCGAAGTGGATTCCGCGCTCGACCATCAGCCCGACGAGTGTTTCCAATTGTTCTTTCACCGTAGCACGCTCCGCACAAGAGGGATTTGCAGCCGGATGATTCCGCCGGCGTGGCTAGCTGAGTTCGTGGCCTGTTAGCTGGCGGTACGCTTCCCGGTATTTTCCCCGGGTTGCGGCAACGACATCGGGTGGAAGTTCCGGGCCGGGCGGCTGCTTGTTCCACCCGATCCGTTCGAGGTAGTCGCGCACGTACTGCTTGTCGTACGAAGGCTGCGCACGGCCGGGCTGGTAGCCGTGCGCGGGCCAGAAACGCGAGGAATCCGGGGTCAAAGCCTCGTCAATCCAGATCAATTGATTTCCGACGAGGCCAAATTCGAATTTCGTGTCCGCCAGAATGATTCCACGAGGTTCGGCGTAGGCCGCCGCGCGGCGGTAAATTTCCAGGCTGACGGAGCGCACTTTTTCCGCAAGCTCCGCCCCAATGAGCGAAACCGCGCCGTCGAACGAAATATTTTCATCATGGCCAGAGGTCGCCTTGGTCGACGGAGTGAAAATGGCTTCCGGCAGGCGCGCGGATTCCTGAAGTCCAGGAGGCAGGGCGATGCCGCAGATTTTTCCGGTGGCGCGATAATCCTTCCATCCCGAGCCGGACAAGTATCCGCGTACGACGCACTCGATTGGCAGCGGATTCGTTCGCTTGCAAAGCATGGTGCGGCCTTCGATCTGGTCGCGGTAGGGCGCCAGTTCGGCCGGGAAATCCGTTGCCGTGACGATGTGATTGGGAATCACGTCATGCAGCAGGTTGAACCAGAACAGCGAGAGCTGCGTCAGCACGCGGCCCTTATCCGGAATCGGCGTGGGCAGCACGACGTCGAATGCCGAAAGCCGATCCGTGGCGATCAGCAGCAGTTGGCCGCCCACGTCGTACAAATCGCGCACCTTCCCGCGATTCAGGAAGTGAATTCCGGGGAGATTTGTCTCCCGCACCACAACATTTAATTTTGGAGAAGCCACCGGTAACCTTTCCCTTCTGAGAGGCGGACATTCTAGCGCACGCCCCGGCGATGTCAACGGAGAAGAAAAACGAAAAGTGGAAACCCCGATTTGTGAGAAAAAATGAAATTAATGTGGAATATTTTTTCGCGTACGGATTGTAGTAGCGCGGGCTTCAGCCTGCGGGGTTTAGTCCTTACAAGAACGAAACCCCGCAGGCTGAAGCCCGCGCTACTTAAAGACTTGGTGCGAATTACGCGGCGTTTGTCGCGGCTTTCACGGCGGCGGTTTCTTCTTCCCAGCGGACCGACACGAGTTTCGAGACGCCCGGCTCCTGCATCGTGACGCCGTACAGAACCGACGCCATCTCCATCGTTCTCCGGTTGTGCGTCACGACGATGAATTGCGTCCCCCCGCTCATCTCGGAAACGAGTTTGGTGAACCGCCCGACATTGGCTTCGTCCAGCGGCGCGTCGACTTCATCCAGAATGCAGAACGGGCTTGGCTGATAGCGGAAGATGGCGATCAGCAGCGCCAGAGCCGTCATGGCCTTTTCGCCACCCGAGAGCAACAGTACGTTTTGCAGGCGCTTGCCCGGCGGCTGCGCCACCACGTCGATGCCCGGCTCGCCTGAGCTGTCGGGTTCGGATAGCCGCATCTCGCCGGTTCCGCCGCCGAAGAGCGTGTGGAAGGCGGTCGCGAAGTTAAGATTGATGATCGCGAACGCTTCCTCGAATTTCAGTTTGCAGACTTCGTCGAGTTCCGCGATCGCCTGGTGCGTGTCGGTGATCGATTGCAGAAGATCGGCGCGTTCGCGGCCCAGAAAATCGAACCGCTGTTCGCACTCGTTGTATTCCTCGAGCGCCATCATGTTGATCGGGCCCATGGCCTCGATCCGCGATTTTAGTTCGTGGTACTGCTCGTCGGACGTGCGCAGTTCCTCGCCTGACAGAAGGGCGGGGAATTCCGCGATCAGATCTTCCGGCTGGGCGTTCAGTTCCTCGAAGCACGATTGCCGCAGGTGCTCGCGTTCGGATTCGTTGCGGACGCGTTCGATGTCCAGTTTGCCGCGCTCCTCGCGGAAGTCGCCGAGTTTTTGGCGGGCCATGCGGAGCGTGTCGTCCGCCTGCGTCGAGAGCACGCGCGTTTCGTTGAACTCCTTCTCCATCCCCGCGCCGAGCCCTTCGAGGCGCGCCTTTTCCGTGCGAAGCGATTCGACCTGCCGCTGATGTTCGGCAGTCTGCGTTGCGAGCTGTTCCTGTTCCTTCACCAGAGAATCGCGTTGCTGGACGAGCACCGAGCGCCGGGCCACGAGCGCCTGGAGTTCGTGGGCCATCCGCGCCGCGATCGTCTCGACGCTGGCGAGGCGTTCGGCGAGCCCGGCCAGCTCCGCGCGCCGCGCCGCCAGGTCTTCCTGCTTTGCCTGCGCCGTTTGCCGCAGGACGATTTGTTGTTCCATCGCCTGGACGATTTCCTGTTCGGTTGCCGCGCGTGCGCTGGAAATTTCTCCGCGTTTGTTTTGTGCGGCCTCGGCGCGCTGTTTTGCGGCTGCGGCATCGTTGCGCAGGCGCGCGAGTTCCGTCTGGCAGTCCTTCAGTTCGATTCCGATGCGCACCATGTCGCTTCGGGCCTGGTCGCGCTGCAAGGTTGCGGCTACCGACAGCTTTTGGGATTCGACGTGCTGCGTGGTGGCCTGTTCGAGAGCCAATTCGTTCGCGCGGCGCTCTTCTTCAATGCACTGGACCGCGGCCTGTGCATCCGCCGCCTCGCGTTCGAGATGCAGGACTTCGGCCTCCAGGGCGCGCAATTCGCGTTTCATGCCCAGAGGGCCGGACTCGGATAGGCGCCCGCCGCTCACGACGCGGCCCTGATACGTGGTGCCATCGGGCGTTACGAAGGAGTACGCCGGATTCTCGCGCGCCAGCCGCTCGGCCACCGCGGATTGTTCCACGAGGAAGGCCGACTTCAGGCGCGGCAAAAACTGTTTTGCGGCCGTGCCCAGGGGATCGCGGAATTCGACCAGGCGGTCGAGGCGCGAAACGGTTTCCCGCTCGATGTCGAAGGACACGAGCGGCTCGTCCGGCTGCACCGTCACATTGCGCAGGGAATCGACGAAGAACGTCGCGCAGCCGCCCACATCGTCGCGCAACATGGCAATACCCGCGCGGGCCACGTCAAACGTTTCGACGACAACGTACTCCAGTTCCTCGCGCAAAAATTGTTCGATGGCGTTCTCGTATTCCTGTCCGACTTCGGCGTAATCGGCAAGCACGCCAACGGCGCGGAAGCCGGCGGCGGATTGATCTCCGCTCTGGCTGGAAGCGAAAAGTTTCTGGACCGCGTCGGCCGTGTAGGAGCGTTCATTCAAAATCTGCTGGACCGATGCGCGCCGGGCTTTCCCTCCGGCGAGCGCATCGCGCGAAGCCGAGGCGCGCGCTGTGGCTTCCTGCTGCTCGCGGCGCAGGTCGGCAATGCTGGCTTGCGCGTTCCGCACCGTCTCTTCAAGCGCGCGCGTGCGTTCCAGCACGGATTGCCAGTGCAGGTCGGCGGCCTGCGCGCGTTCGCGATGGTGCAGGGATTCCTCGAGCAATTGCTGTTCCTGCCGCTCGTGGCGCGTCACGCCCTCGACGCGATGCGCCAGCGTCTGCTCGGCCTGCGCCTGTTCGCCGTGCAAGCGCGTCAGTTCGTCGCCGAGTTCGGCGGCGGACTGCCGCAGCGTCGCAATGCGTTTTTCGGCGGAATCGTGCGCGCCCGAGAGGTCGGCGCTGGCCGTCGCCAGTGTCGCCAGAATGGTTCCAACGCCCGCGACTTCGGCCTTGAGCGAGGAGACCGACTCGCCATGCGATGCGGCGCGCGCCTCGACCTGCGCGGCTTGCGCCCCGCCCTGCTCGATTTCCGCGTTCAATTGCTGGAGCCGCGCGGTCAGTTCCGTGGTGCGCTGCCGGTTGAAAAGAATGCGGTTTTCGCTGCGGTCCAATTCGAGCGCCGTTTGCCCCAGAACGTTCTGGTGCTGCCGCAGTTCGGCTTCGAGTTCGAAGGTGCGCGACGAGAGGCGCTCCTGTTCCGTTTCCCATTGATTCACCGACTGCGCTTCGTTCGATTCTCGTTGCGAAATTCCGCCCAGCAGATTCGCCACGCGCTCCGCCTCGATGTCCAGTTCCTTGGCTTTGCTCGCCAGAACCTGGCGGAGCATGCCGCGCATTTCCTCGCGGATTTCGGCGTAACGCCGGGCCTTCGAGGCCTGGCGCTTGAGAGACGCAAGCTGCTTTTCGACCTCGACGTAGATGTCGTTGACGCGGGAAAGATTCAGCTTGGAGGATTCCAGCTTGGCTTCGGACAGTCGCCGCTTGGTCTTGAATTTCGTGATTCCCGCGGCTTCCTCGATGATGGCGCGCCGGTCCGTCGGCTTCGAGCTGAGAATCTGGCCGATGCGCCCCTGCTCGATGATCGCGTAAGAGTCCGGGCCGAGCCCGATCCCCATGAACAAATCCTGAATGTCGCGCAGCCGCGCCACGCGGCCATTGATCAGATACTCGCTCTGGCCCGAGCGATACAACCGCCGCCCCACGATCACTTCGCCGGGATTCAAATTCATGGCGCGCTTTTCCGCCGCCGTGCGCTTTTTCTTCAGGAAGGACGGCTCTTTCGCCCCTTCGCCCTCCGCTTGTGTTTCTTCCGGTGCATCGCCGTCCGCGGAATCCGCGTTCTCGGCGCTGCTCTCCGTGCTCTCCGTATTCTCTGTGTCCTCTGTGTTAAAAGCCTTTGCAATTCCTCCGTGCACGCTATCCGGAACGCCGACAGGTCCCAGCGCCGCTGTTTCGCCATTTTGCGATCCCAGCACAAACTCCGCGGCCTCGGCCAACTCCGGATCGATCAGCGTCAGCGTCACTTCCGCCAGGCCCAGCGGAGGCCGCTTGACCGTGCCATTAAAAATGCAGTCGGACATGCGCTCGGCGCGCAGCGATTTGTGGCTCTGCTCGCCCAGAACCCACGAAATGGCGTCCACGATATTGGACTTGCCGCAGCCGTTGGGGCCGATGATGCAGGTAAGCCCACGGCCGCTGAACGTGATCTGCGTCTTTTCGCAGAAGGATTTGAACCCAACGAGTTCTACTTTGCGAAGTTTAAGCAAGATGTCCCCTTTATGGCCTCCGCCGTACATGCGTCGGGAAGCCCTGCGTCCGAGAATCGTCCAAACCAAGCCCCTGGAATGGGGATCGGGAGAGACGTGTTCCGCGTAATTGGGAGGGTTCGAGCCGCGACAAAATCGCTGCAGAGTAGTTTAACAGTAGCCCTGCCGCCTGGCGCTACGATGGCGGTTACGGGGAAACAAATTACCACGCATAGCGCCCGAAGTAAAGACGCGCCGGTCAGCGGATAATTTGTGCGCAAGGCCGTCACGAGTGCTCCTGGAACGGATTTTCAATCCGAATGCCGGCCATCCATTGCCCTGCGTTCAAATCTTCCGAGAGGATCCGATCCGCGCCGCTCTTGACGGCGGACGAAACGATCAGCGCATCCCAGAACCCGATCCGCGATTCGTCCTCGATTTGCAATGCCGCGAAAATTTCCTCCGAAGTTGTTTCCATGCACCAGATCGAGTAGCTGTTCACCACACTGCGCGCTAAATCCCTGTGCAGGGGGGAGGCGATCTTTTGCGTGACGCTAATGTAGAACTCCTCCAGCACCTGCAAACTGAGAACTCCCGTTCGCTCGCTCCAAAGCTCTCGCAGGACAGCCTTTGCCGTTTCGTGCTTGGCCTTTGCGTCCACGTCATGCGCATGGATCAGGACGCTCGTATCGATGAACGTCTTACCGGTCATGAAGTTCATCGCGACGGGTTTTCATGGTGCCGCCCAAATGGAAACCCAGGTCGAGGAGCGACAAGGCCTGCCGCTCGGCGCGCTCGTAAGCCTCTTCCTCGCCAACGAGGATCTCGATTTGCCGGGCCAGCAGTCCGCTGATGGACGTGGAACGCCGCGCAGCGACGATCCTTGCCTTGTGGATAGTCTGCCGGTCGAGCCGAACGGTCAGATTCTGCTTTCCGATTTCGTTTGCGGTCGCCATAATCCTTGTGATCCACGTGCGTGTAGCACGCAGTGTACGTGTAACACGTATATTGCGTGCAGTCAATCCCTAGTGTTGCGAACGACTATCTCGAAAGGGAAACGACTCCCGGGCCAGTGCAGCATGTTCCGCCGAGCAATCCTGTTGTAAGCTATGTTCGCATTTCTGACATGGGAGGATTTTGGATCATGCTGTTCGACTTCAGGGAAATCCCGGGCAAGGAATGCTACAAGCTGCTGGTCTCGACCGTGACGCCGCGTCCGATCGCGTGGGTCGTCACCCAGGATGCAAAAGGGGTGCTCAACGCTGGGGCATTCTCGTTCTTCAACGCGTTTTCGGGAAATCCCCCAGTCGTGGGCATAGGTATGGCCAGTTACAAGCCGGGGCGGCCCAAAGACAGCCGCGTGAATATTCTCGAAACACGGCAATTCGTCGTCAATCTGGTGTCCGAAGAGAACGCCGAGAAAATGAACATCACCGCGATCGAATTCGATCAAGGCGTAAACGAACTGGAGCAGGCCGGATTGACGACCGTGTCGTCCGTGCGCGTGAAGCCGCCGCGGATTGCGGAAAGCCCTGTCGCAATGGAATGTGAACTCATGCAGATCGTGGATTTGGGCGAGACCGGGCTGGTCCTGGGCCGCGTTCTGGCCATGCATATCCGCGATGAATTCGTCCTCGACGCCGCGAATCATTACATCGACACGCCAAAATTAAAACTCATCGGCCGCATGCACGGCCGAGGATGGTACGCCCGCACATCGGACCTGTTCGAAATGCCGCGCATCCCCGTGAAGGATTGGAAGATGAAAACCGGGAAGGAATAGAACCCGGCAGAAAAACCATTGTGCCAACTCGTATTTCTCCTAGTAGCACAGGCTTCAGCCTGTGTTCTTTTGACTTTAGTTTGCCGCAAATCAAAACCACACAGGCTGAAGCCTGTGCTACTAAAACTGCTACGAACCGACTTTTTCCGCAACCTGAATAACCCGCGCTACCGGCACTGTCGACACATTTTAGAAATCCTCGCGAAATGTTCTGAACATTTCCGCATTTCAGCGCTTGCCACGGCGAGGGATTGCGGTGTTAGAATCGATGGGTGAAATTGAATTCACAATGTAGTCGGGGGCCCACGGTTTAACCCTCAGAGTACCGGGAGCGAATACCATGCCATACCAATTAAATGTGAACGGGCGGTCTACGTCTGTCGATGTGCCAGCGGATATGCCTTTGTTGTGGGTGCTCCGGGATGTCCTCGGCATGAAGGGGACAAAGTTTGGCTGCGGCGCGGGGTTGTGCGGCGCGTGCACCGTGCATCTCAACGGGCGGGCCGTGCGCTCCTGCCAGACGCCGGTATCGGCCGCGGCAAACGCGCAGATCACGACGATCGAAGGGCTTTCGGCGAACGGGACGCACGCCGTCCAGCTCGCCTGGCAGGAACTCGACGTGCCCCAATGCGGCTACTGCCAAGCCGGGCAGATGATGTCGGCCTCGGCGCTGCTCGCGCATACTCCAAATCCAACCGACACGGAAATCGAAGACGCCATGAACGGCAACATTTGCCGCTGCGGCACGTACCTGCGCATCCGGCCCGCAATTCACCGCGCCGCTGTAATCGCCCAGAATGGAATCATGCCAGCCGCGCAAACCGCCAGCAATTTGGCGGGGAAGGAATAAGGAGACATCATGGCAACCACACCCGGAACTTCCAATCTCACGAATTCCACAGGGATCGACCGGCGTTCCTTCCTCCGCATGAGCGCAGTCGGCGGAGGCGGTTTTCTACTGGCGCTGTATGCCGATCCCATTTCCACGGTTTTTGCGCAGGGCGGACTGAAGGCGCTTCCGCCGGCCCCGGCGTCGCCGAATGCCGTATTTGTGGCCACGGCGTTCATTCGCGTGATGGCCGACGGCAGCGTCACGATCATGTCCAAGAATCCCGAAGTCGGGCAGGGAATCAAGACCGCCTTGCCGATGATCATTGCGGACGAACTGGACGTGGACTGGAAGGACGTGAAAGTTCAGCAGGCCGATCTCGATGAAAAGAAATACGGGCCGCAGCGCGCCGGAGGGAGCACGTCCACGCCGGTGAACTGGGATCCGCTTCGAAAAGTCGGCGCGGCGGGCCGTCAGATGTTCGTCACGGCGGCGGCGCAGACCTGGAACGTGCCGGAGTCCGAGCTCACCACTTCGCTCGGGCGCGTGATTCATGGCGCGACGAACCGCTCGCTCGGCTACGGTGAACTCGCGGCCAAGGCTGCGACGCTCACTCCGCCCGATCTGAAAACGGTGAAGGTAAAAGCCGCAAAAGATTACAAAATCATGGGGCAGCCGATGCACGGCGTGGACAACGCTTCGATCGTTGTCGGCAAGCCGATCTACAGCATCGATTTTGTCCTGCCGGGAATGTTGTTCGCGGTCTTCCAGAAGTGTCCCGTATACGGCGGCAAAGTTGTCAGCGCGAACCTGGACGAAATCAAGGCGATGCCCGGCATCCGTCACGCATTTATCGTTGCCGGCGGAACGGATTTGAACGGGTTGATGCCCGGCGTGGCCATCGTCGCCGACAGTTGGTGGCAGGCGAACACCGCGCGGAAGAAGCTGCAAGTGAAGTGGGACGAAGGCGCGACGGCGAAGGAAAGCAGCGAAGGGTATGCGCGCCGCGCTCTAGAACTTTCGCAGCAGGCGCCCGGATACGTCTACCGCAAGGATGGCGACGATGCCGCGGCGATGGGGAAAGCCGCGAAAGTCGTCGAGGCAGCCTACTCCTATCCGTTCCTTTCGCACGCGCCGCTGGAACCGCAGAACTGCGCGGCGCATTTCAAGGACGGCAAAGTCGAGTTGTGGGCTCCCACGCAGACGCCCGAGGCCGGACGTCAGTTGGTCGCCGCAACGCTCGGAATTTCGCCGGAGAACGTCACCATTCACCTGATGCGCGCGGGTGGCGGATTTGGCCGCCGCCTGTCGAACGATTACACGGTCGAGGCTGCCTGGATTTCGAAGGAAGTGGGCGTGCCCGTCAAGCTGCTGTGGACGCGCGAAGAGGACATGGCGCACGATTTTTACCGGCCCGCGGGTTTCCATTTCCTCAAGGCGGGGCTCGATGCTTCCGGGAAAATCGCGGCGTGGCGGACTCACTATGTGGCGTTCGGCGACCACGATCTATTCGCCTACGCAGCCAATCTGCCGCCGAACGAATTTCCGGGAACGTTTCTTCCGGACTATTCGCTCAATGTTTCCCTGATGCCATTTGGCATTCCGACCGGGGCCATGCGCGCGCCGCGCAGCAACGGTCTGGGATTCGTTTTTCAGTCTTTTGTCGATGAAGTGGCGCACGCGGCGGGGAAGGACCCGGTGCAGTTCCGCCTCGAAATGCTGGCCGCTCCGCGCGTATCCAATCCAAACACGCCGCCCAATCCCGGTGAGCCGGACATTGACGCGGCGCGCATGAGAGGCGTCCTGGAACTAGTCGCGGAAAAGTCCGGCTGGAGTTCGCGCAGCCAGCTTCCGAAAGGGCGCGCCAAGGGCGTGGCGTTCTATTTTTCCCACCGCGGATATTTTGCCGAGGTTGTGGAACTGAGCGTCGACGAGAAAAAGCGCGTGAAGATTCACAAAATTTGGGTTGCGGGAGACATCGGCAGCCAAATCGTCAATCCCAGCAACGCCGTGAACCAGGTGCAGGGCGCCGTAATCGACGCGCTGAGCCAGGTGATGTCCTACGAAATCACCATCGACAAGGGCCGCGCGGTGCAGAGCAATTTCCACCAGTATCCGCCTGTGCGAATGGCGCAAGCGCCGCCGGAGATCGAAGTCCACTTTCTGACGACGCCGAATTCTCCCACGGGCTTGGGCGAGCCGGCTTTGCCACCGATTCTGCCGGCCGTGTGTAACGCGATTTTTGAAATTACCGGCGAGCGCGTGCGTTCGGTGCCGCTTGCGAAGCACGGATTTTCCTGGGCTTAGAAACCGGCCATACGTAGCGCGGGCTTCAGCCTGCAGGGGTTAGTGTTTGCTGGATCCAACCCCCGCAGGCTGAGGCCCGCGCTACTAAACCTCATCTTCCAAGTTATTGAAAAAATACAGGCAGGAAAACCGATTTCGTTCCGCTCGGTTTTTATTTTTTTTCTATCGGTGTCTATCCGCGTTCATCCGTGGTTCCAAGAATTTTACTTGGGCTCCGCGCTGCGCTGGCGCTTTAGGCGCATGGCGGACGTGCGCAGAGTTTCGGCGATGTTCTTGCTCCCGGCCAGGAATTTGAGGTCGAGCGGCTTTAAATGCGGCAACATGCTGAGTGTGACTTCCAGCGGCGTCTTTGGATTGAACATTAATGCACGAACAATGGCGTAGTTTTTGCGAAACTTGCGGTTGGCGGCAATCAGACGAAGCGTTTCGTCCGTGAGCGTGGCCATGCTGGCAAAAGCCTCGACTTCCTGTTCGCTGAGCAGGGGCGATTGAAGGACCGCGCGCTGCACCACGCGGCAAGTATCGCGGACCAGCAAGAGCCGCTCGCCGCGTCCCCCCTTGACCGCGAGTTGCACGCGGTCGACCACGCGCATCTTCGCAATTTTTTGCAGCAGCGTTTCGCGTTTCGCCTGGTCCGGTTCGGCCAGTTCCGCGGCCTTGAAGAATGCTTCAGCAGGCTCGGGTTCCTGCCGCTGCAACTCCTGCAGCATGAGGCGCTGTTCCGCGTTAATCGCGGCGGAAGCGATGAGGTCGGCGACCAGTGTGGGAGACGTACTCAGGCGGTCGAGGTCCTCGAATAGGTCTTGAATGGCTGTGACCGAAAGATGGCCGATGACTGGCCTAAGAACTTCGGCCGGGCACGTGAGATTGTGGGCCAGCGTGTCGGCCACTCCGGGCCTGCGTGCAAACTCTCCCGCGCAGTAGGCGTACATTTCCGGAGCGCCGCCGGGCCGCGCGAGAGCCGCGAGCACATCCTTCAATGGCGCGGTTCGCATTCCATCCGCAGCCTTCTCGCGAATCGAGGAATCCGAGTCCGCCGCGAGAATGCAGAGAACCTCGATGCGATCATCAGGCGGGATCGAAGCCACCTCGCCGAAAAATGCCAGTTTTCTCTCCAGCGTGGCCTGGCCCGAACGAATTTCCTCTTTCCATGCGGCGCTAATTTTGGCCTCCCGATGCTGCTTTCAGAGAATCGCGCGTAATCGTGACCGTGCCCGCGTGGTCCGGTGGACCAATGGGAGCGAGCATTTTACCGTTCATTTCCAGGAGGACCGCTCCCGCATCGCTGGAGGACACCTCGAAACGATTCCTGGCCCTGAAGACGCGATATTGGCCGGCTTTCATCGGTCCTTGGAAGACGCGCTTCGAGTCGGCATCGACGGTCACGTCCGTTTCCTTTCCCGCCTCGATCTTCAGTTTGAATGGACCGGTCTCTGGCGAACTCGGCGCCGTGGCGAAAGCGGAATCCGTGGCTACGGTGGGCGCTACAGATGGAGCGGGGGCCGGCGCGGGGGCCGAATCCACGGACGGTGTTCCGGATATTTCACCGGGAGTATTTGAAAGTGGCGCGGCATCGCTTTGAGGAACAGGTGAAGGCTCGGGCTGCTGCACGGTGTCCAGAGGAGCGGAGATCGCAGCCCCGGCCCGCGCCGCGCGCGATGCCGCTCGCCAGGCAAGGAGGCGCCGCACCCCTAACCAGCCTCCCGCTAACAGCGCAAAAATAATAATGGCAGCGATGATCCAGGCAAGCCAAGGTTGTTCGGGCGTAACTGCGGGAGGCCGGCCAGTCCACACCGGAACATTTTGCCGCTCGTCAACGGCCAGGACGTATTCCGCAACGGTATTTTCCTCATCGAGCCCAAGATAGCGGGCAATGGATCGGACGAATCCCCGGTTGAAGACGCCGCCGGGAAGCTGATCCCACTCTTCGTTCTCGATGGCCCTCAGGAAGCGTGAGGCGATGCGCGTGGCTCCCGCAATTTCGTCCAGGGTGACGCCCCGCATTTCCCGTTCGCGTTTTAGGGTTTCGCCGAAAGTGCCCTTGGTCATGGTTGTTTTTCGATCGTTTCGCGGTCTCAGCGAATATAGGCGGGCGGCGCGGGAGTGTCAATCTCATGGGGAAGGCGCGCACGCGGGACCCTTTCGGATACCCTGTACTATCGGACAACTGCCGGTAAAGTGGGCGTTGCATGGATGGATAAGAGTTGACTATAATTTTCATTGCCCAGTCTTTTTCCGTCGGTGGCGGGTAACCCGCGATAGACTATGTCGCTAAGGCTTTCAGTGACCACGTCAGATAATTTTCCTGGATCAGAGCGGCGGCACAACGCGGAAGTTCGCGGAGAACAACGCGAGGCTGGCGAAATCGCGGTCTTCCACGAACTCGGCAAGGCGCTTACCTCCTCTCTTCAGCTCGATCAAGTCCTTCGCACCATCATGGAAAAAATCGATGAATTTCTGCGCCCGGATACCTGGTCGCTGCTCCTCCTCGACGAAGCGAAGCAGGAGTTGTATTTCGAGCTGGCCGTGGGCAAGGGCTCCCAGGAGCTGAAGGATGTACGCATCAAGATGGGGCAGGGAATCGCCGGCTGGGTGGCGCAAAACGACGAAGCCGTGATTGTCCCCGACGTGGCCAATGACACGCGATTTTTCGCCAAGGTCGACGAAAAAACAAAAATGGAGACGCGGTCAATCGTGGCCGTTCCGGTGCGATACCGCGACCATTGCCTGGGCGTCATCGAATTGATCAATTGCGTGGAGAAGGAAGGCTTCATGGAGCGCGATCTGGCGCTGCTCGAAGCCCTGGCGGATTTTGCGGCGATCGCCCTGGAAAACGCGCGCCACGTGAAGCGCATCCACGAACTCACGATTACCGACGATTGCACGAGCCTCTATAACGCGCGGCACATGGATTTTATTCTGGAGACGGAAATTTACCGCTCGCAGCGTTACGGCTACGAATTTTCCGTGGTGTTTATCGACCTCGATCACTTCAAGGGCATTAACGACACCTATGGGCATCTGATCGGATCGAAGCTTCTTGCCGAAGTCGGGCAACTCGTGAAGAACGCCTGCCGCAAAATCGATTTTGCATTTCGCTACGGCGGCGATGAATTCGTGATCGTGTTGCCGCAGGCCGCGAGGGAAAACGCGTTTATCGTCGCCCACCGCCTGCATAAATTAATCGGCGAGACGCACTGGCTGACCAGCGAAGGGCTGGACATCCACTTCACGGCCAGCGTCGGCGTGGCGTCGTTTCCGTCGGATGCAAAGTCCAAGGTGGAATTGCTCCACCTGGCCGACGAAGCCATGTACGCGATCAAAAACAGCACGCGCGACGGCGTGGCCGCGGCAAGAGTCGGCGTTTCCCCCCCCAATACAAATCCAGAACAGAACCGGCGAGACGCCGGCGCTACCAAAACAAGATCCTCAACGTAACGGAAGCCTTCCGGGAAACGAGTTTTCTTCCGCATTTTCTTGATTCACCGCGTGGGCCATGCTAGGCTCAGCCCTTCCGGTGGCACAGCACAGGGCGATTGGCAAGGATGCCCCGGACAAGCCGAGACGAGGAGCGCATGTCCAACGAAGCACTGGGGATGATTGAGACCAAGGGCCTGGTCGCCTCGATTGAAGCCGCCGACGCCATGGTCAAGGCCGCCAATGTCGTCTTGATTGGCAAGGAATATATTGGTTCGGGATATGTCACGGTGATGGTGCGAGGCGATGTGGGCGCCGTCAAGGCCGCGACTGACGCGGGAGCCGCCGCCGCGCGCCGCGTGGGCGAGTTGGTTTCCGTGCACGTAATCCCGCGCCCGCACGAGCACGTCGAAAAGATTTTGCCCGGAGGCGGCGCGCCTCCCGGAGTGAAGAAGTAAGGGACGTGGAATTGCCGCGCCAGAGCGGCACGCTTTTGTTGTAGCCCGCCTCTTCAGAGGCGGGGTTTTTTCCGCGCTCCCTAATCAAGCCCCTCGCCTCTGAAGAGGCGAGCTACAACGGTCGAGCCGCACCAGCAAAACTTGTGGGAGAGGGTAAAGCGTTTTGAGCCTGCGCGATCGCGACCTCATCTCCATTCAAGAAGCCCGCGAGCTGGCGGCGCGTGCCGCCGCCGCACAAAAACAATTCTCGGCATTTTCCCAGGAACAAGTCGACGCGATCGTGGAGGCCTGCGCGAAAGCGGCTGCTGAAAACGCGGAACCGCTGGCGCGCGCGGCCGTCGAGGAAACCGGATTCGGGAACGTTCCCGATAAAATTCTGAAGAATACGTTTGCCGCGGTGAACGTGCCGCGAGCGATTCGCGGCATGCGCACGGTCGGCATCCTGCACGAGGACCGCGAAAAGGGCATCGTCGAAGTGGCGTCCCCTATTGGCGTCGTTGCGGCCGTGATTCCCTCCACGAATCCCACCTCCACGGCCATTTACAAAACGCTGATTTCCATCAAATCGCAAAACGCGATCGTGTTGAGCCCGCATCCCTCGGCCATCCGGTGCATCTGCCAGGCGGCCCAACTGCTCGAACGTGCCGCGCTCGCGGCGGGCGCGCCCGAGGGACTCGTCCAGTGCATGAAGCACACCACGCTCGAAGGCACGCGCGAATTGATGCGGCGCCCCGAGGTTGGCGTGATTCTCGCGACGGGCGGCACGGGCCTCGTGCGCGCGGCGTACGGCTCGGGCAAGCCGGCCTACGGCGTCGGCCCCGGCAACGTGCCCGCGTTTATCGAGCGCACCGCGGATGTGCGCAAGGCCGTCGCGGACATCTTTGCTGGAAAAACATTCGATTACGGAACGATTTGCTCGTCCGAGCAGGCCATCGTGGCGGAAGAATCGGTGCGCGATCTCGCGCTCGAGGAATGCCGCAAGCAGGGCGGTTATTTTCTTTCTGCCGAAGAAATTGAAAAGTTGGCGCGCGTGGTGTTCCTGCCGGGATCGCACACGCCCAATACGCAAATTGTGGGCCGCGCCGCGACCGTGATTGCCGCGATGGCGGGCATCCAAGCGCCGCCGGCGACGCGCGTGCTGATCGCGCGCCTTGAACCGCAACAGGTGGGGCGCGAATTTCCACTCTCGGCCGAAAAGTTGTCGCCGATCCTGGCGTTTTATGCGGTGGAAAATCTTGCCGCGGGAATCGCGCTGTGTCGCAGATTGCTGGAATTCGGCGGGCTGGGGCACACCTGCGCGATTCACTCGCAGGATCGCGCCGCGATTCTGAAGTTCGGCGAAGCCATGCCCGCGTTTCGAGTGGTGGTGAACAGCGCGTCGGTGCATGGCGCGATCGGCTATTCGACGAATCTTTTTCCGGCCATGACGCTGGGATGCGGAGCGCCCGGCGGAAACATTACTTCGGACAATATCGGCCCGCAACATTTGATGAACGTGAAACGCATCGCGTGGGAATCGCGCCCCATCGAGCACCGCACCATCCCTGCGAACGAGCGCATGGCGGGCGCCGCGACTTTGACCGCGCCGGAAGCGGTTCAGGAGAAGGTGAACATGCCAACAGCACCCGTGCCGGAATCCGCGCCGAGCGCGCCGGCAATTTTTCCCGGGACGAAGCCGGAGGAACAGAAATCCGCCGCACCGGCTCCAGCGGCATCGGCCACTCGTGTGGATCGCGCCGCGATCGCACGCGTGGTTGAAAGCGTGCTTGCGGCGCAAGGGATCGCTCGCGGAAGTGGCGCGCCAAAGTCAGCGCCCGCATCCGCAGATGCACTCGCGACTCCCTCGGCGCCCTCGCCGAAAGAATCGGCAAGCCCGTCGTCCATCGCCGGCGAAATTGCCGCGCGCTTGTTTGGTTCCGCGAAGCCGAAGCCGGAGACGGCGGCGAATGTGTCCGCAGCCCCGTGCGTCGCAACAAAAGCCGTGGCGGCACCCGCCATTCCCACTCCAATTCCCGATGCCGTAAAGAAGCCAGAGACTCCGGCGAAAGCGGCAATCGAAATACAAGAGTTTGTCAGCGAAAACGATGTGCGCCGCGCGATGACGCGCAGCGAAAAAATCTTCATCGGCCGCAAGACCATCCTCACGCCTTCCGCGCGCGATCTGGGACTGGAACACGAAGTGTTTGTGGAAACCGAAATCGGATCGATCCGGTAATTCGCTGTTTCTTAGTAGCACAGGCTTCAGCCTGTGTTCCGTGGTTTGACACCCTAGATGAACTGCAATTCAAACCACAGAGGCTGAAGCCTGTGCTACCGCAGCGTCTTGTTAAAAAATTCCAGTGTGCGGTCCCAGGCCAGCGTGGCGGCGGCCTTGTCATAGCGCGGCGTCGTATCGTTGTGGAAGCCGTGATTGGCTCCTTCGTAGATGTACGCCGAGTACGCGATGTGATTCGCCTTCAATGCCGCCTCGAAGGCCGGCCATCCCGCATTGACGCGCTCGTCCAGCCCGCCGTAGTGAATGAGCAGCGGCGCTTTGATCCTGGCGACCTCTTCCGCCGTGGGCTGCATTCCATAGAATGGGACCGCCGCCGCGAGATCCGGAATGCGGACCGCCAGCGCGTTCGCCACGCTTCCACCGTAACAAAAACCGACAACGCCGATTTTCCCGGTGCATGCCGGATGCGTTTTCAGAAACATCGCGGCCGCGTACCAGTCCTCCATCATTTTCTTGGGATCGAGTTTTGCTTGGAGATCGCGCCCCTTGTCGTCATCGCCGGGATATCCTCCGACCGGCGTCAATTCGTCCGGCGCAAGCGCGAGGTAGCCCGCGACGCCCAGCCGGCGCGCGACATCCGCGATATACGGATTCAGTCCGCGATTTTCATGGACCACGAGCACGCCAGGCAATTTGCCCTTGGCGTCGGCGGGGCGCGCGAGATATGCGCTGATGGTTCCGTAGCCTTGCGGCGATTGGAACGTGATGGTTTCCGTCTTCAGGCGCTTGTCGTCCTTGGGGACTTGCTCGGCGAGCGCATAATTTGGGCTGAGCGCCTCAAAAATGGCGGAGGCCGTCATGCCGCCGACCGCAAATTTCGCCGTGCCGTCCATGAACTCGCGGCGGTTGATTCCTCCGTGAACGTACCGGTCAAACAGGTTGAACAATTCCTGGTTGAAGTCGGACGCCTTTTTTCGTTCCATGCAGGATCTCCTTTTTCGCGATGTGACGCGCAGAATAGCACGGCTCGGGAGTTGCGCGCCACGATTCGCGCAAGAAATGGTGGCGCCGGCGCCACCAGAATGGAGCGCGCCGTGAACCGCTTTCGGCATGGTAAAATCCCTGCAACAGTCGATGAAGAGCGAACAGGGCCCCATGATCGAAATTCTGTTCTCGCGCATTCAGGCCGTCAGCCTTTCGCAAAGCGCGAGGCGAAGAGGGAGACAATTCATGAACCAATTTTGGAAAGCGGCAGGGCTGATCGTTTTTTGCGCCGCGCTCATGTATGGCGCGGCGGACGCAAATATTTCCGGCGTTGTAAAGGACCCTGCAGGCGCTCCCTTTCGCGGCGCGTTCGTGCACGCACAGAACCAGCAATCCAAAATTACCGTGAACGTCATGTCCGATAGTCAGGGCCGCTACCGGATTTCCAATTTGCCGCCGGGCGAGTATCAAATTCGCGTTACCGCCGCTGGATACAAGGCCGATCCTCGCACGGGAGTGAAACTTGCGGCGGGCGATGCGCCGTCGCTCGATTTTGCACTTCAGCAAGGCGCGCTGCGCTGGAGCGATCTTTCGCTGTACCAAGGCAAGGCGCTGATGCCTGCCGGAAAGGGCAAGGACATCCTGACGGGGAACTGCTTCGCGTGCCACGGATTTCAAACCCGCATGGCCGCGGTGATCCGCGACCACGACGGCTGGACGCAGGCGGTCAACTTCATGCTCGACACGCGCCGCGCGCGCCTGGCCAATCACATCAACAAGGAAGATGCCGTCGTCCTCACCGATTATTTGAATGACGCGTTTGGCGTGGACGCGAAGCTCCCGAAATCTCCCGCCGGCATGCCCGGATACAAGGCCACGCTGCGCCCCGTCAGCGACGAAGGATTGAAAATCAGGTACGTCGAATACGACATGCCTGGCCCGAATCGCATGCCCTTCAGCGCCGCGCCCGACAAGGACGGCAAACTCTGGATTCCGGACATGGGCACGGCGAACACTCTTGGGATGCTCGACCCGAAGACCGGCGCGATTCAGGAATTCACCGCGCCGAATTCGTTTGCCGCCGGCATTCATTCGGCCGTTCCCGCGCCGGATGGTTCGGTGTGGATCTCCGAGCAAGCAGCAAACAAAGTGGGCCGCTGGGACCCGAAAACGAAACTCATCACGGAATATCAGGACACGTACAAGCAGGGGATGGAAGGTTTGGAGGACGGCGGCTCGAAGCACACCGTGCGGGTCGATCCGCAAGGACGCGTGTGGGGATCGGCCGTGTTCGCGAATCTGACGGTCTACGATCCCAAAAACAATGAATTTTCCCATTTCCCGGACGCGTTTTCGCCGTACGGCATCGAGCTCGACAAGAGCGGCAATGTCTGGTTCGCGGAATTTTATCCGCAAGGAAAAATCGGCATGGTCGATGCGAAAACGAATAAGGTGACGAAATGGGACCCGCCCACAAAAGGCGGCTGGCCGCGCCGCATCGAAATTGATGAGGACGGCATCGTCTGGTTCGCGGAATATCAGAGCGGCAAAATCGGCCGGTTCGATCCCCGGACGCAAACCTTCAAGGAATTCGAATTGCCCGGCCCGCGAGCGACCCCCTACGCGCTGGGGATCGACCGCAATCACAACATCTGGTACTCGTCCGACGAGATGGACGTCGTCGGCCGCCTCAATCCCAAAACCGGCAAGGTCACGGAATTTCCTTACGCGCAATCCGAAAACATGATGAAGGAATTCTTCCTCGATGCGCAGGGCCGCATGTGGTACGGCTCCGCCCCGAACAACAAGGTGGGATATTTTATTCCGTCCGAGCTGGAGTGACGTGTTTCTGCTTTTGAAGAGTCGGTTTGTAAAAGTCGGCTGAAAAAATTGTGTTGAATTGGGTGCCCCATCCTTGCGGTTTCTGCAAGGGTGGGGTTTTTCGTTTGACGGGAATCAAATCAAAACCCCCACCCTTTGCACAACCCGCAAAGGATGGGGCACCCACTGCAACAGGGTTATTGTGCACGGCTTTGAATTGGTCTTGACGGCGTGGAACTCCGGCAGTGTATGATCTCCGGAAACTGAATAAAAATTGTATTGATGAACAATTGATGAACAATGGAAAGTTTCGGGAGGAGTATCGCAATGCGAAATCAAGTGCTTGGTATCGCGCTCACGCTTGCGCTTATCCTGGGCTGTTCGCAGGCGCTATCCGCTCAAACCAAGCAGCCATCGGCCGATGCGCTGAAGGTTTCCTCCTCCGCATCCTTCGACCCGCACGACTTGTCGGGAGTCTGGTTCGACTACCGCCCTCGTCCATTGACGACCATGGAGCGATATTGGATTTACAAGTTCAACGCCGAGGAGCCGCCGATGACCGCCTGGGGCGAGGAGAAATTCAAAACGGCCAAGTCCTCGTTTGGAGTTCATGCGGTTCCCCTCGCGGATACAAACGATCCCCTTTACCACACCTGCCTCCCGCCCGGCCTGCCGCGGGTTTATCTCCATCCGTTCCCGATGCAGATCGTTCAGACGTCCGGCGAAGTTCTCATGCTTTTCGAGTACGACTCCATCCGGCATCCGATTTATACGGACGGTCGCGCGCATGACACGGCCCTCGGCCCGCTGTGGATGGGCGATTCGGTCGGACACTGGGAGGGAGACACGCTGGTGGCCGACACCGTAAATTTCAACGAAAAGACATGGCTTGACCGCATGGGGCATCCGCACAGCGATCAGCTGCGCGTCATCGAGCGCTTACGGCGGACAGACCACGATCATCTGGTGGACGACATCACGATTGACGATCCGAAGGCCTACACGAAGCCGTGGTCAACGCACATCGAATTTCAGCTCCGGCCGAAATGGACCTTGGCCGAACAGTTCTGCGAGGATGAGGAGAGCTTTCAGACAATCGACAAGGATGCGGCGGCGCCGGCGAAGTAGCATGCCCGTAGTACGAATGGGTCTTGACGCCGTCAATCTCCCGCGTTGTATGATCCGTGGAATCTAGATTCAACAAGGGAAGCCGAGTTTCGGAAGGAGTTTCGAAATGCGTAGGCTGCAACTGAGCATAGCGCTCGCGTTCGCGCTGGCCGTGGGCAGTGGAGCGGCCGCCCTTGCTCAAACCAATGGCGCTCAAACCAAACCGGCATCCGAGTCGCCGAGGGCGTCCAGTTCCTTCGATCCGCACGACTTGTCGGGAGTCTGGATGCAGGACCATCCCCGGCTGATCACGGTGGAAGAGCGGTACTGGGTCTATAAGTTTACCGTGGAAGAGCCGCCCATGACGGCTTGGGGCCAGGCGCAGCTCAATGCCGCGAAGACCTCTTTCGGCCCCCACGCCTATCCCCTGGCGGAAACGAACGATCCCGTTTACCACACTTGCGCTCCACTCGGTTTCCCGCGTATTTATCTTTACCCGTTGCCGCTGCAGATTATGCAGGCGCCTGGCCAGGTCATCATGCTGTTTGAATACGACTCCACGCGGCATCAGATTTACACGGACGGGCGGTCGCATGACACGGCTCTCGGCCCGCTGTGGAATGGCGACTCGATTGGGCATTGGGAGGGCGACACGCTGGTCACGGACACCGTGAATTTTAACGACAAGACGTGGCTGGACCGCATGGGGCACCCGCACAGCGATCAGTTGCACGTCGTCGAGCGCATACGCCGCGTTGACCACGACCATCTGGTGGACGATCTCACCATCGAAGATCCGAAGGCCTACACAAAGCCCTGGACGGCGCACCAGATATTCGTGCTGAAGCCGAAGTGGACGCTGGCCGAAGCGTTCTGCGAGGATCAGCAAAGTTTCGAGGCCATCGATGAAAGTGCGGGGGCGCCGGCGAAAAAGTAGGAGGCGCGCAGGGGCAGCCAGCGCGGGAATCCGAAATTGGGAGGAATTTTGTAATGCGAAATTATTTGCCTGGTGCCGCACTCGCGTTCGCGATGGTTTTGGGCCATGGAGCGGCAGCCGTTGCTCAAACCAAGCCGCCCGCGGAAGCCTCGAAGGCAGCTACATCTTTCGATCCGCACGACCTCTCCGGCGTGTGGATGCAGGACCGTCCCCGGCTGGGCACGGTGCTTGAGCGCTATTGGATTTATGAGCTTACGCTGGAGGAGCCGCCCATGACGGCCTGGGGCGAGGTGCAATACAAAGCTCACAAGTCTTCCTTCGGAGTTCATGCCTATCCCCTCGCGGAGACAAACGACCCCATTTACCGCAGTTGTTCGCCGCCAGGATTTCCACGCGCTTTTTTCCACGCCTTCCCGCTGCAGATCGTGCAGGCGCCCGGCGAGGTCCTTGTGCTCTATGAGTGGGACTCCGTGCGGCACCAGATTTTTACGGATGGCCGTCCGCATGACACGGCTCTCGGCCCGTTGTGGATGGGCGATTCGATCGGCCACTGGGAAGGCGACACGCTGGTCACCGATACCGTGAATTTTAACGACAAGACCTGGCTTGACCGGATCGGACACCCGCACAGCGATCAGTTGCACGTCATCGAGCGCATACGCCGCGTCGACCGCGATCATCTGGTGGACGAAATCACCATCGACGATCCGAAGGCGTATACAAAGCCCTGGACGGGGACCATCTATTTTGCGTTGAAGCCGAAGTGGACCCTGGCGGAAGAGTTTTGCGAGGATATCAGCAGCTTTGAAAATATCGAAAAACAGGAGACGACACCGGCGAAATAGTGGCGGTTGGGATTGACAGAACTCGCGTTGCAATGGGATATTTTGCTTAGCCACTTTCCAAGCTCTAAAATTCGCGGCAATCGTGTATCTAAACTCGTTTGCTATTTGCAGGAGGCTCGGAAGATGAAGAACTTCATGCTTTGCCTGGTCGTGATGCTCGCCGTTCTGTGTGTTTCAACACCGATCCTGGCGCATCACGGGGAAACCAACTACGACACGGAAAAGCTGGTAACCATCAAAGCCACCGTGACGAACTTCGAATTCATAAATCCCCACACGCAGGTTTATCTGGACATGAAAAACGACAAGGGCGAAATCGAAAAGTGGGTTTGCGAGGCGCGCAGCCCGGCGATGCTTGTTCGCAACGGCGGCTGGGACAAGAACACGCTCAAGCCCGGCGACGTGATTACCGCCATCGGTTTCCGAGCCAAGAACGGAACGAACATCCTGCGTCTTAAAAAGATCGTGCTGGCCAACGGCACGGAACTGCCCGAGCTATAGAAACGCGGAGCGGGGTTTCGACGTGCGCGCGTGGATTTATTTTGTGGGGGTGTCGCATGAAGTTTAGGCCGGCAGCGTTCCTTGTTTTGATCGCGGGTCTTCTCATGGTTTGCGGGCCGATGTGGGCGCACCACGGGAATTCCGCTTATGACGAGACGCATTGGATTACCCTCACGGGCACGGTGACGGAATATGTGTGGTCCAATCCGCATTGCGAAATTTTTCTGGACGTGAAGGACGACAAGGGCAAAGTCGTGAACTGGGGAATCGAAAGTCAAAGTCCGGGCATCATGCGCCGCAACAACTGGACCAGAACTTCCCTCAAGCCGGGCGACCAAATTACCATCACACTCGCTCCCGCTAAAAACGGAGCGCCCGTCGGATTTTCCGGAAATACTGAAGGAAAAGTTGTGTTTACCGATGGCCGCGTGTTGAAGATGGACATTCGGTAACAAAAGCGGCGGCGCGGAGCCGTTGGATAACCTAAGGAGCTTCAACGTGCGAAATCGCTCACATCGTCTCGTGAGGTATCTGCTGGCATCGCTTGCGGCAGTTTTCCTTTTCTCCATCGCCGCTCACGCGCAGTCCGGTTCGCAGCAAGGGGCGCCGAATGCACAGGCTGCGCCCGCATCGAAGCGCGATCTGTCCGGAGTCTGGCAACTCGTGGGAGGCGACGGCGGCGCGCAGCCCATCGCTCCGGACGAGGCCATGCTCCCGATGACGCCGTGGGCCAAGGCCAGGTTCGACGCGCAGAAGCCCGGATACGGAGTGCGAGGCGCGGCGGGCGGCAACGATCCCATCCTGCAATGCGATCCGATCGGTTTCCCGCGCATCATGCTGATGCCCACGCCCAATGAACTCGTTCAGATGCCCAACCGCGTCCTCCAGTTCTGGGAGCGCGAACACGAATGGCGCGCCATCTGGACCGACGGGCGCACGCTCCCCAAGGATCCCGATCCATCGTGGTACGGATATGCGATTGGGCATTGGGAGGCGGACGACACGTTCGTCGTGGAATCCACCGGCTTCAATGACAAGACCTGGCTCGGTCCCACGGGCTATCCGCACAGCGAGGAGATGCGCATCGTCGAGCGCTACCGCCGCGTGGACCATGACACGCTCTCTTACGACATGACGATTACCGATCCGGTGGCGTACACCAAGCCCGTCGTCACGCCGCATCGTGTCATGAAACTCAGGCCCGCCGGAGAGCTTAGCGAGCAGCCCTGTGTATGGTCGCAGGAAAACGAATTTGCGAAGAGAATCAGAAATCCCGCGACGCCCAATCCCGCGAAGTAATGGCCGCGCGCGAACTGTATTTGCAGTCCGTCGAATGCCGGTGTGTGCCATCGCAGGGCTCGCGGCATTGCAATTCCTCTTATTGGCAGCGTCCGCTCTGAACGCCCAGCAGCAAACGACTTCGAAAGCCACGTCCGCGCCCGCACCGAAGCGAGACCTGTCTGGATTGTGGCACTATCAGGGAAACGGCGGTTCCGAACCGATTGCACCCGACAATCTGATTCCGCCGATGACTGCCTGGGCTCGAACAAGATTTGATGCGGAACGGCCTGGCTACGGTCCTCGGCGCGCTCCGGCCGGCAATGACCCCATCTTGCAATGCGACCCGATAGGTTTCCCGCGCATTATTTTTTTGAACACGCCATTTGAGTTCGTCCAGGTTTCCGGACGCGTGATTCAGTTCTTTGAACACGAGCATGAGTACCGTTCGATCTGGACCGATGGGCGCGCGCTTCCCGAGGATCCTGATCCGTCGTGGTATGGATACGCAATTGGCCGTTGGGAGAGCGACGACACCTTCGTTGTGGAATCCGCCGGCTTTAACGACAAGACCTGGCTGGGTTCAAGCGGCTACCCGCACAGCGAAGAGATGCGCGTCACAGAGCGCTACCACCGCGTGGATCATGACACTATTCTTTATGATATTACGGTCACCGACCCGAAGGCCTACACACAGCCCATCGTGGGGCCCCACCGAATAATGAAACTGCGTCCAAAGGACGAAATGGTGGAGGAGATTTGCGTTCCGTCGGAAGAGAAATCCTTCGCCAATCGGGTCGCCGAGCCCGCTGCCTCGAAACCTTCGAAGTAATTTCACGCGCGCCGGCCCGGGTTAGTCCTGGCATGAATGAAACCCCGCAGGCTGAAGCCCGCGCTACGGAAATGCGCTCGTCCTGCTCTTTGGAGAGTAAACTGAGGAGCATATGGACCGCCGAACCTTTATTCATGCCTCCCTTGCAAATCTTGGCGCGCTGGCATTCGTCGCGCGACTTCCCTCCGAGGTGTTCGAAATTCCAGGAAAAACTCGTCCGGGGCTTGGCGGGCAGATGGAAGGCGCTCCGACCGGCAACGAAGCGCCGAAGGAATTCAATCTGGTCGCGGAGCGCGCGCAATTCGAAATTCCTTCTCGCGGAGTTTTCGAAAAGTGGCTGTACAACGGCCAACTGCCCGGCCCGGAGATTCGCGCAAGAGAAGGCGAGCGCCTGCGCCTGACGGTACGGAACAATTTGCCGGAAGGCACAACCGTGCATTGGCACGGCATCCCGCTGCGCAATGCGATGGACGGTATTCCGGATGTCACGCAGCCGCCGATCCCGCCCGGCGGCGCGTTCACATACGAATTCGACGCAGCGCCATCGGGCAGTTTTCTCTATCACTCGCATTTCGGCCTGCAACCCGATCGCGGCCTGATCGGCCCGCTGATCGTCGAAGAAAAAAAGCCCCACGTCGCTTACGACCGCGAGTACACGCTGGCGATCACCGATTTTTTGGCTGGCGCGCCGGTCCCTCTGGGCCGTGCAATAAACGCTGGCGGCGCAAAGATGGGGATGCTCGCGCCTCCCTATGTCGCGCTGCTCATCAATGGACGGCCCCCTGAGGCTCCCGCGGTTTTCAGCGTCAAGTCCGGCGAACGGGTGCGCTTGCGCTTGATCAATCTTTCCGGAGCGACAATCTACAGGGTCGCCATCGGCGGCCATCGCATGACGGTCACGCATACCGATGGCAGGCCCGTGGAACCGTTTCCGGTCGACTCGCTGCACATCGCCCCGGGTGAGCGGTATGACGTGATTGTGGATGCCAACACTTCGGGAGCCTGGCCGATCGCCGCCTCCCCAGATAACGATCTGCCAGCGGCGCGCGCCGTGCTGCGGTACACGGATTCGAACGAATTAAAACCACGAGAAGGAACCTTGCCCGAAGGATTGACCGGCGGCCGATTGCTTCAACTCGGCGATCTACACGGAATCGATCTGCCCGAACTGCGAAAGCCGAACCGCACTTTCAATTTGACATTGGCAGGAGGAGCGATGAAGCCGGGCGGGATGATGGCCCCGGCAGGCCCGGGAGGTCCAGGAGGAATGACGGGAGAAATGTTGACCCAAGAATGGACAATCAACGGCCAAGCCTATCCAAACGCCGCTCCGCTGGAAATCCATCAGGGAGAAGCCGTGCGCATTCGCCTCGTCAACGAGAGTGCCATGCCACACCCGATGCACCTGCACGGCCATTTCTTCCGCGTGGGCAACGTAATCAAAGATACGGCCATCGTTTGGACGCACGCGGGCCGCGTGGAACTGGATTTCGTCGCGAACAATCCCGGCGCGTGGCTTTTCCATTGCCACAATCTCTACCACATGGAAGGCGGCATGACCCGCCAAGTTCGCTATGTTTAGCGGGCACTGATTTTCAGGTTCCGCTACCAGGCCTGCGGAGCCAAAATTCAAATCCTCCGTCGCCGGGAACTAATTCTTGTTAATGCAGAATTTCAAAAGCCCGCAATATCGATGCCAATTCGTCGCGCTGATAGTAAGCGTAGAATCGCTTCCCCTGTAGGCACTCACGGGCTTTGACGCCACCGGGATATCGTGGTCCGGGCTTTTCTTCAAATCGTGCCCCTTGGCCTTTTTTCATGTTGAGGTAGAAAACGCCTGATGGCGACAGCAATTCCCAGTACGACAGCACGCATCGGACAAATTCGGGTTTCGTGATGTGATAGAAACAGCCGCTGGCATAGATGCCGTCATAGGGTCCCGCACATTTATCCGTGTTCCGAAGGTCCATCAGGGCATAACTCCCGCCTGGGTCCTGGGATATTGCAATCTTGAGCATCCCCTCTGACAGGTCAAACGATGTGATTGCCAGGCCTAGAGCGGACAGAAAACGCGAATCTCTCCCATCACCACAACCTGTGGAACCAACACTCGCTTTCCAGCCAGATAGCTGCTGAACATCCGCATGGATTTTTCTTCCCAGTCTCGCATTTCAGGTGTTGCGGTAAGTTTGTAATCCGGAGCGATCAAATTGTAGGTAGCAATGGTTTGGGTAACGTGATCGCCGGTCGAACCGAGGGAAGTGGATTCAAGATGTCTGGCGACCGCCGTCAATGAGTCGAACGTGCCATTCGCCAATTGGCTGACCTGCGCGGACGGCCTCTGCAAGTCAGGCACGATATAAACCTGCATCCCGGCGCCGTGAGCGGCGATCACGCCCGGTTCGGCATCTTCGAGCACGAGGCATTCGGCATGCCCGATCCCAAGCCGCTGCGCCGCCAGCAGAAACAGGTCGGGCGCGGGCTTTCCGTTGGTTACTTCGTCTCCGGTGGCAATCACGTTGAAACGGCTGAGCAGGCTTGTTGCGGCAAGTAGCGGCGTGGCTATTTTTCGATGGGTCGAAGTTGCAACGGCCTTTGAAACGCCCCGCGAATCGAGAAGGTCCAAAAGTTCATCGAGGCCGTGTTTCTTCGGGAGCGGGCTTTCCTGGAATGCCGTTTCAAGCGCCTGGCATCTGGCTCGGAAGACATCCATGGGAAATTCTGGGCCGAATTCATCCAGCACCACTTGTTCCGAGTCGGCGGTGTTCCGGCCCATCATCCGGGAGTGAATGGCGTCCGACAAGGTGTAGCCAGACTCAGCGGCGGCCTGTTGCCAGGCCACCCGGTAGAGCGGCTCGGTGTCCAGCATCAGTCCGTCCATGTCGAAGATTACGGCTTTGATTCGCATGTCGTACCTTGAGAAACAGGACGGATTGATTTACCAGCCCTCAGATTGCGTAAATGAACGAGTAGCCGTGTTCCTGCGCGCGGTTCACAGCCAGGACTCCGGCTGGAACCATGTGTGAGTTCGGGATGAGGTTCGCGATGATTTCCTTGACGACGCTGTCGACCTCGACGCCATTGGCTTTGGCAATTCTTGTGGCGATGCCCCGAGTGGACGTCTGGCACACGGCAAACTGCGCGCCCTTCTTGATAAGCGCATCCATTTTGCCCACCTGGACCGAATCGCCCGCCGCGCCGTACACATTCACTTTGGGCGCTTCCTTGGTTTTCGGATCGACGAACTCGGCTTGCTCGGAGATTTGCTTGCCGTACTTCGCCCAAATCGCGTCGTTGTAGGCAAACGACGTGGCCTTGTGCCGCGCAATGATCACAACGGCCAGATCGCTGTCCTTCAGGCCGTATCCATCCTGGTTCGCCGTGTAGTAGTTCGTGGCGAATTGCAGCGCCCAGCCCATGCCGTCCGCCGTCGAGGTATCGAATACGAAGCGGTGCACGCCGGGAATTTTGTCGTACCAATCGTCCTGCGCGTGCCGGGCGGGTTTCCATTGCGCATCCGCCGCGCCCTGCGCCATCGCCGTCGAAGAACCGGCGACCGTCGCGCCAACCATTCCGGCTCCCGCCCCCAGCCGTGCAAGAAACAATCGCCGCGCCATTGAAGATTGTAACCATTTTGCGTTCATGCGGATATTCTCCTTGTTCGTACAAGATCGAAGCGTGGCCATAGTATAAGCCCAACGCCTGAAAATTTGGATTTTCCGAGTGAGAATGGCCCGCCCGGAAACATATATTCCTCGACGCCGTCGGATTGCTGTAGCCCGCCTCTCTTGCCCTGAGTGGACACGAAGGGTCAGAGGCGGGGATTTTCCCATGCCATGCAACCCGTTCCGGAAACGCGGACATTCCTCACGCTCGTTCACAATTCGCCCAGTAGGGCAGCGGAGGTCCGCCGGCGCGCAATTTAAAGACACTGGACATATATATAAAATCAATACCCGATACATCGGAATGTGAATCGGGAAACGCCCTAAAGCAGTGCGCTAAAGTTAAGATTGCATTGGACCGAATCCACACATATTGCGCCGCAGAGAGAATATCCAGAGGGAGTTCGGATTTTTTGGTGAAATGGAATTGTCATCGAGAAGCAGGTAGGATAGAGGAAATCTGCCAGATTGCCGATGAATACGAATACATGAGCAATGTTCAAATCGCAATGGAGGCCACCACACGTATCGTGCGGACTGCCTTGCGCTCCACGAGCGAGAAGACTCTCCTGGAAGAGGCTTGCGCGATCGTGGTGGATATGGGATACCGCTTTTGCTGGATAGGCGAGGCCGAGCAGGACGAGCAAAAGACGGTGCGCCCGCTGGCCTGGGCTGGACATGAGGACGGCTACCTCTCAGCGATAAAGACTTCCTGGAGCGATTCCGAGCGCGGACGAAACCCGGCCGGCGCGGCTATTCGGACCGCTCAGCCCGCCGTCGTTCCCGGCACAATTCCCGGCGCAAATCCCAACACGAAGAAGCCTCCCGTGTATTCGACCTGGCTGAACGCACCCGGCAAAAAAGGCAATCGCTCCTGTTGCGCGCTGCCCCTCATGGCCGGCGCTGCCCCGTTCGGCGCGCTCTGCATCTACTCCGCCCGGGCCGGGGCCTTCGGCAAGCAGGAGATGTCCCTGCTGGTCAATCTGGCGGAAGTGCTTTCCTTTGGTGCCATGAACCTCCGCGGCCGCCAAGCCAACGAAGCCTTGCGAGAGAGCGAAGAAGCTTTTCGGGTGGTCACCGATGCTGCCTCGGAAGTCCTATGGATATCCAACATTGAAACCGGCGCCATCACCTTCGTAAGCCCCGCCTACGAGAAAGTGTGGCGGCGTTCCACGGCAAGCCTCTACGAGAATCCGAAGTCCTACATCGAATCCGTGCACGAAGACGATCGGGAGCAGGTGCTCGCCGATCTCGAACGACAATACCTCGGCCTTCCGTTCGACCATGAATACCGCATCGTCTGGCCGGACGGAACCATCCGGTGGGTTTGGGATTGCGGCTTTTCCGTGCAGGACGATACCGGGAAAGTCATACGATACGCGGGTGTCGCCCAGGACATCACCGAGCGCAAGCAAGCCAATGATGTCCGGCATGAGATTGAAAAGCGATTGAAGAAAGCCCAGCGCATCGCGCATGTCGGCGACTGGTTCTGGGATCTGGATACGGGTAAAGACACATGGTCCGATGAACTCTATAGAATTTTCGATGTCGATCCGAATTTGCCCGCGCCGCGGTACAAGGAAAATCGTTCGCTCTACACTGCCAAGAGTTGGGAGTTGTTGGACCGTTCCGTGCGGCATGCTCATGCCACGGGTGAGCTCTTCTCACTGGAATTGGAGATCATCCGCAAGGACGGAGGGCACCGCTGGATCCTGGTGCGGAGTGAGGCCGCCCGCGACGAAAGCGGGCGTGTGGTGCGTCTTTATGGTACCGCCCAGGATGTCACGGAGCGCGTGCTTGCCGAGCGGGAACTCCGCCAGAACCAGCAGCGGCTGGTGGAAGCCCAGCGCCTGGGGCGAATCGGCAGTTGGGAGTCGGATATTGTTTCCGGCGCCGTCACGTGGTCGGATGAAATGTACCGAATCTGCGAGTTCACTCCCGAAAACTTTGACGGGTCGTTTGAGGAATTTCTGAAGATTGTTCATCCGGACGACCGCGAAAAAGTCAGGCGGGTTTATCCGGAATCGATCGAGCGCGGAATTCCTTACGATATCAGCTACCGGATGCGGATGAGGGATGGGCGCATTAAATGGGTGAAGGCCTACGCCAGGACGGAATACGATATCCATGGGACACCATTGCGTGTCGTGGGCATTACGCAGGACATCACCGAATTAAAGCGCGTGGAAGAGGAACTGCGCATGAGCGAGGCCCGCCATCGCTCGCTTTTCGAGAATGCGGTTTTTGGGATATTTGTCTCGGCGCTGGGCGGGCCATTTTTGGACGTGAATCCGGCGCTGGTGGCCATGCTGGGCTACAGCTCGAAAGAAGAACTTATGGCCGTGGACCCCACTACGCAGATCTATCGTAATCCGGAAGACCGTGGCAGGATCATCGCGGAATTCCGGCCGCTCCATATCTCGCAAGACGAAGTCGAATGGATACGCAAGGATGGCACGATCATCACCGTCCGGCTCAGCGGGAGGGATGTGGAAAATAAAGAAGGGGGAATCAGGCAAACCGAAATCATTGTCGAAAACGTGACTGAGGCGAGGAAGCTCGAACAGCAGCTTCGCCAGGCCCAGAAAATGGAGGCCGTGGGGCGTCTGGCCGGCGGCGTGGCTCACGATTTCAACAACCTGCTTCAGGCGATTATGGGATACACGGAGTTGTTGGAGGGCATGGTCGACTTCAACCATCCCGCCGCCGATACTATTTCCAGAATCCTGCAGGCCGCCGAGCGCGGCTCCAGTCTGACCAAACGAATGCTGGCTTTCAGCCGCCGCCAGATGATAGTTCCGCAGATTGTGGACCTTAACAAGATCATAAGCGGGTCCTCGGACCTGCTCAAGCGCCTGGTCGGCGAGGACGTCACCATCTCCCTCAAACCCGGCGAAGAGCTTTGGATGGTCAAGGTGGACCCCGGACAAATTGACCAGATTCTGATGAACCTCGTGGCGAACGCGCGGGATGCCATGCCCGCCGGCGGCCGCATCATGATCGAGACCGTCAACGTTGAAGCCGACGCGCATTTCGTCGCCCAGAATCCCGAGATGATTCCTGGCGACTACGTCATGCTGTCGTTTGCCGATACCGGGAGGGGTATTGCCTCGGAAAATCTGCCGCTCATCTTCGAACCTTTTTTTACCACCAAGGAAATCGGAAAAGGGACCGGCCTGGGACTGGCCATGGTGTACGGAATCACCAAGCAGAACAACGGTTACATCAGCGTGTATAGCGAGCCGGATAAGGGCACTGCCTTCCGCATTTATTTTCCGAAAACTGAACACTCGGAAACCGTCCCGGTGCGGAAAGCGCACGCCGAAATCCCTCGCGGCCTGGAAACGATTCTGGTGGTGGAGGATGAATCGCAAGTCCGGAGTTTGATCGCCGCTCAGCTTGAATTGGGCGGATACAAGGTGCTGAATGCCGAGAGCGGGCATGCCGCCTTGTCACTTGCCGAGTCCAATCCCGGGAAGATCGATCTTCTGCTCACCGACATCATCATGCCGGGAATGAGCGGCGTGGAACTCTGCAACCAGATGCTGAAAATCCGCCCTGAAACCCGCCAGATGTGCATGTCCGGATATACGGGCGACCATCTCAGTTCCTACGGGCAGTTCGAGTCTCAAAGGCCATTACTCCAGAAGCCCTTCACTGGTCCCATTCTCCTGAAAAAAGTGCGCGAGGTTCTGGACGCCTGATGTTTCCATGATGGCGTATAAACCCCTAGTTGGATCAGCTTGCTTCCGCTGCCAAGCGCGAGCACGTTTTCGTTGCGCGCAAAAGCGTGTGAGCGTATAGTGTCGCCGGGCCGAACCAACCGGAGCGATATTCCAAATTGACATGCACGGCCGGATGAAATTCCGGACGAACCGCGCAAGCTCCGATCCGCTTCGATCGCCAGACGGCTCCGCGCTCATCGCGCACGGCGAGAGCGCACGGCGAGAGAAGGAGGCATGATGAAGCTTCAATCCATGCGAGCGATCCGTTTTGCCATGGGACGTGCCGTGGTACGTGCCATGAGATGTTCCATGGGCGCCGCAATCCTGTGCCTCCTGGGGACCACGTGGGCGCTCGGCCAGTCCGCCAATCCCGGCGCGAAGCCGAAGCCGCAACTGTCGGAAGAAGCCTTCAAGAATGTCCAGGTGCTCCGCGGAATTCCCGTGAACGAATTCATGGGGACGATGGGTTTCTTCTCCGCTTCCTTGAGCATGAATTGCATTGACTGCCACGTGAAGGAAAGCGCCGGCAATTGGGCGCGCTACGCCGACGATACTCCGCTGAAACAAACCGCGCGCAGAATGGTTTTGATGGAGAACCTGATCAACCGCGCCGACTTCGGTGGAGTGCGGGTGGTGACCTGTTACACCTGCCATCGCGGCTTCCAGCGCCCCGAGGTTACGCCGAGTCTGGCCGAGGAGTACGGGCCGCCGCCCATGGTGGATCCCGATCGCGTCGAAACTCTTCCGGGAGCTTCCGACTCGTCTGCCGCCGCCGAACAAATCATCGACAAGTTTATTCAGGCCGTCGGCGGCGCGCCGCAACTCGCCAAGCTGAACGCTTTCGCGGCGAAGGGAACCTACTCCGGCTTCGACACCGATTTCCATAAGGTTCCGGCCGAAATTTTCGCCAAGGCTCCGGACCAGTTGACCATGACCGAACATTTGGCCGTGGGAGCCAGCACGACGACCTTTGACGGACGCGAGGCTTGGATCGCTTCGGCCGACAAACCCGTGCCCATGATTCTGCTGACAGGAGGGGATCTGGACGGCGCGAGGCTGGACGCGGATCTCTCGTTCCCCGCGCTGCTCAAGCAGGACTTGACCAAATTGCACACCGGTTTCCCGCCCGTTACGCTCGACGGCCATGCAACTCAAGTCGTTGAGGGAATCGCGCCCGGGGGAACCCGAGTGAAACTTTTTTTTGACAAGCAGACGGGACTGCTCGTGCGGCAGGCGCGTTTGATCGACACGGTGGTGGGCTTGATCCCGCTGCACGTCGATTACTCCGATTATCGCGCCGTCGCCGGCGTCAAGATGCCTTTTCATTGGACGACGACGTGGGTGGACGGACAATCGACCACGGAACTGACCGATGTGCAGCCGAACGCGGCCGTCGCGGCGGAAAAATTCGTGAAGCCCGCCCCGGCAACGTCGCGGTAATGGTTTGCCCGGTTATGGCGTCCGGCCATATTGCCCGGTCAAGTGGTCCGGTCGTGGCGTCCGGTCACCTGGCACGGTCAGGTCGGGATTTCGGTGTAAACTCCCGTTGCGGTATTTTTACTTTTTTTTGAATGGACAGCCGAATTTTTGGTTGGGTTGTGAGTACGGCAGAAAAGTGAAAATTAGGACGATCGCATGATCTTTGTGGGGCACGGCTTCAGCCGTGCCATGAAGGTCGTGGAATAGGGCGGCTTCAGCCGCTGAAGTGATGCAATTGTGATGGAATTCGCGGTCCATTGTTGCACGTGATGCTGCTGCACGTGCTGCACGACCGCAGAGCGACTTTGGAGGCGTTTATGGCGAATTGTTTTCGGCCGCAAGTACTCGCTTCGTTTGCCGTGATGGCGCTGCTTTCCGCGGCGGCGATGGCCGTGCCTGCGCATGGCCAAATGCAAGCCCCAATGCAAAATCAGACGCAAGGCGCCGCGGCGCATCCCCTGCCGTGGGCCTACGCGGTGTTCGATCCGGTTCCGCCCGCGCCGATACCAGACGATCCAACGCTCCAGCATATATCGGGCAGCGATCAGGGCTTCACCATGAAGCAGCTTCGCGATACCGGCAACCCCGCCGACTGGTTCCCGGGCGACCATCCTCCGATGCCCACCATCGTGGCGCATCGCCGCTCCCCAGGCATGAACCCGTGGATCGGCAGCTGCGGCTTGTGCCACTACCCGAACGGCAGAGGCCGCCCGGAAAACGCCGGCGTCGCTGGCCTGCCTGTCGGTTACATCATGGAGCAGCTTGCCGACTTCAAAAATGGCGCGCGCAAGACCGCCGATCCGGGAAAGAAAAATACGGCCGTGATGACCGGAAACGCCACGGGCATTACCGATGAAGAAGCAATGGCCGCCGCCCAGTATTTTGCGTCGATCAAAATGCCCCAGTGGATCAAGGTGGTCGAGACCGAAACCGTGCCCAAGGTCCGCAACTCGGGAGGCTTCTTCGTTCCTGTGGAAGGAAGTGAGATGGAGCCCATCGGGAACCGCATTCTGGAAATGCCGGTGGATCCCGAGGCGACCGAGACGTATCGCAATCCGCGGTCCGGGTGGATCGCCTACGTGCCCATGGGCAGCGTCAAAAAGGGCGAGGAGTTGGTCCTTCGAGGCGGCGGTGGAAAAACCGTCGCGTGCGCCGCGTGCCACGGCCAGGATCTGAAAGGCAATGGCAATTTCCCGCCGCTTGCGGGACGCTCTCCGAGCTATTTCGCGCGCCAGCTCTACGATATCCAGCACTACACGCGCAATGGCCCCGGCACACAACTGATGCGCCCCGTCGTCCAGAATCTGAACGAAGACGACATCCTGGCGATTACGGCATATCTGGCTTCGCTCCAGCCGTAGAGGTAGCGCAAGTAGCGCGGGCTTTAGCCTGCGGGGTTTCGTCCGGCAATGCCCCACGCCCCGCAGGTTAAACAGCCCGCAGAAGAACTAAAAAGTTTGTCATTCCGAGGCGCGCTCTTCGCCGAGGAATCTCTCTTCGCTCCAAGCCCAAGAAAAGAAAGAGAGATTCCTCGCTCAGCTCGGAATGACAAAGGAATGAAACAACTTTTTCCGCAGCCTGTTTTGATCGCGGAGAATTATTTCTTGCTCGCCGCGGCTGTCACGGCCCCGGCGATTGTTGCCGCAATCTGCAACGCTCCTCCATAGAGCCGGGTTGCCTGTGAAGCGCAACTCGAATAACGAATTTGTCGGTTGGCTTCAGAGCTACAAATCACAAAATGTGTGAACGCACTGAACCCCGTTACTGGAGAGAGTGTGGATTAGGCTGTAACAAAACTATCTTGCATGTGTGCTCGCTACCCGCTTGTAGGAGCACAATTGTTAGGAGCATAATTTCAACATGACCTGTTTACCACGATCAGGCGGTTGCGAGAAGCCGCTCACTGACGCATTCGTGAATCATCTGAACGACGCAGAGGGTGTACGCTTCGTCCATCGCGCCTGCCTGGATATTGCCGATAGGCAAAATCCTCAACCAGAAGCTTTGTACGTGGATTCAGTGCATAACGTTCAACTTGTGATCGAAAGAAAGTCCATTTCTTCGCCCGCCGATTTTGCTCATAGGCACAGTAATGACCACTTCGTTGCCGACTTATTCGAAGAAGGGCTGAAAGGTCTTCCGCTCGACGAACTGTATGAAATAAGCCTTCCGATGCTGATAAGTGGAACTCAACCTCAATTGCGGGCATTCGTGTTGGCAGCAGTTCAGAGTATTAGATCGCATTGGCCGATCGCAGAGGGCATGGTTCTCAAGTCGCGTCCCGGCAGAAGATGGTGGTCTTACAGAAGAGTTCCCGAGTGGGACAGATTGGACGAGGCTCCAAGGAAGGGTTTGCAATTCACTTGGTCAGAACCGCCCACAAGTCAGCCGGAATGTATCGACGCCGCAAATCCTCCTCAACACGTCAATTCTGCTTTGCAGAATATCTATTCAAGCTGTGTAAGAAAATTTGCTCCATATTCCGATGCAAGGCGCATCCTTGTGATTGACCCGTATGGAGACTTGAGATACCAGAACGTAGAGTGGTGGAGCGAGGTATTCTCCGTACTACCACCTCCGACCGAGATCGATGAAATATGGTCAGGAATTTTTGATTGGGTTACCGAGAATTCTGAGGGATGGATTTTTGAACGTCTCCACTGTCAGAATGACATAATTGCCTAGGACAACGCTCCCGCCCCACGCTTCTCTAACGCATCGCGCCCGTCTGCTCCGCGCACCAGCAATGGCGCATCGTCGCTTTCCGCGGATACCATCACTCAGAAATGAGGTAGGGCGCATTTTGTCGTCGCCATACGCTACCCCCTGCCCGCAGTTGTCGCGCCGCCAACTCGTCCCCTATACCCGACTTCTAAGTCTGCGAGGCATTCCGGTAGATGCGAATAGATGCGTAACAGCGAAGCACGGCGATATGCGCGGTGTTCATTGGCCGCAGCCGGTTTGTTCGTCGCGGTGCTCACCGCGCTGCCGTATCTGTCCCTTCGGAGTAGAGCCAAGACCGTCCATCTGGAGATCGAATCCTCATGCTCGGAATTGAGGAACTCTTTCATTCCCCACCTGAAACGGCCCGGCTAATTTCTTTAATTTATTGGAATGTTGCCCACCGTCTGCCGTCTTTACTGCACTTGGCTCGTCATCGGAACGCCCTTCTTGAGGAAGAAAGACGCGACGACTTTGACTGGCGTTTTTCCGGTGTTGCTGCCCTCGTGAATCTTGCCGGCCTCGACATAAAGAGCGTCTCCGGGTTTGTACGTGGCTGTTGGTTTTCCTTCGTAGTCGAACGTGAGGCTTCCCTCCAGGACGTAGATCATGACCGAACCAGGATGCGTGTGCCGGCCTTCGCGCCCGCCAGCCGGTATCTCCACCGCGACCAGGGCTTCCTCATAGCCGGGAATGGCCGAATCTTGTTTCAGCAAAATCTTGCGCGACACGGTTGGCTGTTGCGCGGCCGGAGCGGCCAGCAACAACGCCAAACTGGAAAACATCGCAACAACCAGCAACAGGACTGCGCCCTTTATCGAGTTCTTGAAGATTGAACGCTTGAAGATTGAACTATTGAAGATGGAACTCTTGAACATAGCGTCACTCCCCGCATTCCAGAAAATCGGCAGGCTCGCTCGAAGATCGCAGCGCAACCCTCAGCCCGTCCGTGATCGTAAGCCTACTTCGAACGCCCTTTCTTCCACAACTCAATCTTTGCCACGCCCAGCGTCTACTTTTCCGCGGCGAGGTGTTGGTCCCTATGGGTTGAGAAATTAAGAGAAAGCTTGCCTGGATCGGTTGGATCGGGACGGAATCGCATGCCGCAAATCGAGCAGGCATACTCACCGGACCATATGCGTTTGCCTTCACGGTTCGTCATTACTGCCCTGAGGCATATTTTTTCGGCTGGCATCCCGATAGAATACATCTATGCCGAGTTTTGGTGCCCCACCCTTGACGGCTTCCCTCTTCCAAGGGTGGGATTCTTGGTTTGTATTCTACGCGAGAACAGACCGCCGAGTTCAGCGGTTCTCTTTTCTCTCTTCTTTTTTATCTTCTTGGCCATGGCGGAAGTAGATGCCGACGTCGAACCGGCCGTGATCCCAGTCGGCCTTGTGATTGCGGCACCACTTGCGATTGTCGTCCATGCGCTGTACGTCTCGGTCCACCTGTCGGCTGCCCTCGCCGAATCGGGCCGCATCCTTATCGATCCTGGCCCGATCTGCTTCGAGCCTCTCGTGGCAACTTTTGCCCCAGTCCCGGTCCGCACTAGCAGGAGCCCCCACGGCTAGCAACAAGCCGCCGGCCAGCGCGGTACTTAGAGCCATTCGAGTCCATAATGATCTCATGATTAGCTATCTCCCGGTAAACCCGCGGCGGTGAACATCAATCCCGGCGCAGCGCTCACCTCTGGTAAATTTCATTCCGATCTAGTCTGGCACCATTTCTGCGGCAATGATGTCCAATTTGGAACACTAGGCCAAATAGGCAGCAAGTGGATTCGGTCAGTGCTCATGAGTTGATCTGCGTCAAGCTTAAGCATGCACTCAGAAGTACATTCCTGGATTAAATCAAGGCCATCTCATTTTGAGGCGTGGACAGAAGGCATTCGGATGCGCCTGAAAATTGGGAGAGACCTCGGACGTAAAGCTACCGGCGCTGACCTTACCTCAATTGACGCGTAAATGAAGGTAGATGAAGCTGAGCAGCGGGAAAAGCCAAATAAGCCACTGAATCCAGATTGAGACGCCCTGTTTCCTCGTGGCTTGCCACAACCGACAGAAAATCCCACATTCCGGTAAGTCGTGCCAGCTCAACCGGTCGATGCAACACCCTCTAGCCGGTTGATCCGACAATAGTTCCCATCGAGGATCGATTTGAGCGGCAGTATTCAATCAAAACCTAAACAGGGCTTTTGTTTTGTTTGAACTGATGTCTGCGAACCAAATCAGCCCCGTAGACTCCTACAAAAGGACTTTGAGCAAGTGTTGCGACGACCCATTGAGACCACCCGACTTCACGGGACTTGGCTTGCTTGCAGGTATAAAATCAACAGGTAGCACAACTCGCATGAACACTAGATTGCTATCGCGTCGCATGAAGATTGCTCTGACGATTGCGTCGTTAGTACTGCTTTCGGTTTCGCAAACAAGCGCATGCACTTTGGCGATAGGGTATTTTTATCAGGTAACCGCATTAAAAGGCCGAGTCGTAGGTACGCATAACCTCACTTACGCTCCACGCTGGTTCAGGCAGTCCTTCGTTAGAAAGCACGCCAAGCTCTCGTTATACGAATATGGACAGGGGGCGAATGAAACATCAATTGTCAATGCTGTTGAAACAGACGGCCACGGGAATTTTGACTTTGGCCCGCTGAAAATTGGCCATTACGCCCTCCGAATAGATGACAACTACGAGTTCGATGTTGAAGTCAAAGAACTGCCGCGAATAACGGCGTCTGTCACGATAGACGTTTCTCCGATTCACCCCGATTGCAAAGGTGGCCATGAATTTATCGTAAGAACTCAGTGACTCGCGGATAAGCTCCGAGAAACGGTCTTATCGGAATATGGGAATCAGCCCCGGATAGGCCGAAAGCCAGTTACCGATAAGCTGACTTCACAGGACTTGGCCGGTGAGCAGTCCATACCGCACAGGGTGCGGATCAATTTGCCCGCAAATCGCTTATCCACTGCTCAAGAACCGCCTGATCGTGCTGTTCAATCTTAGTGAAAGCGATACCCATTCCATCTGCGGGAGCGGAGACCACACGGCCGGAGGCCACGACTTTCGCGCCTGCATAGACGATCGTGATCTGGACCTTCACTCCGGCATTCAAGGGAGTTGGGGTAGGCACAAAGCAGCCATGCACGCTCAGATTGCTTATATGGGTTGACATCTGCCGTTCCGAAACCACATCAGTGATTACAATTGCCGCAACAAATGCTTTGCGCAAAGCGCGAGGGCGCTGAGGGTGTTTCAAGGTTGGCTCCTGTTATATCTGTCTAGTCTCTGACTGCGTGGTACGTCTTGCACACGATCCAACGCAGTGCGTCAACACGCGCGGACGCAACTGCGGCGTCGCCCAGGCGACCCGTACCGTTGAGGCTACGAACCGTATCGCTTTGCGTCCGGGTGGCTGGGAGACCAGTCGGCGGGCGGAAAGTCTATTGGCCAAAAACCTTGATTCGCTTCGATGAACGCGAGTCCAACCAGCCATTCAGTCCCCTTTGCTTCAAGATTTGCAATCATGCATTCCACCTTAACTTGGGTCTGTAGATTGGAGAGGACGAGCCTTTGTCCCTTTTTCACCGGAATTCGAAGAATCACCGAGCCGCCTAAAGCGCTGATCTCAACCGTCCCGGTATTCTCCGTAAAGGGCACTCCTTTGGAGTTATATCCGGATACACTCACATCAATTTGAATGGCTGCTCTTTGCGATCTTCGACGATTCGCCGCTGCCCATGTCGCCGCGACAAACGTTGACAGCCATTCATCTAGGATTCGAAACCCATCCCCTTCCATCGACGTAAACGCCAGGACCAGGCCCTTATTAGGGGAAACTCGTACAACTCGCGCCTGGGCCGTTACGTGGTCGTCGCTCTTCTTCAGTGTTACTGTTACCTCAGTCTCCAACGGAAGTGCGCAGTCAGTCTCTACGTAGCAGCCTTCCCGGCTCAAATCACCGAGGCGCGCCTTGACGGGTGTGCCACCTTCGACGCGCAAGATCTCAACTTCGGGGGGTGCTGACAATCGGTAACGCGGACTTGTGCGACGGTCGGGGTTCTTGCGCTGGCGGTCTGGCTTCATGGAATAACCTGATATTTATGCAACTTAGCTTTCCATTGAAGTTGAGCCGGGCCATTTAGCCGTCTGTTAATCCTTGCATCGTAGCACAGATTAAAGTGTGGCGGCGGATCTGAAAGCCAGCCCAACGCCTGCGGCAGCGAGCGTGGATGAATATGGATTCCAGCATCATGGCTTGCCCAACTCCTGAGAAACGGGGTTATCGTCAA
>PLUM01000053.1:0-89430 GCA_003165465.1 Acidobacteriota bacterium
ACCATTTCTCCCCGAGGCGTGGGTACGCCGAACCGCCTGAAAATTTCTTTCGCCTGATATTCGTGAATCTTCATCGTCCGTCCATCAGTGCTAGAATTTAAGTGCAGTCGAAACCATCAGTTTAAGTGAAAGCGTCCAAGCGGGCAAGGCGAAAGGAATCGTGTGCGTTCTAAAAGAATTCCCATTCAAAACAAAGCGGTTGTATGCTCCTTGCCGCCAGTGGACCGCTGCCACGTCCTGAGGGCCGCCCCTATATGATGCACGCGCTAATCAAAAAGGTAGATGCTGGTACGGACCTCTCGCGCGAGGAAGCCGAAGCCGCGATGGAGGAGATTCTCTCCGGCCACTCGGACGAGGAAACGATCGTCGCGCTGCTCGCGGCGCTGCGCGCAAAAGGCGAAACGGTCGCGGAGTTGGTGGGCTTCGCGCGCGCGATGCGCCGCCATGTGACGCCAATTTTCAAGGACGGATTGCGCCCCGATGAACTGCTGGTGGATACGTGCGGCACGGGCGGCGACTCCTCGGGGACATTCAACATCTCGACAGCGGCGGCGTTTGTCGCGACCGGCGCGGGCGCACGCATCGCCAAGCACGGCAACCGCTCAATCTCGTCAAAGTGCGGCTCGGCCGATGTTCTCGAAGCGCTGGGAGTTTCGCTCGACGTTGCGCCCGAACGGGTCGGCGCGGCCATTCGCGAGATCGGAATCGGATTTCTCTTCGCGCCCGCGTTGCACACGGCCATGCGCCACGCCATGCCGGCGCGGCGCCGCCTGGGGCGCACGGCGTTCAACCTGCTCGGCCCTCTGACCAATCCCGCGGGGGCGCGCGCGCAGGTGGTCGGCGTTTTTTCGGAAAAACTGGTGGAAGACCTTTCGCTCGCGCTCAGCGAACTGGGCGTCGAGCGGGCGTTCGTCGTGCACGGCGCGGGCGGGCTGGATGAAATTTCACTGTCGGGCGAAACCACGATCGGCGACGTGCGCCGCGATGTGGTGCGAATCTACCGTGTGACGCCCGAGGATTTCGGCCTCGATCGCGCGCCGCTGGAGGCGATCTCCGGCGGAGACGCGGCGCACAATGGCGGCATCATCCGCGCGATTTTTTCCGGCGAGGCCGGCCCGCGCCGAGACATCGTCATCGCCAACGCCTCCGCCGCGATCGTCGCATCGGGACGCGCCATCGATTTCCTCGAAGGCGCGCAACTTGCCGCCCAGTCCATCGATTCGGGCGAAGCGCGCGGAAAACTCGATGCACTTGTTTCATTCATGCGCAGTGCCTAATGTCATACTCACACTTCCGCAATAATTTCTGTTCCAATGGAATGAGAGACGCATTTGTTCCGTTCGAGCGGGAATTCGGAAAATCGGAGAAAGAACATGAAGAAAATCGGAATCGTCCTGGTTGTGGGACTCGTTTTCTTTTGCACGCCATTCCGTGCGGAGGAAATTCAGCTCAAGGACGGCAATAAAATCACGGGCAAAGTTATCGCCGTCACGGACGACTCGTTCCAAATCAAGACGGCATACGGAAACATTCAGGTTCCGCGCTCCGATATCGTATCGATCAGTTTTCCCGAAAATCAGCCAAAATCGAAAACAGGCGACGACTCCGCGCCCGGCGCACCGGTTGTGGAATCGCTGATCGGAACCACCTACACGAACGACACGGCACACTTCCAATTGACCGTGCCTGCCGGTTGGATGACGTCGGAGGCCCTGCGGAGCCAGGGCAAGGATATGGTCGCGGCCCTTACATCCCCGGACCAGACACTTTTCCTGCTGGTGACGCCGGAAAAATTCTCCGGAACATTCGCCACCTACCGCGTGCTTGCCGAAACGCAGTACCAGAGCAAGTTCAAGGATTATGAAAAGATCAGCGAGAACGATATTCGGCTGGATGGCAAAGCCGGGGTCCGCATCATCTGGCGCGGAAAAAATACAGCGGCCAACAACGCGCCGCTGAAATCGGCGGTCTATTTCGTGCCGTACGAGGGCCGCATGATTCGGCTGAGTTTCCTCACGCTCGAACCGCTGTTTGCGGAAGGGCTTCCCACTTTTGAAAAAATCGCCCTGTCCTACCGCTCCACCGCGCCATAGAACGGCGTATGCGCCAAGGAATTATTACAGCGAAAGAAAATTCTTCAGGAGTTGCATTCCCACTTCGGTGAGCACGGATTCAGGATGGAATTGCACGCCTTCGACAGGCATTTTCCGGTGGCGCAGGCCCATGATGATGCCATCGGTCTTCGCGGAGATTTCCAGTTCGGCGGGAAATGATTTTTCCTCGACGATCAGCGAGTGATAGCGCGTGGCGACGAAATCCTGCGGCAAATCCTTATAGATCGTTTTATTGTCGTGATGGATGCGGCTGGTCTTGCCGTGCATGATTTCCGGCGCGCGGATGACCTTCCCTCCAAACGCGTGCCCGATCGCCTGATGCCCCAGGCATACGCCGAGGATCGGAATCTGCCCCGCGAAGCGCCGGATCACATCAATGCAAATCCCCGCATCCTCGGGGATGCCCGGCCCCGGAGAAATCACGATGCGCTCCGGTTTTTTCGCGGCGATTGCGCCGAGCGTGATTTTGTCGTTGCGATACACCTCCAGTTTTCCGCCCAACTGGCCGAGGAACTGCGCGAGGTTGTAGGTGAACGAATCGTAGTTGTCGAGAAGCAGAATCATCGTTTGTCGCTCATGTGCGGTTTCCCCGTGCCGGTCGCATCATCGCTGGAACCCGAACTCAAATTATATCCGAAATTTGGCGTGGGATTTACTGTAGCTCGCCTCTTCAGAGGCGAGGGTTTGCTGCCGGACGCTCGGAAAACTCTCGCCTCTGAAGAGGCGGGCTACAAAATAACAAGACCGATCAGCGCGCATCCGCACGGATCGTATCCGGGTCGGGATCTTCGTCGTTCTGCGCGCACTTCCGGCGGGTATCGGAGATATAGTCGTCGAGCTTGCCCTGGTCGCGCATGAGCACGATCTTGTCCAAGTAAGGCCAGCGCGCGTCCGGCTCGCGTTTGAGAATCGACTGATACGCCTTCAATGCGCCCAGCAAACCCGCGGTCGCCACGGCCTGTTCGTCCTTGGATTTATCCGCGTGCTCGATCATGAACGCGGCGCTGGAAACGATCATCTGATTCGAGATTTCCTGGGAATGCCCGCGATTCGAGCCGGGCAACTTGCCGAAATATTCGTCGCACACGTTCACCGTGATATCCGGAATATCCACGATCCATTGAATCACCCAATCGCGATCGTCCTTGGCGTTCTTGCCTAGCGGGTCGTCCTCGAGTTCGTGCGCCACTTTCACGGCGCGGGCCCGCTCCGCGGGCGTTGACGGCCCGCGATGCTGCGCGCGCGCCGGCCACACAACACAAAATCCCAACAAGAATGCCGCAATGACGATGGCTCGAATGGAGTGCGCCTTCATGTTTGTCCTCGCTGGCGATGGCCGCGCAATTCGCGCCAGCCCCCTGAAATCCAGCCGCACATAATAGTACACGAAATCAGCAGTAGCGCAGGCATCAGCCTGCGGGGTCTCATTCTTGCAAGGACTAAACCCCGCAGGCTGATGCCCGCGCTACTGTGCATTTGTTTTATGCGGGAACCGGGGCGCTCTCCACGCGCGACATGCGATGGAAGCCCAGCAACACCGCGCCTGTCCCCCAGAGCAGAACCACCAGCCACACGAATCCTCCGAGCACGGGAATAACGCCCGCGACGTGAAGGATCAGCAGACCCAGCGCCAGTCGGCCAATCATCATGCTTGTGATGCTTGCGACGGGAGCCGCTTCGCCCAGAATTTTATTTCCGAGCCATGCTCCGACAAACACTTGCGCGACATACAGAATCGGCGCGTAGAGCAGCACGCCCGCCAACAGCGCACCCACCCCGACAAACAACATGAGCAATCCGAAAACCAGAAGAAACACACCCGCGATCAGCGCCAGCGCCCCAACTCCGATAGGCAGGCCAATGCCGGCAGCCTCGCGCAGCGCCGCCCGGAAAAAGCCGGGGAAGACGACGAGCAGCAGGATTCCCACCGCCAATGCCACTCCGTAACGGAATATGGCGCGGATCACGCCGCGTGTCTCCGTACGACTGGCCCGCCGAACCTCCTGCGTAATTTTCGTTTGAATGGGGCTTGCCAGCTTCGCGCCCGACTCCACAACGGGCTGTTGCGATCCCTCGAACGCGGTCGTCCCGCGAATTTCCGCGGTGGACGCCACCGTCAGGCTTCCTCCGCGTATCCAAGCCTTCCCGCCGATCAGGCCATCTAGGCCGGTCCTGCCAATGATCCCGAGTAAATCGCGTTGCATCTTGCCGTCCAGATCGGCTTCGGCCGCGAGCACAATCATTCCGCCGCCCACGTTTGCCTGGGAGAGCAGATTGACCGAGTTCGCCAATGCCGTCGCGTTCTTGCCGACGGTCCCCTGCAGGATCGCGTTACGCGACGCGAGGCGCACATTTCCGTCCACGATTCCACCAATGACCGCGTCACCGGCAATCGCGATCACGTCGCCCGTAACGTGCCCCGTCACCGTGAGGCTTTTCGTGAACGCGATCACGTCGCCTTCCACCGTGCCGTCGATCCGCACCGAAGAACCCGTGGCGATCAAGTCGTTATGAACCGTCTCGCTCGCGGGAACAAGAATGGATCGCCCGCGCCGCACCTCTGCCGCCGACGCCTGTCGAGGCTGCGCCAATGTGAATAGCATCGCCAATAGCACCGCGACAATCGCCACGGAACGGTTCAGTCGCCGCCGAATCCACACGAACGCCACAATCGCTCCCAAAAGTAACGCCCCAATTTGCATCGCTTCCATCATGTCGCTCCATCCTTCCCAGAAAGCTCCGCTGAACACGATCATGCTAAATACCTCGGTTCCGCTGAAGCCCGCATTGTTCAATTGATCGAACCACGGTCCGGCCTCGCCGGTCCAAAACCAGTACACGCCCGCCGCAAACACTCCGAATGCCAGCGTCCAGACCCAGGACGGCAAACCGCGGCCCTGCTCGCTGGCGAGGCGAGCGGGCATGGATTCGTTGTCCTCGGTCAAGGCGCTCGAAAGCAATGCCGTTTCGCGCTGGAGCGCGTGAAGCAGATCGCGGCAGGATGCGCAGTCTGCCATATGCGCGCCGAGTTCCCGCGCGCGCGCCGGATCGAGTTGCCCTTCGATGTAGAGCAGGCACGCCATTTCGTCAAAATGATTCACGTCGCGCCTCCCGCGGGAATGCTCGCGCCGCCCCGCCCTTCGAGAATTTCGCGCAACTGGTGGCGTGCGCGCAGCAGCACGACGCCCACGAACGTCCGGCGCACGCCCAGCGTTGCGGCAACATCGTCATAGCTCATGTCCGAGTAATAGCGCAGCACCAGCGCCATGCGCGAACGCGCAGGCAGCTTGTCGAGCGCGCGCCGCACTTCCTCGTTCGTTCGGCTCTCAATAATTTTTTCGAGCTGGCCGGGATCGGGATGCTCGAGCGGAAGGTTTTCGACTTCGCCCGTCTCCAGATCCTGCCGCAGTTTTCTGCGGCGCAAGAGGTCCCAGCAATGATTCGCGGCCACCGTATACAGCCAGGCGCTGAACGGGCGGCTCGCGTCATATTGCGAAAGCTTTTGCCGGACTTTGATGAAAATATCCATGGTGGCGTCTTCGGCGTCCTCGCGTGTCGGCATCGCACGGCGGCAGAAACGGAAAATCGCGGGCGCGTGCTCGCCATAGAGCGCGCCCCAGGCTTCGGCGTTGCCGGCCTTGGCCAGGGCAATCCGCTCTTGCTTGGCGGCCTGTTCCGCGGGGTTCATCCCTTCGGGATGTCTCCTCGCATCCATCTTGTACTACGCGGCGATGGGGTGAAATATTTCACGGTGGAAACCCTTCCGGGCCGAATATACGTAGAACCCGGATGTAGCTGAGAGCACTGTATCAGACTCGAACGCGTTGCATCACCTGGCGAAAACCCCCGCCTCTGAAGAGGCGGGCTACAACAATTCGCCCGCAAATGCCGTAACGCGGGTCTCTCGTCCTGAGCGATGCGAAGCATCAGACCCGGGGCCTTTTCTTCGGCGTTCCAGATTCCCCCGATGGATTCGCGATTGGGTTGTGCAACCGCTTCCGAAGTTGTGCGTGGAAACGTCCTTCAGGTGTACACTTTCAGGCCGGGAATCACCGGCGGGAACCTGAAGATTCTGCAAAAAATGAATTGGGTCCGCGGAGTTCTTCGCTCATTCGCATCCGGCCAGGTCTGGATGCGGACTCGAAACGGGAGGAACCATGTTGGGTAAAACTCGCGTGCGAAATGCAAGGGCTGTCATTTTTGTGCTGGGTCTTTTTCTGGCGGGATATGCGGCCTTGTCCGCGCTTGCTCAGAATAAGCCCGAAGGCAAGAACATGGAGCTTGTTGGCTACAGCGATTTACAGGGGCGGAGCGCCTACCAGCCGGTGATCCACAAGCAGGGCAATCGCTGGATTGCGTATATCGGCCACCACGGCGGCTCGGCTGTGAACCCGCTGACCGGACAGACCGAGGACAACGGCACGTCCATCGTGGACGTGACCGATCCGAAGCAGCCTAAATATCTCGCGCACATTCCCGGCGATCCGCGCATTCCCGGCCCGGGCGAATCGGGCGGAGCGCAGATGGCGCGCGTGTGCGACGGCAGCGAACTGCCCCGCGCCGACAAGAAAAAAGTGTATCTGCTGCGCGCGCGCGGCACCGCCTCGCATGAACTTTGGGACGTAACCGATCCCGCGAAGCCGAATCGCGTGACCGTCGTCGAAACCGGCATGCGCGATACGCACAAAAGCTGGTGGGAGTGCGACACGGGCATGGCGTTCCTCGTTTCCGGCGTGCCCGGCTGGCGCGCGAAACGCATGGGGCAGGTCTACGACCTCAGCGATCCGTCCGAGCCGCAATTCATTCGCAATTACGGACTGCCCGGACAGGAGCCCGGCTCGACCGGCCCGCAGCCGTCCGACATGCACGGCGTGATCTCCACGGGCGCGAAGGGCAACCGCATTTACGCGGGCTACGGGACCACCAGGAGCGGTGTGATCGAAATTCTGGATCGCGACAAACTCATCCACGGCCCCAAGGAACCGACCGCCGCGAACTTCGAGTATCCGATGATCGCGCGGCTCGATTTGCCGCCGGACGTGGGCGCGCACACGACGTTTCCGCTAATTGGAGTGGACGTGCCCAACCTTGCGAAATTTGGTCCGGCCGTCAGCAAGCGGAACTTCATCGTCATCGTGGGCGAGACCACGGATAACGAGTGCCATGCCCCGCAGCAGATGATGCACATCTTCGACATCACGGATGAAACGAAAATCTTCGGCGTCTCGACCTGGTACGTGCCCGAGCCGAGCGGCAACTTCTGTAGCCGCGGCGGACGCTTCGGCACGCACTCGACAAATGAAAGCATGACGCCGGTCTATTACAATCGCATCATTTTTGTAGCGGATTTCAACGCCGGCGTGCGCGCCATCGACGTGCGCGATCCGTTCAACCCCACGGAAATCGGCTATTACATTCCTGCGATCACCGACAAGACCGACAAGCGCTGCGTCGGCACCGGCGCTGACGAGAAATGCAAAATCGCCATCCAAACCAACAACGTGGAAGTGGACGACCGCGGCTACATCTACATCGTCGACCGCGCCAACACCGGAATGCACATCCTGCAACTGACGGGCGATGCGAAGAAGGTGGCGAATCTGCCGTAGCGGCTTGCGAAGAAAGCCGCCCACATTCCGGCGTCCCAAACGAAGCGAGGAATCTCTCCCACGCATTGATCCAATCGAGAGGTTCCTCGCCGCTTCACTCTCAAGAAAAACCGCGGGCAGCCTCGCCAGACCGTTACGCTTGATGCAAGTGGAAATTGTCGATTATCACTAGGAGAAAAATCATGGCCGTGACCGCAATTCATCCAGGCGAGCATATAGCCGAAGAACTCGATACGCTCGGAATGAGCGCGGCTGAACTGGCGCGCAAAATGCGCGTGCCCACCAACCGTGTGACTCAGATTCTGAACGGCGAGCGCTCCATTACAGGCGATACCGCGCTGCGCCTCGTCCACTTCTTTGGCACCAGCCCGGAATTCTGGCTTAACCTGCAAAACCTCTACGAACTGCGCCTCGCTCAGCAGAAAGCTGGAAAAGCGATCAAGGGCCTTCCCACGCTCAAGCAATCCGAACTGGTTCGAGCCTAGTAGGCTATCCCACGGAAAAATTCGACCACTGTAAATATTCGGTGTCCTGCCTTTGGTGATCGAAGTCCCGGAGGGACGCCACAACGTAGCCCACCGTGGAAACGGTGGGGCGTACGGCGTGACGATGCAAAGCCCCGGAGGGGCGGCACACGGTTAACCATGTGCCGCCCCTCCGGGGCTTTGCAATATGCCTTTTCGCATACCCACCGCTCACGCGGTGGGCTACGTTATATCGTCCCTTACGGGACTAGCTATGACGATGAGAGCAATCTTTATGTTCAGGGGGTCAGATTCCTAGCTATCGGAATTTCGGCGATTTCCACTGATGCAGGAGCTTGCGAACTTCTTCGATGCGAGTGGTTCGCCCTGCTTCAGCGTCGCGGATGCCCTCGTCAATCGCGGCGAGGGTTTGATCGTCTTCATCCTCGATTACGGGTGCTGGCCTGTCGAGGTCGAATTCCTTTACCTTAGCCATAATCCATCGTAGGGTAGCCCGCATTAGAGGCAGACGCAACGCTTCTGTTTCCCCTCCTGGTAGGCTACAATAGGGGCTTCCGAGCCTCCCGTTCAGGGTTCGCAGTGTCCCTCATGATTGGAAACAATGGCTGAAAAACTTCCTTCGGTAGTAATTGTTGGACGGCCCAATGTCGGCAAGTCCACGATTTTTAATCGTCTTACGGCTTCGCGCCGCTCGATTGTCACCAACGAGCCTGGCATTACCCGCGACCGCATCTACGGCACCGCGACGTGGCAGGAACGCACGTTCGAAGTCGTGGATACGGGCGGAATCGTGCCGGACGACAAGGCCGCCATCCCGCGCGAAATTCTTCGCCAGGCGCAAGTAGCCATCGAATCCGCCTCGCAGCTTTTGCTGGTTGTGGACGTGCGCGCCGGGCTGACGCCGCTCGATGCCGAACTGGCGCGCCTGCTGCGCCGCACGGGCAAGCCCGTGGCGATCCTTGCGAATAAGGTCGACACCCAAATGCAGGAATCGCTGGCCGCGCCGTTCTACGCGCTTTCCAACGATGTGTTTCCGGTGTCGGCCGAGCACGGCTATGGCTTTGACAATCTGCTCGAAGCGATTACCGAGCGTCTTGGCGAGCCGAAGCCCGAGCAGGAAGAAGCGCCCGTCTCGGACAAGCAAGTGAATGTGGCGATCATCGGGCGACCCAACGTCGGGAAATCGACAATGCTCAATTGTCTCGCGGGCGTGGAGCGGTCCATCGTGTCGGACATTCCCGGGACGACGCGCGACGCCGTGGACACGGTCGTGCAGCACGGAGAGCGCACCTACCGCTTCGTGGACACAGCCGGAATTCGCCGCAAGGGCAAAACAAATCTCGTCGCCGAAAAAATGAGCGTGATGATGGCGCGGCGCCACCTCGAACAGGCCGACGTCGCGCTGCTGATTGTCGATGCCAGCCTGGGAGTAACGGCGGGCGACGCCAACATCGCGGGATACGCGGAGGAGTCTGGCCGCTCGGTCATCATCGTGATGAACAAGTGGGACCTGGCGGTGGAAGCCGCCGCCGAGAAGGCCGCACGCGAACTGGAGCATCAGGAAACGAAGCCCCACGTGGCGGAAGCCCGCTCGCGCAAGCACACTTCCGTGGTGCGCAAGAAAGCGGTGACGGGAAGAGTGAATCCCGCGCAATTGATCGAGGACTACGAAAAGATCGTGCGCACGCGATTCAAGTTTCTCGATTATGCGCCGATCGTATTCGTCTCCGCAAAGACCGGCGAGCGCACCGAAAAACTATTCGACCTGATCGACCGCCTGGCCGACGCACGTCGCCGGCGCATCACGACTGGCGAGTTGAACCGCTGGGTCGCGGAAGTCGATCTCGACCGCGGCACTTCGCCCGCCGCGCGCCGGGTCAAGATTTATTACGTCACGCAGGCAGCCACATCCCCGCCGACGTTTATTCTATTCACCAACCAATCCAAGCGCCTGCATTTCAGCTACGAGCGGTTCCTCGAAAATTTGCTTCGCAAGAGTTTCGATTTTGTTGGCACGCCCATTCGATTTCTGCAGCGCCTGAAGGAAAAGCGCGAGCGGGGATCGCGCCCGTCCAGCCGCACAAGGACGGCGACGTAAAGCGTTGACACGCGCCGGAAACAGATTAGGATTAGGGCCTGATGCGGGTGCGTATCTAAGACCATGAAAGGCAACGGACAATCCGAATCTGCCATTCCGGCCAAGAGCCTGTTCCGGATCGGCGAAGCCAGCCGCCTGACTTCCACGAAGCCGTTTGTGCTTCGATATTGGGAAACGGAATTTCCGATGCTCCAGCCGGTCAAAAGCCCGAAGGGGCACCGGCTATATCGCCGCGAGGATATCGAGACGGTCTTTACCATCAAGCGGCTGCTGTACGACGAAGGTTTTACGATTGCGGGCGCTCGGCGGCACTTGCGCGATCAGGCGCCCGGGGCCAATGGCGGGAACGGCAACGCGGCCGCGGAGGCCAACGGGCGCAATGGGGAGTCCGCACCGCCAGCTATGTCGGCGCAGGTTGCGGCGCTCAACCGCAAAACATTGCTCGACCTGCGCGATTCGCTTCGCTCCTTGTTGACGGTTCTCGAATCCGAGTGATACGCTGACAGTGTTGGAAAATTATTGTAGCCCGCCTCTTCAGAGGCGGGGGTTTTGCCCCAGTTGGAAGAAAATCCCCGCCTCTGAAGTGGCGGGCTACAGTAAACGGTTTGCAACACAAACAGTCGGGACGTAGCGCAGCCTGGTAGCGCGCACGCTTGGGGTGCGTGAGGTCGCAGGTTCAAATCCTGTCGTCCCGACCATTTTTCTCCTTCACCACGCTCCAGGCATGGCAATCTGACATCGCATATTAGGAAACTATGCGCTCTCCGCACCTTGTTTGCGGGCTGCCACGGTTGCTAGACTAATTCAGTAAGGTGAAGCGCAGATTGTCCGGAACTTTTTCGAGCGCGCAAGGTCGCGCTCACCCTTCATCTGAAAACCATTCATGGCACACATACTGGTAACGAACGACGACGGAATTCAAGCGGAGGGCTTGCGCGCGCTCGTCCAGGCCGTGCAGGGGCTGGGGACCATCAGCGTGGTCGCTCCGAGCCATGAGCGCAGCGCCGCCGCGCAATCGCTGACCTTGCGACAGCCGATCTTCTGGGAGCAAGTGGCGGAGCGCGAATGGGCGGTCGAGGGCACGCCGGCCGATTCCGTGATTCTGGCGCTCAACAAACTGCTGCCCAATCGTCCGGACCTCGTGATTTCCGGCGTCAATCGCGGCGGAAATCTGGGCGAAAATATTTTCTATTCCGGCACGGTGGGCGCGGCGATGGAATCGGCCATCAATCACATCCCGTCGATTGCCGTTTCCGTGGCGCACAAGGGCCGGGGATTTCGTTTCGAGCACGCCGCGAAATTTGCCCGGGAATTGGCGCAACTGGTACTGGCCGAGGGCATGCCGCAGGGCGTTTTGCTTAACGTAAACTTGCCGCTGGTCTGGAACGGCGACGTGCGGTTCACGCGCCAGTCCAAGAAAGTGACGCGCAACGTGCTGCAGGAAGGCACCGACCCGCGCGGACGCGGCTTCTACTGGCTGCTCGAACAGGAGCACATCGAAGGGCTCGATCCAGAAAGCGATTACGCCGCGATTCTCAATGGCGCGGCTTCCATTACGCCTCTCCAGCTCGACCGCACGCACGAAACTTCGCTGAATCATTTGTCGCACTGGGCTGCCAAACTGGGATCGCCCGCGGAGAGCGCCGAACCGCTTCCCGCGACGCGCCCCAACTCGAAGTAGCCGCGGCGATTTCCACGCAACGCCGGATGTAACTCGGATGCTTTTCCGTTCACCTTTCATGCGAGTCATTGTGAGTAGCACAGGCTTCAGCCTGTGTGGTTTTATTTTTGGCGTGGCGGAAATCAAAAGAACACAGGCTAAAACCTGTGCTACCAGGAATTGCTGCGCTCAGGTCTACCACGAGCGCAGTTTTTCCCCTGGCTGAAAACACCTCAATGGCTACATGATTCTCCCATGAAACTCCCAGCCGACCATTCCGCGTTGACATTTCCCGGCGTGGTCGATTTCGGCCCAGACATTTGCGGCGACCTGCGCGAGGCGGAATCGCGCGAGTGGCTGGCGACCAACGGCATCGGGGGATACGCCTTCGGCACGGTTGCGGGCCACCAGACGCGCTCCTACCACGGACTCCTCATCGCCGCGCTTCAACCGCCCCTCGGCCGCACCCTGCTCATCGAAAAACTGGACGAAACGGCCCGGTATGCGTCCAGGGAGTTTGCGCTTTTCACAAACCGCTGGGCGGATGGAACCGTGTCGCCGGAAGGTTACCGCAACATCGAGCGATTCCATTTGGAGGGGACGACTCCCGTGTGGACGTTTGCACTGGCGGATGCGTTGCTCGAAAAACGCGTCTTCCTGCAGCAGGGCGCGAACACCACTTATATTTTGTACCGGCTGACGCGCGCCAACTCTTGCGTGGAATTGTCGATCAAGGTGCTGGCCAATGATTGCGAAGAACACTGCGTAACGCGAGGCAGGTTCCAATCCATGAATGTCACGCCAGTCGAGCGCGGATTGCAAGTGATAGCCTTCGAGGGCGCAACGCCGTTTTATATCTTGAGCGACGCGGCGACGGCAATCCCTGCCCAGGACTGGTACCGCAATTTCGATCTCGCAGCCGAAAGAGCGCGCGGGCTTCCCGATCGCGCCGACCACTTTTTCGCCGGAGAGCTTCGGACCACGCTCGCGCCGGGAGGTTCGCTCACGATTGTCGTGAGCACGGCGGCGACGCCTTCCCTCGACGGCGAGGCCGCTTTTGCCGAGCGGCAGGGCGAGACGCGCGCGCTGCTCGACCGATTTTCCGCGGCGAACATGGAAATTGCATCGGCGATTTCTCCGTCCGTCCAGCAACTTGCGCTCGCGGCGGATCAATTTATCGCCGCGCGCCCGCTGGACGGCGCGCCGGACGCGAAGACCATCCTGGCCGGATATCCCTGGTTCAACGACTGGGGCCGCGACACGATGATCGCCCTGCCGGGACTATGCCTCGCAACGGGGCGGCCATGGCTCGCGCGCAACATCCTGCGAACCTTCTCCCGCCTCGTCAGCGAAGGCATGATCCCCAATCAATTCCCGCACGCGGGCGCCGCGCCTGTGTACAACACGGCGGATGCGACGCTCTGGTACTTCGAGGCGTTGCGCCAGTATTTTTATGCCACCAGCGATATGGGATTCCTGCGCGAATTGTTCCCCGTGCTTGAGGACATCGTGGACGCGCATGTACGCGGCATGCGCTACCACATTCGCGTCGATCCCGCCGACGGGCTGCTCTTTGCCGGAGAACCGGGCGTGCAACTCACCTGGATGGATGCGAAGGTTGGCGACCGCGTCGTCACTCCGCGCATCGGGAAACCCGTCGAGGTAAACGCACTGTGGCTCAATGCCGCCGCGACCATGGCGCGATTCGCGCGCGCCCTGGGCGAACAAGCCACGCGATACGCGGAACTCGCCGAGCGCGCGCGAACCGGCTTCGCGCGATTCTGGAACCCTGAAAAACAGTTTTGCTTCGACGTGATTGATGCCCAAGGAAACCCCGATGGCAAAGACGCCGCGCTGCGGCCCAATCAAATCTTCGCCGTCTCGCTGCCCGAAACCGCTTTGTCCCTGGAACAGCAGCGCGCCGTCGTCGATGTGTGCGCGCGCGAACTTCTCACTCCGTTCGGACTTCGCAGCCTCGGCCGGAATGAGCCAAGCTACCGCGGACGCTACGCGGGCGGCCCTGAAGAGCGCGACGACGCCTATCATCAGGGAACGGCGTGGGGCTGGCTTCTCGGCCCATTCGCGCTGGCTCATTTGCGCGTGTACGGAAATGCCAGAGAAGCGATGTCTTTTCTCGAACCGATGTTTGGCCACATCCAAGCCGCCGGGCTTGGCACTGCCGGGGAAATTTTCGACGGAGATCCGCCGTTCACTCCAAACGGCTGCATCGCGCAGGCGTGGACGGTCGGAGAAACTTTGCGGGCCTGGCGAGCCATCGCATCGGCGCGCGAAAAATAAAGTAGCGCGGGCTTCAGCCTGCGGGGTTTCGTCGATCCGAAACCTACCCCCGCACGCTGAAGCCCGCGCTACTAAAACGACAATCCTATTTCTAATTTTCCGCGCAGAAAATCCGTTCTACCGCCGATATCCGCCAAGCCCCCCGTAAAATCCAAACATGAAGGGCGCTGGATAAAAAGCGTACGGATACGGATACAAATAGGGAAAAGGATAATAAGGACGAGGCGCCCCCGGCCTCTCCATTCGCGGGCGGCTATGCGATGCGCGCGAATCGAAATCCGTCTGCGTCACGAGTTGAAACGCAAACTGGCTGTTCGCCGTCGAGATCGTGACGGGCGCCTGCAATCGAAACGAAAGAATTGTTTCGGGTGCGATGGTCGCCGGCTTGCGCGTGGACGTCACGCCGATAATCCCGGCGGTTGCGCCAATCCCAGCGCCGATTACCGCGCCGACGCCGCGATCCGCAATGGCCCCAATCAAGGCACCCACGCCGGTCGTCGTGGCAACGGTGGCGGCGTCACGGCCGCGCGTGGACGGGGCCGAAGCCTGCGACAGTTGCGTCTGAATCGGCATTTGCTGTCCGTCAACCAACGTCAACTCGGGCAGATCGACCGCCAACAGCGAAGTTCCTACATGCCTGGCGTTCTTCACCTGGGAGACTTGGCCGGTTTCCGCCTGGCCGCGGCGCGCCACCACCCATCCGTCCACAACGATCGGCTGATCAAGAACGACGCTGAAGCTATCGCCAGCCAGGTTTTGATCGCTCGAAAGCCATTCGTCAACTCGCACTCGAACAACGGTCCCGGCCGGCAAGGTCAAGGTCTCGGGAAGCGCCGCCTGAGTGTCTGGCTGCGTTTGGGCCTGGGAATCGGGCGGCGCGGAAGCCTGGCCCTCGCCAGACGGATTCTGTCGAGCGATGGAGGGCAAAGCGCCCATGAAAAATACCAGCCCCAGCCCTGCTATTTGCAGGGACTTGGAAAAAGTCCGGCTCTGCTTGTTGCCTGAGATATTGCGGCGAATCGCATTTCTCGCTTCCATGTTTTGCTCCTCATCGGGACGTATCAGGCCCAGCCCGCCATCCCCGGATCGCTCCGGGCAAGTAAGCCATACACGGGCGTTTACGATCAATTTGATGATCGTGCATTGCGGTGGAGTTGTCTGGGGGAAAAGAGTGGGTTTCCCACGAGGAAACATGCAGCGATCGGCCCCATTGCTCACGGGTTCCGCGCACGTGGGATACGAAATTGCAGGCGGGACATTCACGGCACAAAATAGAAAACCCTCCCTCGCGAATCGCCAAGGATCGGACGATCGAAAACTCATCTCGAGCGGAAAGGCCGGGCCGATTGGCCCACGCAATAACTACTTTTTCCCCGCCGGTTCCCGGGAGATGCGTGGCATGGCAACGACTACTTGTTCAAGTTTTGCTTTCTTCGGTTTTTTCTTTTCGCGCTTTGGTGCGTTTTTGTTTCCCATGCTTACAGGATGCCATGGATTGCCGCGCTTTGCCAGAGCAGTTGGTTGTCACACCGCGCTATCGCCAGGGGACATCAGCGGAATCGTAGCCGGAGTCATAGCCTTTGATCGTCCATGTCGGGTAAGATTGCCTCTCCAGTTCCATCGCAGGTGTTCATCGAAACCGAGGTCCTATGCACGCCAGGTGGTCATTTACAATTGTTGCGCTGTGCCTGTTTTCGGCTGCGTTTATCGCCACGCGGGCCGCGTCCCAATCCGCTCCCGCCGCTCCGTCCACGCAGCCGGCCGGCGCACAGCAACCGGGAGCCGGGCAGTCCGGCTATGTGTTGAAGGTAACCACGCGGCTCGTGACGCTCGATCTCATCGCGACGGACTCGCACGGCAATCCCGTGCGCGACCTCAAGCCGGAAGATTTGCAAATTTTCGAAGAGCACAAGGCCCGGCAAAAGATCGAACACTTTGAATTATTCGAAAAGCGGGCGGACGCCGGCCCACCGAATGCTTCCGCTCCCGCCATTCGCAAACCGGCGAACGTGCGCTCCAATCAATTGCCGCTCGATCGGCTGAAGATCCCGCCGACGGTTTTGTTAATGGATGTTCTGAACACTCAAACGACAAACCAAGTGCAGGGGCGGGCCCACATGCTCCAATTGTTGCGAACACTCCCGCCAGACACTCCGGTTGCCGTTTTTCTCCTGGGAAGCTCTTTGAGAATTTTGCAGGGATTTACCAGCGACGGAACACTTCTCCGGGCCGCGCTGGATCAGACGGTAATAGGGACCGTGATTGAAGGGAATCCGCACGACGACCGCAGCAACACCGCTAATTTTATCCTGGACACGACCGCCGGTATGGACGCGACCCTTGGATTAAACAGCGCGCTCGGGGAGATACAGGATTTTGCGAAGGAAGAACGCGCCATGACCGTCGATCTACGGGCGAAGGAAACTCTCGGCGCACTGGCCCAGATCGGACAATACCTCAGCGGGATTCCCGGCCGCAAGAATCTGATCTGGGTTTCGGAATCGTTTCCGATTTCCATCGCGCCCGATCCGGACATGGGCAACAATCCATTTTCCGGAATACGGGATTACGCCGATCAAGTCAAGCTCGTGGCGAACGCCCTTACCGACGCCCAGGTGGCCGTATATCCGCTGGATGTTCGCGGGCTTCTCGCGCAGCAGTCTTTTTCGGCTTCCCAGAATTTAAACCGCTCCCAGTCGCTGATGACGGGGCCGGATTATGCCTCCCAATTAAGCCGGGAAGACATCGATCTTCAGGAATCTCAGGGAACGATGGAAGAAATTGCCCAGGATACGGGCGGCAAGGCGTGCAAGAACCGCAACGACCTGTCCAGCTGCATTACCACGGCGCTGAACGACAGTTCCTCCTATTACGAAATGTCGTTCTACCCGCAAAACGTCAAATGGGACGGGATGTTTCACAAGATTGTCGTGAAAACGTCGCGGCCGGGAGTGAAACTCTCCTATCGCCGCGGTTACTATGCGCTGGATGCGTCGTCGCTCGCGAAAAAACAGCCGCCGGAAGATCGTCTGCGGCAAGCCTGCACCGATCTTTTGCCTTCGACGACCATTCCCTTGACCGTGCAGAGCGCTCCTCCGGGACAATCCGGAAATCCGCAAGGCGGCCTCCAGTATCTGCTTCTGATTTCGGCTTCAGGACTGTCTTCCACTCAGGAGGGCGATTCGTACAGCTTGAATGTCCGCGTGGCCGACTGCGAGTTCGCGCAAAAAACCACCACGTTTCGATTCAATGAGCGGGCATTAACGAAATCGGTTTCCGGAGAATTATTCCGCACCTGGCAATCGACGGGAATTCCCTATCACGTGGCCCTGATGCCATCGGCGGAGACGCGGAGAATCCGCCTCGTGGCTCTCGATGTCTCCTCGGGCCTGACCGGCGCCATCGACATTCCCGTGCTGCCTTCGGACATCGCCCGGGCCGCTCCCGTTGCGCCTCCGGCTCCTGTCGCGGCGACGCCCTATTTGGAATTGCCGGACAAAGTGAAAGGCTCGTCCGCGCCCAAGCTGGTGGAATCCGTGACGTTCCATTTGGATTCCGGCGCATCGGGCACGCTCGATTGGAGCGGCGACGCCCTGCTCTATCGTCCGGCGGGAGACATGCCTCTGGACCAGTCCGCAAACGGTTTTTTCAGCTATGCATTTGGAAACAGGTTTCATTGCCTGGATGGGCATTTCATTCCCGTGGATCCGGCGGATAGCCCGCCGGCAATGCGGTTCGCGTTTCACAATCATACTGGGAAAATAGTCGTCGTGGATTTGAAGGGGGAGGAGCCTGTCTATATCGGCGATCTTCCGGTCGATCCCAGCGCGCAACCGCTCTTCGATCTAGTCTGGAAATCTAGCCACTGCCAGGAACAATAACGAAGAATCGCTCTTATCATCTTGGCCAGTCCCGTAAGGGACGAAAGAACGTAGCCCACCACTTGAGCGGTCGGTGCATGTAAAAGCAAAAGCCAAGCCCCAGAGGGGCGGCACACGGCCAACCGTGTGCCGCCCCTCTGGGACTTCGAGCAAAACAAACGCAGACCGCAAATTTCCCGCGGGACCGGCGCTCGATCCTAAAAATAATCCTAAAACCATTCCTCGATCAGGCGCGCGACGCTGAGTCGCGATGCGGGCGCTTTTCCCCGCGATTCCATCAGGCGCTCGACATATTTTGCGAGGATGTCGCACTCGACGTTCACGGCATCGCCCACTTTCAGTGAAGATAAATTCGTGTGCTCATACGTGTAGGGAATGATGGCGGTTTCGACGATATTTCCCTGCTGGGTGGCGACCGTCAGGCTGATGCCGTCGAGCGCCACCGAGCCTTTCATCGCGACGTAGCGCGCGAGATCCCCCGGCACTTCGACGCCAAGCCACCAGTTTGCGCCTTCCGCATCGAGGCGCGTGACGCGCCCGATTCCATCCACGTGCCCCTGCACGAAGTGGCCGCCAAGTTCCTTCATCGCGGTCAGAGGACGCTCAAGATTGACGCGCGCGCCCGGCTTCATTTCGCCGAGGCTCGTGCGGCGCAGCGTTTCGCCCGAAAGATCGGCGACGAAACTTTTTCCGGCAAGTTCCACCGCCGTCAGGCAGCAGCCATTGACGGAGATGCTGCCCGATTTCTCGAGGCCGCTTGCGAGCGGACCGGCATTCACGCGGATGCGCGCGCCGCCCTCAATGCGCTCGAACGATTCGATGGTGCCGACGTGCTCAACGAGTCCGGTAAACATCGCGGAGATACCCCTCGATTGCGAAATCCGGTCCAAATCTTTCCATCGTGACGCCGTGCAATTCCCTCGCCGCGGGAATGCGCTTCGGCGCGGAAGCCGCTCCCGTCTTTTTTCCCGCAGCTCCGGCGATCCTGGGCGCAAGGAACACACGCATTTTATCCACAATTCCGGCATCGAGCGCGGCGGAATTCAACGTTTCTCCCGCTTCGAGCAGCACGCTCAGCATCTCGCGGCGGCCCAGATCGGCAATCGCCGCGAGCAGATCGGGTTTCGTGGCGCGTCCGGCAAGATGCACGACCTCGACTCCGGCGCGGCGCAGCGCGCTCGCTTTCGGCGAATCCCTTTTCGCGCGCGTAAAAACAAGCACGTCGCCATCCGCCGAACGCACGAGCCGCGAGCGCAAGGGCAAACGCAGACGCGAATCCAGCACGACGCGCAGCAGCTTGCGGCGGCGCGGAAGCCCCGTGCGGTCGGTGAGCAGCGGGTCGTCCACCAGCACCGTTCCAATGCCCGTGAGCAGCGCGTCGGACGTGTGACGCATGATCTGCACTTCGGCGCGCGACTCGGGCGATGAAATCCAGCGGTCGTTTTCAGAAATGCGTCTGTTTTTGTGCGCTCCGCTTTGCGTATCGGGCAGCACCAGCCGGCCGTCCAGCGTGCGCGCGGATTTCAGCGTCACGAGAGGCTTGCGGGAAACAATCCATCGCGCGAACGCTTCATTCAGTCGCCGCGCTTCCGCCTCCCGCAGGCCGGAAACGACTTCGATCCCCGCCGCGCGCAATTCCCTGAAACCGCGCCCGGCCACTGCGGGATTCGGGTCCGCCATCGCCACCACAACGCGCGCAACGCCCGCTGCGATCAACGCTTGCGTGCAGGGTCCGGTGCGGCCCGTGTGGCAGCAAGGCTCCAGGTTGATGTAGAGCGCTGCGCCGCGCGCGGATTCGCGCGCGGCATCAAGCGCCACGATCTCGGCGTGACGCACGCCGTCATACGTGTGAAATCCCTCGCCCACGACGCGCCCATCGCGCACGAGAAGCGCGCCAACGAGCGGATTGGGGCTGGCAAGCGCGACGCCGCGCGCGGCCAGTTCCAAGGCGCGGTCCATGAAAACGGTGTCAGCCGAAACCGTAGAGGCGCTGGTCGAGGATGCAGATGCATTCATAAGATTCAGGCGGGCTTCCCTTCCGGATTCAGTGCAAACGAGCACAGCCCGGCGCGCGTTCCATTCGACGGGTTCCATTTGACGCGTTTAATCAAAAAGAGAAGAAACGAATATTTCCGCGTCAAACGGCACCAGGTCTTCCATCGATTCACCCGTGCCGACATACTGCACAGGCACGCCGAGTTCGCGCGTGATGGCCACGACGATGCCGCCCTTGGCCGTTCCGTCGAGCTTGGTCAGCGCGATGCCCGTGACGCCGGCGGTGGCGGTGAATTCCCGCGCCTGGGAAAGCCCATTCTGGCCGGTCGTCGCATCCATCACGAGCAGAACCTCGTGCGGCGCGCCGGGAATGATTTTTGCGGCGGTGCGTTTCATCTTATCGAGTTCGGCCATCAGGTTGGATTTCGTGTGCAGGCGTCCCGCCGTATCCACGATCACGACGTCGGCATTTCGCGCGCGCGCCGAAGACAGCGCGTCATAGACGACCGCCGCCGGATCGCCGCCCGATTTTGTCTTGACGATTTCCGAGCCGGTGCGCGCGGCCCACACGCCCAACTGCTCGATGGCGGCAGCGCGAAACGTATCGCCCGCGGCGAGCACCACGTTCTTGCCGCTCTGCCGCAGACGGTGCGCGAGCTTGCCGATAGTCGTCGTTTTTCCCGTGCCATTTACGCCGACAACAAAAATGACGCGTGGGCGAGGCTCCTCGGCGGCCGACGGCGTTCCGTCCGATGATGGCAAAGTGCGCAGGACATGCAGGAGCTGGTTTTTCAGTTCCGCCTTAAGGTCCGTTGCGCTGCCGAGGGCGTGCCTTTCGAGTTTCTGCCGCACGGCCTCCAGAATCTGGTGAGTCGTGCGAGGCCCGAGATCGGCGGCCAGCAGCACATTCTCCAGCTTCGTGAGCAGCTCAGGATCGATTTTCTTTTCGCCCGAAATCAGGTCCTCGACCTTGGTCGTGATCTGCGCGCGAGTTTTGGAAATGGATTGCTTCAGGCGGTCGAGCAGCGACCCGCTCTCCACGCCCTCCGGGCGTTCCTTGCGTTCGTCCTTTTTACTGAAGATCGAAAACATAATGGTTTCGCGGCAATGCGCAGCGATCGCCATATTCTAGCAGAAGAGTATCTCCTTACACGCTTCGCCCGTTGCAGAGCGCACCACCGGGAGCAAACTCGATCCGGTTGTTGTATGATGGCGGCAATTTGGCGGGCGCGGGCCGAAGCAGCCCCGATTGCCAATCCACATTACAGGAGAACGCGATGACTTCGATTCGTTGGAAAGCCGCTCTGGTCGTTTTTGGATTTCTCTGCGCATCCGCCTCAAATTCCCGGGCGCAGGCGCCACCGAACAAGGACGCGGACACTGCCGCCATCAAACAAACCGTCGCCGCGTTTGCCGACGCCTGGAACAGCCACGACGCGCACGCCGTGGCGATGCGTTATGTGGAGGATGGCGACTTTTCCAGCGTCAAGGGAGAACCCAGCCACGGACGAAAGGAACTGGAAGCCCATTACGTGACTATTTTCAGCACATTTCTCAAGAACGCGCACACAACCGATACGGTGCGAAGCATCCGCTTTCTCGCTCCGGACATTGCGTCCGTGGACTGCGACTGGCTGGTGACGGAACCGAATGCCCCGGGCGGCGTTCTCCGCAAGGGACTGCTCACCTGGATCGTGACAAAGCATGACGGCCAGTGGATGATCACGATTTACCACGAGTCCGCATTTTAATTTTTTCGCGGATTCGGAGCGGGTCTTGGTAGCACAGACTTCAGCCTGTGTGGTTTTGATTTGTGGCAGGCTAAAGTCAAAGTCAAAAGAACACAGGCTGAAGCCTGTGCTACTGGCCATGTTTTAGCAGAAACACGGATTTAGATTTTGGATGGAATTGGATTAATCGGCGCCAACTTCGACAAGCGTGGGGCTCACGCGCAGTTTTCCGTCGCGGATCACCTTGTTGAGCGCATCCACAACCACTGGGTCGAACTTCTTGTTGGCCAGGCCCAAAATAAGGTTTAAGGCAAATTCCAGTTCCATCGCGGTCTGATAGGGACGGTTGGTGGTCATGGCGTCGAGCGTATCGGCGACGGCAATGATGCGGGCCATCAGCGGTATATCGGGGCCGCGCAAACCGTGCGGATAGCCTCCGCCGTCGACATGCTCATGATGCAGTTCGATGCCCGGCAACATTTCCTTGAGCTGCGCGACCGGACGCATGATGTTCGCGCCTTTCAGGGGATGCTGCTTCATTAATGCAAACTCTTCCGCTGTAAGCGCGCCGGGCTTTTTCAGCACGCGATCGTCCACTCCGATTTTTCCCACGTCGTGCAGCAGCGCCGAAATCCTGATCTTTTCGAGTTCTTCCGAGTGCAGCCCGAGTTCCTGCGCGATGAGGAGGGAATACTTCGCCACGCGCCCGGAATGGCCGCGCGTGTATGGATCTTTTTCGTCGATGGCCGCCGCAAGCATGCGGATCGATCCGAGGAACAGCTCGTGATTCTCGTCCGCGGCCTTCCTGAGCTGGACAACGAATTCCTCGATGTCCCCGGCCATGTGGTTGAAGATTTCCGCCAGTTCGCTGATTTCCGCCGCGCCCTTCACGGGAGTGCGCTGGTGAAATTCACCGCGGCTGATGGCGAGCGTGGATGCGGCAAGCGCCCGAATCGGCGTGCTGATGCCCACGGCGAATAAATAGCCGAGGATCAGCGCCGCAAACGTGACGACCACCACGAACTTGAGCGCCTGAGCATTCAGCTCCGTTACGCCCGCGTCCTCACGCGCCTTGTCCAGGCCGCGCTGCGCGACCACGGCCCAATTCAGGTCCGGGATCGTACTGTAGGTTCCGATCATTTCCGTTTTATTTCCATTGTCCGTCGATTCGTAGCGGCGAAGCGTTTCGGTCGTGCGCAAGCCCTTTGGCAGCGCGGCGACCTGAACGACAACGGACGAACTGAGTCTCGCATCCGAACCGGGCACGAACTTCCGCATGTCCGGGTGCGCCACGATGTGTCCGCTATGATCCACGACGAACACCACACGGCCTCGCACGCTGGTTTCCTGCAGCCTTCGCAGAACGCCATCCAGCGATACCACTGCAGCCAGCATTCCCGAAAATTGATCGTTTACTTCCAGGGGCACCGCCATGACGAACGCGGGGCGGTTCTCCGGGCCAATCGCCAGCGGGTCGCTGCGGAATACCAAGGATTGCAGCGTGGTGGTAAACGCGCGTTGCAAGGCCTTGGCCACAAACGGATCCTGATTCGCCTGAATATCGCCGGCCCCGGCACCCTTGGCTTCCTTGCCCACGGCGGTCAGATACAAAATGTTTGGATTGCTGGCCACAAAATTTTCGAGCACTCGCGTCACTTGCGGCGTGCTTTGGGCGGAGTCGACCTTATCGATCAGTCCCGTGAGAGCCAGGATTTGCCGTTCGCTGATGAGCTGCTGGTAGAGGTTGGTGTCGAAGAGCTGAATCTCTTCCGCCAAGGACCGTGTCACTTCGGTCTGCTGGACGCTCTCCGTATCGGTCAGCTTTGCCTGGCTAAGTTGCAGAACCTGGCGGTGATAGAGCGCAAGGGGCAGCACGCTGACCAGCAGCATGGCTCCCAACACCAGCCAGAGAATCCTTGGCCGGCGGGAAAATAGCGATTTGAAACCTGTGAGGTTCACGTTGGCGCTCTCTCTACGAACTATAATTTTACGACCCTGGCGGCCAGGACAAAAGGGCGGAAAAAAGCGATGCTGCGAATCAGCTAAGGGGGGTAGGAGGAGGTAGGAGGAGGTAGGAGCCTGTCCCGCGGAACAGTTCGAACATTGCAAATCTGCGGTGCCCTGCTCTTGTGACGGTCGGAGTCCCGGAGGGACGGCATAACGTAGCCCACCGCTTGAGCGGTGGGTATGCGAAGAATGATGATTCCAAGCCCCGGAGGGGCGGCACATGGCTACCGTGTGCCGCCCCTCCGGGGCTTGGTTTTTGCTATCGCACATACCCAGCGCTCAAGCTGTGGGCGACGTTATTTCGTCCCTAACGGGGCTGGCTAAGGCGATAAGAGCGATTCTTCGTCGTGTGAGGCAGACATGGCGAGGCAGGCTACTCTTGCTTGAGGCGGCGCTCCATAAGCTCGCGGATGGCATCGCGAGTGACATGCCCTGCGGTCAGGACCGCGTACACCTGTTCCGTTATGGGCATCTCCACGCCTGTACGCCCAGCCAAATCGAGCGCGGCGGCCGTGCTCCCGACGCCCTCGGCAACCCGGCGGGTCGAGCCGAGGATATGGCCCAGATCGCGCCCCTTGCCAAGTTCGATCCCGACGGAGCGGTTCCGGCTTAGCTCGCCTGTGGCGGTGAGGATGAGATCGCCCACTCCGGCAAGGCCGGAAAGCGTTTCGCGCCGCCCGCCCAGAGCGACGGCAAGGCGCGTCATTTCCGCCAACCCTCGCGTAACGAGCGCCGCCACCGCGTTCGTGCCCAATTCCAGGCCCGTACAGATTCCCGCGGCAATCGCGATCACATTTTTCACCGCGCCAGCGATTTCCGTGCCGATGACGTCATCGTTCGTGTACAGGCGGAATCGCGGGCCGGAAAATTCCGCCTGAACTTCCGAGGCGAGATTCGGGTCCGCCGAGGCCAGAACCACGACCGTGGGGTCGCCGGCGGCGACTTCCCGGGCAAAGCTCGGTCCGGATAGAACGGCAATGCGCGAATCCGAGTGCGGGCCAAATTCCTCGGCGATCACCTGGCTCATGCGCGCGTGGGTCTCCGGCTCAAGCCCCTTAGTCGCGCTGACGAAGATGGCGCCCGGCTCTGTAAAAGGGCGCATCGCGTGATACATGCCGCGCGCATGGGCCGAGGGCATCACGCCCAGCACGATGTCGGCGCCGGCGAGAGCCTCTCCGAGGTTCCCCGTGACCTCCACGCCAGCGGGCAATGCAAACCCGGAAAGATAGATCTCGTTGACTCGCCGCGTGCTGAGCGCCTCGACGACGTCGGCGCTGTGCGCCCACAGCGTCAGCCGGTGCGGGCGCGAGGACTGCGCCAGCGCAATGGCCAACGCCGTGCCCCATGAGCCTCCGCCGATAATCGCGATTTTCTTCATGATTCTTTACGGCCCATTTCGAAGCGCGGCTCCGTGCCGGCTAGGAGCCGCTCGATATTCCCGCGATGCTTTGCGATCACCGCAACCGCCGCGAGCAGCGTGCAGGCCGAAACCGCCGTGGGCGGCGCATGGCCGGGTGCGTAGAGCAGATAAACGAGTAGCGGGAGAGCCGCCGCCGCCGAAATCGAAGCGAGGGACACGTATCTCCAGAACAGGGCCACGAGCAGAAATAGAAATACGCTTGCGGCGACGGCCGACCAGCAAATCGCCAGGAAAACGCCCGCCGTCGTGGCCACGCCCTTGCCGCCCTCAAACCGCAGCCATGCCGGGAACATATGGCCCAGAATCGCGGCCAATCCCGCGTACATCATGAAGCGAATAATTCCACCCGAGAAATGCCCCGTAAGCCAGACAGCCAGAAAACCTTTTGCCGCGTCCAGAATCAGCGTGGCGACGCCAACAGCCCAGCCCGAGGTTCGCGCCACGTTCGTCGCGCCAATGTTTCCGCTGCCCTTGAAGCGAATGTCGCCGCCACCCGTCGCACGCACGAGCAAGTATCCGAACGGGATCGAGCCCAGGATGTATCCCAGGACAACCAATCCCCAAAGACTCTCCACGCCCGTTGCCATTTCCAGATTCACCCGAATTTTCTCCCCGCCAACGTGAAAGTCGCCAAACGAGTATATTCCGCTCCGCCGGGTTTCAGAACGCTTTGATACAGATAAAATTCCTTCGCCGTCGCACCGCCGAATTCGAAGGGCGCGGCCTTCTCGATGGCGGAATGCAGCGCATTCAGTCCGCGCGGCGTGTCGAATCGGGCGAGCGTAAGATGAGGAGAGAACACACGCTCCTCGCGCGGCTCGCCAGGCGGCGCGGGCTGTGTGTCGGGCGCCGTACCCAGCGCATTATCGACCGCTCTCGCAACCGCGTCGGCAAGCGCGGCAAGCTCCGGCCCCGCCTCGACCCCGGCCCAGAGCACGCGTGGGCGGCGCCTGTCCGGAAAAAATCCCAAGCCGCGAAATGCTAATAAAATGGGATCGCGTGAAGGAATAGCCGCCAGCGCCGCCTCGATCGCCGCTACTTTTTCCGGCAAAGTTTCGCCGATAAATTTCAGCGTGACGTGAAGGCCTTCGATTCGCGGCCACCGCGCGTTTCGGCAAGCGGGGCGCAGCTTGGCGGTGAGTCCACGGATGGCGGAGCGCACATCTTCGGGAATATCCATTGCGACAAAAAGCCGCATGATTCAAATCCACGTTTCTTACGTAGCGCGGGCTTCATCCTACGGATTTTGGTTGCGCCGCGTACAGATAATATCGCCGCACGAGGTCCAGCGCCGTCTGCGAGGCTTGCCAGCGGATGCGATCGCGCTCTCCGGGATAGCGCACCATCCGCTCCTTGCTCCCCGAGGCGTCGGCAATCGCCACATGCACAGTGCCAACGGGTTTTTCCGGAGTACCGCCGTTGGGTCCGGCGATGCCCGTGATTCCAAGGCCCAGCGTTGCGCCGGTGCGGCGGCGAATTCCGTCGGCGAGCGCGATGGCGACTTCGGCGCTCACGGCGCCGCGCGATTCGATGATTTCCGCGGGCACATCCACCCACGCGGACTTCAGCGCGTTGCTGTAGCAAACGACGCCGCCCAGAAAATATGCGGAGCTTCCCGAGATGCGCGTGAGCCGCTCGGCGAGCAGGCCGCCCGTGCAGCTCTCCGCCGTGGCAATGGTCGCGTGATGGAGCGTGAGTTCCCGGGCGACCACGTCTTCCATCGATTCGCCCTTGGTGGTGAACACGGCTTCGCCCAGCGCAAGCACGATGCTTTCCTGAATGTCCTGAAGCTGGCGCTCGGCGGCCGGCGTGTCCGCGGACCAGGCGCGAAGGTGAATTTGAATTTCCCCGGGCGCGGTGAGGATCGTCGTTTGCACGTCTTCGTGGCGCGTATAAATCGGCGCGATGCGCTGATCGACGTCCGATTCGCCCATCCCCGCAACGCGAAGCTCGCGCGCCACGAGCCGCACGCCTGTCGCAATGCGTGCGAGGCGCGGCTCCGCCTGCGCGGCATACATCGCCTTCAATTCGTGCGGCGGGCCGGGAAGCAGAATCACGATGCGGCCACCCGATTCCATCCACAGGCCGGGCGCGGTGCCGCGATCGTTATCCAGAACCGTGGCGCCCTCGGGCACGAGCGCCTGGCGCGCATTCACCTCGGACATCGTGCGGCCAAGCTGGCGGAAGCGCGCTTCGATCTTGCTCATCACGGCGGGATCGCGCGCGAGTTTTCGCCCAAAGAGATCGGCCACGGCGTCGCGCGTGCGGTCGTCTTCCGTGGGGCCGAGTCCTCCGCTGGCAATCACGAGTTCGACGCGCTTGACCGCGTCGTCGAACGCCGCGCGCAGCGGCCCTAGATCGTCGCCGACGACCGTCTTGCGCGTGACTTCGATGCCCAGCCGGTTCAGCTGCGCCGTGAGAAATAGAGAATTGGTATCAACCCGGTCCGGGGTAAGCAGTTCCGATCCGACGGCAATGATTTCAGCTTTCATTTTGTTTTAGCGTGGAAGCGGAAGGCCTTCCATTTCCCAATCGAGGCTGAACAGAGCCGTGGTCGTGGCCAGAATCACGCGGTGGCCGGGCAGAAGCGAAAGGCCCACGAGTCCGCTGCCTCCGATAACCAGTTCGGCGCTCGCGTCCGAAGCGATTCGCACGATGCCCCGGCGGCCCCGGTAGGACGCCGCCACGTACAGATTTCCCTTGCGGTCGAATGCGAGGCCCTGCGGCCGGCCAAGCCCGCGGAAGAAGGTGCTGACTTCGCCCTTCTGGTTGATGCGCAGCACGCGGTCGAAACTCGAAGTGGTCGGCCCGGTAACGAACAATTCGCCGGTGGGACTGAACGCCAGGTGATACGCCGCGACGGACGGCTCGATGGTGGCAAACACGAAAATCTGCCGGTCGGGATTGATCTTGAAAATCGTGCCGCTGCGGTCTCCTACAAAAAGATTGCCGATGGTATCGAACGCGATTCCCGTCGCCACGCCCATGCCCTCGACCCAAAGCTGCGAGCGGCCATCCGGCGTGACTCGATGTATGGTTCCGTCGTTGCGGCAGGAGACGTACAGATATCCTTCGCGGTCGAGCGCCAGCCCCGTGGGATTCTCGAGTTCGGTGACGAAGGGCTTCACTTCATAATTGGGCGTCACCTTGTAGAGTGAGACGGCGACTTTTTCCCCACGGCGGCCGCTATACGTAACGTAGATGTTTCCCTCGACATCCACCGCCGGATTGGACACGGGGTGAAGACTGTCGGCAATCTGCACGCCCAGGTGAAACATGAACGGCTGGCTGGACGCCCGCGAAGTTTCCACGCTCACGATGCTGCCCGAAGCGCCTTCCGGCACGCGGGCGATCACATAATTTTGGGTGGCAATCAACAGGCTGGCCTCGGCCTCGCCGAAGCGCACGCACGGCCGCGAATTGGGACGCGGAACAAAACCCGAGCCGTAAATCGTGACGTCGCCGCCGGGGATGCCTGCACTCGGCTGGATGCGGTCAATGCGCGGTATGCCGTTGGTTTCCAAATTTAATCTCGAACCGGAAATTCAATCTCGAACCGGATTTGTAGCCCGCCTCTTCAGAGGCGGGGTCCTTTTCTCGCTCGGGCAAAAAACCCCCGCCTCTGAAGAGGCGGGCTACAATCATTGCGATGAAGTCACAATGTATTCGGCCGCATCGGCAAAATTCTAAAGCCCCAGCGCCCGCGCGATCCACAATCCCAGGGCCGCATAAATTCCCGCCACCCAATCATCGGCCATAATTCCCAAGCCGCCGGGAAGCGATTCGGCCTGCCGAGCGGGAAATGGCTTCCAAATATCGAAGACTCGAAAAAGTATAAAGCCCAGCAAGAAACTTTTCCAGTTTAACAGCGTGAACGGCGAGAAATAGGCGATCATCTGGCCGGACACTTCGTCAATCACCACAAACTGCGGATCTTTTTTGCCTGCGAACTTAGCCGCTCGGCTCGCGACGATCACGCCCAGCAACGCCACGAGGACAACGATCACATATATTGCATATGCAGGCGGCCCTAAACCCACCGTCCAGAAGTTGGCGTTTCTTTCCATGTTCGCGTATTGAAGGGTCTTGCGCGAAAACAACCAGGTCATCCCGATAGAAATCGCGACGCCACCGAGAGACCCAAAAGTGCCCGGCGCTTTAGGGAGGTAGCCGAGGCCAAACGCAGTGGCGATTGCGAGCGAGATGCGGGGCTTGCGCTGAACGGGCCCGGGCGAGGGCGCGGCGCTATTCGTCGTCGTTGTCGGAAGATTCGGTATAGTCTCGCTCATTTGCTTCGATTTCTTCCGGTTCCGATTCGTCCATCATGGGCACGGCTATTTTGTATTTTCCGGTGGCCCAGTTGCCCAGGTCGCGCTCGCGGCAGTGCGCACTGCAGAACGGAAACTCCTCGGTCGTTTCCGAACTGACGGGCTGCTTGCAAATGGGGCATTTTAGTTTCATGGCAGAATCCCAAGTTGGATGCGATTCGAGTGGCGTGGGCTTCAGCCTGCGCTACTTAAGCCAAAATCCGCAACGCCGCGCCTGTCAATACGCGCTGCACGGGCGCGCTCGCCGATACTTGCTCTGCCACCGGGCGCGGGACATCCAGAATCTCCACGACGCGGCCAACCATGTCGTACTCGTGCGTCTCGGTAATTTCCGCGGTGATCACATCGCCGAGACGCGCGGAGATCGTGCTCCCCGCGACTTCGATGTCGTTCAGGTAAAGCTTGCCGTCGATTTCCGGCGCCATGCCCTCGATGCGCGCTTCCCACACGAGCGGCGTATCCTTGGACGGCCCTTCGACGAGCGCCGTCACGCGCCGGCCCTGAAAACGCCGCAACTTGCGCGCCGAAATCTTTTGCTGAATCGCCATCAGGCGGCGCTGGCGTTCCGCGATCGTCTCTTCTTCCACTTTGAGGTCGAGCGCGAAGCTCGACGCGTTGTCCACGTCCGAATACGGAAAAACGCCCATCCAGTCGAATTCCGCGGCCTTCACGAAATCGCACAACTCACGGAAGTCCGCTTCGGTTTCGCCGGGAAATCCGACGATGAACGAAGTCCGCAGCGCCACGCCGGGAATCGTCCGGCGAATGCGGCCGAGCAATTGCAGAAAGGCGTCGCCATTCGATCCGCGCTTCATGCGCGCAAGGACGTTGCGGCTGGCGTGTTGCAGCGGCATGTCCATGTATTTTGCGATGCGCGGGTGCGCGGCAATCGTATCGAGCAGGCGCTGCGTCACGCGGTTCGGATAACAGTACAGGGAGCGCACCCATTGCAGGCCCTCGACGCCCGCCAGGCGTTCGAGCAGCAGCGCAAGGCCGTCGCGCAAGCCGAGGTCTTCGCCGTAGGAAGTCGTGTCCTGCCCGATGAGGGTCACTTCGCGGACGCCGGCCGCCGCAAAATTTTCCGCTTCGCGCACGACGGATTCAAAACGCCGGCTGCGGAATTTTCCGCGCAACTGGGGAATGATGCAGAACGTGCAGGGATGATCGCAGCCTTCGGCAATTTTGATGTACGCGGCATGCTTCGGCGTCGAGAGAATCCGCGGCGTGAGATCGTGATAGAGATACGACGGAAGCGCCGCCGCGCCCGCCGCATCCGTCCGCAATTCGCCCTCGACCGCGGCCAGAATGTTTTCAATCTCGCCCGTCCCGACCACCGCATCGACCTCGGGAATCTGCGCGAGAATCTGATCGCGGAAGCGTTCCACCAGGCATCCGGCCACGATCAATCGTTTCGCCACGCCGAATTTTTTATATTCGGCCATTTCGAGAATCGTGTCGATCGATTCCTTTTGCGCCGGGGCGATAAAACTGCACGTATTGACGACGAGGACGTCGGCCTCCTCGGCGTTCGGCGTAAATTCATAGCCGCTGCGCGCGAGGACACCCATCATCACCTCGCTATCCACAAGGTTTTTCGGGCAACCCAGGCTGATAAATCCGGCTTTTGGCATAAAAAACCGCGCCCCGCAACGGCGAGGCGCTTCGACCATTCTAGCATGGTGGGAAGTCTCTCGCTCGCCGGCGGCCGCTCAGCGCGAGCGAAGAAAATTGTGAATGCGATCGATCAATGAGGAAGCGTGCTGCGGGTCCGCGGGCTTGCCTCCGTAGCGAGCCGCCTGATAGATGGAGGTCATTTCGAACACGGGCGCGGCCAGATTTCCATCCGGCAGCGACGAGGCAAATTCCATGGGCGTCTGGTGGGGCGTTTTTCGAATGCCGCCTCGCGCCAGCACACGCAACATCTCCCGGTATTGGAGCGTCGCCAGGTGCGGCGTCATCACGCGATCGGGTAGCACCCGAGTGCGCCACAGGACCGCGAGCCGCCTGCGAACTTCCGGGCGCAACAACAGCACGGCGACGGCCACTACCCCGAAAATCACGAAGACTCCCGTTCGGTCCGACGAACTGTGAGACAACTCGAGTTGCCAGAGTTTCAAGCGGTCGGTTGCGCGGCGACGCGCGCTGGAAAATTCAGTTCGAATGCGCTCGGCCCAGTCGCGCGAGGCACGGCCCAGATTTTGCGCAACGGCGATCTGGTGCATGAAATCGTAGTTGATCACCCACTCGCTCCATTGCAGTTCAAACCAATCCACGTAATGCGAAAGCAGCGAGAACATTCCGGCCGGCTTACTTTCCCCTGCCGGAGTAGGATCGAACGTCAGCCATCCGAATCCGGGAAAATAGGCTTCCACCCAGCTATGCGCGTCGCTGGCGCGCACGACCAGGTCGCCGGCAACGTCGTTGTACTCGCCAGTCTGGAATCCGTTGATGTACCGCGCCGGAATCCCAAGCGTCCGCAGCATGATCGTCATGGCCGAAGCGAAATATTCGCAATGTCCCGCGCGTCTTTGAAAGAGGAAGTAGGCCAGCGGGTCCGACGGCAGCGTTCCGCCGAGGTCCAGCGTATAGCCGTAGTGAGAGCGCAGGTATTCTTCCATGGCTCGCGCCTGGTCATAGGGATTCTCTTTGCGCGCCACGATTTGCCTGGCCAGTTCCGGGATACGTGCATCGAGCGTGGGCACCTGCAAATACGATTCGCGAATCGCGTCCGGGTAATTCGAACCGGCTTTGCGAACGGCGGCGGGCGGCGCAATCGGCATGAGCGAGTTCGCTTCATACTCCATCCGCGCATAGCTATGGTATGGATTGAACAGGGATCCGGTGAAATCCTTCAAAAGATACGTGCGCCGCTGGCGAAATGCCGTACCCCCGGACTCGCCGTTGAATCGCCCGCGCACGCTCTCCACTTCATCCGCAAAGAACAAAACCGTGCTTCCGATCGGCTCGAGCAGCACCTTGTAATGCATTGGCAGCCCGGGCTTCGGCGCATCATCGTTCCTGGAATTGATGTTGAACCATTCTCCCGCTTCCGAGGCATTGAGAGTTGCCTGTTCATGCGGGTCATTGAACCAGCGCTTGCCATCGAACTGGGTCAAGGCCACGCCGCGCCAATGCACGCCGTGCGTGATCGGGAGACCGCCATCGACCGTGACACGCATGACCACCGCGCTGCTCTGCTTGATTTGGCCGATCTCGCCAATTTCCACATCGTCGCTGAAACCGGAAACCAGCGTCGGCTGCAGGTTGAACCCGGACATGTAGCCGCCGCTGACACGCGGCAGGATGAGAAAGATCACCGCTCCAACCACCAGCGATCCAAGCGCGATGCCGGCGGACGTGATGCTCAGCGCGCCATGCAGGCGGCGCGCGGCGCTCGTGCCGGTTTCCACGGGCCGGGTGACGGCTCCCTGCGCGCTCCACCACATCTCCAGGCCCACAAAGGTCGAAACCGCCAGCCCCATAAAAACAAAAAAGAAGGCGAGAAACATCGTGTCGACGGTCAGAATCGCGGCGGCCAACATGGACGCGAAGGCCATCAAGGTCAGGAACAGATAATCCCGCGTCGTCGTGGCGCTGAATAACCGCACGAGGATGGCGAACAGCATCAGATGAACCGCCGCAATCAACGCTCCGTAAAGAGCCGGATTCTGCGCGCCCGCCACCAGCATGCGTGAAACGATCCACAGATCGAACGGGAAGAAAATCAGATAAGCAATGGTCAGCCTGGTCGCGAGGCGGTTTGAAATTTCCGGGCCCTTCCCGCGCCACCACCGATATCCCTTGAACAGCATGGCGAACGGAAGCAGCAGAATGGAAATCAGATCCAACTTCCCGGTGCAGACAAGTGTTAACACCCCGGTCAGAAGCAGAAAATAAAGGGAGATTTCGAAATGACGCCGGATAGCGGAAAGATGCGGCGGTATCACTTCAGCGGAAATTGGGCCGGCGGAGTCCATGGCACGAATCATAAGTTTAACATCCCGCGAGCCGTGAAAATCCGCATGAAGCCTATCGGATAATGGCTTGGTAGCGCGGGCTTCAGCCTGCGGGGTTTAGTGCTTGCAAGGTCTAACCCCCGCAGGCTGAAGCCCGCGCTACGAAATACTTTTTCCACGCGCGCCGCTGACCGGCTTCTCTTCGTGGGCGATTGCGGCAGTGGCGATTTTTTGCGTGGCGTTAGAGACGGACATGCGTCGCAATTGCCCGAGCGGAACGACGCGCGCGCCCTTCGTGCACGGCAATCGCGCGACGCGAACCAGAAATGGTTCCAGGCGGATATTGCGAAACGTGACCGCGTGGCGAGCGGTTGCCAGTGGCGTGAAGCTGGCATTCAACGCCACGCCGAATTTTTCATGCATGTGCCCGGCAAGGGCCGCGCCCGCATCCACTCCCGTGGTTTCGAGAGCCGGGAATTGCCACAAGCGTGAAAACAGAACGCCCTCCTCGCCACGCGGGCGCATGAGCATGGTGCGCCCGCGTGGATCGAGCAGCACGGCCGCGGCAAGCGTTACCTTGACCGTCGCGCGCTTTTTCCGCGCCGACGGCAATTCCCCGGCGATTCCCAGTTCAAGAGCGCGGCACGATTTCGCAACCGGACATTCCCCGCAACGCGGCGATTTGGGCGTGCACACGGTCGCGCCCAGCTCCATCATGGCCTGGTTCCAATCGCCCGGAGCGTTTCGGACGAGCAAATTCTGCGCCGTGGCCTCGAGTTTCCGCCACGTCGCGGGCGCGCGTAATTCCCCGTGCAACGCACCCAATCGCGCCAGGACACGCGCAACGTTTCCATCCAGCACCGCGTGCGGCGCGCCATACGCAATGCTCAAGACCGCCGCCGACGTATAGCGGCCAATGCCCGGAAGCGCCAGTGCGGCTTCGTACTCGCGCGGAAAATCGCCCTCGTGCCGCGCGACGATTTCCTTTGCCGCGCGCTGCAAATTTCTGGCGCGGCTGTAATACCCGAGGCCTGACCAGCTCGCAAGCACGCGATCGATGTTCGCGCGCGCCAGCGCCCGCACGTCCGGAAAGTTCTCAAGAAATCGCTCGTAGTATGGAATTACGGCGGCGACGCGTGTCTGTTGCAGCATGATTTCCGACAGCCAGATATGGTACGGGTCCCGCGTGCGTCGCCAGGGAAGATCGCGCCGGCGTTTCGCAAACCAGGAAAGCATGCGCCGCCTGAATTTTGGAATTTCCGCCGCGGGAATGTTCAGCAAACTCACGCGCCGGATTTTCGCACATTGGCGGATCGAACGGAACTTTTAGCGAAACGGATCGCGCGCATCGGGCGCAAGACCCATAGCCGGGTTGAGGCTTACAGCGAAGATACGAACACAAAATGCGCGCTGTTCCACAGGTGCGTGGGAATCGAGCCGCGCGGGTGGCTGGTCAAAACGATCTTGAAAATATCCGGGGCATCGCTGAGCGTTTCCAGAAAATTCACGCCCGGCGACTGCTTCAAGGGCTCCACGCTCGCCAGATGGCGCAGGATGTCGTGGATCACGTCACTGGCGCTCATGCGCGGCGTGGCGAAACCCGCGGAGCGGAATTCGATCACGGAATTGATTTCATAAAAGTGCCAGGCAAGGCCGGCGCAAAGCGTCACGGCGCGCTCGAACATCTCCGCGGCCTCTCCGTCCGTCCCCTGTGAACTGACATAGGGATCCAACACCAGCATGACTCGCCGCTCGTCTTCCCGCGCGAATTCCTTCACCTGCAAGGCGCCGATTCGGGCGGAAGCTTTCCAGTCGACGTGGCGGGCGCTGTCATTAAATTGGTAGTCGCGGATCGCATAGAGGTCATTGCCGCGCCCGCGCTGGTAGCTTTCGAGTTCTCCGGTCACAAGCGGAAGAACCTCGTAAAACTGTTCCGTTGGCTGGATACGCGGATACACAACCACTTCGATGGGAGAGTCCACGCGCCGCGTTTTTTGGAGAAAGCCGAATGGAAATTTCGTTCGCAACCCAAGCGTGTCCTGCCGGTAGACTCCGCGTCGGGGAAATGTCAGGGCCACATTTTGCCGCACCGTCTGGCGGCACGGAATATGAGGAAAATAAACCGGGCGATCCAGGATTTGAGGCGCGGCACTCACGGGCGCGTTTTTTTTTGTCCTTGACGAGGCGTCGCTCACCAGCGAAATGGAGAAGGACGGCATGATCCGCTTCCAATTCTGAAGTTCGGCGACGGCCAGCACCGTGCGTCCGGCGAAAATGTGCTCGGGCATTTCGAGCCGCACATCGATGCCGCCGAGCACAATCCGCGAAAGCAGCCCCGAAACCAACAGTCCGGCCAGCATGCACGCCAGAATCATGAACAACAGATTATTTCCCGTGTTGAGAGCGGCAATCGCGATCACAAAAATTCCCACGATGTACACGACGCCCTCGCGCGTCACGTTGTAATCGATCTGATAGGAGAGCCACATCAGCGACGATCGCCGCGCGAGCGCCGGCACAATGGTCAGCGCAACCCATCCGGCAAGCGCCAGGGCCGCCAGCGCCAACAATCCCGCGATCAGAAGGTGCCCGTTCTCGGCGACCGCGCCGGAATAGAGCGCCAGAAAAAGCGCCGACGCCAGAGCGCCCATGGCAATGGCGAAATTGCGCCAGCTGGGACTATCCAGGGTTTTTCGTAACCGGTTCCATTGGGCCACGCGCATCATTCCCACCGCCTTGCGTAAAAGCGGAGGGCCGACGCGGCGTTCGACAAATTCGGGATTCATCAGAGGGGGACGGAGGTGGATTCCATGATTTCGCGCAGAATGATTTCCGCCTGCACCGATTTTTTTTGCGTGGCCGCGTAGCGCGCATTGACCACCACGCGGTGCGCGAACACCGGCAGAACGAGCTGCTTGAAATCGTCGGGCGTGCAGTAGTCGCGGTCTTCGAGGAACGCCCGCGCCTGCGCCGCGCGCTGCAGCATCAGCAGCCCGCGCGGGCTTACGCCCAGCGTGAGCTGCTCGGAAGTGCGCGTTCGTTCCACGATGTCGAGTGCGTAATCCCGAAGGCTGTCGTCCACGCGCACTTTTTCCACGGCGCGCTGCATCCGTTCCACATCGGCCGCTTCCATCACGGGCGTGACTTCGGCCGCGGCGTTGTGTCCGTTGGAATGCCTCTGCATGATCTCGCGCTCGCTGTCGCGCGACGGGTATCCCATGCCAATGCGCAGCAAAAACCGGTCCAGCTGCGATTCCGGAAGCGGATACGTTCCATGATGTTCGACGGGGTTTTGCGTGGCCAGCACCATGAACGGCTGCGGAAGCTTGTGCGTGTAGTTGTCCACCGTCACCTGCGCTTCGTTCATGGCTTCGAGCAGCGACGACTGCGTCTTCGGCGTGGTGCGGTTGATTTCGTCCGCCAGAATAATGTTGGCGAAAATCGGACCGGGCTTGAAATCGAACCGCTGCTCGACCTGGTTGAATACGCTCGTGCCCACCACGTCCGAGGGAAGCAGGTCCGATGTAAATTGGATTCGCTGGAACGAACAGTGGAAGGAATTCGCAAGCGCCTGCGCGAGGGTTGTCTTCCCGACTCCGGGGACATCCTCGATCAGCAAGTGGCCTTTGGCCAGCAGCGCCACGAGCGCAAGGCGGATCACTTCGTCCTTGCCGCGAATCACTCGCGCGATCGACGCCTGTAACTGAACAATTTGTTTATCCGTTGCCGTGGTCATTTGGTTGAAAATCCCCAGCGCTTCTGCTACAAACAGTGAGTGCCTTGTGGGCGATTAGCTCAGTGGTTAGAGCGCTCCCCTCACACGGGAGAGGTCCAAGGTTCAAGTCCTTGATCGCCCACCACTCGCCACACCTCTTATGTTGCCATTGTTTTCCCCTTTGCCTTAGCGTTTGCCTCACGCGTTGTGCCTAAAAAGTTTTCAGCCGAGTGGCCCGAAAAGCGGCTGGATCGTTTGGTTTTGGTAGCGACGGCGTCTCGCCGGTTCTGGTGCCCTTCCAGGGCTCGAACATAGCCGGCAAGATGCCGGCGCTACTAAAACAATCGCGAACCTCTAACCGGGGCATTACCGGAAAAGCACTCGCCGTTCGTGCTGTGATACTCTGTGCTGCGGGCTGGAAGCTCCGGTGTTGCGTTGTATCGGGGCCGGGCGTTTCATTTCATTCAGCGCGAAAGCAAAGGAAACCAACGTGACCGCGACACTGCGATTTCTTCAGTTTTTCTCATTGGGCTGCTGGCTGGGCGGAATCCTGTTCTTCAGCTTTGTGGTCGCGCAGGGCGCATTCAGCATCCTGCCGAACAAGGACCTGGCTGGGGCGCTGGTGGGATATTCGCTGGCGCGGCTGCACATTCTGGGCATCGTGGCCGGCTGCGTGTATTTGATCGCCACCGCCGTGCTGGAAAAATCCATGAGTGCGCTGGCGCGTCCCGCCGCGCTGCTCGTGTTCGCGATGGTCGTCTGCACCATGCTCTCGCAATATGGGGTCATTGCGCGCATGGACGTGCTGCGCGCGCAGATGGGCTCGGTCGCCGCAACGCCCGCCGAAAACCCGCTCCGCTCGTCGTTCGATCGCCTGCACCAATATTCGGTATGGCTGGAGAGCATCGTGCTCCTTTCCGGCCTCACGGCCTTGTTTCTCACGGCACGCCAGAAATTTTCCTGAGCGCCAATAGAAATCGCTTTTCGTCATTGAAATGAAATCGGCGTGACCTTAAAATTCATACTCCCGAGGGGGGAACTCAAAATGGAAATTTCCGCATTCTGGCAAAAGGCCGGCCAGGAAATCGAAAAATACAATTTACTGAAGCACCCATTCTATCAAGCGTGGACCGCGGGCGAGTTGACGAAGGAAGACTTGCAATTTTACGCCGAGCAGTATTACCACCAGGTTTCCCAGTTCCCCACTTATCTTACGGCGCTCCATTCCCGCTTGCCGGAGGGGGCAATGCGCCGGGACGTACTTGCGAACGCGTACGAGGAAGAGTGCGACGGGTTGGCGCATTCCGACCTTTGGCTGCGATTTATCGAGGGCATGGGCGGCGCGGGATCGAATCCCGACAAGGAAACGCCGATCCCGGAAATGAGCGAGCTGGTGAAGACGTTCCGCGCGCTGGCGCAGGAATCGTCCGTGGCGGCCGCCTTCGGTGCACTGTTTGCCTACGAGTCTCAGGTGCCCCAGATCGCCGCTGAAAAACGGAATGGGTTGAAGAAACATTACGGCGCGGACGACCGCACGTGCAGCTACTTCACCTTGCACCGGACGACAGATGTCCATCATTCGAATGTGTGGAGCAAAATTATTTCCGCGCTCATCGAGCAGGATGACCGCCTCGCGGCGGAGGCGTTGCAAGGAATTTCCCGCGCCGCACAAGCCCTGTGGACAGCCCTCGACGGCATTGAACGCGAGCGCCCGAATCGCAAGGCCGGGAACTGCGCCGGAACCACAACGAATTAGCGCGAATCGAGTAGCACACGCTTCAGCCTGTGTGGGTTTGATTTTCGTTGGTTCGAGAAGGAACACAGGCTGAAGCCTGTGCTACTGAGGTCCGTCATCTCGCTGCGGACTTTTTCTTAACTTTTATTTTGCGTGGCGATTGCGACGCTCTCTTGCGTTCCGGTTTTCCTTTTTTCTCGTCCACGGCGCGCCACAAATACCAGCTTGCGATTGACCGGTACGGCCGCCAGCGCTCGCCATGTTCAAGGATGGCCTGCGGCTTTGGCGTATCCGCAAGTCCGTAGACATGCTGGAAACCCTTGCGAATTCCGTAGTCGTGAATGGGCAGCACGTCGGGCCGCCCCAGCTGAAACATCAGAAACATGTGCACGGACCACTCGCCAATTCCCCGCACACTCGTAAGCCGCTCCAGAATTTCTTCCTCGCTCATGCGCCGAATCGTGGCCAGCGGAGGCACCGTCCCGTCGATAGTTTTCCGCGCAAGATCCTTGGCCGCCGCTATCTTCTGGCGCGAGAGCCCTGCGCGGCGCAATTTCGCCGTGGTGGCGCGCAGAATTTCATGCGGCGCCGGGCATTTGCCGCCAGTCCCCAGCGCTTTCACGCGCCCGAAAATCGTTGCTGCAGCGGCGCCCGCGAGCTGCTGATACACGATAGTCTCCAGCAGGCTTTCGAATGGAGGCTCCGGTTTGAGCTTCTTGGTTGGGAAGCAGCCGACCGTGCGGATCACGCGCGCCAGACTCTTGTCCGCGCGCGAAAGCTCGCGCATCACTTGCTCGACGTCAACGGGATAGTGAGTTCTTGCCATGGTGAGACACGAAGCATAGAAACGCATTGCAAGCCCGTCAAGGAAAACCTGCACACCGACAACGTATTGCCCGAAACATTGCGCGCACGGCAAACCAAAACCCACTGCCGAACAAAGCGTTCCGCGCATGGGTATGCTACGATTCTAAACCTATGCAAACAGGGATCATTGGGCTACCGCAGGTTGGCAAGACCACGCTGTTCAAGATATTGACGCGCGCGCAACTCGACGAGAAGGCGGCGCGCACCGCGACGCACGTGGGCGTCGCGCGCGTGCCGGAGCCGCGCCTCGAACAGCTGGCCAAGCTCTACGCCCCGAAGAAGATCACGTACGCGACCGTCGAGTATGTCGATGTCGGCGGCATGGTAAAAGACCGGGCGAAGGATTCCGCCGTGCTCGCGCCGCTGCGCGAAGTGGACGCGCTCGCGCATGTGCTGCGCGTCTTCGACGATCCCGCCGTGCCCCACTCCGCAGGATCGATCGATCCGCTGCGCGACGCCGAAGTGATGGACCTCGAACTGATGTTCTCCGACCTCGATCAGATCACCCGCCGCATCGAGCGCGTGGAAAAAGACCTGAAGAAAAAGAAGGAGCCGGTTCTCGAACAGGAACTGGTCCTGCTGAACCGCTGCAAGACGGCCATCGAATCGGAAAAGCCGCTGCGCGAACTGGAATTCAACGCGGAAGAGCGCAAGACGATCCACGGCTACAAATTCCTTTCGCAGCGGCCCATGCTGTACGTTTTGAATCTCGGCGACAGCGAAGTCGCCGATCTGGATACGGCTGTCGAGCGCCACAAACTATCGAAGCTCGTGGGCCGACCGAACACCGTGGTCCTCTCGATTTGCGGGCGCATCGAGGCCGAACTGGCCGAACTCGATCCGGCCGAAGCCGCCGAGATGCTCACGGCCTACGGCCTCAAATCCTCCGGCCTTGCCCGGATCATTCAGGCGACCTACCAGCTTCTCGGCCTGACTTCATTTTTCACGGCGGGCGAGCCGGAAGTGCGCGCCTGGACCATCAAGCGCGGCATGAACGCGCAAAAGGCCGCGGGCGCGATCCACTCGGACATCGAGCGCGGCTTCATTCGCGCCGAAGTCGTGCGCTGCGAGGACCTGCTGGCCGCCGGAAGCCTGCCGATCGCGCGCGAACGCGCACAGGTGCGCCTCGAAGGAAAGGAATACATCGTGCAGGAAGGCGACGTCATTCTGTTCCGCCATAGCGGCTAACGATGCTCGCAACGCCACCTATTTCGGTTCCCGCGTCGCGCATGATTCTGGCGCTGCTGCTCGGCCTGACGGCCGCGGCGGCCAACATTCTCGGCGGACTTTTTATCCTGCACCGCGAATGGTCGCGCCAGTACCTGAAATATTTTCTCGCGCTCGGCGCGGGCTTCATGCTGGCCGCCGCCATTCTCGAAATTCTTCCCGAATCCGTGGCTCTGACGGGCAAGGACGCGTACTTCCTCGTGCTGGTCGGATATTTCATCGTGCACTTTTTCGAACACACGCTCGCGCCGCATTTCCATTTCGGAGAGGAAACGCACGTCGAGCATTTCGTGCCGAACCACGCCGGAATTTCCGCGCTGCTCGGACTTTCCATTCACACCTTCTTTGACGGCGTGGCGATTGCCTCCGGGTTCCTGGTTTCCGGCTGGCTGGGCGGCGTGATTTTTCTGGCGATTGCGCTGCACAAAATACCGGAAGGGTTCACGGTCGCCTCGCTCATGCTCGCCAGCGGACAGAGCCGCCGCACGGCGCTCCTGGCCGCAATCTGGCTGGGCGTGGCGACGGTTGCCGGCGTCCTGCTGATGGGGTTGCTGCATTCGCAGGTGGGTTACGCGCTGCCGATTTCGGCGGGAGTCACGCTGTACGTCGCCGCAACCGATCTGATCCCCGAAGTAAACCGCGAGCCGGACACGCGCATGGCGCTGCTCGTTTTCCTCGGCGTCTCAATGATGCTGCTGCTCGCCAAACTTTTTCACGCGTAAATTCGATTTTGGTAGCGCGGGCTTCAGCCTGCGCTACACCATCACAAGTCCGATGAGTAGCTACCCGAGAAAGTGAAAGATTGTATGAGCTTCCGCGCGCGTGCTAAGATTTCCCCCGCTTAGGGTGGAAAGACCCCCCACAGGAGTGACATATGAAATCGATTGTTCGTATTCTTGCGTGCGTTGCCATGCTCTCGTTCGCGGCGGGCGCTCATGCACAGACGGCACGGCCGGTTCAGACGTTCGATACATCAGCCGGGCCGGTGAAGATTACGCCGGTATTCCACGCATCGCTCGCGATTGAAGCCGGAGGCAAGGTCATCGTCATCGACCCCGCCAAGCCGGCGAATTTTGCCGGGCTTCCGCAAGCGGACTTGATCTTGATTACGGATATTCACCCCGATCACTTGGACACAAACCTGATCCAGGCCGAAAGCAAGGCGGGCACGGAGATCATCGCTCCAGCCGCGGTTGCGAAGACCGTGACAACCGCCAAGGTCATCGGCAACGGCGAAAAGACCACCTGGGGAGCCTGGACAATTGAAGCCATTCCCATGTACAACACGACCGCGTCGCGCGGCCCCGCACCCGGAAAACTGTTTCACGATAAAGGGCGCGGCAACGGCTACGTGCTCACCTACGGCGGCAAGCGCTTCTACTTTTCGGGCGACACCGAAGGCATTCCTGAAATGGTCGCTCTCAAGAACATCGATGTCGCTTTCATTTGCATGAACCTGCCCTACACCATGACGCCGGAAGAAGCGGCCGTTGCGGTCAAGGCGTTTCATCCGAAGATCGCGATTCCGTATCACTACCGCGGACAGGACATCACCGTGTTCAAGAAGGCTCTCGAAGGCACGGGAATCGAAGTGCGCCTGCTCGAATGGTACCCGGCAGCCTAAGACTGGCTAAGAATAGTTGATGGTTTTAAGTAGCGCGGGCTTCCGCCCGCGCTACTTTTTATTTCATTTATTTCTTGGCGGGAGGAACTTCAGCCGGCTTCATTTCGCTAGCGGTCTTTCGCATATCCTCGATGGCTTTGGCATCTAATTCAAACAGGGCCGTCCCGTCCGCTCTCTTTGCGAGGTAGACAGCGCCGCTCTTTGCCATGTCCACTTTTTCGACGCGCTTGCCATCCTTCGAAGTCACAACGAGCGCCAGCTCCGGGCTCGCAAATCCGGATGCCGCAAATTTCGTGGCCGTCAGCGAGCGGATCGTTCGCAGGAATTCCTGAACGCTCAGCGCATCCATCTTTTTCCCGTCTTCCCACCAGTCCTCGCCGCTGCGCGTCAGGTAATATGCCTTTTGCCCATCGTGAAATTCGACTTTGTCGCCCGCGTCGTCCGCGAGATCGAACACTCTCTTCTCGCGAAACTCTTCCGCGTCCTTGTTGAGCGCATCGCCCAACTCGTTTGGCACCTTGTAGGCCCCGTCCATCGCGGTGGTTTTCGCGTAATAGCCGCCGCTGGTCTTGCGGATTTGCAGCTCTTGCGGACCATCCGCATCGGTCGCCTTCAGCGTCGCGATCGGCGCGCCCGAGGCATACAGCCCGGCGGCCTTCTTCTTATCCGCATCCGGCATCCCAGGGTCCATGGTTGCCGTGCGCAGCTTTTCGACAATCGTTTCCATCTTGGACGTATCTCCGCGCAGATTCGCGGGGCTGCGAACGGTCCACTTTCCGTCGTCCGAGCCGAACGTCAGATGCAATTTCGCGCCGCCGATTTCCACGCTCGCCAGCTTGTCGAAATCGATCGGCAGCAGGCGCTTGTCGCGCAGGTCCGTCAGGCCCTTCGCCAAATTCGCCTTTATATTCTTGGGAATCGAATACACTTTGGAATCGCCCGAAAGCATGGCGTACGCGGATTCGCCCGTGGGCGTCTCGTCGCCCAGCAGAACGGTTTGCGTCTTTCCATCTTTTCCGGTGGCGGAGACCTGGGCGTCGGGCTCGGCGAGGCCGAATTGCTTCAGATCGGCGGCCTTTTCGTCGATAAGCGCCGCGTTGTCCATGGGCGACAAATCGTACAGCATCGTCGAAACTACGCCCTCATCGGCGATCAGGGATTGGGGGGAAGTAATTTTCCATTTCGTGGGACCGACCCGTCTGAGAACGATGTCATCGCCGCCCTTTTTCCTGACTTCCAGCTTGGAAATGTCGTCTTGATTCAGGGAAATGACCTTGACGCCCACCGGGTTTGATCCCAGTGCCGCGTTGTCGCTCGCAATCTTGCGGCGATTGGACCAATAAAGAGTTCCGGCAAGCGCCGCCAGGACAGCCGTCGCCACGATGAGTTGTCGCATGTGCTTCATATGTTTGTCTCGCGGTACATTACGAATTCGAAGCCGCCGCTATCGCCTCCGCCACCACACGGAGAGACCTGCCAGCAAGATCGCTCCCGGAAAGAGGAACTGGCTGCTGAAGCGGACCCAGTTAAATTGCGCGGCGGTCATGTTGACCTTGCGATTTTCCTGCGGTTTCGGCCGAATCGAAATCAGGTCTTCGTCCGAGGAAAGCCAATTCATCGCGTTCAGCGCGAGGTCGCCATTTCCGTTGAACGAGATAAAAGAGTTCGCAACCCACGAGGAACTGCCAACGACCACGAATCGTCCCTGCGAATTCTCCTTGCCGGTTTTGTACGTGCCGGCGGCGGCGATTGTCAGCGGGCCCGTTTTGTTGCTCGGATCCTTCGGGTTCACGTTGGGCGTATCCAGTTTGTTTGTCGCCAGACTGGAAGGGGACGACTCAAACAATTTTTGAACGTCCGTCTTGTCCGTGCTCTTGATCGTCAGCGAGCGGGTCAGCGGAAATCCCGTGGCCGTGCCCTTCATTTCGTTCACGATCGGATGCGGATCGTAGCTGGAGACCAGCGCGATCGTCGGACCAACTCCCAATAACTGGCCCACGGGACTCAAGTCCAGGAGTAGATTTTTTTCCGCGCTGACGCCCCAGCCCTGCAGAACGCCGTTCAGCGCGTCGTTATCCGCCGTGGGACGCCCAATCTTCAACGGCGGGTCCAGCAGGAACATGGCGCGCCCGCCGCCCTCCACATATTTCTTGAGCGCATCGACTTCCGATTGCTGGTAGTCGCTCTTGGGGCCGCCGACGACGACCACCGTGCAGTTCGCGGAAACCTCCGGCTTTTCGAGCAGGTTGATGGACTGGGTCGTATATTCGTCCTTGCCCAGGAGCTCCTTGAATTTCGCAAAGCCAGGGCGGTCGTTGTCGTCAATCTGCCGTTCGCCGCTTCCCGTGGTAAAGCATACGGTGCGTGTGCTGCTCTTCAGATCCCGGATAATCGCGCCCGTTACGGCTTCTTCCGTCATGCTCTTGGCTTCGTCTTTTTTCGCGCCAATCTGCACGATCGTCGTGCCGTACTTGGCGATGCCCGCGGCGCGCGCCAAGTTGGGATTTTTATCGGGATCGACGAAATCGAGATGGACCCGGGGCGAAAGCGTCGTATACCGGTCCAGCAAATCCTTGGCGCCCTGGAAGCCGCTGGTCTTGTCGAAATATGTGATCGATACGGGCTGCGTCACGCCCTTCACGATCTTGGCCGTCTGGTCGGAAAGGCTGTACCGTTTGTTCGACGTCGAGTCGTAGGACTTGTTGTAACGGTTGGCAAGAACGTTGGCCACCGTAGCGATGCACAGGATTACGAGCACATAGAGCGTCACGTAGGCCGCGTACTTGGTTTGTCGTGCTTCGATCCAGTTACGATTCACTTACGACCTCCACCGCATGGATTCCATCGAACGCGCCGTAAAAAACAATCCCAGGAAAATAACCGTCAGATCGAAAATGACGTCTTTCGAATCGAGCACCCCTTTGGCGAACGATTCAAAGTGCGTAATCACGCACATGTAGGCCAGCACCTGCGCCCATAGGGAGCTTTCATACTGGCTGACCCAGCCCAGCACCCACAGCATCAGGCAAACGCCGAACGTCACGGCGCCGGCGATGATCTGGTTTCGCGTCAGCGTCGAAATAAACGTTCCAATCGCGATCAACCCGCCCGCCTGCAACAGCAGTCCCAGGTATCCGACAACCAGCGGCTTCCAATCGGGATTGCCGTACCGGAACAGAAACAACAGATCGATCACCGTCGAGAGCAGCATCAGCGCGTACATGATCAGCGCGGCAAGCCACTTTCCGATAATCACCTGCAAATCGGTAATGGGCGATGTGGTGAGCAGCTCGATCGTGCCGCTGCGCTTCTCCTCCGCAAACAGGCGCATGGTGATCAAGGGAATGAAAAACAGCCCGATCACATTGATGTTCGCGAGGAGCGGCCGCACAACCTGCTCGCCAACGTTCATCGCGAATTGCTCGCCTTCCATGGTGGCTTCCATGGCCAGGTTCACGAAATAGCCGAGGGAATTCCAAAAAAAGAAACCGAAAATCAGCGCGAACATCACCAGCAAAATGTAGGCGACCGGAGACACGAAATAGCTGCGCAGCTCCTTGCGGCAAATAATCCAGATGTTTCTCATTGATTCCCTCCCCCTGCTGCCACGGCTTCTATTTCCGCGTGCGCTTCCGATCCCGTCAGTTGGAGGAAGATTTCTTCCAGGCTCAGCGCGGTGGGCCGAAGCTCGTTCAAATCCCAGCCCGATTCGACCACGGCGCGAGCCACGTCGCCCCGCACGGCGCGGCCCTTGGCGGCCTCGACTTCAAAAATGACGCGCTTCTGGCCGTCCGCCTTGGCCAACACGCGGCTCACTCCGGCGATCTGCTCGAGCTTGCGTTGAACGGCCGAGGCATCCAGGCTTCCGCCGCGGCCCGCCACTTCGACCAGCACGGATTCTCCCGAACTTGCGCGCTGCTGGAGATTGCTCACCGAATCGGTCGCCACGATCTTGCCCCTATTGATGATGATTACTCGCTCGCACGTCTGGCTGACTTCCGGAAGGATGTGCGTGCTCAGAATAATCGTGTGATCGCCCGCGAGGCTCTTGATCAGGTCGCGCGTCTCGTTGATCTGCTTGGGATCGAGGCCGGCGGTTGGCTCGTCGAGAATCAACACATCGGGATTGTGGATGATGGCCTGCGCGAGACCCACGCGCTGCCGGTAGCCTTTCGATAGTTTGCCGATAATTTTGTTTCGCACGTCCGCAACCGCGCAGCGCTCGCAGGCGTAGTCGACGCGGGAGCGCAAGTTCGCCCCAGACAACCCCTTGATCTGGCCGACGAACGACAGGTACTCGCCGATTCGCATCTCGGGATAAACTGGCGGCGTCTCGGGAAGGTAGCCGATGCGCTTCTTCACTTCGAGCGGCTGTTCGAGGATGTCGAACCCGGCCACCGTGGCCGTGCCGCCCGTTGGCGTCAGAAAACAGGTGAGCATGCGCATGGTCGTCGTTTTTCCAGCGCCGTTCGGCCCGAGGAAGCCGACAATCTGGCCGCGCTGAACTTCAAACGAGATATGGTCCACCGCCGTCGTGCGTGCATACCTTTTCGTAAGTCCGTTGACTGTGATCATAGGGATTCTCTTTGAGACAGACGCATACGAAACAAAAAAGTTTTCACCGCAGCAGATTTACATTGCGAGGCTTCATCTTAAGAATCTTGCCACCCTCATGTCAATCCTCAACATTAGGGAGCGGAGGAATAGTGTATGGCAGGGGAGCAACGTTTGCCTGCTTGCCCGCATCATCCGCTGGCTGGAATGGAGCCTTTCTTGCTCCTCTCCCGCCGTTTGCACTAAGGCGGTTCCCTGAATCGTCCACGACACAGGCGCAGAACCGGGCGCGCACATCGGCCCGCATCCGCACCCATGCAATTAATTCACAAATCAGCTACATATAGATAAATGAAACTTTAATTTCCGGCAAACGTCTTTCTATTGTGGACAAGCGAAGCAACGATTCGAGGTGATTGCCATGCGAAGGCTCGCACCAGCAATCTTTTTCACCGCCCTGGCCTGCGCCGCTCAAACGGCCCCTCCGCGGCCCAGCAGCGACACCGCGAAATCGAAGATTGTAATTCCCCCGGGGACCACGATTTTACTGGCGCTGACGCGCCCCGTGCGGACCAAGACCGCGAAGGAGAGGGACAGCGTTTATGCGGAAACCGTTTTCCCTGTGGCGGTGAACGATCAAACTGCGATTCCTCCGGGGACCTATGTCGAGGGCCAGATCGACACTCTGACGCGGCCCGGCCGGCCGTCACCCGACGCCCATTTTCAGATTCACTTCACGAAGCTCATCTTCTCGGATGGTTATGTTGTCCAATTCCCCGCCTTCCCGAGCCTGGAAACCGCGCCGCAGCCCACTCAAACAATTTCCGCCGCAACGGAAAAACTCACCCCACGCGCCCAGGATGTGATCGCGGCGGTCGCCAACACGTACGTGGAAGTCAGCTCCAGGAGCGACGTTCTTCTCGACAACGGTTCGCGGATCGAGATGATTCTCCAAATTCCTCTCCGATTAAACGCAGACGATGTCGCGGACGCCGTGCGCCGGTCCAACCATGCGCCGCTGCCGCAATTCAAGTCCGCGACCCAATGCCAGCCAACTCCCGGCACGCCTGGCACTTCCGGGACTTCCGACACCGTCATACCAGGCACGTCGGGTACACCGGATATCGTCATTCCAGGAGCGCCAGGCACACCGGATACCGTCATTCCAGGAACACCAGCCACACCAGACACGGTGATACCCGGCATGTCCGGAACATCAGGCACACCGGGCACAGTGTGTCCCGGTCCTCCCGTTGTGGCATCCGACCCGAAGGCTCAGAAATACAAGGAATCGTTCCAGATGGCCACTCCATTCCAGGTTTCCGGAAAACCGCTGCCTGCCGGAACCTATCAGGTAACTTGGCAAGGATTGGGTCCATCGGTCTTGGTCGACATATTTCAGAACGGAAAAGTTTTAATCAGCGCGCAAGCCTCGGTCGTCCTGTTGAGCGTGAAATCACCCGCTGACACACCGGGCACTCGCGCCAATCCCGACGGCCCGGTTTCCTTGCAGTCGCTCAGGTTCGCGGGCCAGACGTTCGCGCTCTACTTTGCCAAGGGTACGGCCTGAATCATTTCAAGGAACATCGAACCGGCGCGGATCGCGTCTTTCGGAATATACGGAATATGGCGGCTTCACTTCAGCAAAATGGAGAGACACAATGACGAAAAGACTTTTTCTTGTTGCGCTCCTGATTGCCTCGACATGCACGGCACAAGAACCGGCGCCAAACCCGCAACAATCGATCCCCTCTGCCCAGACTGCCGCACCAGCCGATAGCCTGAATCAGATGATCGTTATTCCGGCAGGAACTCGAATTCCGCTGACGCTCTCCAGCCCCATCGCGGCTAAATCCGCGCAGCCCGGATACACGGTGCGCGCAGCAACTGCATTTCCAGTGACCGTGGGCACGCAGATGGCGATTCCCGTGGGCTCCTACGTGGAAGGCGTGATCGACAAAGTGACGAAAGGAGGCCACTCGGGCAGTACCTTGCAGATACGCTTCACGCGCCTCATCTTCTCCAATGGCTATAGCGTGCGCATTGACGGCGCCAATCTGCAGGCCAGAACCGGCAGGCCGGAGCCGAATTCTCCGGAGACGGCCCCATACTCGATGTCGGGCTTCGGCATGGGCGAACCACGCTTTCTGCTCGCCGCGCTGCAAGCGCCGAATCTCCCCACTCTGCCACACGTCGGACCGCCTGTTGCACTTGTAGTGGGGCTGGCGGTTGGTATACCGGTAATCGTGATCATTGGCGTCATTTTTTTCGGCCACCATCATGGAGTCAGTGGCGTGCTTTATGACACCGGATGGCAATTCGATATGGTCCTGAACAGCCCGGTCTCCATCGATGCGGCGAGCATTGCCACCGCAATTGCTCCGTCAAACGCGCAGTAATGCACGATTGCGCCGGGCGGGTTTCAAGGTTGGCTCCACTTAGGCCCGTGAGGTGAGGTTTCCGACTACCTGGCAGCTTTTGTAACCGATCAGATGTGGAACGTCAAGGTGGGAACAGCAGCGGCGGACAATACATTCTGATAATCAGATAATTAAGGACTGACCGACGGGCAGATCTCGTTCGGGGATAACTTCCGAGTAGACGATTCGCCCGTAATGTGGCAAACGCATACGGAAATTCTATACAAGATCTTGTGCTAATATCAAAGCGCGGACCGACCCCGGCAGCATCCTAAAAACAGATTTTGACATTTGGTCCGCATCATTTTACTGATGGATTGGCAGTTGGGCTCAGATTGCAAAGTTTGCAAATTGGAATGTTCCTATGCCCCATGAAAAACAATCTTCTGAGCCGCAAGTCGCCGCGGAGGGGCGACGAAGAAGCTGGCGTGGTCCCGTGGTCGTTCCCATAACAGTCCGGTGGGAAGAGCCGGGCGGCAAAGCCATGAAAGCGGAAGCGCAAGCCAAGGAGGTCAACATCCACGGAGGGCTGCTCCAGTTCTTCGACCCCAAAGAGTTTCCAGTCGTCGGCGCCGAAATGATATTGACGAATTTGCTTTCCGGCGCGGAGGCTCGGGCGCGCACCGCGGCGATCCGCCGATCCAAAGACGGTGCCGTGCTTGGAGTAGCCGTCGAACTGCTTGTCCCGAGTGAGGCTTTCTGGGGCTTGACATTCCGCATGAGAAAAACGACTGTAGAATTACAGAGACTAGACCAAGAGATGAGGTCCGGAAATATTGACCCGCGTGTTTTACACGAGTTCCGCGACTCTGTGGACTATGTTCGCACAACTGCATGGGCTGTTCAGGAATGGCAGGAGCGTCAAGCGCAACACCACGACACTGCCACGGTCCTTCCGTTACTCGTCATGGAGCGCGTTCGCCGAGCCACTCAACTGTGCGCTGCAATCGTCAAGGATCTTAAGGAAAGCGAAATCACTTCTGAGACGGCAGGGGCCAAACAATTGCTCCGGGTCACAGAGCAACTATCCCGGGACTTGGCGGAGCTGTTTGTTCCGGGCCCTGACAATTAAAATAAAACGCAGCTGTCCCGTTTGACACCGCCCAATCAGTTAATTCTTCTCGGGATCTATCTACGCGCCTGAGAGCAACAAGATGGATCTCACCTCTGCACCCGGACTTCACTCACTGCCTCGGCTCATGCCGAAGGCGCGCCCAATCATATGCAGCGAATGTCCGGCCTTCCAGCGGCTCCACATGTCGGTTCGCTGCGGCGCCGACAGCCTTCCCTGAAGTGAATCCCTTCTGATGGCAATCTTGGCTCAGGCACTAACTACATTCTAGTAAAACACGCGCTCCGAGACGCAGGATTGGTGCTGGCAGGGATTCTCGAAATGTAGCCCCCAGTATCGGAGGCATGAGTTCTAATCCGCCTAAAGTTTTTTTCAAGTGATCGAATGCAAAGCACGGAAAAAATGGCGCGCCCGGAGGGAATCGAACCCCCGACATTCTGCTTAGAAGGCAGATGCTCTATCCGACTGAGCTACGGGCGCGCGGTGAGCTACTCGAATCCTATCATTGTGCCGGACATCTTGTGAAGAAATGAGAAATTGCAGGTGAGCAGCCGATTATCCCCCGGCAGGATGGACGCGTTGCGGAAAAAGTCCCCAATTCTGTCATTCCGAGCGAAGCGAGGAATCTCTCTTCGATTTATACCCAGGAAAAGAAGGAGAGATTCCTCGCTTCGCTCGGAATGACAAAAGGTTAGGAGACATTTCCGCAACTTGTGGAGCGCGCTACTGGGCGGGCGCTTTCTTGGGTGGTTGGCTGCTTTTCGGCGCGGCAGGCGACGGAGAGGGCGGCGCGGAAACTGTGACGTACGGGCGCAAGGCGTCGAGTCTTCTTTGGCTGATACCGCGAATGACTAGCAAATCTTCGACGCGGTGAAAACGGCCGCTCTTCTGCCGCATCTCGATAATTCTTTGCGCCGTGACCCGGCCGACGCCGGGCAATTCCTGCAATTCTTTTGCGTTCGCGACATTCAGATCGACGGGTTTCGCGGGAGGATGTTTCCCGGCCTGCGCGGCTACTCCAAAAACGAGCAGCGCAAGGCTGAAAAGCAGCGCGCCGGTCATCGGACGTTTCGTTCGCATAGAGCAAATGTCCTTGGCGGAACAGGCTTCAGAGCCTGCGTGGCAACTCGGCTTCGAAGGAGCCAGCGGCTAAAGCCGCATTGATATTGCACATTTTACGGCACGGCTGAAGCCGTGCCCTACAAAGATTGGGCCGTTGCCACACAGGCTCTTCCGTGCCGTGTGTGGCAACAGGAAGCCGGTCATTGCAGGTCTCGCCTTCGTAGCGCTCGCCTTCAGGCGAGCATCCGCTTGTCGAATCCGCAATGCTCGCCTGAAACCGGGCCCTACTCGCAGCGATTCCCTTGCGCGTCATAGAACTCGGGCGTTCCAAACTGCGCGGCCTGCGATTCGATCTGCGCGCGGTCGCCGACGATCACAATTTGCGCGTGCGCCGAATCGAAATATTTCCGTGCCGCGTCCAGCACGTCGGCCGGCGTGAGCTTCAGGACGCGCTCGCGGTACGTTTCCAGGTAATCCTCTGGCAGCCGTTCGAGCGTGGACGTCGCAAGCTGCCCGGCAAGACCGTCCTGCGTCGCAAGGCCCAGCGAAAATACTCCGGTCAGGTAGTTGCGCGCGTCGTCCAGTTCTTCCTCGCCGACGGGCGTCGAGCGCATGAGGTCGATCTCGTAAAACATTTCGGTGAGCGTTGCGGCGACCACGTCGTTGCGGACCGCCGCTCCGACGCTGAAATAGCCGTGCTGGCGCAGCGGATGCGCGGCGCTGCGCGGGCTGTACGTATAGCCCTTCTGCTCGCGAATGTTCATCACCAGCCGCGAATTGAACGCGCCGCCGTAAATCGAATTCGCAAGCGTGAGGCGCAGCCAGTCCGGATGCTTCCGCGTGATCGCCCGATTGCCGAGAACAATCTGCGTTTGCACCGATCCCGGGAGATGCACGAGGTACACGTGGCGCTCCCGCGCTTCGGGCAGCGCCGGATTCGGCGCATCCTCCACCGGACCAGGAGCCCACGAACCAAACGCCTGTTCAATTTGCGCCAGCATCTCGGACGGCGCAAAATCGCCCACCATTACGAGCAACGCGTTTCCGGGGCGGTAGTAATGCTCGTAGTATTCCTTGAGCTGCTCGATGCGGTAGCCCATCACCTGCGCTTCGGTCGGCGAAATCGTGCCGTACGGGTGCGCGCCAAACAGGACCCGCCTCAGGCGTTCGCTGGCCAGAAAGCCTGGAGTAGTGCGCCCGATGCGCAAGCCCTCCACCAACTGGCGGCGCTCGCGTTCGAATTCATCCGCGGGAAAAGAAGCCTTTTGCGCCAGTTCCGAGACCAGCTTCAACAAATCGTTCGAAAAATCCACGAGGCCGGCGAACGAAATCGCGCTGGTATCGGCGCCCGCTCCGGACGAGAGGTCGGCGCCCATGCGACGCAGGTCTTCCTCGATTTGGCGGCTGGTGCGCGCCGTGGTGCCCGTGCGGACCATCGTGGCCGTCATATCGCCCAGGCCCGGCGTCTTCGCGGCCGCCACGGCGTTGCCGCTGCGAAAGAAAAGCTCGCCGGTAAATTTCGGAATCGTGTGCGATTCCACGAGAACCACTTCGAGGCCGTTCGAAAGCGTTCGATGCACGCGCAGCGGCCAGATCACGGGTCGCGCGGCGGTGAGCGGCGGAACCGACGAATGTGTTTCCGAATGAGGCAAGGAAGCCATCAGGCCGCCCCTTTCTTCGCCGGCTGGCGAATGGCGATCGAGCGGTTGTGGCGCACCATGATTTTTTGCGCGACGGACTGCACAGCCCCGGGAGTAACCTCCATGAATCCATCGAGGATCGTGTTTACGAGGTGCGGATCGTTGTCAAACAGCGAGAAACACGCGAGCAGGTGCATCAGACCGTATCGCGGGATATGCGCGCCGTGCCCGCCCTCGATCATGGAAAAATAATTCGACCGGAACTTCACCTTGATCGGCTCCAGTTCCTCGGCTGCAATTCCCTTCTCTTTCATCTCGTCGATCACCTGATCGTAGGCGGCGATGGTCTGGTCCGTGGAATATTCGGGCTTGTGCAATATGCGCGTCACCATGAGCGTCGGGCCGTTGTAATCGAACAGGTCGCCGACGGGATAGTGGATGCCGCCCTCGGCGTCGACGGCGATCTGTTGCTCGAGCACCAGTTGGCGATAGACGCGCCCGGCGCGGCCGCCGTGCAGCGCCTGATCCAGCATGGCTGCGGCGTGCCACTCGGGCGTGCGGCGGCGGGGCGCCTGGTAACCGATGGCGATTCCGGGAAGCGTGCCGAATTTTTCCTCGACGACGCCGCGCCGCTCCTCGATCTGCGGCGGCTCATCGATGTCGGCGGGCGTTGGCTGTGGCCCCGATGGAATCGACGCAAAATGGCGTTCGGCGAGCTTGATCCCTTCGTCCGGATCGACGTCTCCGACGATCAGCAGAACGGCATTCGAGGGCGCGTAATATGTTTTGAAGAATTTCTGGACGTCCTCGAGAGTCGCGGCGTCCAGATCCTCGAAATCTCCGTAAAAATTGTGAGCATTCGCCCAGTTGCGATAGGCAATGGGAGGAAGATCGAGCCAAGGAAAACCGCCGTAGGGCTGATTGAGAACGTTGACGCGCACTTCCTCTTTCACCACGTCGCGCTGGTTGCGCAAATTTTCGTCGTCCACCTTGAGCGCGCGCATGCGATCCGCCTCGAGCCACAACACGCGTTCGAGCGCATTCGACGGCACCGACTCGTAATAGTTCGTGACGTCATAGTGCGTCGAGCCATTCAGCACTCCGCCGGAAGAATTGACCAGCTTGATGTGCACCATCTTGCCGGCGTTCGCCGAGCCCTGAAACATCATGTGTTCGAACAGATGGGCGAAACCGCTGCGGCCGCGCGGCTCGATGCGGAACCCGATATTGTAATAAACACCGACGGTAGCCACCGGGGCCGTGCGGTCCGGAGAAATGACCACACGCAGGCCGTTGGGCAGCGTCGTAGTCTCGATTGGAATGTCCCGTTGCGTCAAAAGGCCCCCTGTATAACCAATCTGTGTTTTTGCGTCGCACGACGAATTCTGGCTGCCCCTGGGTTCTCACGACAGGTTGCGGCGAATACCAACCTTGCACCCCTACTTCTTCTTTTTCGAAACCGTAGCCGCGCCGAATATCCGGTCAAGCTGATTCAACATGGCGCCAGGCTGCGCGGCAAACTCTTCCGCCGTCAGGCGCGCGAGCGGCTTGTACGCCGCCAGATATTCCGGATTCAAATCGGCCAGCGCCTTTACGTGCCGCTCGATCGTCGAAAAATCTCCCCTCGCCAGCGGACCGGTCCAGGCCGCGAGAGGGCCGATGCGTTCGAAATTGTTGAGCGTCTGCCGCGCCAGCGGCAGCAGGGCGCGCATCGCCTGGCGGCGCTTGAATCCCTGCGCCATGAGCAGGCGCGTGGCCGTTTCGATCAGCACGAGCACATACACGCAGGCAAACGACCCAGCCGCATGATACGCCGCCTTGTTTGCTCCCGACAAGCGCACGGCCACTCCGCCCATCTGATGAATCATTTTTCGCGCCGCCTTCAACGCCGTCGGACAGCCGTCGATGCCGAAAATACATTGCGCGAGGTCCGGAATATTCTGGTTGGAAAACGTCTGCATCGGGTGCATCGATCCGGTCGCCGCGCCCAGTTCGGCTAGCGGCCGAAGCACGCTGAAATCGAGCGCACCGCTCGTGTGCAGCGCGACTTTCCCGCGCCATTCTTTTCCGCCGATCTGCGCGAGTTTTTCCGCCACGCCTTCGATGGCGCCGTCCGGAGCGGTGATTAACACAAATCGCGAATTCAGAATCTCATGCGTTAGCCCATCCAGGGCATGTCCCTCGCCAATCGCGCGCACGGCCGCGCGCGCCGTGGCCATGGACTGGGCCGTGACGCCGCCCACGCGCCAGCCAAGCTCGTGCAATCGGCGCCCCAGCGCGCGCCCCACGCGCCCCGCTCCGACGATCGATACGGCCTGCGACATCCGCTGTGTTAGCATTCCATTGGCTGCCATTTCATGGAGTGGATGCGGACAACTTTCCCTTGCACACGTTCTGGATTTTAATATTTAGTGTAATCGCTTTCCTGTGGATCGCTCAGGGCATTCGGGCCGGCATTGGCATGTCGCGCCTGCCGTGGCTTTCCGATGTTACCCCAATCGCCTCCGAGGGTGCGCCCCTCGTTTCCATTATTTTTGCCGCGCGCGATGAAGCCGAAAAACTGCCCGCCGCCATCCAAACGCTGCTGGCCCAGGATTATCCCCGGTTTGAGGTCGTTGCCGTCAACGACCGCTCCACGGATCGAACTCCCGTAATCCTACACGAAATCGAGCAATCCAGCCGCAATCTAATTGTCACCGATATTGCCACTTTGCCCGCGGGCTGGCTGGGAAAGCCGCACGCGCTGGTGGCCGGCTTCCATCAATCGCACGGCGAATGGCTCGTCTTCACGGACGCGGATGTTCATTTCGAGCCGGACGTCTTGCGCCGCGCCATCGCGCTGGCAGCCGAACGCAAGTGGGATCATTTGACGCTGCTTGCTTCGGTCACCATGCGCGGCTTCTGGGAAATCACGGCGATTTCGTATTTCGGTCTCGGCTTCGTTTTTGGCAATGAGCCCTGGCTGGCTTCCGATCCGCGCTCGGCGCGATATGTGGGAGTCGGTGCCTTCCAACTCGTGCGGCGCTCGTCCTACGAAAAAAGCGGCGGGCACGCGCGCCTTCGCATGGACGTGATCGAGGACATGAAACTTGGCAAGCTGATGAAGATGGCCGGATTCCGCTCGGGCGTGGCCGTCGCGGAGGACATCGTCCGCGTGCGCTGGCACAGCGGCCTCCGCGACGTCATTCGCGGCGTGACGAAAAACATGTTTGCCGCCGTCCACTACAACCCATTCTTTGCCGCCGCCTTGATGCTGCTTTCCGTGACCATGAGCGTGCTGCCATTTTTCGGCGTCGCATTCGCCTCAGGCTGGGCGCGCGTGTTCGCCGGGATCGCGGCGGGCGCCGCCGTCCTGATTCACGGGGCGATGATCTGGTCGACCGACGCTTCTCCGCTCTACGGCCTCACGCACCCGCTCGGCGCGCTGCTATTTTGCTGGATGGTGGCGCGCTCGGCCATCGCCACGCTGTGGCGTGGCGGCGTTATCTGGCGCGACACGTTCTATCCTCTGAAGGAACTGCGCAAGGGATTAGTCTGATAGTTTGCGCTCTATAAACCATACGCCGGCTTCCACAGGTTGCGGAAAAAGTCTTCCAGACCTTTTGTCATTCCGAGCGAAGCGAGGAATCTCTCTTTCTTTTCTTGGGCCTGGATCGAAGAGAGATTCCTCGCTTCGCTCGGAATGACAAAATTAGGGACTTTTTCCGCAACCTGTTCCAGCCGCAAACCGGCAAGCTGACGCCGAATCCATATCGTTCATGTAACGTTCAGGTTTATTTGATATTTTGTTTACATTCAGGCCATCTTCTTCCGGCAATTAAGACAACTAGGGAGGGAAACCAATGGCGACTGCCGCTCATCCGCAATGGCGTGTTTGGCTGGTTCTCATGGTGGTGGTGATTGCCGCCGGGAGCTTGGGTATCCCGGCGGTAAGAAGCGTGGCATTGAAGTCTCTTCAATCGCTGCGCATTCAAAAAGCTCAAACGGTCAACGCAAATTTTTCCCCTTTTGTTGACGCAAATGCGAACCCCACGCTCCATCAGATGGTCACGCAAATGATTTCCGACAAGGTTCAGGTCGAGGTAAACGAAGACAATCGCCCGGTTGAAGATGTTGCGGGCGCGCGCCAATTGGCGGGATTTGCCGTGCAATTACTCGGTGCGCGAAAAGATGCGCCGAAACTCGTAGTCGGCGGCGCACACAAAATCGAGGTAATTGTGGATCGCTCGCGCCTGCAAGCGATCGCCACCGAAGCAGGTCACCCGGAGCTGGTGTTGCCGCAGTCCCTCGACGGAGCGACCGTCGGAGTGCTGGTTCCGCGATCGGTGCAAGTCCAATATGGAACTTGCCCCGGCCCGGCGGATGCCAGCAAGGTAATCGCGGACAACATTACCGGACCTTCGCCGACAACTACCCAATATAGCGACTGCGTTCGCCTGCGCGAGGGCCCGGCTCCCATCGTCAACGTGCCGGCGGGGCTCGACGTTGGCGGGCTTGCGCAAATTGGGCTGGAGACTGCGGGAATGACTCCGAGTCAGGCGAGCGATTTCCTCCATACGATCGACTGGAAGGCGACACTGACGCTATCGGTCCCTCGCTCCTTGCGTTCGTATGAAGTGGTAAAGGTAAACGGCACGAGTGGCACTCTCCTCAGCATGGCCGGAAGGCGCGGCCCTGGATATGCCCTTATCTGGACGAACAATGGACTTGTTTATTCCCTCACCGGATTCGGAGATTCCAGCCAAGCCGTGGTTTTGGCCGATTCGCTGAAATGAACAGGAGCTAACGGTGTCCCACGAGGATGACTGCGCGATTCGGACACAAAATTTGCGCAAAGTTTTTGGCGACAAAGTCGCGGTGCGCGACCTCACCTTAACCGTGCGCCAGGGCGAAATATTTGGCTTCCTCGGCCCAAACGGCGCGGGCAAAAGCACTTCGATCAAAATGCTACTCGGCCTCGCCAAACCCACAAGCGGGGAGGCATGGGTGCTGGGCGCGCCTTCCGGCGACGTCGAAATCCGGCGAAGAATCGGATTCCTGCCGGAAAATTTCCGCTTTTACGAATGGCTCACGCCCGCCGAACTTTTGCACCTGCACGGCCGCCTCTCCGGCGTTTCCGCAAGCAAGCTATCGGAGCGTGTTCCGGCGCTCATCGATATGGTCGGACTCACGCCCCATATTGATAAACGATTGCAAAACTTCTCGAAGGGCATGTTGCAGCGCATTGGGCTCGCGCAGGCGCTGATTCACGAGCCCGACGTGATCTTTCTCGACGAGCCGACCTCGGGACTCGATCCGCTGGGCCGCCGAATGGTGCGGGATATTATTCGCGTACAGCGCGACCGGGGAGCCACGGTATTTTTGAATTCGCACATCCTCAGTGAAATCGAAATCACCTGCGACCAGGTCGTGTTCATCCGCGAAGGCGAGGTCGTAACCAGCCGTGACATGCGAGCGCAGCAGGAAGAAGCGGTGCGCGTCGAGGTGCGTGCGCGAAAGATTTCTCCGGAATGCGTCTCGGGCCTTGCACGCTGGAGCGCGTCCGTGCAGGTGGACGAGGAGCGACTGACATTCACGACGGAATCCAGGGAGGCACTTCCCGACATATTGCGCCATCTGATCGCCGCGGGCGCCGATGTCTACCAGTTCACGCCGCAACGGATGTCGCTCGAAGAGCTGTTCATGAACGTCATGGGCGAGGATCGAGGACTTTGATGGGCGTTTGGATCATGGCGAGCATCACGTTTCGGGAAGCGGCGCGCAAGAAGATTTTGTGGACCGCGCTCCTTGCCGGCGCGGCGTTTCTTCTGGTGTTTGGCATCGGATTGCACTTTCAGTCCGGGGATTTCCGAAACTCCAGTGTGCCTCCATTTTTGAGGTACCAGGTCGTGAGCGCCATGCTCATGATCGGCCTATATACCGTAGACCTCCTCGCCGTGGTCATGACCACACTCACATCCGTGGATACGATTTCAGGAGAAATTACATCGGGCACGATCCACGCCATCGCCACTAAACCACTTGCCCGCTGGCAAATCCTGATTGGCAAATGGCTGGGCTTCGTAGCGATGGCCGGCGTGTATGTGGCCATCATGTTCTCGGGTACAATTGCCGAGGGATTTTTCATTGGCGGAGTGATGGCACAGCACCCGATGCGTGGCGCGCTCCTGGTTTTTCTGGAATGCATCGTCGCGTTGTCGGTTACGTTCATGTTCGGCACCTGGTTTTCGACCCTTACCAGTGGCGTCATCACTCTTGGACTGCTCGGAGTCGCGTTTCTAGGCGGCTGGCTCGAACAAATGAGCGGGTTCACGGAAGGCTCGCGGCTGGCGATGGTCGGCATCGTCTCAAGCCTCATCATGCCGAGTGAAGCCGTCTGGCGCCGCGCCGCCTTCGAAATGGAGTCGCCGCTCGCCGGATCCCTGCAATTCTCGCCCTTCGCGGATATTTCCATTCCCAGCCTTGCGATGATCGTCTATGCGAGCGTGTATCTGCTCATTGCGCTGGCCATCGCCGTCTACCATTTTCGTGAGCGCGATCTCTGAAGTATTTGGCGGAATAAACGCTTTCAGTAGCGCGGGCTACTGAAACCCTTCATCCCCAGAATTCCATTGCGGCACAATCATTTACTTTGGAAAACTAATCATTGTGAGAAATGCAGGCTAAGGCGTGGACGTTGGATCCATTGGAGTGGGTTCGGCTGCGGCGGAGAAAAAACCGGAGAGGTCGCGCTGTTTTAGCGTGCGGATGCGGTCGCGCAGGGCGGCGGCGCGCTCGAACTCGAATTTTTTTGCGGCATCGCGCATTTGCACGTCGAGCTGCGCGAGGACTTCGCCCAGCTTCGCTTCGCTGGTGATGTCCACATCGTCAAAATCCTCGGCGGGTATGGTGACGTAATCGGCTTCCACGATTGCCGCGAGTTTCATATCCACGGACTTGATGATGGACATGGGCGTGATGCCGTTCGCTTCGTTGTAAGCGACCTGCTTGGCGCGGCGGCGGCTGGTTTCCTCGATGGCCTGCGCCATCGAGCCGGTCATGCGGTCGGCATAGAGAATCGCGCGGCCTTCCACGTGCCTCGCGCAACGGCCCATCGTCTGAATGAGCGCGGTCGCGCTGCGCAGATACCCTTCCTTGTCCGCATCGAGAATCGCGACGAGCGAAACTTCCGGCAGGTCGAGCCCTTCGCGCAACAGGTTAATGCCAATTAAAACGTCGAATTCCCCGCGCCGCAGGTCGCGCAGGATGCGCACGCGCTCGAGCGTATCGATTTCCGAGTGCATGTAGCGGCAGCGCACGCCGGTCTCCGTAAAATATTCGGCAAGATCCTCCGACATGCGCTTGGTCAGCGTGGTGACGAGGACGCGCTCATTGCGCTCGGCGCGCTTGCGAATTTCCTCGAGCAGATCGTCCACCTGCCCCTTCACCGGGCGAACCTCGATTTGCGGGTCCACCAGGCCCGTCGGGCGAATCACCTGCTCGACCACCACGCCCGCCGAGTGCGTCAGCTCGTACGGCCCCGGCGTGGCCGAAACGTAGAGCACTTGCCCGGTGCGGTGCTCGAATTCCTCGAAATTCAGCGGGCGGTTGTCGAGCGCCGAGGGCATGCGAAAACCGTAATTCACAAGCGTCTGCTTGCGCGAACGGTCGCCGTGATACATCGCATGGAGCTGCGGAATGGTCTGGTGCGATTCGTCGATGAACAGCAGATAATCCTGCGGAAAATAATCCAAGAGTGTGGGCGGCGCTTCGCCCGGCAGGCGGCCGGACATATGCCGCGAATAATTTTCGATGCCGTGGCAATAGCCGATCGTGCGCATCATCTCGATATCGAACATCGTGCGCTGCCAAACGCGCTGCGCCTCCGCGTACTTGCCCTGCTTTTCGAGTTCCGGCTTCCACCAGTCCAGCTCTTCGAGAATCGTTTTGATTGCGCGTTCCCTGTGCGCGGCGGGCATCACGTAGTGCGACTTCGGATAAATCGTCAGCTTCGGCAAATCGTTCTGCCCGGAACGCACGGCTCCCGTCAGCGGATCGATCTGGCGGATGGACTCGACCTGCGCGCCCCAAAGCTCTATGGCGTAGCCGTTGTCTTCGTACGGCGGATAAATTTCGAGGCGGTCTCCGCGCACGCGGAACGTGCCGCGCCGCAAGTCCTCCGAGCGCTGGTACTGCATGTCCACGAGTTTCCGGAGCAGCGCTTCGCGCGCCGTGCCCTGCCCCTTCTCGACCGCGAGGGTCATGCCGAAATACGCTTCGGGCGAACCGATACCGTAGATGCACGAGACGGAAGCGATCACGATGACGTCGCGCCGCTCGAAGAGCGAGCGCGTCGCGCTCATGCGCAGCTTGTCCAGCTCGTCGTTGATCGTCGATTCCTTTTCGATGTAGGTGTCCGAAGCCGGGATGTAGGCTTCGGGCTGGTAAAAATCGTAGTAGCTGACGAAGTATTCGACCGCGTTCTGCGGAAAGAAGTTCTTGAATTCGCTGTAGAGCTGCGCGGCAAGCGTCTTATTGTGCGCGAGCACGAGCACGGGACGGTTCGCCCGCTCGATCACCTTCGCAGCGGTAAACGTTTTTCCCGAGCCCGTCACGCCGAGCAGGACTTGATGCTTTTCGCCCGCCTCGATGCCGCGCGTCAGCTGCTCGATGGCCTGCGGCTGATCGCCGCGAGGCTCGTAATCGCTCATGAGTTTGAAATTCATCGCGTTTGGGAAACACAGCGCCTGTCACGGGGCTGCGCAAAACAGCTCATTATAGCGCAGCCGATGGAACCGCGCGGAGGGTTCATGCCAGGCATGGCGGGAGGCACGGTGCGCGGCGGGAGGCTTCCGGAGAAGCCTTCCCGCCCGCTTCGCATTCAAACGCTCCGTCAGGGAATCAGCAGCAATTTCCCCGTCGTCTTTCTTCCTTCCAGATCCCTGTGGGCCTTCTGCGCGTCCTTCAGGGGATAAATGTATTCGATGCGGAGTTTCAATTTGCCGGATGCGATCGAATTCAGCACATCGCTGGCGCGCTGCTGCAGCTCTTCGCTCGTGGCAATGTGGTGCACCAGTGTGGGACGCGTGATAAACAAGGATCCCTTGGTCGCCAGCTTGCCCAGGTCAAACGGCGGCACGGGCCCGCTCGATGCGCCGAACAGCACAAGATAGCCGCGCGGACGGAGAACGTTCAGGTCCTTCTCGAAGGTGGTCTGTCCAACGCCGTCATAAATCACGTGGACGCCTTTTCCATCGGTAAGGCGCTTGGTCTCGGCCTCGAAATCCTGCGTCGTATAGAAAATCACTTCATCCGCGCCCGCTTCGCGCGCCAGCTTGGCCTTTTCCTCGGTGCTTACCGTGGCGATGACGCGCGCCCCGATATTTTTCGACATCTGCACGAGAAGCAGCCCGACGCCGCCCGCAGCCGCGTGAATCAGCGCGGTCTCGCCCTTTTTCAGCGGATACGTGCTATGCGTCAGGTATTGCGCCGTCATGCCTTGCAGCATCGCGGCGGCCGCCTGACGGTCCGTAATGCCTACGGGGACGCGCACGAGCCGGTTCGCGGGTATCGCCTGGTATTCCGCATACGCGCCCGTAACTCCCGTATATGCGACGCGGTCTCCCACCTTGAAATCCTTCACGTCGCTGCCCACTTCGCTGATCACTCCGCTGCCTTCCTGCCCCAGAATGAATGGCGGATTGACCGGGTAGCGGCCCTCGCGAAAATAAACATCGATAAAATTAACTCCCGCCGCGGCAATCTTGACGACCGCTTCATTCGGCTTTGCCTGCGGTACGGGAATATCCACGAGGGTGAGGACTTCCACCCCTCCGGTTTTCGGAACTTGAATTGCTTTCATCTTGTCTCCTCTTGAAGTTGCTCTCACTACATTCTGAACTGATTTGAGCGCGGTTATTATATTCCATACGGTCCGCGCGAAGGGGAGGAACCTATGGATTCCCGCTGGCGAACCGCTCCGTTAAAAAACTTGGGAAATCGCTGGAATGTGTTGCATGACCTGAGGGAAAGGCCCCGCCTCTGAAGAGGCGGGCTACAGCAACCTACGACCGCGTCGCCGATACTGTTGCCGGGGTCTTCAGGCCCGAGGATTTTCCGCGGCGCTCGCGAATCTCCTGCCTGAAGAACCCATCACACTTCCGCAATGAATTACCGGAAATCCCGGGACAAAATACATGTTAGATTGACATGCTAGATGATGCTCCGCCGATTTCGAATCTTCACCAGGTGCTCACGCAGCTTGCCGATGATCTCTTCCCGCCGGACGCCATCTAAATCCTTGCGAAGCTCCTCGAGCGCGATGTGCACCACGTCGTGGTGGTGGAGTTCCTCGGGCGCCACTTCGCTGCTGAGTTTGAGCCAGATGCCGTGGAGCAGATCGATTTCCTTGGTTGTCAGCCGTGGGGCGTGAGGACCAAGGTAGAAAACTTTTTCCTGGCCATCTGGCGAATAAATTTCGAGAGTTAAATTCGGCCTCGGGTCAGGCAGCGCCTCCCAGGCCAAACCCGCAATGCGTGCCTCGTCCTCGATATTCCTCCACGATGACAAACCCAGCGCGATGGTCGACGACTGCAAACTCTGAGCCGCGCGCAAAATGCCTTCCCACTTTTCCGTCGTGGGCGCGACCGTCAGATAAATGGACTTGCCCTTTTTCTCCGCCAAGGACAGCGCTCGCGTAAACAACTCCTGTTCATTGATGCCGAATAAATCTCCCCGGTCGAGGCCACTGCCACCTGAACCCGCGCGGCTAAGAATACGAAGGTGCATGACCACGACATCCTGCTGGCGCGTATTGACACGGTCCAGCACCGCACCCAGATTGTACAGTGCGTTCGAGTTGCGGATCATCACCAGCTCGTTGCCGGGACGCACGCCTAGAGCAACAGGAGTCAATTCCCCGTCAGACTCCAGATTAAACATGTCCAGCTCCTGATGCTTGGCGCCATGCTTCAGAGTGATTTTTTCGGAAATTTCAAACACGGTAAAGAAAATCAGGGTGAAGGCCACGCCGGCAATCGTCGCCACTTGCTTGGTAAAGAGATTCATGATGCTGAGGGCAAACAGCACCAGCGTAATCAAACCCAGGCCCACCGGAATCTCCGTACCGCCCACCGTGAAATTCAGTGGGACGCGAAAATCCCGCTTTCCCGGCTGCTTGTACCGAAGCACAAGCACCGCCAGCCCTTTCATCGAGAAGCTCCACATCACGCCGAACGCGTAAGCTTCGCCGAGGATAAAGATGTCTCCCCGGCTCAGAATGATGGTGAGAAGTTGCAGCCCCACGACGAGGTTGAGCATGCGGGAGGAAGTTCCAAACCGGGGATGCGGGTGGCGAAACCAATGCGGCAGAATGCCGTCCTCGGAGACGCGGTTCAGTACGCCGTTCGATCCCACGATTGCGGTGTTGACCGCACCGGCCAGCATCAAGACGCCGACGATCACGACAAATCCCTCAAACGCCAGCTTCAAGTTGTAGGGGCCCACAAAATTCAATGCCAGACCGCTGATCAGGTTCCCGAAATACTGTGGCCGAACCGCATCCGGAATGATCATCGAGGCGAAAAACGAAACGCCCGCCGTGAAAACCAAACTGTAGACGAAGATAACCAGCCCCGCCTTTTCCAGGTTGGGCAACTTGGGAGCCTCGACTTCCCGGTACACTTGCGCCAGCGTCTCCTCGCCGCTCATGGCAAGAACCGAGTGCCCGAGTCCAATGAGTATCCCGATCAGCGCGACCGTATGCGGCAGGCTGCTGAACTTCAGCCAGCCCAGGGCCTCCGGCGCAAACGTCATGCTGGCATGTGACGGCAATGGCGGGAGATGGGCGCCCCGCACCCAAACGGTCAGGATGCACCAGGCAATCATGACAACCACCATCACGGTGGTCACGTACATGATCCGCAGCGCCTTCCCGCTGGACTCGGGAATCCCCTTGATATTTTCCCACCAAAAATAGATGGTGACGGCGATCGCAAAAATCGCCGAAGTGGAATTGATCGGAAGCACCAGATTCAGATGAAAGCGGACGAACAGCTCGTTCAGAAATCCCGTCAAATATTGGCCCGCGGAAACGCCGCTGATCGGTCCGGTCAGGATGTAGTCGAACATCAGCGCGGATACCGAGAATTTCGCAAGCGTGCTGCCCATGGCCTCTTTGACCACGCGATACACGCCGCCGCGCACGAACATGCTGCAGCTCTCGATGTACATGGATCGGACGGCGTACGCGAACAGCATGATGGCCAGAATGAACCAGGGCGCGGCCTTGCCGATCGCTTGCTCCGCGATCGCACCCGCGTAGAAGGCGGATGATCCGAGATCGTTGAGCACGATGGCGGCCGCACGCCAGAACGAAATGAACGAAAGCATGGCGGTCGTCGCAATTACGACTTTCGGGAGAGCGGAATTCTGATTCGCATTCGATGGCTGTGGAGGAATCTGATTAATCGACATATCTGTTTAGACTGAAAACCACTGCAACGCTGCGAGCGCCGAGGGTGCTTTCTCCTTCGTTAGTATGAACGGAACGTCCCTGGTTCAAGACCGCGAAAAACAGTCCACTACGGCGAATCAGCCCGCAAAGGCACGAGGCTCAGGCGTTTCCGAGCGCTTTACTATATCCACTGGCCGGCGTTTTCGATAGCTTTCAATGGGACGCAGCATAAATAAATACACTAAATTTCATAAGGAATTCATAAAGAAGGCTGATATTTCCTAAAGAAAATTCACCTGCCAGCCTACCAAGACACAACTCTTTTATTTTAAATAAGTTGCACGGAGAGGACAAGTTTGACGGACACGAGTTGGGGCTTCCGGCATCGGCCGAAAACCAGAGCCCGTCCAAACATCGACGATCAACCTGCTGGCGCACGAGAAATTCCACGACGTTCCCGTGGCCGGGAAAAAGCTAAAAATAAATCAGGAGGCGGGCACCTTGCTCGGCTGGCCGATCAAAGTTGCCGGATCCGCGCCTTTCCTGGGAGTAAATTTTTGCGTGCGCCCGCCAAACGTTTCGGCGCCGTATATATTTCCCGCCGAATCGACCGCAAACTGGTGGACTCCCCAGAACTGGCCTGGAAACGAACCGTACGTCCCCCAGGAATAAAGCAGTTTCCCGTTCAAATCGTATTTCAAAAACTTGTTGTTGACGCCGTCGGAGACCCACAAGTATTCGGTATTCCCGCCCGGGTCGGTGGTCATCATGATGTCGTACGGAGACCGGATATTGTCCCACTCGTCCAGGTACTTCCCGTTTTCATCGAAAATCTGTATGCGGCTGTTGGAACGGTCGGCGACGTACAGCCGGCGCTTCGCGTCAATGGCGATGGAATGCGGCAGGTTGAACTGGCCGGGCGCGGAACCTTTCGTGCCCCAGGTCATCACGTACTTGCCGTTCTTGTCGAATTTCACGACGCGCGTATTCACGTAGCCGTCGGTAATGAAAAACGTGCCGTCCGGAAGCCATGCGATGTCCGTGGGACGCGCGAAATGCTTGTCGTCGGAACCGCGAACGCCATGCTCGCCCAGCGTCAGCACGAGTTGCTTGCCGTCGTGCGTGAATTCGAAAATTTGATCCACTTCATCGTCGACGATCCACACGTGCTTTTCCGGATCGTACGGGCTGATCCGCACTTTGTGCGGCCCGCGCCCGCCCGCGAACAAATGATCCCACTGCGTCCAGTCCTCGATCAGCGTGCCGTCCGCATCCACAATCAAAATGCAGTGCTCCAGACGCGGCTTGCCCTGCGTCGCCGGAGTGCCAAACGCGCCGTATCCGCCCGTGTAGCCCTCGGGAGCTTTCTCGGGAACCGGCAACTCTCCGCGCTGCAGCAGAATGATACGATTCGGGCTTTCCGCGAAAACGCCGCCCTGCGATCCCCATGTCCAGCCCGCGTGCCCCAGCGGCTTCGGCCAACCCTTCACCACTTCGTAGGGCCCGGTTTCATTCTCGCCGCCCTTTTCCTGCGCCCGCGCTGCCGTCTGCCACATGCCCGCAGCCGCCCACAACGCACCCAACGCAATCACTGCTCGCATCCCGAATTTCATCGCATCCTCCAGTGACTATCTTTCCCGCAAAAAATGCCGAATCGCTATCACGCTTTTACCTTGCCACTCCGTTCCTGTCCACACAAAAATTCTCGCGAGGCAATTTCCTGCCCAGCATTGCCTGAACCAGAATGATCTACAAAGTTGCTTTTACGGCGCGCAGGCGCAGCTGCCGCACACGCAGGCAGGAGTTCACAAAATCGCGGAAGGCGGGATATTTTTCGGGTGGAATGCGGCTTTGCGTAAACGAGAGGATTTCCGTCGCGACGAGAACATTTGCATTGGCCGAATACTCGACTTCCATGTCTCCAAACTCGGACTGGATCGACGTCTTCGCCGGAAGAGATTCGACCCTCATGCCGGGCGGCAATTCCAGCCGGTACTCTCCGCGTATTCGCTCGGGCGTGCCCACATCCAGGGGAAGCTTGCGCGGACGAGGCCCGCGCTCCGGAATGGCAATCCCCGAAAGAAATAGCGGCTGAAAGAACCAACTGCCGCCGCTGGACGCCACGGAAAAATCCCCCTGGAACGAATAGTTTTCCTGAATCTGCTGGGCGCTATCTTCCACGCCGGCGATCGAAGCCCGCTGAAATCTGGCGGCATTGACGAAGTCCGTAACCCTGCTCTCGAAAACTTTGAGAATATCGTTTTGCGAGCGACCGCGGTAGAAATAGTGCGCCCTCGTATTTGCGGCTCCGAGATATTTCAATTCGACTTCGGCCGTCCCCGTGCCATCCTCGCGCAAACGAACATGCGCAGTGAACTGGCTGCCATTCAGATCGAGCGGCGCCTCCGGAATTTGTCGCAGGTCGCCGTGGTCCGGATACGCAATCAGACCGAAGACGCCCTGATCCATATCCGGAAGCTGTCCAAGAGGGTCGGCCTCCGAGGTGGGATCAATCCACAGGATTTGTGCCTTCGCATCGTAGGCGGGAAACCCCTCCACGGCCGGACGCAGGCTGGGCGAAACCGGCAGAGCCACGATCATGTGATCGAACGTGGACAGCGTCGGAACCTTCGGGTCCGCTTCCACATCCCCGCGCGTGCCGACCAGCGCGGGATAGGCGCGGATTCCAATTTTGCCGAGCATGGAAATCAGAAGGTTTGCCTTGTCCTTGCAATCGCCATATTTATTTTTGAAAACGTCGGCGGCTTGATGCGGCTGGTAGCCGCCGATTCCGATTTCAATCGCCACGTAGCGAATTTGCCGCGACACGTACGTGTAGAGCGATTCCACCCGGCCCAGTTCGCCGGCCTTGCCCGCCGACAGCGCCTCCACCTGCTTGGCGATTTCTCCCTCGGGCTTTTCTCCATTGTCGAACAAAACGTGGTAATCGTGCCCTGCGTCCTCCCACGATTGCAGCGCCGCCAGCCCCTTTGGATCGTAATTCACGGTGACCTCGGCCGCGATCGACGACATGGGCGGCGCGTCCTCTTCATCCGGGATAGCGGGACGATTTTCCACGCGAAACACCGCGCCGGTCGCCGATTGGCTGACAACCTGCACGCGGTCCGGATGATTCAAGAACCAGCGCAGCGAACCCGACGGCACGGAAACGCGCAACTCGCTCATTCGAATCGGAATTTTTTGTTCCATCCGGAATCGCTCTCCCTTGATTGGGATGTGTCCCTGCGTCACAATTTCATAGCCGACCAGCGCCCCATCCTCCGCACCAGGAATGATGATCTTTTTAACCCTGTCGTCGGAAAACACTGCGAAGTCCGGATAATCGGCCTCGTTGATCAAATCTTTTTTGCCGGACTGCGTGATGTGGCCCGAAGCCGAGATGGACCAGGTCTGAATGGAAGTAACTTTGGTATCGTTATTTTCAAACCCCACGGCCTGGAGATAATGTTCCGCCGCCCGCCGGTTCAGCACTCGCATGGCGGAGCGCTCCGTCTCCACAAATTTTCCAGCCGCGTCCACGCTGAAATCCGTCCAATTCCCGAGGACGACCGCTCCGCTCCCGTCTCCAAAGTGGCCCAGGTCCGCGCGGCCCGCCGCGGAGAGCCATTCCGGCGCCGACTCGGCGCGGCTGATCGACCGGTCGGACGGACACAATACGACCGCCAGGCCCAGAAGCAGGCACGCGCCGGCTACAAACTTATTGCCGGCGGAGGACAATGACTTCCTGGTCTTGTTTCGCAATATCATCGAAAAATTTCTTCGCATTCAGATACTCGCTATTGGTTCTCAGTAACATTTTTTTCAAATAATACGTGCGCGTACAGGTCACGGTTGCGCCATTCCGCACGCAGGAATGGGAGAATCCGCCCAGGTCGTTTTCGACTTTCACGTCCGCGGGCAGTTGCTCCACCTTGATTTCAGGCGCAAGCTCCCAGGTGCTCGTGCTGATCCGCTTTTCGGGGTTGTTGAACCGGACCGCCGAATGCCGCACTGTCGTTTTGAAGAGCGGCCTTTCGTATTGATCCCCGAGCCAGGGATTAAGCAACAATCCTCCCTGCCCCACTTCATTGTTCAGGTTTGCCTTCAGGTGCGCCTTCACCCGGAAAGGCTGGGAGGAATCCCGAAATTCAGGATGCTCGATCTTTGTGACCTCGGCATCCGCGTTCCCGTGCGCGAAGTAATCCGCCAGCCTCTGCTCCAATTTTTCCGGAGCCTCGCTCAAAAGATCCTCGCGAAAATCGATGGCTTCGGCGCCCTTGATCTCGACTTCCTGGTCTCCTTCCAACGCCCAGTCCTTGTCGACCTGAACCGTGGCCTTGACGGTCGATACATTGTCGTCCTCGGTTCCGGCGGGAATTGGGGCGTCCTGAATTTTGCTTCCCTTCACCGCCAGTCCCTGCACACCACGCTCAAACCACGGCAGTTCGCCAAAGGGAGACGCGGGATCGGCCGGATCGGCGAAGACGGGCGTCCCCTTCAGGTTTACTCGCGTGATGGCTCTGGAAAACTGGTCTCGATTTGGAAACGAACGTACCAACGTCTCCCAGTTTTGCGCTGCAAGCAAGACCAGATCCGCGTCAATTTTCACTTCCCGAAGCATGAGAACGTACAGCGCATTGATTTCGTCCGGGTCGCCGCGTTTCGCCGTGACAATTTCATCGGCGGGCCGCCCGAAGGCCACCCCAATCGTGTTGCTCGACGTGATATTTTGCTGGAGATAGGCGTAGATGGCCTCCGCCTTCTTTCGCGGATCGGAGATTTTTTCGGCAAGCTCTTTCGCCTTGTTCTTGGTCTCCTTTTCGCCCTTTTCCATATTGCCAAAATCCTCTTTCAACCGGTCGCCGAGGTCGTCCCACCTGGCGATGATCGGATAAATGTCTCCACCAAAAGACAGCCGCGTTGGAGTGAACAGCACCATCGTGGCCTGGTCGCGATAGGGCGGAGCGAAAGGCTCGTCCTGGATGGGGCGCAAATTCTTGACCGTGAAGTCGAATTGCGTGCCCTTCACGGTTTCGCTTTGCGTGAACGAAAGCTTGCTCTGCGTGGACTCGAGAGGATATTGCGCCATGTCCAGACGCGGACCGATCGTCACCTGCAGCGCCGATTGGAGCGTTGCGACGCCGCGCGTATCGAATATCCATGCCGGAGGATAGAACCAATCGACATACTCCTCGACCTGATACTCGATGATCGCGCCGGGCACGACGGAAGGAAGCGTGAAGTTGGTGGAAAGCAGAGTAAAACGCTTTCCTTCCTGATAAACCGTCCCTTGAAATACTTTGGAAGAATCGAGCGGAACAATTTCACCCGAAGGGAGAATCGTGCGGCCCGCAACATTAGAGAGGCGGAAATGTTTCCAATGCTCCACCGCAACATTGGCCGACTCGCGCCCCGCATCGTTGAATACCTTGATGCGGACGTAGGTCTGAATCCGCGTAGTCCAAAAGAGGCTTGACCTCTCCAACACTTCGATATTGCCGCGCTTGAACAGCACTACGGCGCCCGCCCCGGGATCGAGCGGACTCGCTTTCATGCCCTTCTCGGCATCCGTAACGGCATCCCAATCGAAGGCCGCCGCCCGGTGCGCATGAAACACCAGCCCCACAAAAAGTACCAACAGCGAAACGGCATTCCTGCGCCTCATGGGCATCCTCCGCAAGCGCCTGCAACAGGCTGTCTCTCGAAAGGCCTGCGTTAGCCCCATGAAGTTCCAGCCTACCCAAGCCGGGACAGAACGCATCCGAGTGCGGAATAGTTAATATTTCACCAGCTTTGTTGTCAAGGTAAATATTGCCCAAAATGGAGGCTTAGGCTTCAGCCTGCGGTTTTTCAGTAGCACAGGCTTCAGCCTGTGTGGTTTTGATTTGGGGCAAGCGAAAGTCAAAAGAACACAGGCTGAAGCCTGTGCTACTCAAACCCTTCCCGCATTGCAGCACGATCAACTGTCTTTCAAAACCAAATAATTCCATTACTTAAGAGAAACGCAGGTTAAACAGGACGCAAAAAACTCTATCATCCTGTCATTCCGAGCGGAGCGAGGAATCTCTCTTCGATCCAGGCCCAAGAAAAGAAAGAGAGATTCCTCGCTCCGCTCGGAATGACAAAAGGTCTGGGGGACTTTTTCCGCAACCTGTGAAGCCTGCGCCACCAAGCCGATTCAGCGCATCCCCAATGTTCTTGCCGGAAAGGCGCTCAAAAGTGGAAAGGGCCGGCCCCTGTTGCGGGGCCGGCCCTTTCGATTGGTTGAGTTTAGATGCGGTATTTCGCGAATGCCGGTGCGAAACCTACTGGTCCAGCAACTGCAGGACCGGGTTGGTTGTTCCTCCCGAGCTGCTTGACTGGCCATCCATCAGGACAATCTTCGAACCGCTGATGACGGTGCCGATCTTTTCGCAGTTTGTACCCGGGGTGCACGAGGCGGGGAGGAAAAACACCCCAGTCGTATCCACCGTGTACGTGCCTGTGCTGGCGTGATTCGGAGCGAGAGTACCCTGCGAGTTGCTATCGTCCGTGGAGGTTGCATTGCCAGTAGTTAATGTGACGATTGACTCTTTATCCGTCACGCCCGCCGTTTGTGGATTGATCGTGCCGTTGGTGTAGGTTCCGTTCGTGACAGACTTCGCGGATTGCGATTCCATCACGCCATCATCCGCGCCGTTGCCCGAAAACACGCCGAACGCGCTGCCCGGGCTATACAGGTAGAATTCGGGAGTTTGGTTATTGCCTCCGCCTCCACCTCCACCACTTGCTGTCAGCGTCACCCGCCCATTGGAGGCCACAGCATAGGTTCCGGAAGCGGTATTTTGCGTTAGCGTTGGCACCTGGATACTGCCCCCGCCATTCGAATAACCCGCATAGCTGAAGTTACCCGCTCCATCGGTGGTGACAATGCCGATCGAAATTTTGCTAGTGGCCGTCGTACCGTTATTGCTGGGTTTTGAATCGTAGAACACGCTGGTGCCGCTCAGCGAGGAGGTCGAAAAAGTGCCGGACTGCTTGAAGGCAGTGCCGGCAAATATTGCGACCGACGACGAGCGCGCACCGCTGGAGACCATGAGCATCTCGTTGGCGGAAACCACGTAAATATAGGCATTCACGGACGATGTGTCGCTGAGGGTAAACGAGATCGTACCTCGGCCGGTGGTTCCGTTGATGGTATAGGTGCCGCCGGGGGTGTTGACGGTTAGGGGCGATGTCGGCCAGGACGTGGCGCCGAGAACGCCATCCAGTTTGACCGTGCTCGGGCTCGTGCTTCCGTCATAGTAATTGTAGTCCGCTGAACCGCCAGTGACGAGGCCGCCGGAGAGATTCAGCACACCCATAGCTGCGATCTTGCTGCCCGAAGTATCCTGCAGCGAGGATGTGCCGAAGGCGTAGTTGCCGCTGATTTGCGCGGTGGAGAAAGCCCCGGTGTTTTGCTTGCGCAGCACGCCGGTTGTGAACGGTCCCGCGGCATCGAAGTCAATCATATGCCCGTTGCCGGAAGCGCCCAGCGAGAAGCGGTAGTTTTGGGTTACCACTCCTGTGGGAGTAGTAATGCCCATGGCCATGCAGCCACGGCCATCGGAACCAACCGTGTATGTTGAGGTGGAGACTATCGCGAGATTCGGCTGCACGCCCCCGAGCAGGTTCATATCCACCGCGCCGGACGTCAGACTGCCGGCCCCTATGGTCCCGTTAGCGGTAAACACTCCGCCGATCAAGGCCGGATTGCCGCCGCTGTCGAAGCCTTTCAGCATAAAGGCGTAGTTGCCGCTCAGGAGATTTTCGCTGCCCGAGCCGCAGGCTAGGACAACCGCGAGTGAGTAGGTGAACTGCGTTTGTACGGCCGGGTTCTCGGAATCGGTCACATCCACAATGATGCCCGGGGTGGTGGCCAGAACCGTTGGCGTGCCGGCGATGGTGGCTGCCGAGGTCGACGCCGAAGTACCGGTGAAAGTCAACCCGGCGGGCATAGCAGCCGAGGTGCCATCCAGCGTAATGGTATAGGGGCCAACGCCGCCCGATGGCGTGAGGGATGTGGTGTAAGCCACGTTTTGCGTGGCATCCGGCAAATTGCCGGTGCCCGGCGTGAGAATCAAGGCCGAAGCCGTAATTGTGAGCGACAGAGCGGGAGTTGTGCTAGCTGTGCCCGCAGTCGGAGTCTCTGAATCCGTGACCGTAATCGTGACGGAAAATCCAGTGCCCGCCTGTGTGGGCGTGCCGCTAAGGCTGCCGCCGCTGCTGAGAACCATCCCCGCAGGCAGAGCGCCGCCGGTAACCCCAAACGAATAGGGAGCGATGCCGCCGGTCGCGTTAATTTGAACAGGGCCATAAGCCGTGCCCAACGAGCCACCGGGTAGCGAAGAAGTGGTAATGCTCAAAGGCAGCATGGCGCCGATCACCACGTTGCTATAGGCCACGCTCGTGGTTTGCGCGGGATTGCCGGAATCGATGACCTGCACCGTGAAACTATACGTCGCGGCGGTCGTGGGGATCCCGGAGAGTGTGGCGGAAGTAGTCGGTGTGCCTGTAATTAGGTTCACTCCTGCCGGCAATGCTCCAGCGGAGATGCTCCATGCGTATGGGCCTACGCCGTTGCTCACGGTGAGTATTTGGCTATAGGGCGTGCCCACATTTCCGCCCGGAACCGTTGAGGGCGAAATTGATGGCGGAGGAACCAGATGGACGGTGAAATTGGCGAACTTGGTCGGATCTGTAACCGAAGTGGCCTTGACCGTCACGGTGCTCGCCGCGGCGATGCTGGCCGGGGCGTTATACGTAACCGTGGTGGCTGTCGCCGCTGACAAAGTTCCAGAGCCTGTGGCGGGAATAACAGACCACGTGACTCCAGCGGTGTTCGGATCGTTGGTCACCGAAGCGGTAATGGACAGCGTCCCGCTCTGCTCCAGCGTTACCGGGGCGGCGGGCGACGTGATGGCTACAACGATCGCGGCATTAATCGTGATGCTGAGGGGCCCGCTGGTGGTGTTAAAGCCCAGGGAATCCGTCACCTTCACGGTGAAGGACAAGGTTCCCGCCGCTGTCGGCGTCCCGCTGATGACTCCGGTACCCGAATTAATCGTCAGAGGAGCTATCGCGCCCGCCGGGACAACTACGTATGTATAGCCCGTTCCGGAACCGCCACTGGCGCCAAACGCCGGCGCTGTATAACTCACGCCGACAACGCCCCGAGGAAACACGGGCGGCACAATTGCCACAGGCGGATCGACCTTGAGCGTAAGCGACGCCGAAATGGCCGTGCCGCTCTGCGAATCGGTCGCTTTGACGGTAATCGTGTAGGTACCTGCCGCAGCTCCCCCAATCGTTCCGGAAATGATTCCCGTCGCTGGGGCAATGCTCAAGCCGGCCGGCAGAGCGCCCGAATTGATCGCCCACGTGACAGGCGCAACTCCGCCCGTGCTGGCAAGCGTGACCGAGTAGGCTGCTCCGGCGTCGCCAACGGACAAAGGCGATGTGGTGGTAACCGCAAGCGCGGGATTGATCGTAATGCTCAGGCTCCCGGTAGCCGTGTTCGCGGGGGTCGCCGTATCGGTAACCGTAACCTTGAATGGATACGTTCCCGCAGTGGTGGCCGATCCAGAAATCACGCCGGCGTTGTTGAGGTTCAGCCCAGGCGGAAGAACGCCCGTCGTAACAGCCCATTTATAGGGCGTGGTGCCGTTTACTGCCACAAGAGTCGTGGAAGGATACACGTTTCCCGTGCTGCTCGATCCGGCAGGCAACGTCGTCGTCGACACGGCGAGTGGCGCGGGAGGGTTATTGCAAGCACCCACGAACAGCATGGCCATCACTGCAAATAAACCAATAGCGCGGGAAACGCGGCTAAACCGGAAGGTGCTTAGCATTTCGGATATCCTTTTCGGGCGCAGTGGGAGGTAGATGCGGAAGCGAGAAGGCAATCTCGTCCCAAGCCCATAAACTAGAATGATTTGACACAAACACGCGCCCTCAGTTGTATGACACCAAGGAGAGAGTGAACAGTACGTCTTTAGGAAATTTTCGGATTGTGTGTCCAAATAATTAACAGATATTAACAATCGAATATCGGCGGCAAAGTTTTGTTAGGTCGCCATGGTGGCGTAGGCTTCACAGGTTGTGGAAACAGTTCTCCAAACATTCTGCCATTCCGAGCGAAGCGAGGAATCTCACTCTCTTTTATTTGGCCTGGATCGAAAAGAGGAGAGATTCCTCGCTTCGCTCGGAATGACAACAATAGAGACTTTTTCCGCGGGCTATAAAGCCCGCGCCACTATTCATGGCTGGCGAAAAATTCCATCACGCACGCTTCGGCCCAGAAACGAGCTTCTCCCGCGTGGCGCGAAATGAACGAGCAGTGCCCGCCGCGTTCCGGAGCGATGATGCGAATGCTCGCGTTGCTCGCAAGCGCGGGATTTGAAAAACTCGCGAACGGAACGAACGGATCGTCCTGCGCGATCACGATCAGCGCGGGCGTGCGAATATCCGCCGCGACGCGCAACGCGCTCGACCGTTCATAGTAATCGGTGGCGCCCTGAAAGCCGCAGTATCGCGCCGTGATCGAGTCGTCGAATTCCCGCAGCGTCCGCACGCGGGCCATCGGACCGAGATCGAATTTCCCGGGAAACAGCTCCGCCTTGCGCCGCATCCGCTGTTTCAGGCTGCGCACAAAATGTTCCTGATAAATGAAATTCCGGGGCAGGCCGACGGCGTCGGCGCATTCTCCAAGGTCCAACGAGGGACACACGCCCGCGACCGCGCGCAACTCGCGCGGTGCGGCTCCCGCGAATTCGCCAGCCATCTTCAATACCAGATTGCCGCCCATGGAATACCCGGCGAAGAAAATTTCAGGGAGCGCGTCCCGTTTGATGAGTTCTGTGAGGACGGCGCGGTAGTCCCCCGAAAGGCCGGAGTTGTAGAGCGTGGGAGTCAGCGACTCGGTCCCGCCGCAGTTGCGCTGGTTCAGGCGCACGGCGTTCCATCCGGCGAGGAAAGCGCGCTCGGCAAGCCCGAGCATGTAACCCGATTCGCTCGATCCCTCGAGGCCGTGCACCAGCACAATCGTGGGCCGCGTGCGCGGGACGCTCTGCCAGTGGCATAGCCCCCGAATGCGCGTGCCCGGCTCGGTTTCAAAATCGCGTGGCACGGCGCGCGGTAAGCCGGGAAACCGCCGCCGCAGAAACGCCGATGCCAGCGTCTGCGCGTGCGGATTGCGCAGAAGCGGATGAGGTTCGAACGTCTTCATTCAAACCCTATCTTACGACATAATCCACAGCCGACGGCGCGCGCGGGCGCGCTTGATTTCGCGCGTCGGGGCGCATAGAATCGAGATTCGCTCATGAATCCATGGTGTCGCGCAATGCTCTCATTGAAACCCGCCCAGCGGCCTGCCGCTGGGCTGTGCTGTTTTTAGGAGCCCTTTTTCATCGCTCCGTTTTTATCGCTCTTTTTATCGCTCTTTTATGGCTCAAGGAGAAGTAAATGGAAGGACCGATCCTCGAAGGATTGACATTTGACGACGTGCTGCTGGTGCCGGGAAAGTCCTCGGTCCTGCCCACGGAAGTCAACACGCGCACGCAACTGACGCGCAACATTTCGCTGAACATTCCCCTCGTCTCGGCCGCGATGGACACGGTCACCGAATCGCGTCTGGCCATTGCCATGGCCCGCCAGGGCGGCCTCGGCTTCGTGCACCGCAGCATGACCATCGAGCGCCAGGCCGAGGAAGTCGACCGCGTAAAACGCTCGGAAAGCGGAATGATCGTCGATCCCGTGACCATTTCCCCGGAGCTTACGGTCCGCGATGCCATGGAGATCATGACCAAGTACCGCGTCTCGGGGCTGCCCGTGACGCGAGGGCCACGCCTCGTGGGCATCCTGACCAACCGCGACCTGCGCTTCGAAAAAAATCTCGATCAGCCCGTCAGCGCCGTCATGACCAAGAACGATCTGGTCACCGTGTCGGTGGGCACCACGCTCGAGGAAGCCGAGCGCATCCTGCAACGCCACCGCATCGAGAAACTCCTCGTGGTCGATACCGAATTTAATCTCAAGGGACTCATCACGGTCAAGGATATCCAGAAAAAACTGGAGTTTCCGAGCGCGGCCAAGGATGGCCAGGGACGCCTGATGGTGGGCGCGGCGATTGGCGCGACCGGAGACTATCTCGATCGCGCCGTGGAACTGGCCCGCATGAAGGCGGACGTGCTGGCGATCGATACGGCTCACGGGCATTCCGCGCGCGTCATGGACGCGATCCGCGCGGTCAAGCACCGGCTGCCGGAAATGCAATTGATCGCCGGAAACGTTGGAACCTTTGAAGGCGCGCGCGACCTGATCGCGCTGGGCGTCGACGGCATCAAGGTCGGCATCGGCCCCGGCTCGATTTGCACGACGCGCGTCGTCACCGGTGCCGGCGTTCCGCAGATCACCGCCATCATGGAAGCCACGCGCGCAGCCAAGGGAACGGGAGCGCCGGTGATTGCCGATGGCGGCATCAAGTATTCGGGCGACATCAGCAAGGCCATCGCGGCGGGCGCCTCCGTCACTATGCTCGGCGGATTATTCGCGGGCACGGAGGAATCCCCCGGCGAAACGATTCTGTATCAGGGGCGCACATTCAAGTCGTATCGCGGCATGGGCTCGCTCGGCGCGATGCAGGCGAGTTCCTCGGCCGCCGACCGCTACTCGCAGGAAGGCGCGGCGCGCGGAAAATCCGTGCCCGAGGGCGTCGAAGGGCGGGTGCCCTACAAAGGTTCACTCGGCGCACTGGTCGATCAGCTCGTTGGCGGACTCAAAAGCGGCATGGGATATTGCGGCGTGGCTACGCTCGCGGAATTGCAGGAGCGTGCGCGCTTCGTGCGCATCACGGTCGCGGGCCTGCGCGAAAGCCACGTCCACGACGTAATCATCACGCGCGAAGCGCCGAATTACCAAGTCGAGTAATGCGGCTCCCAGCCACTTTGAAGAACTGGCTCCCGGCGATTGGCTGGGCCTGCGTAATTTCCATTCTTTCGACGGATCGATTTTCCACCGAACATACTTCCGCCATCATCTTCCCCATCCTGCATTGGCTATTTCCTCATGCGAGCCGGGGAACCATCCGGCTGATGCATGCCGTCATCCGAAAACTCGCGCACATTACGGAGTATTTCATCTTCGGCATTTTCCTGATGCACGTGGTGCGCGGCCAAAATCGCGGGTGGCAACTCCGCTGGTCAGTCTGGGCGGTATCCATCGCGGCGGCCTACGCGGCGCTCGACGAATTCCATCAGCTGTTTGTACCCAGCCGCCATTCCTCGCCCTGGGACGCGCTGCTCGATATTTCGGGCGCGGCAGCCGCGCAGGTGATTTTGCGCCTTTGGTATTTGCGGAAGCGAATGATTCCGGGTGATCGATGACCCTCTCGCAAACTGGATCAAACGGCGCTGAAAGCGTGTGATAGAATCCGCGACGAATCTGAGGTAAATAATGAAGAAAGTGTTCACACTGCACGCGGGTGAGTATCTAACAGGATCGCACATTCAAAATAAATTCCGGCAAGTTAACATTTGGGTGCCCGCCAATGATACCGGAATCGATTTGCTTGTTTCCGACCGCGATAACCGAAGCTTCGTTTCGCTCCAAGTGAAATTCTCCACGGATTATCGAGTCGCTCCCTTGCAAAGGCAATCGCCAGTATTCCAAGAAAAACTAAAGGCTTGCGGGTGGTGGACTCTTACTGACAGCAAAATAACCAAGCCTCACGCTGATTATTGGGTACTGGTGTTACAGGGATTCGACAGCGCGACTGTAGACTATGTTGTGATTCCGCCCCAAGAACTGGCGCAAAAGTTGCGCAGTATTCATGGTGGAAATCCGAAGCACTGGCAGGTTTATATGTGGGTCACAAAGACGGGACTGTGCTGGGAAACACGCGACTTGAAAAAAGCGGAGAGGATTCAGGTTGCAAAAGATGAATTTGTTTCCGACCCCAACAGGGATTTCAAAAAATACCTAAACGCATGGGAGCCAATTGAACGCTTGGAGAAAGCCTAGCGCGACTTGGACGAGTCCACAATGGTGCTACGCTCGGGATGATAAGCCGGGATTGCTAGAAATTCGGGTCAGACGGGAGGCGGTGAAAGTGCCGTTGAATACTAGCCAAGGGCAACGCCCTGGGTTCAGATTTCGTCCATTGTAGTGCGCCCTGTACGGGCGCGGGGTCTTCCTCCCTTTCAGGGCAACGACAATAAACGCGCGACGATACCCGGGGCGTTGCCCCGGGTATCATTCTCCGCGCCGTGGGCGCTGTAACATAGCGCTGTATTTCAAACGAAGAAAATAAGCGAGGACTTGCAAGAATCACGAGCCGCGAACCACAATTCACGATTCACCACTACTTCAGCGACTTCCCCGCAACTTCCTCTTTGATTTCCTCGGCCGTCTCGGGCGCGGGAGACTTTTCCTTCTTTTCCTTCTTCTTGAGGTTTGAGCCGATCAGTTCGAGGATGGCGAGTTGCGCGCCATCGCCGATCCGCCAGCCCGCATGGATGATTCGCGTGTATCCGCCCGTGCGATCGGTAAAACGCGGAGCGATGTCGGCGAAGAGTTTCTTGGTGGCCCCGGGCGTCATGAGAAACGACGCGGCCTGGCGGCGCGATTGCAGCGTGTCGCGCTTGCCGAGCGTGATCATGTTCTCGACTAGCGGACGCGCGGCCTTGGCCCGCGTGATGGTGGTGGTGATGCGTTCTTTCTCGATCACGTTCGTTACGAGGTTGCGGAGCGTGGCGCGGCGATGAGCCGGCTGGCGTCCGAGTTTTGAACCATAATTGCGGTGTCGCATACTGGGGTCCCAGAGGCTCTTACAAGCCCGCGGTTTCCTCCGGCGTCAAGGGTGCGGTCTGGCTGGGGAGCGGCGGCCAGATGATGCGGCCGTGCTCGTCGAATTTCATGCCCAGGCTCAAACCCATCTTGGTCAGGATTTCCTTGATTTCATTGAGCGACTTGCGGCCGAAGTTTTTCGTCTTCAGCATTTCGTTTTCGCTCTTCTGAACCAGTTCGCGAATGGTCTGAATGTTCGCGTTCTTCAGGCAATTGTAGGAGCGCACGGAAAGCTCGAGTTCCTCGACCGAGCGGTCCAGGTGCTCGACGCGCGGATCGTTGTAGGACTCGACCATTTCCTCGATAATTTCGGGCTGTTCCTCGAAATTAATGAAGATGCTCATGTGGTCCTTGATCAGTTTCGAAGCAAGACCAATGGCATCCTGCGGCGTGATGGCGCCGTTGGTCCAGACTTCCAGCGAAAGCTTTTCGTAATCGGTCATCTGACCGAGACGCGCGGCTTCCACCGAGTAGTTGACCTTGCGCACGGGCGAGTGAACCGAATCCACCGGTATGTAGCCGATCGGCAGATCTTCGTCGAAATTGCGGTCCGCCGAAACGTATCCGCGCCCGTTCTTGATGCGCATTTCCAGCTGCAATTTCCCGCCTTCGTTCACCGTGGCGATATAGACCGTCTTGTCGAGAACCGCGAAGTCCGAATCTTCCTCGATCATCGCGCTGGTTACGACGCCCGGATTTTCCACGTTGACCACGATGGTCTTCGCCTGGTCGTTGTTCAGCTTCAGCGGCACCTGTTTCAGGTTCAGGATGATGTCGGTTGCGTCTTCCACCACTCCGGGAATCGAGGAAAATTCGTGAAGCACGCCCTCGATTTTTACGGCCGTGATCGCCGCGCCTTCAATCGAGCTGAGCAGCGCCCGACGAAGGGAATTGCCCACGGTGGTGCCCCATCCGCGCTCGAACGGCTGCGCGGAAAATTTTCCAAACTTGTCTGTAAGCGACTCGAGTTCCGTCGCCAAACGCTTCGGTTTCTGGAAACCTTTCCACATCTGCCAAGTCCTTCCTCCCCACGGGTGCGGGGCCTTCGAATCTTTTCCCTGAAATTTAAAATCTCAAATTTTAAATTTGAAATCTTCCTGCCGCGCGTTCGTCCCTACTTTGAGTACAACTCGACGATGAGCTGCTCGGTGATGGGCGGCGTCTGCACGTTTTCGCGCTTCGGCATCGCGGCCACTTTGGCCTTGAACGTGTCGCGGTCGATTTCCAGCCACGGCACTGCGTTCTGACTCTGCGCCACATTGCGCGCTTCCAGCACCATCGTGTTCTGGTGCATTTTGTCCTTGAGGGAGATTTCCTCGCCGACGTCCACCAGGTACGAAGGAATGTTCACCTTCTTGCCGTTGATGAGGATGTGCCCGTGCAAAACAATCTGCCGGGCCTGGGAACGCGAGCTGGCGAATCCCGCGCGCCAGACCGCGTTGTCCAGACGCCGCTCGAGCATGACGATCAGATTTTCGCCCGTCGGTCCCTGCGCGCGCTCGGACTTCTCCACGTAGTTGCGGAACTGCCGTTCCAGCAATCCGTAGGTGCGCTTGACCTTCTGCTTTTCGCGCAATTGCAGACCGTAGCCCGCCAGTTTCTTCACACGGCGCGACTGTCCATGCTGTCCCGGAACGAAGTTGCGCTTTTCGATCGCGCACTTCTCCGTAAAACAACGCAACCCTTTTAAGAACAGCTTCTGCCCTTCCCTGCGGCATAGCCGGCAAATCGCATCACGATGACGTGCCAAATTCGTTTCTCCTTCTCTCTTGCTTTAAGAGCGTAATTCCAAAAAAACAATTCCTCAGACGCGGCGGCGCTTGGGCGGGCGGCAGCCGTTATGCGGAATCGGCGTCACGTCCTTGATGTGCACGATGTGCAGCCCGGCCGAGGCCAGCGCGCGCACGGCCGACTCGCGTCCCGAGCCCGGCCCCTTCACGCGCACTTCGATCGATTTCATCCCGTACTGGTCGCGCGCCACTCCCGCGGCCGAGATCGACGCCTGCTGCGCCGCGTACGGCGTGCCCTTGCGCGATCCCTTGAACCCGATGGATCCCGCGGAAGACCACGACACGGTGCGTCCATCCGGCCCGCAGATCGTGACGATCGTGTTGTTGAACGTGGCCTGAATGTGCACCACGCCGTGCGGGACCACGCGCTTCTCCCGCTTCTTCTTGAATTCCTTCTTCCGCTTCGATGTTTTTGCCGGCGCCTGTACGGCGGCGTCCTGTTGCGGTTCTTTTGCCAAGTCAGTACCCTCGATTGAAACCTGCCGATTCTTTCCGATCCGATCCTGTGTTTCTCAAATCCCCGTCAAAACCTTACTTGCGTGCCGCGACCTTCTTCTTTGCCGCGACCGCGCCCTTCCGCGGTCCCTTGCGGGTGCGCGCGTTCGTGTGCGTGCGCTGGCCGCGCACGGGAAGATTGCGCCGGTGCCGCAGGCCGCGATAGCACTGAATTTCAATCAGCCGGCGAATGTTCATCTGAATCTCCTTGCGGAGATCGCCCTCGACGCGCCCTTCGGATTCAATCGCCTGCCGAAGCCGGTTGATTTCTTCCTCGGTCAGGTCCTTGATCTTCTTGGTGTGTTCCACGTCCGCCTTGAGGCACAGCGCGCGCGCGCGCGGCTGGCCGATCCCATAGATGGCCGTCAGGCCAACCCAGATGCGCTTTTGCGGCGGAAGATCCACTCCTGCAATACGTGCCATGCGTGCTCCTCAATTTGTTAGCGGGTTCCGTGCAGGCCTGCGCACGGTTTCCCGGAACTATCCCTGACGCTGCTTGTGCTTCGGGTTGACGCAAATCACGCGCACCACCCCGCGCCGGTGAATCACCTTGCACTTGTCGCAAATCTTTTTTACCGATGCTCGAACTTTCATTTCCCGCTCCTTGCTCCCAATCCCTATTTATACCGGTATACGATGCGGCCGCGCGTCAGGTCGTAGGGCGAAAGCTCGACCGCGACTTTATCTCCGGCCAGGATGCGAATGAAATTCTTCCGCATCTTCCCGGAAATGTGCGCCAGCACTTTATGCTTGTTCTCAAGCTCCACGCGAAACATCGCATTGGGCAATGGCTCGACCACCGTCGCCATGACTTCGATCGCGTCTTCCTTCGGGTTGGACGCGTCCGCCTTGCGCTTTTCCGGCTCGGGTCTCCTGCCCATTGGACCTCTCGCGCCCGCTACCATGATGGCCCCTGCATTTCCCGGGGGCGCGTCAAAATCCATGGCCCGTTCGCGGTAACCGCTACCGTGTGCTCGAAGTGAGCCGACGCCTTGCCGTCGGCCGTAACCGTCGTCCAGTCGTCCTCCAGCACCCGAACTTCAGACCCTCCAAGATTCACCATAGGCTCGATCGCAAGGACCATTCCTTCCTGCAGGCGCGGGCCTCGGCCCGGTTCGCCATAATTCAGCACGTTCGGTTCCTCATGAATATGCGTTCCGATCCCGTGGCCACAAAAATCCCGGACCACCGAGTAGCCATTCTTCCGCTCGGCGCATTCCTGAACCGCGGCCGAAATGTCCGACAACCGGTTTCCCACGCGCACCTTCTCAATCGCCTGATCGAGCGAATCGCGCGTCACTTGCAGAAGCTTCTGCAATTCCGGGGTGATTTCCCCCACCGGCACCGTCACGGCAGCGTCCGCATAATAACCTTCGCACTCCACGCCAAAGTCGAGCGAAACGATGTCTCCGGCCTTGAGGACCCTCGACTTCGACGGAATCCCGTGCACCACTTCCGAATTCACCGACGTGCACAACGTCGCCGGATACCCCCGGTAATTCTTGAACGCCGGCCGCATCTTCCGTTCCGCCGTCTTGCGTTCCGCGTATTCGTCGAGGTCTTTCGTACTCACTCCCGGGCGGGCCATCCCGCGCAAACCGTTCAGCACTTCCCAAATCACCAAGCCGGCGCGATGCATCTTTTCCAACTCCGTCTGTGACTTGCAGACAATCATTAAAATGCTTTCGCTCCGTCCAAAATCCCCACGATGCTTTTCGTGACCGTGTCTGCCTCGGCCATGGCATCGACCGAACTGAGCAAACCCCGCAACTTATAATACTCCACAAGTGGCTGTGTTTGCCGGTCATACGCGGATAACCGCTCGCCAATCACGGCCTCGGAATCGTCCGCGCGGTGAATCAATTCGCTTCCGTCGAGATCGCAGAAGCCTTCGCGCTTGGGCGGCCGCTCATACACATTATAGATGTGCCCGCTCGCCTTGCAAATCCTGCGGCCCGTCAGGCGGCGCACCAGCAATTCCGGGTTCACAACCAGATACAACACGATCGTGAAACCCAGCTTGTGCCGCTTGCAAATCCCTTCCAGATCGTCCGCCTGCTGAATGGTGCGCGGAAATCCGTCGAATACAAATCCTCGTTCGCAGTCCGGCTGGCTGATGCGATCCTCAACCATTCCCAGCACGATTGCGTCCGGAACTAGTTCGCCGCGCTCCATCAGCGGCTTGGCCTTCCGCCCCAGGTCCGTTCCGCGCTGGATGTGATCGCGAAACATGTCCCCGGTCGACAGGTGCGGCAAGAGGTACCGCTGCGCGATGCGCTGGGCTTGCGTTCCCTTGCCGGCCCCCGGAGGGCCCAACAAAATTACCGCGCATCCCTGGCCTCGCAAAACATCCGCCCCGCCACCATCAGCCGTAACGTCGGCCACGCAACTTCCCCTTCTTGACGAAGCCTTCGTAGTTCCGCATGACCAACTGGGCTTCGATCTGCTGGACCGTATCCATCGCCACGCCAACCACAATCAAAAGCGAGGTGCCGCCAAAATAAAAATTGACCTTCAAACCTTCCAGAACAAAACGCCACATGTGGTTGTCAAACCACGTCCCGACCACCGGCAAATGCTGCAGGTGAATTCCAGCCATGAGCCACTCCGGCAGGAGACAAACCGCGGCCAGATAAACGCCGCCGACAAACGTCAGCCGGCGAAGCACGCGGTCGATATGCTCGGAGGTGTTGCGCCCCGGACGAATTCCCGGAATAAAGCCGCCGTACTTCCGCATGTTGTCCGCAAGCTCGGTCGGATTAAACACAATCCCGACGTAGAAAAACGCGAACAAAATAATCATCGTGATGTAAACCAGAATGTACCAGGGCTCGCCCCAGGCCAGGTTCGTGGCCAGCCAGTCGATGGCCTTGAATTTTTTGCCCAGAAACAAATTGATCGTGCCCGGAAACGTGAGCAGCGAGCTGGCGAAAATCGGCGGGATGACGCCGCCCGAATTCACCCGCAGCGGCAGGTACGTCATCTGGCCGCCCATCATGCGGCGTCCCATCACGCGCTTGGCGTATTGCACCGGAATGCGCCGCTGCCCGCCCTCGACAAAAACGATCACGCCCACGACCCCAATCATCAGGGCCACGAGAAACACCAGCGCGAGGCCCGTAAAAGGCCCCCACTGCGCCGTTCTAAACTTGTCAAACAGGTCGCCCACCGCGCGCGGAAGGCCCACAACGATTCCCGCAAAAATAACCAGCGACATTCCGTTGCCAACGCCCCGCTGGGTAATTTGCTCGCCCAGCCACATGATGAACGCGGAGCCGGTCGTCAGCGTCAGGATCGTCATGAGCACAAACGCGACGCCCGGGTTGTACACCAGCGGCTGATTGCTCGGCCCGCCGGTCTTTTCCAGCGTGACGGCGATCGAAAACGATTGCACGACGCTCAGGATGATCGTCAGGTAGCGCGTGTATTGCGTGATCTTGCGCCGGCCCAGCTCGCCCTCTTTTTGCAGCCGTTCGAGGTAGGGCCATACCACGGTCATCAATTGCAGGATGATGGAAGCCGTGATGTAGGGCATGATGCCCAGCGCGAAAATCGTCAGCCGGCGGAAGTTGCCGCCGCTGAAGAGATCGATGACGCCCAGAACCGAGCCCTGATTCTGCTGGAAAAACTGCGCCAGAACGTCCGTATTGATTCCCGGTGTGGGCAGAAACGCGCCCAGGCGGTAGACCGCCAGCATCGCCAGCGTGAAGAGCAGCCGGCGGCGCAGGTCCGCTATCCGGAACATGTTCGCGAACGCTTCAAAAAACTGGTTCATGACAAGATCTCGGCCTTGCCTCCGGCGCGAGTTAGTTTTTCCTCGGCCGATTTGCTGAATTTATGCGCCTGCACGGTGAGCGGATGATTCAGCTCGCCGTCGCCCAACACCTTGATGTCGGCGCGCATCTCGCGGATCAGCCCGGATTCCAGCAGCATCTCGCGAGTCACCATCGTTCCCGCGGGGAAAATTTCCAGATCCCCGACGTTCACCACGGCGTATTCCCTGCGCATATGGTTATGAAACCCGCGCTTCGGAATACGGCGGCGAAGCGGCATCTGGCCGCCCTCGAAGCCGGCGCGGCGCGAATAGCCCTTGCGCGACTTCTGCCCCTTGTTGCCCTTGCCCGCCGTCTTGCCGAGCTTCGAGCCGATCCCGCGTCCCACGCGCACCTTGCGGTGCCGCGACCCGCGCGGCGGCTTCAAATTAGAAAGATTCACAGCCATGTTGTCCTCAATGTGCGATTCCCGCGAAAGTTCCCGACCTTATTCTTCCACAACCACCAGATGCCGAACCTTGAGCAGCATTCCGCGAATCGCGGGTGTGTCGGCCCGCTCCACAACCTGGTTCATTCGGCGAAACCCCAGCCCGCGAATCGTCTGCCGCATGTCCTGCGGGCAGGCGATAAAGCTTCGTACCCACTTGATTTTCAGAACTCCCGATTTTTTGTTCGCCATAGCTCGTAACCGTCCCGGCGCTCTCAGCGCGTGAGTTCTTCGACCGTTTTCGACCGCATCTCCGCGACCTTGGCAATATCCTTCAACCGCAGAAGCGCATCGAATGTGGCCTTGATGACATTATGCGGGTTCGACGTGCCGATCGACTTCGTCAGCACATTGGAGATTCCCGCAACCTCCATCACGGCGCGCACCGGACCTCCGGCAATGATTCCGGTTCCATCCGGAGCCGGCTTCAGCATGACCTGGCCGGAACCGTACAAACCAAGCACCTGGTGCGGAATCGTCGTGCCCTTCAAATTCAGGTGAATCAAGTTCTTCTTCGCTTGCTCGATGGCCTTGCGGATGGCCATGGGCACTTCGCGCGCTTTGCCCATGCCGAAACCCGCGTTTCCCGCCTGATCCCCAACCACCACCAGCGCCGAAAAGCTGAGGTTCTTGCCGCCCTTGACGACCTTGGTCACGCGCTGAATGGCGACGACCTGATCCTTCAAGCTATTGGCGTTGACCTGTATGTTTCGCCGGACCGCCAGTGTTTCCCTGAGAATGTGTTTGGACATAAACTTAGAATTTCAACCCCGCTTCCCGGGCCGCTGCGGCCAGGGCTTCCACACGACCGTGGTACATGTATCCTCCGCGATCGAACACAACCTTTTCAATTCCCGCCGCGATGGCGCGCTCGGCAATCTTCTTTCCGATCATTTTCGCCGCCGCCACGTTGTTGCCGCCCTTCATTTCCTTGCGCATTTCCTTGTCGATCGAGCTGGCCGAGACGATTGTGCGCCCGGTCTGATCCTCGATCACCTGCGCGTAGATGTGCCCGTTCGAGCGATACACGCACAAGCGCGGGCGCGCGGGCGTGCCGGCGACGCGCGTGCGAACGCGCTGGTGAATCCGCTGGCGATGCGCGTCGCGAGAAAGTTTTCGGACTGGTTCCGTTGCCACGTTGCTCTCCTTCTTTCTTTCCGCCGGGCCTTAATTAATTTACGACGAACAAAGACCGCGGCCGTTCTAGGCACCCGTCTTGGTGGCGGCGCCCGCTTTTCCGGCCTTCTTCTTCAATCGCTCGCCGGTAATGCGGATACCTTTTTGCTTGTACGGATCGGGCGGCCGCAAGCTGCGAATGTCCGCGCAGACCTGCCCAACCTGGCCGCGATCGGCTCCCGCCACGGTCAAGTGCGTCTGCTTTTCCACCGTGAGCTGAATCCCCTCGGGGATATGGAACTCCACCGGATGCGAATAGCCCAGAGCGAAGCTGACCATCTTGCCCTTCAGCTCGGCGCGATATCCGACTCCGACGATATCCATTTCCTTCTTGAACCCGGACGTAACTCCCGTCACGGCGTTCGCCACCAGGGCGCGCGCGAGCCCATGCAGCGCCGACTGTTCATCGTTTTCGCGGACCGCGTGCAGCTCGGCGCCCTTCTGCTCGAGGGTAATCCCCCGCGGAAGCTTTACACTCAATTTGCCCTTCGGTCCCTGCACGTCGATGGAACCCGGCGTGAGTTGTATCTTCACGCCCGCGGGCACGGCAATCGGTTTTCTTCCAATTCGCGACATAGCTCGATGGCTCTCCTGCCAGTCTTCTGCTACCGGACGTTAGGCAATTACCAGACTTCGCACAATACTTCGCCGCCCACGCGCGCTTTTCGCGCCGCTCGGCCGGTCATTACGCCCTTGGGCGTCGTCAGGATGCTGATGCCCATCCCGCCGACCACGGGCCGGATCTCGATGGAGCCGATATAACGCCGGCTGCCGGGCTTCGAGACGCGCTTCAGATCGGTGATTACGCTGCGCTTGTCCGGCGTGTACTTCAAAAACACGCGCAAGGTTTTGCGCGTCTTGTTTTCCTCGATCAGCTTGTAGGTCGAGATGTAGCCCTCTTCCTTCAGGATGCGGGC
>PLUM01000053.1:89445-89586 GCA_003165465.1 Acidobacteriota bacterium
CCACGCCGGGAATTTCCCCGCGCAGGGCGTGTCCGCGGAAGCAAATGCGGCACATTTTAAATTTACGCAGATAACCACGCGGGCGGCCGCACAGGAGGCAGCGGTTGCGCACGCGGACCTTGAACTTCGGCTTTCTGCGCA
>PLUM01000075.1 GCA_003165465.1 Acidobacteriota bacterium
GCCGTACACGCCCATCGACGTGATCGCGAATAGAATCAAGAGGCCAATGTTCAAATTCGTGATGCCCGTCGGCGTCGCCTGCCCAAAGATCGTTAGACCCGGCGGCCCAAAGGGAATCACGGCAACCGCCGTAATGGCCAGTGAGAGCGACAGAAACGGCGCGAGGAAATAGACGAACTTATCCGCGCCCGCCGGCGTCACGTCTTCCTTGAATAAAAACTTAACCCCATCGGCGAGAGGTTGCAGCAAGCCGTGCGGTCCCACGCGGTATGGTCCCCAGCGCGACTGGATGTGCGCGACGACTTTGCGTTCGAACCAGGTGAGATAGGCAAGCGCCGTCAGGAGCACGAAGAGCAAAATGACGATCTTCGGCAGCGCGACGGTCAGAAGCGGATGCAGCGCGGCAAATTCGTTCACGAGCGCGCCTCCACTTCTTCCGCCTCTTCGGCTGCTTCCGGCAGGGAACGAACCATCGTCAAGTAGCGGCTCAGGCTGCCGCTCGTGAAGAGCGTATCGCCCGAGGAAAAAATCGATCCGGCCGGAACGTCAAATTGTGCGTTGCCATTCGCGGACGAAACCGGCGCAGTCTGCTCGGCTTCTCCGAGCAGCAGTGTGGCCATGGCCAGGTTGTAACCGGGCACCGATTGGCGAATTTCGTCGAACGCGGCTTCCGGCGTGCGCAGCGGAATTGCCTGTCCAAGCCCGTGCTGCGCGAGTTGGAACGAAAGAATTCGCAGAATATCGAAATCCGAGCGCGTGCCCATCGCGTCGCCGCCCTTGCGCACGAGTTGCACTTCGCCCGAGGTGTTGGTCATGGTGCCGTTTTTTTCGTATGCGGCAGCCACCGGCAGAACGATGTCCGCAAGCCGCGCGGTTTCCGTCAGGAACATGTCCTGCACGACGAGCAGATCGAGTTTTCCAAGGCGACTTGCAGCCGAGACGCCAAATGTTTTAACGGGATTCGCGCCCACCACGTAGAGCGCGTGCAACTGTCCCTTATCCGCGGCCGCGAGCATCCCGCGCGCATTCATTCCAGGCTTGTCCGGGAGCTTTGTGCCCCACAGCCTGGCGAACTGCTTCCGCGCTTCCACGTCCGAGGCAGGCATATAGCCGGGAAGCATGTCCGGCACGAGGCCCATGTCCGCCGCGCCGCGCGAATTCGCATAATCGCCGAGCGCCATGTAGCGCGTCTGGCCGGGTAGGGTCGAGCCGAATTTCACAAGGTCGCGGATCGCGGCCCCGGTCAATTCCGCGCCGAAAACGATGACGACGTTGCTTTCTTTTTCGAGCGACGCCTTAAGCGAGGAGAGCCGCTCGATCGCGCCGGCTTCGAGTTGCGCTTCGCCGCCGGCGAGCCACCGGACGGCGGCCGGCTCGCGGCCTTCGGGCACTTCGGCAAATCCGCGGGCCTTGCGCAGCAGCTTGATGGATTTCGAATTAATGATGTACACGCGCGCGCCGCGATGGCGGATGGCGGAGCGAATCTGCCAGGCAACCAGCGGGCTCTGCTCGGTCGGATCGTGCCCGACAAGCAATACGGCGTCCGCCTCGTACAACTGCTGCATCGTGGCGCCCGAGGTTGCGGCTTGCGTGCCGAGGGCGGCGACGAGGCTCGCGTAATCGGTGGTGCGGTGATGATCGATGTTATTCGTGCCGATGGACGCTCGCGCGATGCGCCCTAACAGGTAATTCTCTTCGTTCGTCGTGTGGTTCGAGCCGATGAAGCCGATCGAATCCGCTCCGTTGGCTTTGTGGATTTCGGCGAGACGCCGCGAAATTTCGGCCAGGGCGTCTTCCCAGCTCGATGGGACGAGTTTGCCGCCGCGGCGCACGAGCGGCAGCTTCAATCGCTCCGCGTGCTTCGTGAAGTCGAACCCGAATCGGCCCTTGACGCACAGAAAGTCCTTGTTGAAGCCGGAGAGATCGCGGTTATTGGCGCGCATGATTTCGTTGTTGCGCACGCTTAGCGTGGTCTTGCAGCCGTTCGAGCAATGCGTGCAAACCGTGGAGACGTAGTTCATTTCCCACGGGCGCGTCTTGTAACGGTAGGTGCCGCTTGTCAGCGCGCCGACCGGACAGATGTCGATGCACATGCCGCACTCTTCGCAATCGAGGTGGTCCTCGCCATTCGGAATGATTACCGAAAGCGAGCCGCGCTGGCCCACGCCGAGAGCCTTGACGTCCATGCCCTCGTCGCACACGCGCACGCAGCGGAAACACAGGATGCACCGCGGCGCGTCGTAATAAACCGCTTCGGACCATTTCTGCTCGGGCTGATGGCGCTTTTCCTCGTTGAAGCGGCTCTTGTCCGCGCCGTACGTGAACACCATGTCCTGCAATTCGCATTCGCCGCCCTTGTCGCACACGGGGCAATCCAGCGGATGGTTGGCGAGCAGGAATTCGAGCATGCCCTTGCGCGCATCGTGCACTTGCGGCGTGTTGGTGCGGACCACCATGCCGGGCATGGCGACGAGCGTGCACGCGGTTTGCAGTTTTGGCGCTTTTTCGACTTCGACCAGGCACATGCGGCAGGCCGCCTGCAACGACAGGCCAGGGAAGTAGCAAAACGAAGGCACTTCGATGCCCATGCGCCGCGCGGCTTCGATCACCAGCGTTCCCGGCGGGACGGTGACCTCGCGATCGTCAATCTTCAGCGTGATGTCGTTCGAATCTGCCATTTTGTCCCAAAATCCTCAGCGGACCGAGGCCATGATGTCGGCCGGTTTGTACGGACACTTTCCTGAAAGATGTTCTTCGAACTCGCGCCGCCACTTCTTGACGATGCTGATCGTGGGCATCGCGGCCGCATCCCCCAGCGGACAAAACGTGCGGCCAAGCATATTTTTGGCCAGATCGCCGATGAGCGCGATGTCTTCCGTGCGTCCCGCGCCCGAATGGAAACGGTCCAGCATCTTGCTCAGCCAGCCCGTCCCTTCGCGGCAGGGAATGCACCAGCCGCAGGATTCGTGCGCATAGAAATGCATGATGCGCCGCGCGAGATCAACCATGCAGGTATCCTCGTCGATCACCACGAGTCCGCCCGAGCCGAGCATCGATCCGGCCTTGGCCACGGAATCGAAATCCATGTTGATGTCGATTTCCTCGGCGGTCAGCAGCGGACAGGAACTGCCTCCGGGAATGACGGCCTTGAGTTTTTTTCCGTCGCGCATGCCCCCCGCGACTTCCTCGATCATCCGGCGCAGCGGGAAACCCATCGGCAATTCGTAGATACCGGGCTTGTTGACGTGGCCGGAAATGCAGAACATGCGCGTGCCGCCGTTTTTCGGAGAGCCGAGGCCCGCGTACCAGTCTCCTCCCCGCCGCAAAATTTCCGGGGCGGAGGAAAGCGTTTCGACGTTGTTGATCACGGTCGGCGAACCATACAGCCCGACGACGGCCGGAAATGGCGGCCGGATGCGCGGATAGCCGCGCTTGCCTTCGAGCGATTCCATCAGCGCCGATTCCTCGCCGCATTCGTAGGCGCCCGCTCCCGTATGCGTGACGAGATCGAAATCGAATCCGCTGCCGAGAATATTTTTTCCGAGGTATCCGGCCTTGTACGCTTCCGCGATGGCCTCATCCATGATGTCCTGAACGTAGCGATACTCGCCGCGAATATAAATGTATCCCTGATGCGAGCCGACCGCGCGGCCGGCAATCACGATGCCCTCGATCAACTGGTGCGGCATGAGTTCCATCAGCGGGCGGTCCTTGCACGTGCCGGGCTCGCTTTCGTCCGCGTTGCACAGAACGTATTTGGGCTTGGCCGATTCCTTGGGCACAAAGCTCCACTTCATGCCGGTCGGAAATCCCGCGCCGCCGCGCCCGCGCAGGTTGGATTTTTTTACTTCGTCGACCACCTGCTCGGCGGTCAGTTCCTTGAGCGCGCGCTCCATGCCCTTATAGCCCTCATTCGCGACGTACACTTCCAGCTTGTGCGAATCCTTGACGCCAAACAGGCGGCTGATGGCGATGGCCTCGGCCGGATGCCGCTCCTTCACCGCACCCGTAATCGGCGCGGAAGGCTGTGGCTTTCTGCCGGCTTCGAGCGTCTCGAAAATTTGCGTGGCGCGCTCGATGGTCAGATTTTCGTAGTAATCGTAGTTCACCTGCATGGCGGGAGCGCCGGTGCAGGCGCCGATGCATTCCACTTCCTCGAGGGAAAACACGCCGTCGGCGGTGGTTTCCTTGTGCCCGATTTCCAGTTTTTTCTGGACGAAATCGTAAATCTTATCTCCGCCGCGAAGCATGCAGGACACGTTCGTGCACACCTGTACGTGAAATTTCCCCGTGCGCTGGCGGCGCAGCATCGAGTAGTACGCCATCGTCTCGGTGACTTGCAGCGTATTCAGGCCCAGGCGCCGCGCGACTTCCCCGATCATTTCATCGCTGACGAAGCCAAACTGATCCTGCGCATACATCAGCATGGGAATCAGCGCGGAGCGCTTCACCGGGTAGCGGCTTTCGAGCGTGTGGAATTTGGCTTCCAGTTGTGGAGGCAAATTCATCAGCGGTCAATCTCCCCGAGGACGATATCCAGCGTGCCGATGCAGGCAACGGCATCGGCCACGAGGCGGCCCTCGATCATCTTCTGCAGCGCCTGTAAATTCACGAACGAAGGCGTGCGCATCTTCATGCGATACGGCTTTGGCGAACCGTCGCTCGCGATAAAGCAGCCCAGTTCCCCGCGGGGCGATTCAATGCGCTGGTAAACCTCGCCGGGCGGCGGCGCGAATCCTTCCGTGTAAATCTTGAAGTGGTAAATCAGCGCTTCCATTTCCGTCTTCATCTTTTCGCGCTGGGGCGCAACGATCCCGGGCGCATCGGCCGTGATGGGACCTTCCGCCGGAATTTTGTCGAGCGCCTGCCGGACAATCTTCAGGCTCTCGCGCATTTCCCCGATCCGGCACAGGTAACGCGCGTAGCAATCGCCCTCGGTGCGCACTTGCACCTTGAAATCGAATTCGTCGTAACTGGAGTACGGGAAATACTTGCGCACGTCGTAATCGACGCCGGAGCCGCGCAGCGATGGACCGGAAACCCCCAGAGCGATGGCGTCCTCCACCTTCAGCACGCCCACGCCTTGCGTGCGCCCGAGCCAGATGCGGTTCCGGGTCAGCAATTCCTCGTACTCGTCGAACCGGGAAGGGAAAGTACGAACGATTTTTTGAACCTGATTGGTCCAGCCCACGGGCGGCTCAAGCGCCAGCCCGCCGATGCGGAAATAACTGGTCATCATCCGCTGGCCGCTGACGAGTTCGAATATGTTCATCAGCTCCTCGCGCTCGCGGAAGCAATAGAGGAACACGGACATCGCGCCCAGGTCGATCGCGTGCGTGCCGAGCCATACCAGATGCGAGCCGATGCGCGTGAGTTCCGTCAGCAGCACGCGAATATATTGCGCGCGCTTGGGCACTTCGATGCCCAGAAGTTTCTCGACCGCCAGGCAGTAGGCCAAATTGTTTGACAGCGGCGCGAGATAATCCATGCGGTCGGTAATCGTAATGGCTTGCGAATAGGTCAGCGACTCGGCGGTTTTTTCGATCCCGGTATGCAGGTATCCGATATCCACGCCCGCCTTGATGATGATTTCTCCATCGAGCTCCAGAAGCACGCGCAGTACGCCGTGCGTCGAGGGATGCTGGGGCCCCATGTTGAGGACCATGGTTTTTTCGAGGCCGGCGGCGGTTTGAACGGTAGTCATGGCAAAAGTGCGCATGCCCCAAAAATGGGAAATTAGCGGGGGCCCTCCACGGGATAATCCTTGCGGAGGGGATAGCCTTCCCAATCGTCCGGGAGCAACATGCGCCGCAGGTCGGGATGCCCTTCAAAACGGACGCCCAGGAGGTCGAATATCTCGCGTTCGTGCCAATTCGCCGTCGGCCAAACGGGAACGACCGAATCCATGACCGGATCCGCGCCGTTCAGCCGGACACGCAGACGAACCGTTTCGCGGCGGGAGAGCGCCAGCAAATGATAATTGAGTTCGAAGCGCGGTTCCGTGGGAAAGCGGTCCACGCCGGTCACATCGGAGAGGTAGGTGAACGCGAGATCGGCTTCGGTCAGCAAAAATTGGGCGACGCGCCGCAGATATTCCGGACGAATCACAATGGTCAGCTCGCCGCGAAAGGAAATTAATTCCGCGATGGATTCCGGGTAGCTGGCGCGGACTCGCGCGACGATGTGGTTTTGCTCGAGGTCGAGTGTTTCCGTCACGAAATCCGGTCCCGGGGCGCGGCTGGGCGGTTCCAGTCCAGGGCCCCTTTCTTCCAGAGATAGAAATAGCCCACAAGCAGAATGCCGATGTAGAGGAGCATTTCCACAAAGCCAAACCAGCGCAAGGACTTGAAGATAAATGCCCAGGGAAACAGGAAGATGGCTTCCACATCGAACAAAATGAATATGATGCCGACAAGATAGAACTTCACGGAAAACGGTTCACGGGCATCGCCCGTCGGTGTAATGCCGCATTCATAGGCCTGCGATTTCACCTTGGAGGGGCGCCGCCAGCCCACGAGCGAAGAGAGCAGAAGCAGAACGCCGGAAAGCGCCATCGCCAGGATGAGGTGTAAGAGTAACGGCGCGTAGGCTTGAAGGTCGTTTCCTGTCATCGAAGCACAAGCTATAATAGCGACGAAGCGCCAAGCGGTCAAATGCACCAGAGAAATATATCGTCATCTTCCTCGATTTCGTTATGATCGTCGAGGGAAGAGATGACCGTTTTACGCGCCTTCGTGCGCGAAAGGCTGGGTGGCCTGATGAATTTTGGGTTCAATTCCAACGTGAAAGTCGGAAACGCCATGTGTCATGTGCAGACGGAGGATCGCGGTCCGACGCATCCGTTCCTGGACACGGTCGTGTATATGGCCGGCCGCGTGATTTACAAGCGCAGCACCAGCTACAAGCAATTCGCCCTCGGCCTGGATGAGAATGTGCTGGCGGAAAAGCTCCACGAACGCCTGGCGCAACAACATCGCGAAGTCATTGCCGACCTGGAAAACGGCGCCATTCCCATCGAAACGCAAACAAAGCCGCAGCCGGATGCGAGGAATGCGGCTGCGCCGGGCGGCCTGGATTTGCGCCTCACGAATCCGAAGAACTGGTTCGTGGCGGGCAATGTGATTTTCGAAATTGAATTGCGTGAAAAGAATTCGGACCAGCCGGTTGGCGATGCCTCGGTTGAGGCCCTCCTGGAGAGCGATAAACAGCGCATTCCCTGCGCCGCGGCGCAAACCGAAGCCGAGGGCCGCGCCACGCTGAAGTTTCCCATGCCGATGAATGCGACGGAAGGCTCGTCGCTCGTGATTCGCGCAATGGACGGAAGCCGTTCGGGGGAGTTGCGATTCAAGCTAAAGGCCAAGGCTCCGAAGCCCGTCTCGCAATGAATCCGGGAATCCAAATTGTAGTGAATGGCGAAACGCGCGATGTGCCCGAAGGGCTGGGCGTTTTCGCCCTGCTTTCCCACCTGGGTCTGCCCGCCGATCGCGTGGCCATCGAGCGCAACCTGGAGATTCTTCCGCGTTCGCAGTGGACTGCTACCACCGTGCGTCCGGGGGACCGCTACGAAATTGTTCACCTGGTCGGCGGAGGATGACGCTGTCTCATCTCCGCTGAAGGAAAAGCGCCGTGCAGGGCCTCTTCGGCGAAGGGCTATGTACCGGAGTAAATCCCCGGATTACCCTGCATCAGGATTCGTATGGCGATGCCCCGGTTGCCTTCTTGCAGTTCCGTAATGCGCACCACGTCGCCAATTTGCTCGCGATGAACCGGGTCATCGGGGCCAAAGTTCAGCGTCACGATCACGTTCATCCCGACACAGTAGTGATTCGCGGAAGTGACGAAATACACTCCGGAGCGCGAAATGTTCGCGGTCGTGCAGACTTCCTCGGGATACAGCGGATCGCAAGGGCGAATCAGGACGGGTTCGGACAATACTTCTCTCGGGGTTACGCGTGTTTCCTTCACTGTGGCAAGCATCATAAAAATCGCTCCTGATACCTTGGGCCTCTGGGAAGCCTAAGGATTTTTTCATCCAAAATTGAATTCATAAGTTATGCGAACCATTGCCGGGAGTCCACAGTCATATTGTTCGTGTGCTCTCGCAGGCAACCCCCCTTCACATGCGGAATAGGATGTACATAAAAAAAGGAGAGGCGTCGCGTAAGCGGCCGCCCCTCCGTGATGAGCCTGTCGGAGGAAGGCCCATCGGTGTCTTGTATTGACGCCCACACCGGGAATCGTTCCAATTTATTTGGAAGGCGATGCGGGCGAGGGATCAGGGAGCAAGCCACTGCCATAGGCAACTCCTGCGCCAGCTGTCAGGGCCAATATTCCAAATCCGGACTAGGCAGCGGCAGACCCGGCGCGCTTTTTCGTTTTCGGCTGATTGAGAAATCCGTCCTGCCGAAAGTCGAGAGGAATGATTTTTCCACTCATCACATTCATGGCGTAGAACCGATGGGGGGATTGCTTGGCCAGCTCGGACATGCACAGGCGCGCGTTTTCGAGTCCAATCGCGCAAGCCCGCCAAAGTGACGAGCCATCTGGGAATTTTTCAAACAGGTCATATTCGTAATTCATGGGAGTCCCTTTCTGGCGACCCTTTGATATCGCCCATGATATCGCCCATGATATCGCCCATGATATCGCCCATGATATCGCCCATGATATCGCCCATGATATCGCCCATGATATCGCCCATGATATCGCCCATGATATCGCCCATGATATCGCCCATGATATCGCCCATTATCGTAGTCCTATCCGGCCCGTCTGTCCAACGTTTCGATTCGCTCCTGGATGTCCTATATTCACGCGGAGTCCTATTGAATTCGGATGTCGTCCAAATCCGACATGGCGGCACGGGTTTGGTAGCGCCGGCGTCCCGCCGGCGGTTTTTGTACTCGTGTCTCGACATAAAACCGCCGGCGGGACGCCGGCGCTACCAAACCCAACTCTTGGTAACAAAATTTAATACCATCCTAATTACTCCGCGATTGGTGAGATACCGGAGTGATCGGCGAATGTATGCAGCTTCGGTGACTGCTTCCTGCATCCATAGGGTTGAGGTACACTCACGATATGGCTGAGTTTCTCTGTAAGGTGGCTGACGGCAGCGGCCGAGTCTTCGTGCAGATCGAGCCCGCGGAGTCCATTACCGAAGCTCGTCAGAAGCTCTCCGACCGCGGCCTCTTTGTGTACAGCGTCCGCCCTCGCGCCGGACTGCTGAACGATTTATTTGGCAAGCGCCGTCAAAAAATGGTGGATGGAAACGATTTCCTGGTCTTTAACCAGCAATTCAACACGCTGATCAAAGCGGGAATCCCCATCCTGAAGGCGCTGGATCTGCTCTCGGAACGCGCGGCGGCCCAGCGGCTTCGCCCCGTTCTGGGCGAAGTACGCCGCCTGGTTCGGGAAGGGACGACGCTGTCCGAGGCGCTCGGACAGCAGGGCGTGTTCCCGAAGGTCTACACGGTGTCGGTTCTCGCGGGAGAGAAGAGCGGCAACCTGTCCGGCGTTCTCGAATATTACATTGCGTATCAGAGAGTCACGACCGGGTTGCGAAAAAAGCTGATCTCGACGCTCATCTATCCCACGATTCTCATTTGCACCGCGACGTTTATCGTGACGTATCTGGTGAGTTCGGTGATCCCCAAGTTTGCGGGGCTTTACACCGATCTGAACATCGATTTGCCGGCGGCGACACGCATCCTTCTCGCCGTCACCGTGACCTACCGGCCGTATCTGCTGGCCACGATTGCGCTGCTCGCGTTTCTTGCCTTGGCGGCCTTTGCATGGTCGCGGTCCGAGCGCGGCGGATTGGCCATGGAAAAGGTCCGGATGCGCCTGCCGCTCATCGGTGAAACGATTACGAAATTCCAGTTCGCGCAATTCTGCCGCACGCTCTCGACGCTCCTGGCGGGAGGCACGCCGCTCGTGCAGGCCATGGAAACCGCGGGCGGCGCGATTCACAGCCGCCTGATTTCAGACGCGATCGCGCAGGGAGCGCAGCTTGTCCGCGAAGGGCAATCGCTGCATAACAGCCTGGCGTCCACGGGTCTCGTGCCCGATCTTGCGCTGGAGATGGTCGAAGTGGGCGAGGCCAGCGGCTCTCTATCGGCCATGCTTGCGAGCGTCGCGGAATTCTATGAAGACGATGTGAACACGCTTCTGACGAATCTGGTGGCGCTCATCGAGCCGGCCATCCTGATTTTTATGGCGATAGTGATTGCTTTTATTCTGGTGGCGCTGTACTTACCTATGTTCTCCTTGTCCGTTGGCAGCCAGGGATAGAGATAATGGGATAGAGATGAAGGGATAGAGATAAATTGTCATGAGCACACCGGACCAAACATTAGCGGCGGCATCCGACCCGCAAAGCGAGCGCGAAAAATCGCAGCGCCTGGCGGAGCGGTATCGCTGCGGGTTCGTCGATCTGGTCCAGCAGCGGATCGATCCCGAGCTGTTTCGCAGCATTCCGGCCGAGTTGATGTTCCGGTTCAACTTCGTGCCCGTGGAAGCGCAGAACGGCGCCCTGGTCATTGCCGTGGCCGATCCCGGCCTAATCCTGTTGAGCGATGAACTGCCCCTCCTGCTGGGCAAGAAATTAATTCTGAAGGTCGCCACGGCCACGCAGATCGGCGACCTCCTGAAGCGCACCGAGCAATCGCAGCGCGTTCTCGACCAGGCCACCGAGGCCTTTACGCTGACCGTGGTCGAAGAGGACGAGGAAGTCGATACGAATATTTCCGCCGAGAGCCTGACGCGGGAATCGGCCGTCAGTCCCGTGGTGCGGCTGGTGGACACGGTAATTTTCACGGCGCTCGAACGGCGCGCCTCGGACATCCATATCGAGGCCCGGGACATGGAGGTCTGCGTCAAGTACCGGATCGACGGCGTCCTGGTTCATGCGATGGCCCCGATTTCGAAGGACTGGCTGTCCACGATCATTTCGCGCATTAAGGTTATGAGTGAACTGGATATTGCCGAGCGGCGCGTGCCGCAGGACGGGCGCTTCCGTGTGCGTTACAAAGGCCGCTTCGTCGATTTTCGCGTCTCCATCATGCCGTCGATTCACGGAGAAGACGCGGTTCTTCGCGTCCTGGACAAGGAAACGCTATCCGAAAAATTTCAAAACCTCAGCCTGGACGTAGTCGGATTTTCCGAGGAGGAAATACGGAAGTTTCGCCGCTACATTCGCGAACCTTACGGAATGGTCCTCGTCACGGGGCCGACCGGCTCGGGAAAGACGACGACGCTGTACGCCGCCATTAACGAGATCAAGACGGACGAAGACAAGATCATCACGATTGAAGATCCCGTCGAATATCAGGTCCGGGGAATTACCCAAATTCCCGTGAACGAAAAGAAGGGGCTGACGTTCGCGCGCGGGTTGCGTTCGATCCTGCGGCACGATCCGGATAAAATCATGGTCGGCGAAATTCGCGACAACGAAACGGCCCAGATTGCCATCCAGTCGGCGCTTACCGGACATCTGGTATTCACCACCGTGCACGCGAACAACGTAACGGACGTCATCGGACGGTTCATCAACATGGGCGTCGAGCCGTACAATTTCGTGTCCGCGCTGAACTGCATTCTGGCCCAGCGGCTGGTGCGCGTGATTTGCGTGCACTGCAAGAGGCCCGTACGCTACTCCGCGGATATTTTGCTCGCTTCCGGCCTCGATCCGGAGGAGTGGGCGAATGTGGAATGCGCCGAGGGCGCGGGCTGCCTGGAATGTTCCGGCACGGGATTTCGTGGCCGCAGCGCCATTTCCGAACTGCTGGACTTGTCCGACCGGATTCGCGAGATGATCGTGAACCGCCGCCCCACGTCGGAGATCAAGCGGGCCGCGCGCGAGGAAGGCATGACGTTTCTGAGGGACTCGGCGCTGGCAAAAGTGCGCGAGGGCACGACGACGCTCAAGGAAATCAATAAGGTGACCTTCATTGAGTAGCGGGGGCGGGGGAACTCATCGAAGCGGATTCATGCGCCGTGTGGCGGGCTGGCTGGATGCCTCGCCCCATCCGCTGGTCGCCTGCGAGATTGCCGCCGGCTATGTGGCGGCGGCTCGGTGGACGCGCACGGGAATGGGGCTCGACGGTTTCGCCATCGAACCGCTGTCCCCGGGCGCGATTGTGCCCACGGCGGTGGAAACGAATTTGGTGAACAACGCGGAAGTGCGCGCCGCGGTCGGCCGCGTATTCTCGCGCCTGCGAGCCAGGAACGAAGATGTTGCGCTGTTTGTGCCAGACTCGGTGATCCGCATCTTCGTGCTGCATTTCGATGAATTTCCCCGGAAAGCGGACGAAGCCATTCCCATGCTGCGGTGGCGCCTCAAGAAAAGCGTTCCGTTCGAGGCCGAGGAAACTCGGATTTCCTACATGCGGCAATCTTCCCGCGAGCCGGGAGTGGATGTCGTCACGGGGCTGGCGCGCCTTCCCATTATTCGCGAGTACGAATCCCTGATGGAGTCCGCCGGGATGTCGCCGGGCGTGGTAATGAGTTCGACGCTGGCGTCCATGCCTCTTTTGCCGGATGAGCGGTCCGCCCTGCTGGCGCGCGTTGCCGGCACGACGCTGACGACCGCGATCGTTCGCGATGGCCAGCTCTGTGGATACCGCTGCACCGATTTGCCGGACGACGCGCAGTCCGTGACGCCTCAGGCGCTTCTGGATGAAATTTATCCGCTGGCCGCCTATTATCAGGATTCCTGGAGCGAGGGCATCGCCGAAGTCCGCCTCGCGGGATTGTTCGACCGCGCCGCTGAATTTATAAGGCCGCTCGAACGTGAGTTAAAGTGTCCTGTGGGATCCCTGCTGACGGCCGCGGACCGGGAAGGCCGAATCCGGTCCGATGAACGTCCGCTGATGGACCGGGGGCTGGACGCTTTGATCGGCTGGACGCTGAATCGCGGCGCATGAGCGCATTTGAATCTTGAATAAGGAAAGGCACACACGCACGGAATGAAAGTTCGTCTTAATCTTTCGACGTCGCCGCTGGAGAGCACCCGGCGTTTTGTGCTGGGCGCGACGGCCATCGGCGCAATCGCCGTTGTGGCCTTCTTGGCCCTTTCCTATGGCTCGTATTCGGCATGGCGAAGCGACAAAACGTTCCGGGCCCGTCAAGCTGGCCTGGAGCTCCAGATTGCGCGGCTTCAACAGCAGCGCCAGGCGTTGTCCGATTTTTTTGAAAATACGGGAACCGTGCAGCGCCGCCAGCGCGCCGCCTATCTGAATTCCCTCATCCAGCAACGGGCGTTTCCGTGGATTAAAATTTTCATGAATCTGGAGCGGATTCTTCCCGCGGGCGTCCGCGTGGTCAGCATCGAGCCGAAACTGGTGGGCGATACCGTACAGTTGACCTTCCAGGTGGGCGCGGTGAACGACCAAAGTAAATTAAAATTTCTGAAGACGCTGGAAAAGGCGCCGGAGTTTTCGCATATCGTGCTTTTGAACGAAGCTCATTCGCCCAAGGATGGGGAAATCGACAGCGTGGTGCTGCAACTTCAGGCCGAGTATTCGGTGATTTGAGATGAAACCCGCCATCCTACATCGCCGTCGAATCGTCCAATGGGTGCTGGGCGCCATCCTGCTTGCGGACGCCGCTCTGATTGGAGTCCGTTGGAACCTTAACAACTCGCTCTATGCACAGCCTGGCGACCTGGGCGGGCTGGCATTGCTGGAAAAACAGTATCGGGCCGATAACACGCGCCTGGAACGATTCAAGGCCGAACTCCCCGCCGATGAGCGGCAGTGGGACGATTTTTTTACGACGCATTTTCATCCCGCCGGTTCCGGATATTCGGCAATCAGCGAAGACCTGGGAAATTTATCGCATGCGGCGGGATTGCGCGCCGACCGGATTGGTTTTAGCCAGCATACGCCCGACGCGCGCGGCCTGATGCAGGTGGATATCTCCACGGCCGTCGAGGGCGATTACGACAACTTGGTTCAATTCCTGAATAAACTGGAGCATTCCGACAGCTTTTATGTTCTCGACAACCTTGCGCTGGCGTCGGGCAGCTCCGGCAGGATTCGGCTCAATCTCCAGTTGAGAACCTACTTCCGGACACTATGATATGACACGCCGGACACAATGGATCGTTCTCGGAGTGCTGCTCGCGGCGCTGGCTCCGATCGCCTATTTTTTCTTTCAAGGTTTTATGCCCGCGGGGGGCGCGCCACGGCAAGCCGCCCTGACCGCGCGATTCACGCCTCTGAACGTGGATAATCCGGCGTTGCGGATGGATATTCTGAAACGATTCCTGGCGCTGCAATATCAAGGCGTGCACCGCAATATTTTCAGCGCCACGCTGCCTCCGCCGCCTGCGCCCGCGCATCCGAAGCAGCCGCTAATCGCCACTCCCATTGTTCCGGAACTTCCCCCAGCACCGCCTCCTTTGACGGTTAGCGCCAAATACTTCGGCTACGTCAGCGATCCGGTCGGAAGCCACCGGCGCGCCTTCTTTGCGTCAAGCAATGGCGAGGACATTATGATTGCCGGAGAAGGGGACACGATCATGGGGCAGTTTCGCGTGATTCGCCTCACAAGTGCGGCCGCCGATCTGGAAGAGGTTTCGTCGGGCCGCCGTGCGACTCTGAATTTGGAGGCGACCAGCCCGATAGGCTGATCCCGATGACCATGACGATGACCATGCACAGAAGGCGCCGCCGCAATCAGGCTGGATATACCCTGCTGATGGTGATGTTCCTGGTGGCAACCCTGCTGATCGCCGCTGCCGCCGTCGCCCCGAACATCCTCACCGAAGGCCGCCGGGAAAGAGAAGCGGAAATGGTGTGGCGCGGCGAGCAATATGAGCGCGCCATCGGCCTGTACTATGTAAAATTCGGGAAGTATCCGACCAAGATCGAAGACCTCACCCGGACCACCAACGGCGTACGATTCCTCCGCCAGGTGTACACCGATCCGATGAACAAGGAAGACGGCTCCTGGCGCTTCATTTACGTGGGGCCGAACGGGCAGTTGATTGGAAGCCTTAACCAGGTCAGCCTGCTGCAAAGCGCGCTTTCCACGACAGGGCTCGGCGGTTTGACGGGAGGGACCCAGCAGCCTCCTCCACCGCCGGGTGCGGCGACGGACGCGAATCAGCCGCCCAGTTCCGGGCAGCCGGGACAGCAAACGAATACCACCTCGGCACAAAACCCTTTGCAATCCCAGCTCCAGCCGCTTGAGGGAAATGTGCTGGGAGGAAACATCATCGGCGTCGGAAGCAAAATCAAAAAGCCGTCCCTGCGCCTGTATCTGGGAGGCGATACCTATGAACAGTGGGAATTCATCTGGAACCCGACGGCACTGGTCGCCGCACCGGGGCAAGCGCCTGTAAATCCGAACGCGAATCCGACTGCCGCTCCGACCGGAACCAATCCGAATGATCAACAGTCCCAACAGAACCTGCAAATTCCAATCGTCAATGTGCCGTCGTCACCGGCGCCATCGCCATCTCAATAAAAAAGTTAGCCGTGCTGAAGAGCCTGCGTGGCAATCCAGTTTTTAATCCGGATTGCTCACGAGTTCGTGATGGATTCGTTCTGAAAACACATCTTGATGATTCGGATTGCGTTTCCGATTGGCGATGTTTTTAGTAGCACAGGCTTCAGCCTGTGTGGTTTTGATTTGTGGCAAGCTAAAGTCAAAAGAACACATGCTGAAGCCTGTGTTACTACTGCAAATCGGCGATCTGGTTCGATGTGCGATAGGTTTTGCGGAATTTTTCCGTCACGCGGCGAACGTAGTCGCGCGTTTCGCGGTAGGGAGGAACGGCGCGGTATTGGCCGACGCGTTGGGGCCCGGCGTTATAGGCCGCCAGAGTCAGCGTAAGATCGCCGTTGTAACGTGTCAGCAATTCCTTCAGGTATTTCGTGCCCGCTTCAATGTTCTGCTGGGGATCGAACGGGTGCGCCACGCCAAATCGCGCCGATGTTCCCGGCATCAATTGCATCAGGCCGCGAGCGGACCGCCAGGACACCGCGTTTGGATTGAAATTGGATTCCACGGCAATCACGCTGGCCACCAGTTCGGGAGCAACGCCGTGGGCGCGCGCGGAGTCCGCGATGAAATTCGCGTAGGGAACGTCAAGCAACTTCACTTTGATGGCCGAAAATATGTCTTCCGGATCGATTCGCAGGAGGGCGTCCGCGGGAATTTCCATCGTGCCGCCGGCCATCGACAGGCGGAGCGTGTCTCCCATGCGTTCGTATCCGGTCACGTGAATGCGCTCGCCGGATTGCAGGACCACGTAATCGGCGCGCGCGGATGGAGCGAGAGCCGCGAGGAGCACAATCGTCCCGCAGATCCATTTTCCGCAAGAAGGGAACTGTTTCACTTCACGCATCTCCTATCACGCATCTCCTATCTCGCATCCCTATCACGTACCTCCCAGCGCATACAACTCGATGGCTGCGGCGACGCCGCACTGGTCGTTGCTCAGGGTCTCACGCCATCCCAAGGATTTCAACTCGGGCACGCTGTTTCCCATCACCACGGGAAGCCCGGCGAATTGGAGCATTTCCATGTCGTTCAGATTGTCGCCAATGGCCATGACGTCGTCCCGCGACCAGCCGCGCCGGCGCACCCACTCGGCCAGCGTCGATCCCTTCGAGCATCCGGGAGCGAGCACGTCCACCAGCCCGAAATCGCGTTTGTCATAGACGGTCATGGCGGTCGAATAGTCGGAAGCAAACGGCAATTGGGAGAGAAACGTTTCCACCTCGCGCACCTGGTTCACGTAACCCGTGAACATCACCTGAATGGGATCTTCGGTAAGGGAGTCCCGAAGGGGAGATATCTCGGCAAGGAATTCGCGGTTCCGTTCGAAGTAGCCTCGCCGCAATGGATCTTCCCAATCGATTCGCTCGTAAATCACCTGGTTTTCGCGTGGCCGGTTGAAACACACCGAGGCCAGATCGCTAAAGGCTGTGGTTTCTTCGAGCACGCGCTCGGCGATGCCGCGAGGGAGCAGGTTGACGAACTGCGTCTGTCCGCTGCTGGATTTAACCAGCGCTCCGTTATTCACAATCATGGTCAGCGGGCAAGGGAACTGCCGCGCCACCGGTGTCGCGAAGTCGTAGCGGCGGCCCGTGACGAGGGCAATTTCGATTCCCCGGGCGGCAGCCTCGATCACCGCATTCCGATTGATCGCGGGCAGTTGGGAATGCTCGTCAAGCAGAGTCCCGTCAATATCGAGCGCAATCAGGCGGATTGGCATTGGAATAGTTTACCGTTTTCCCGCGAGCTCCGGGCGGATTCATGAGGCAGGCGGCGATTGCGCGGAAGGCTTGGAAGTGGACGCATTATGGATTTGCGGGAGGTGCAACCGCCGTTGGAACGTTGACGGTTATTTTTTCGGATGGTTTGCTCTCTATCCCCTTGGCATCGACGGCCGTCACAAAGTACGCATACGTGCGGCCCGCTTCCACGGTTCTGTCCGTATATTTCGTGCTGGAAACGATTCCGGAAGTCACTTTGACGGTGCCGCCGGATTGCAATATGCGGTACACGTTATATCCCACGACAGGAGATTTGCTGGCGGTCCAGGAGATCGTGACCGAATGCGGGTTGGGCGGTTGCGCCGGCGCCTGGATATTTCCGTTATGCGAGTTTTCGCAGCCGGCGAGAAAGAATGCCAGCACGAAAGAAATGAAACCAATGACGCGCAAAGCCCGTGATAGAAGGGGTCTTCTCATTTTTAGAAATGGTCCGCGCATAGACCGTATATTCGGCTCAACTAATATACGGCATAACAGGGGAAATTGGTGGACGGCGGCGCCCCGGGGTTTAACAGCGGGGTCAAACAGCAGTCTTTATCCCTGTGCGGGACGGCGTTGCACAAGTTCCGCTTGTAATAGTTTTCGCGATATGGGACGCAACTCTTCGGGATGCTTGCGAATGTAGGCGAGCAGGTACTGCTTTTTCTGTTTCCCGCGGTCATGCGTCCATTCTTCCGATGGCGAGTTCGCATGAGCGAGTTCCGGCAGGCATGCGGACGCGCGATCATAAATCTCGCGCCAGCCATTTTTGACTGCGGAGAGTGAGATGCCCAGGTCGCTGCTCAGTTCCTCGTCTGTTCCTCCATTGAGCGCCAATATCAGCAGGCGCTGTTCACTCCGGCGAAAGCCGAATTGTGGCGATGCGTAAAGGAAAAGAGTGCCAACCCATGAGCCGCTTCGATTTAGGGCCAGGTCGCGTGACAGGCCGGAATTTCGTGGCTCATTCCCGAAGTCCTGGGCACTCACCTCGGGGAATTTTCCATAGCGGTTCTCGTCTTGGTGGAAATAGATGCTGCCGGCATTGCGCATGGCCTGCAGGTGTTCCAGGCAATCCGCCTGCGCCATTAATTCGCGCAGCCGAAATCCGCGATAGCTTTCGTCAAACGCCGCAATCACAGGCGTTCCCACATCCGCTTTTCTCAGATCCTCCGGGTGGACCGTGTTGTGCCACATCAATAGGTTCAGCCCACACGTGGAATTTGCTTCCAGGATCGCGGCATCGGACAGCAGCGGAGAATTGCCCCGAGTGATGCGTTTCAGCAGTTCAGGACCAACCCAGAAAAACGGAGTGGTCTTGACCTCCTGCAGGAAATCGTCGGGGACAAACGCAGCCATGAGGACGCCGAGGAATCTGGTCGTGGAACCATGGAATTCCTCAAATACCGTGGGTCTAAACGAATCGTGGAGGAGGGTGGAATGGAGTGCTAAGGGCAGATCCTCGATGAGTCTTCCATAACGCGGCCCCAGAACGGGGTGCGCGGCGATACCATTCACGCATTTGGAGATGTCTTCAGGCCTCATGAATCGGTAGTGGGTGGCCATGGCAATTTTCCAGACAATATATGCAAAATAGTTCACTGGCCTTTTAGGAGACTTGATTTCTACCATACACCTAATAAAGATGTCATTAAGATTATGTAATTTGTGGCCGGGGATCGTTGCTCCTGACAGCTGTGAGTGGGTCTTTATGCCGATAAGAAACAAGGATTTGGCAGATCGCTGCAACTTTTCCAGTCTTCCTAATGTTGTGTGTGCTGCCTCTTATGTTTCAGGGGCTAGAGTCATTGTCCGATGTTTCCTGGTACTTGATCTTGAGGTCGGCGAGCCTTCTCTTATAAATCTTATAAATAAATGGATGGTTGCGCGCCGTATGTAGGCAGCAGGCAACGGCTTGTTTCGTCGCAAGATTTTCCAGTGGTTATTACAGCGTGGATTTCAAATTTCTTGAGTTTTTATTTTTTCCTATTCAGGGGCACTGTCGGACTGCACAGGGGGAAATGAAAATAAGCTGCTTAACGCGCCGATTATTGTTAGCGAGCGTTTGCCTTCTGGTTTTGGGTTCTGCGACGCACCTGCACGCGCAGACGGTGTCCCTGAGCCAGACAACTGTGTATTTTGGCCATCAAGTGGTGGGGACCAGTGCCACGCGATCCGTGACTCTCGAGAACACGGGATCCCTGTCCCTCGTGATTACGAGTATCTCGAAGCCCAGCGCGCCTTTTTCCGAGACCAACACGTGCGTCTCACCGCTCGCACCGACGAAGTCTTGCACGATCAGCGCGATATTCAGCCCCACCGTCCTTGGAGGCTTCAGCAGTTCGATCAGCATCGCGGACAACGCCACCGGCACCCCACAAACAATCACCCTCAAGGGCAATTCGATCGCACCGGTCACTTTCAGTCCTTCGAGTTTGTATTTCGGCTATGTTGGAGTGGGGACAACAGGCTCCGCCAAAACCATAACTCTGACCAATAATCAGACCACTTCCCTCACGATCACCAGCATTAAAGCAAGCAGTGGTTTTGCCGCGGCCTCCAGTTGTCCCAGCAGCGTCGCCCCAGGCGGTAAATGCAACATCAACGTGACGTTTATGCCCGTGCAGCTCGGTGCATGGAGCGGCACGCTCACGGTCGTGGACAGCGCCAACACCTCTCCGCAAAAGGTCAACCTCACCGGAATAGGTACGCTGGCCAGTCTTATTTCCATCTCCGTTACGCCCCAGGACCCTTCCGTCCCCGCTAAAAGCACCCAACAGTTTACGGCTACAGGGCATTTTCCAGGTTCCATCACGCTGAACTTGACCGCTCGCATCTACTGGGAGTCCTCGGCAACCAGTATAGCGACCATTAGTAACTCGTCGGGTAAACAGGGCCTTGCTACCGCTATTGCCGCGGGCACTACCAAAATCACAGCCAAAGCCACAGCCGAAGCCGCAGCCGAAGACACAGCCGAAGAGAACGAGATTATCGGTTCAACCTCGCTGACTGTGACGGCAACGGCACCGACGCTGGTATCGATCGCCGTAACGCCGGTGAACCCATCGATCGCAAAAGGGACGACGCAGCAGTTCGCGGCGACCGGGACGTATAGCGACGCCACGACCAAAACCATTACCAGCAGCGTGACGTGGACGTCGGGAACGCTCTCGGTGGCGACGATCACTGCCGGAGGGTTGGCGGCAGGCGCGGGAGTGGGCACGAGCAACATCACGGCCAGCTTGAGCGGAGTGACATCGCCTGCGGATGTGTTGACGGTGACACCGTCGACGCTGGTGATCCAGACGACCTCGTTACCGGATGGGCAGCAGGGAACGTCGTACTCCGCGAGTGTAACGGTCACGGGCGGGACTCCACCCTACACATGGGCCATCACGGGCGGTGCGTTACCCGTGGGCGTTACGATCAATTCTTCCACAGGATTGCTTAGCGGGACGCCGATCGTGGCGGGGAGCTATACGTTCGCGGTGCAGGTGAACGATGCCGGGACGCAGACCGCGACGGCCGCATTGAGCATTAACATCCTCGCGCCTGTTGTGAGTCTGCCAGCATCGTCGAGTTTGACCTTCGCGTCGCAGACGATCGGGACGACCAGCGCATCGCAGACCGTCACGGTGACGAATAACGGGTCGGAGGCGCTGACGATCGCGAGCATCGTGCTGTCGGGCACGAATGCCAGCGACTATGCGCAGAGCAACGCATGTCCGATATCTCCGAGCACATTGGGGGTTGGGGGGAGTTGTGCGATCGCCGTGACGTTCAGCCCGCTGGTGGTGGGGAGCCGCTTCGCTACGATTACGGTGACGGATAACACGGGGAACGTAGCGGGGAGCCAGCAGGTAATTTCCTTGTCGGGTACAGGAGTAGCGCCGCCGCCGAGCACGACGACGATTCCGCTGACATTCAATCCCGGTACGGGCGTGACGCAGGTGGCCACGCTGAATTGCCCGTCGAACACGAATCCGTGCACGGACCCGCAGGCTCATTCGTTCAAGCTGACCATCGGGACGGTGGCGACCGGATTCACGCTGAACGTGACGGCGTACGAAGTGTCGCAGGCGGAAGCGAACGGAGTGTGCGAGAACGGGAATACGGAGGCGAACGATTTCGATTGCCGGTTTACGAGCACTTTTCCGATCGGCACGCAGCCAAACGGGGACGTGATCGTGCCGCAGTGCATTCCATACTCGAACGGGAACTGCGTCTACTACCGGGTGAGCAACGTGCCGCCGGCCAGTTCGTTCCAGGGACCAGTGCTGGAGACGATTGCGTGGAACAACGAGGCGTATGTGCCGTTGGCAACGACGTATGCGGGGAGCAACCCGCAGCTGTATGACGATCCGGACGCGCCGCCGTACGACGTGAATCACCAGTTTGTGTTCGACATCACGGATTATTTTAATCCGGCGCCGGGACAGGTGGATGCGGTGATTGGCGGGCACACGACATCGTTCAACGATTTTACGGTGGCGTATCCGGCGGCATTGCCGATACCTCCGTACACGTTTACGTTCACGTCGCCGTTGGGGACGCCGACGGTGAGCGAGGGGACGCCGATAGCGGTGAGCTTCAGCCTGACGCAAGGAACGACGCCCATCACGAATGCGACGACATCGCCGAACGCGGTGTCGATCGGAGTGGTGAACAGTCTGGGAGTGCGAATGCCGGCGCTGGCGGCAGACGGGACAGCGGCGGCGTTCAGCTACAACGCAACGACGCAACTCTATTCGCTGAGCCTGGCGACGTACGCGTATCCGCCGGACACCTACACGCTGTCGGTGGATTCGAATCTGTTTGCGGAGCAGACGACGAGCTTTGTGATTACGCCGGTGCTGCTGCAGATGGTGACGACGGCGTTGCCTGCCGGGCCGGTGGGAGCGAGTTACATCGCTCCGATCACGGCGACGGGTGGAACGCTGCCGTATGCGTGGACGTTGACCGGCGGAAGCTTGCCTCCGGGAATCGGGCTGAATACCGCGGATGGAGTGTTGAGCGGGACGCCGACGGTGGCGGGAAGCTATCCGATCACGGTGCAGGTGCAGGACTCCGGCTTGCCAACGCCGACGGTAGTGTCCGGAACCTTCAATATCAGTATTGCAGGCAATACGACTACGACGGTGCTGATGTCGCTTCCGAACCCGTCGACTGCGGGTCAATCGGTGACGTTCACGGCGACGGTCACGGGCTTGTCGCCTACGGGCATAGTGCAGTTCCGGGATGGCACAACGGCGCTGGGTACGATGGTGCTGACGAACGGCAATGCGCAGCTGTCGACCTCGGCGTTGACGGCAGGGTCTCATTCGATCACCGCAGTGTATTCGGGCGATGGAAGCAATGCCGCGAGCACTTCGAACACGGTCGTCGAGGTGGTGAATCAGGCGGTGAGTTCGACGACGCTGGCCACGTCGGCGGCCATCGCGCAGCTGGGTCAATCGGTGACGTTCACGGCAGCGGTCACGGGCTTCTCGCCTACGGGCATGGTGCAATTCCTGGATGGCGAGACGGCGCTGGGTACGATGGTGCTGACGAGCGGCAGCGCGCAGCTGTCGACCTCGGCGTTGACCTCGGGAACTCACAACATCTCGGCTGTATATTTGGGCGATTCGAACAACGCCGCGAGCACTTCGAACACGGTCGTCGAGACGATCGCATCGCCGCCGATCACGACAACGATTCCGCTGACATTCAATCCCGGTACGGACGTGACGCAGGTGGGCACGCTGAATTGCCCGTCGAATACGAACCCGTGCACGGACCCGCAGGCGCATTCGTTCAAGCTGACCATCGGGACGGTGGTGACCGGATTCACGCTGAACGTGACGGCGTACGAAGTGTCGCAGACGGAAGCGAACGGAGTGTGCGAGAACGGGAATACGGAGGCGAATGATTTCGATTGCCGGTTTACGAGCACGTTTCCGATCAGCACGCAGCTAAATGGGGACGTGATCGTGCCGCAGTGCATTCCGTATTCGAACGGGAACTGCGTCTACTACCGGGTGAGCAGCGTGCCGCCGGCCAGTTCGTTCCAGGGACCAGTGCTGGAGACGATTGCGTGGAACAACGAGGCGTATGTGCCGTCGGCAACGTATGCGGCGAACAACCCGCAACTGTATGACGATCCGGACGCGCCGCCGTACGACGTGAATCACCAGTTTGTGTTTGACATCACGGATTATTTCAATCCGGCGCCGGGACAGGTGGATGCGGTGATTGGCGGGCACACGACATCGTTCAACGATTTTGCGGTGGCGTACCCGGCGGCATTGCCGGTACCGCCGTACACGTTTACGTTCACGTCGCCGGTGGGGACGACGAGCGTGAGCGAGGGGACACCGATAGCGGTGAGCTTCAGTCTGACGCAAGTAACGACGCAAGGAACGACGCTCATCACGAATGCGACGACATCGCCGAACGCGGTGTCGATCGGAGTGGTGAACAGTCTGGGAGTGCGGATGCCGGCGCTGGCGGGAGACGGGACAGCGTCGGCGTTCAGCTACAACGCAACGACGCAACTGTATGAGTTGAGCCTGGCGACGTACGCGTATCCGCCGGACACCTACACGCTGTCGGTGGATTCGAATCTGTTTGCGGAGCAGACGGCGAGCTTTGTGATTACGCCGGTGCCGCTGCAGATGGTGACGACGGCATTGCCTGCCGGGCCGGTGGGAGCGAGTTACGTCGCGTCGATTACGGCGACGGGCGGAACGCTGCCGTATGCGTGGACGTTGACGAGCGGGGCCGCGAGCCTGCCGCCAGGGATCACGCTGAACACCATGGATGGAGTGTTGAGCGGGACGCTGACGCAGGCGGGAAGCTATCCGATCACCGTGCAGGTGGCCGATTCCGCGAGCGCGACCATTTCCATCTCGCTAACCGTCACCATCAACCAGCTCGGCGCCGCGCTCGCCCTCAGCAATTTGGCGCAAACCTACGATGGCACGCCGAAGCCGGCCACGGTGACTACTACCCCGCTCGGTTTGCTTGGGGTGTCGGTGACCTACACGGGGCTGTCGGTGACCTACGGCCCGTCTTCAACCCCGCCGGTTAACGCCGGCAGCTACACCGCGCTCGCCTCTCTCACGAACGTGAACTACGTCGCGAGCCCTGTATCCGGCACGCTGGTGATCGGAACGCTGTCGGCGTCGGTGACGCCCAATGCAGCGAGCAAGACCTACGGGACCGCCGATCCGGCCTTCACTGGAACTCTCAGTGGGTTCGCGGCTGCGGATAACGTGACCGCAACGTACAGCCGCACGGCGGGCGAGACGGTTGCGGGCAGCCCTTACACGATCAGCGCGATGCTGAGTCCGGCGGTGGTGTTGGGCAATTACAACATCACTTACAACACGGCCAGCTTCACGATCAACAAGGCGACGCCGACGATAAGCATCAACGACATTCCCAGCACAGCGACATTCGGAGGGAGTTTCACGGCGACCTATGCGTATACGGGCGATGGGGCAGCGTCGGTGACGTCCAGCACGAGCACCTGCACGGTGTCAGGAAATGTGGTGACGTACGCGGGTGTGGGCACGTGCACGATTACGGCGCAGGCCACGGCAGGGACGAACTACGCGGCGGTAACCGGGACGGCGCAGTCGTTCAACATCGGCCAGGCCACTCTGACGATAAGCATCAACGACATTCCCGGCGCGGCGACATTCGGAGGGAGTTTCACGGCGACCTACGCGTATACGGGCGATGGGACAGCGTCGGTGACGTCCAGCACGAGCACCTGCACGGTGTTAGAAAATGTGGTGACGTACGCGGCTGTGGGCACGTGCACGATTACAGCGCAGGCCACGGCAGGGACGAACGACGGTGCGGTAACCGGGACGGCGCAGTCGTTCAACATCGGCCAGGCGACGCCGGCGTTTACTGGGATCTCTGTTTCCCAGTCGATCACGCTCGGCACAGCTTCCATCACTCTTACAGGAACCATCGCGGCGGGATCGGTGTATCCGCCCAGCGGCGAAACAGTTTCCATCACCATCAACGGCACGCCGGTAGCGGTGACGATCGGCGCCAATGGAGCTTTCTCGACATCGTTCAGCACGACGGGCATACCGCCTTCAAACACTCCCTATCCAATTACGTACAGCTATGCTGGAGACGGCAATTTCACGAGCGCCAGCGACATCAGCACCGCATTGGGGGTATTGGTTCCCGGTAACTTCGCTGGAACTGGCAACATGAACGCCAGCCGCTGGCAGCATGCTGCGACACTTCTGAATGACGGAACGGTCTTGATTACGGGAGGCTATGATGGCCTTTCCTCCTTGGCCAGCGCGGAAATTTACAACCCCCTGACCGAAAAGTTCACCTCTACCATCGGCTCCATGCATGATGCGCGGCACGGGCACACGGCGACTCTTCTGAACGACGGGAAAGTTTTGATCACGGGAGGATATAACACCGCGACGAGCGGAGAATTAGCCAGTGCGGAGGTATACGATCCTGTCTCCGGGATTTTTACTTTCGTTATTAACCCAATGAGCATCGCTCGCTATGAGCACACGGCGACACTGCTGCCGGACGGGAAGGTCTTGATCGCGGGAGGATTCAACAACACCGACAGCTACTTATTGACTGCGGAGGTGTACGATCCCAGCGTTGGGTCCTTCTCTTCCGTCGGCTCTATGAGCCAAGCCCGCTACTTCCACACCGGAACGCTGCTGAAGAACGGGAAAGTTTTGATTGCGGGTGGCTACAACGGCGGCTCCTCATCCTTAACTAGCGCGGAAGTGTACGACCCGACCACCACCGCTTTCACCTCCACCGCAACAGGCAATCTCAATGGTCCGCGTGCCATGCATACGGCAACGTTGCTTAACAACGGGCAGGTCCTGGTCACCGGAGGATTCTCCAACTTTAACGCTGGGGATGTAAGTAGTGCGGAGGTGTACGATCCCAACACGTCGGCCTTCACTTACACCTCTCACAGTCTGCTCACCGCTCGCGGCTTGCATACGGCAACACTGCTGAACAACGGCACCGTGTTGCTTGCGGGTGGCTTTAACTCCACCAGCGATCCGGCCGCTTCGGAGCTATACGATTCCGGGACCGAAACTTTTGTCGGCACCGGCTCCCTTAACACTGGTCGCGACGGGCACACTGCCACGCTGTTGAACGACGGAACCGTGTTGATCGCCGGCGGCGAGGACTATAACCGAAGAGTTGTCACCCCATCGGGTCCTACTCTCGCGAGCGCTGAGCTGTACTCTTCGGCCACACTTACGCTCAGCAATTTGGCGCAACCCTATGATGGCACACCGAAATCGGCCGCCGTGTCCACAACGCCGTCAGGTTTGGCGGTAGTGTCCGTGACCTACAACGGCTCGGCTACCCTGCCAATCAATGCAGGGAGTTATGCCGTCGTCGCATCTCTCTCCAACGCGATTTACTCGGCGAGTAATGCAACGGGCACGCTGGTGATCAGTCCAATTGCGCCGACGCTGTTTTCGATTGGCGGTAGTGTGTCTGGTTTGACCGGCGGCGCGTCGGTAACTTTGCTCGATAACCTAGGGGATCCACTGGCGGTCAGTGCCAACGGCGGATTTACGTTCGCGACGGCGTTGCTCGAAGGAGCTTCCTACGCTGTAACCGTGGGCGCGCAACCCACGGGCGAGACCTGCTCGGTCACCGCCGGATCGGGCACGGTGGCTTCGATCGACGTGACCAGTGTCGCCGTCTTCTGCACTCCCACGACGGCCACCCACTTTGTGGTTGCAGCTCTCGGCACGGCCACGGCCGGAACTCCGTTGAGTTTCACGGTCATCGCCGAGGATGCCTTCAACAACACGGTGACGGGCTACGCCGGCACGGTGAAATTCACTTCGACGGATGCCAGCGCGACATTGCCGTCGAATTACACGTTCCTGGCTGGGGATAACGGCGTGCACACGTTCTCGGCCACCTTGATTACTGCGGGCGGCCAGACCATCACCGCCACGGACACCGGAATCGGCACGATCACTGGAACCTCGAATTCCATCACCGTGACAGCCATGTTGCAGTCGGTGACGATCGCGGGGGCGCAGAGCTCGAATTCGATTGCAGCGGGACTGACGGACGTGTTCACGGCCACCGGACACTACAGCGATTTGACGACCAAGACGCTGACGGCAGGAGTGGCGTGGAATTCGACGAACGCGGGGGCGGCAACGATCACGGGATCGGGCTTAGGCTTAGGAACCGCGCTCGGAGTCGCACCGGGAACGACAATGATCACGGCGGCTTCGGGAGGATTTACCAGTCCGGGAGTGACGCTCACGGTGACGGCGCCGACACTGGCATCGATCGCGGTGACGCCGGCGAGTCCATCGATTATCCAGGGAGCGACGCAGCAGTTTGTGGCGACCGGGACCTATAGTGACGTCTCGACGCAGATCATTACGAACAGCGTGACGTGGGGATCGTTGCCGGCTTCGGTGGCGACGATCAGCGCCAGCGGCCTGGCGACAGGCGTTGGAGTGGGTACGAGCACCATCACGGCCAGCTTGAGTGGAGTGCCTTCGCCTGCGGCCATGCTGACGGTAACGTCCGTGCCCGTAACGGTCTCGCCCACGACGATCACCACTTTCTCGACGGATGTGGGCACCACCAGCACCTATCAGACGATTACGATCACGAACAACAGCACGACTGCGGCGCTTGTCATCAGCGCCTTGCAGTTCAGCGGCGACTTCATCCAGTCGGCGACGAGTTGCGGGACCACGCTTCCGTACACGCTACTTGCAACTAAGTCCTGCTTCGTCTCCGTGCAGTTTGATCCGATCCTGGGCGGAACTCGCACCGGTCAACTGCAGATCGTCGATGATGCTCTGACCAGCCCGCAGGTGGTCAATCTTTCCGGCACCGCCACCAATCCGCTGACCATTTCACCGGCGTTTCTGTCGTACACCTCACAGTTGGTCGGTACGCCCAGCGACTCGCAGACCGTCACGCTGACCAATCACGAGATTCAACAATCGGAGACGTTCACGCTCACCCCCGCCGGCGACTATAACGCCACCAGCAACTGCCCGACGGGTGTGATTGCCAAGAATTCTTACTGCCTGATTTATGTCGTCTTCACCCCCAGTTCGGCCAGTCCCACCACGCGTACGGGTTCGCTGACGATTGCGAACTCGGCGCCCGGCGGCACATCGCTTGTGGTATCGCTGACCGGATCGGCGACCACCACCAAACCTCCCGCGGCCGTGGCCGTGGTTTCGCCCGGGGCGGGTGCGGCCGGCACAACCGTGAACGTGAAAATTACCGGCAATGGCTCGACGCACTTCAGTTCGTCTTCGTCTTCGCCTTCGCTCATCACCTTCACCGATACCAACGACAGCACCATTGCTTCCGACATAACCGTGGGTCCGTTCACGTATGTCTCGGCCAACGAGATTGACACCTCGCTGACGCTCGTCGGGCCCCCCAGCGCTGTGTACGGAGCGCGCAATATCACAGTCACAACAGGAAGCGAAATCGCGACGCTGAATTCGGCCTTCATCATTGCCGATCCTACCAACGCGCACAGCATTGTCTCCGCCACTCCGCCCTTTGGCACTCAAGGCCAGTCGCTGAGTGTGAGCCTTACCGCCGTGGGGACGAACTTCGTCCAGGGCGTCACGTTTGCCAACTTTGGCGATGGAATTACAGTCGCCTCCCCCCTGACGATCATCGACGGCACCCATGCGGTGGCGGACATCAAGATCAGCAACACCACGCCCGTCGGCTATCGCACCATCACGCTGGTGACGGGAGGAGAGTTCGCCACATCGATCCTCGTGTCCGGCAACCCAATTTTCCAGATCGGCCCCAACAACGCCATGCTGCTCGGCTTCACCCCGAATACGTCGGGGCAGACTAGCAGCTTTCCGGTCACGATGACGGCTTCCGGCACGCACTTCCTGCAGGATGCCACCCAGGTTTCGTTTACCGGCGGAATAGTTGTCGGTGCGGTCACCGTAACGAACCCGACGACCGCGACGGTCGAATTGGCCGTGCCAAGCAATGCGACGGTCGGCTTGCAAAACGCCACGGTCTCGACCGGCGGCGAAATTGCGACCATGGCGAACGCTTTCACGGTGACCAGCACATCGCCGTACCTTTCCTCGGTGACGCCCGGTTCCGGCCTGCAGGGCCAGACGCTGGACGTCGAGATCAAGGGCGTGAACACGAACTTTAGTACCACCGCCGGTGCTTCCATGATGTCGGACTTTACCGGAGAAATCACGGTGAATTCGACCATCGCGAACTCTCCCACCGATGTGATCGCCAACATCTCGATCCACCAGAACGCCAATGTCGGCCCCATTACGGCGCGCCTCACCAGCACCGATTCGTCGAGCAACTCGACCATTTTCCCGTTCACCTTTACGGTCGCGGCTTCGGGCGCTGAAATTGTGAGCGTTACGCCCAGCAGCGCGCCTCAGGGCGGTCAAGTGAGTCTGTCCGTGGTCGGCTTGAACACGCATTGGGACCAGAGCACCACCACGGCCGCTTTCACCCCGTATCCCGTTGGAAGCATCGCCGTTAATGAGATCACGATTACCGACGCGACACATGCGATTCTCGCCATCAGCGTTTCGACGGACCATCCTGCCGGCGCGCACGCGTTCTATATGGCCACCGGCGGCGAGGTTGTCTATTCATCGATTTCGGTCTATGCCAACACGCCATCGATGACGATGAGTCCGGCCAACGGCCTGCTTCCTGCGAGTTCCACGCCCAACTCCTTCAGCGTCAGCTTCACCGGCCAATTCACCAACTTTGACCCCGCGACCACTGTGCAAGTAGTCAGCGGCGAGGGCGTAACTCTGACGAACTTCACGGTCACCGGCAAGACCAGCGCCACGGCCACAGTGAATATTGATCCCACGGCGGCCGCCACCACTCGGTTGGTGACCTTTACAACGCCCGTTGCAATAGGCTCAGAGATCGTCACAACCAACTTCAACGTCACCAGCACGCCGGTTGGCCTGATCAGCATCTCTCCATATCACGCTCCGCAAAACACGACGTTGGACGTCGAGATTGTCGGGTTGAACACGCACTTTGTGCAGGGAACGACCCAGGTTCTCTTTGGGCCGCAGATTACCGTGAACGGCACTCCTACCGTGAACGCACCCACGGACCTGTCCGTCAACATCACGACCAGCTATCTGGCCGGTGCTACCCCGCCAGGATGGCAATCCGTTTACGTCAATACCGGTACGGAGCAGGTCATCGGCGGCTTCTCCGTGGATGCTCCTGCCAGCCCGACGCTGGTGAGCGTTGTTCCGTCGAGCACACCACAGGGCTCGACCGTGGACGTTACCATCACCGGTTCCTTGACGAACTGGGTCTCAGGCTGGCCAGCGCCAGGCACGACGGAAGCTATTCTCGGCGCCGGTGTGACCGTGGCCAATCTGGCCATCCTCAGCCCAACCACGGCCACGGCGACTCTCTCCGTATCCCCCACGGCGCCTGTGGGCGGCAACAGCGTCATCATGATCACCGGTTCCGAGATCGTCAGCGGTACCGGCTTCAGCGTTACACCGAGCGCGGCGGAGATCGTCAAGGTTTCGCCCGTGTGCGTCACCACCACGGATGTATTCACCAACGGATATTGCAGCAAATCGGGATCTGGAGTGCCGTGGGTGGTTTCGCAGCTACAGACAGCGAACCTGAATATCCTCGGAGTGGGCACCCACTGGCTGCAAGGCGAAACCACGTTCAGCTTCGGTTCGGGCGTGGTGGTGGATGCGATCACGGTCAATAGCCCGACCACGGCCCAGCTGCAGATCACCGTGCTCTCCAGCGCCCCGGTTGGCTACGCCGCGCTCACTTCGGACACCGACGGTGAAGTCGCGAGCATGCAACAAGCCATCGACATCGAATCGGGGTTCCCCAAACTTTTGGCCATCACTCCCGTTACAGGCATACAAGGCGCGACCTTGACGTTGCAGGTTTTGGGCCGCTTTACGAATTGGCTGCAAGGGGTTACCACGCTGGCCTTCAATCAGGACATCACGGTGAATTCCGTCCAAGTGATCGATTCGAATAACCTGACCGCGAGCATCACCGTAAGCCCCTGGGCCTATGTTGATTACGGCGCCCCCTGCGGCCACGTGCTGACCGTTACCACGGGCACCCAGCAGGTAACGACCGCCACCATCCTGGATAACTTCTGCGTTGCGCAAGGCGCGGCACAGATCAATTCCATGTTGTCTTCGGGTATCGTCCCGTCTTCGGGTAACCAAGGATCAACCGAGACGGTGACCATTATAGGCGGGGCTACCCACTTCCTGCCGGGCGTAACCACGGTCAGCTTCGGAGACCCCAACCTCCAAGTTGGGCAAATCACCGTGAACAGTTACACAAGTCTCACGGTCCCGATCGCGATATCGACCTCGGCAACTCCGGGCTACAAGACCGTCACGGTTACAACCTACGGCGAGGTGGCCACGCAGCAATACTCGTTCACGGTGATTCCGAACCAACCCACGCTGAATGAAGCCATACCGAACCAGGCCGAGCAGGGCGTTCAGAACCTGGATGTTCACCTCGTCGGCCAGTACTCGAATTGGAGCACACTGAGCACGGCAACTTTCGGCCCAGGAATTACGGTTAATGGTAGTGTGACGTGGTTGGATGCCACCGATCTGAAGGCCAACATCAGCATCGACCCGCTGTCTTACACGGGCATCCGCACAGTGACGGTGACGACGCCTGGGGTTCCCTGCTCGATTTTGGCCGCCACCAACCCGTGCCCGCCTGGTGCGACAACCGGCAGCGAGATAGTCTCTCTCAACGCGTTCACCATCATTCCCGGTCCGGCCATTATCTCCAATGTTTCGCCGGCGACCGGCAGCGAGGGCCAGCAGGGGTGGATCATCACAATCGCCGGCTCGGCTACGCACTGGGCGCAGAACTTCACCCATTTCTATATCGACGGCGGAGGTTCCGATCTCACGATCAATTCCGTGGTCATCAACAGTGCCACCAGCGCCACGATTGATTTGAGCATCTCTGCCACCGCCAACCCGGGGGCGCGCTCGATCTATATGGTTACGAATGGCGAGTCTCTGACGGATAGCGGCGCCTTCGTGGTGACCGGCGGCGTTCCGGTGGTCACCTATCTGAGTCCCAATAGCGGCCTGATTGGAACCAACCAGGAGCAAGTGGTCATCAACGGCCTCTATACCCAGTGGACATCAGCTACCACGGTGAACTTCGGCCCCGGCGTCTTGGTTACGACGTACCAGGTCGATGACTTCACCCACATCACGGCCTTGATCAATATCGATCCCGCGGCCCAGATCGGTTACCGCACCGTGATCGTGCAAACTGGACCGCAGGCTCTTACAGGCAACTTCCTGGTGCAGGCGCCTCCGCCTCCGCCGACGCCCTTCATCTGGTACGAAGCGCCGTCGTCGGGATTGCCCGGACAGACGTTCACCATCACGTTCCTCGGCTCCAATACGCATTGGGATCCGAATCCGCTCACGGGCACGCAGTTGACGGGCCTGGACAGCAGCATCCATGTGAATACGTTCCAGGTCACCAGCCCAACCACGGCTCTGGCCAACATCACCATCAGCCTATCGGCCACGGCCTCGACCAGCGACATTACCCTCACCACTGGTACGGAAGTGGAGAACGCGCAATTCAGCGTGGTTCTGGAACAGCCGACTCTGAGTATCGTCGATCCGGGCTCGGGGATGCAGGGCGCACAAAACCTGAAGGTTAACATCCTCGGTCAGTTCACGAACTTTGATTCCACGACGACGTTCAATTTCGGTTCCGGCATCACGGTCAACGGGCCACCTGTAATTCTTCCCGGAGGCGTCGTCGCAACGCAGATCATCAACGTCGATCAACTGGCCACGCTCGGCGGGCGCAGCGTTATCGCGACCACGCAGGGGGTCCCGGTCAGCGGCGCAGGCTTTACAGTCACTCCCAGCCTGGCTCTGATCCATGCCATCAACCCCAACTCGGCCTTGCAGGGCAAACCCGCCGTCGTGGACGTCACCGGCCAGAATACGCATTGGGACGGCACAACGACGTTCAATTTCGGTGCGGGTATCGGGGTAACCAGCACGGTGGTGAACAGCAATACCGACGCCACTCTCACGCTCACTGTGCCAGCGCTGGCCCAGATCGGCCCGACCTACGCGAGCGCCCAGACCGGTGGCGAAATTGCTGTCATCAACAACGGCTTTGTCGTTCAGGCCGGCACGCCGCTGCTGCTGTCTTCCGGACCAGGTTCGCTGCCGCAGCAAAGCACCGCCACGTTCACGATCCTGAGCCAGGCAACACTGTGGACCGTGAATACGCCCACGGTTTCTTTTGGCCCGGGCATCGTGGTGGACAACGCCCACATCAACGTTACTGGTGACACGTCACTGACAGTGAACGGGTATGTGCTGCCCACGACCTATGTTGGCTCTTACAACCTTTCGGTCAGCACAGCCTCACAGCTATTGGGCCTGCCGAATGCCATCTACGTCAGTCCCGGACCGGCGGTGATTAACAGTGTTGAGTATTCGACCAGCGGAGGTGTGTCTTCGTCCGGCGGACAGGGCGCACGCCTGCCCGCGGTGCAAATCAACGGCATCAACACGAATTGGGCTCAGGGAGTCACACAACTCACGTTCCCATACGTTTTGATCAATAGCTTTACCGTGAAGTCCGCCACTTTGATCACCGCGGACATCACCGTCTCCGACTACGCGCCTGCAGGACAGGTGTCGGTCACGACGGCAACTCTCGGTGAGATCGCCACCGGAAGCAATGTCTTCACAATCCTCCAGACACAACCGGAGTTGCTCGCCGTTGTCTCATCCAGCGGGATTCAGGGCGTAACCAAAACCGTCACCCTCACCGGGGCGTTCACTCATTTCGCCACAGGCGTCAGTTCGGCGAGTTTCGGCCCGGGCATTGTCGTAAACTCGGTGGCTACATCGAGTTTGACCTCTTTGACCTCGCTGCAGATAAACATTACTGTGCAACCGACGGCAACGCTTGGCTTCCGCAACGTCTCCGTCACCACGGGGAGCGAAGTCGTCTCCCTCGCGAACGCCTTTGACGTCACGGTTGGTCCGGCGGCCATTTCCAACTTGAATCCAGCGACCAGCGCCCAGTACACCTCGCTTAGCGTGATTGTTACCGGCAGCCAGACCAACTTCGCCAGCGGCGTCACCACGGCCACATTCGGAGGAGGCATCTCCGTGACCGGAATTACCGTGAACACCGCGAAACAGGCCACCGTCAACATCACCATTCCGTCCTCCACACCGGTGGGTGCGTACGACGTGTCCTTGACCACGGGTGGGGAAGTAGCCACGATCCTCGGCGGCTTCACCGTGACGCCTGGCACTCCGCAACTGTCCGCGGTAACTCCGCCGACCGGAACGCAGGGCTCGACGAATCTCAGCGTCAGTCTCACAGGCCTGTTCACGCACTTCGATGGAACCAGTACCGCGAGCTTCGGCCCAGGCATCACGGTCAACAACCCGATAACTGTGTCCAGTGCAACCGCCGCCGTTGCGAGCATTACCATCGACCCGGCCGCAACAATTGCCTCGCGCAACGTGACTGTGACGACCGGTACGGAAAACGCCACCATGACTGGCGGCTTCTCCGTGCTCGCCGGCATACCGCAACTGCTCTCCGCCACTCCCAGCTCGGCTCAGGCGGGAAGCACGGCCAACATTGTCATCGACGGGGAATTCACTAGCTTCCAGCAGGGCGTCTCGACCGTAAGCTTTGGTTCGGGGATCACCGTGAATACTCCTCCTGTTACGGTGAACAACGCTACGCAGTTGACCGCCAACATTACGGTCGCGTCGAACGCCTTCGTGGGCAGCCGCGATATTACGGTGGCGACCAACGCCCAGTCTGTCACTCTAAGTGGCGGCTTCAGCGTAACGCCCGGTACGCCGGTCATTACCCAGATCAATCCCAACATCGGCACGCCGGGTGCCACCGTAACGGTCACCATCTACGGCCAATACACCAATTGGGTTAACGGGACGACCACGGCCACCTTCGGTCCTGAAATCCAGGTTGGCGGCGCCCTACTGGGTGCGTCCGGCCCGGTGACCGTCAACAGCGCCACCAGCCTGACGGCTACCCTCACGATCTCTGCCAGTGCTACGGTTGGCCCGCAGGATGTGGTCACGACCACCAGTGGTGAAGTGGAAACCGTTCCCGGCGGCTTTACCGTGCAGGCTGCGACGATCCCTGCGCCCACACTGCTTTCCGTGAGCCCAGGACCCAACGTCGCCGAGATGCCGATCAACAGCAACATTATCGTGGTCTTTAGCCAGCCCATGGACCGGACCACGATCAACGCCAGCACGGTGTTGCTGTACTTGACCAGCAATCCTAATCAGGGCTACGTTCCGGTGTCGGGCGTCGTCACTCTGGACGCCACAGGCCGCGTGATGACCTTCACACCGAGCGCCCTGCTGGCCGTGAACTCGCAGTACTACCTGTACATGACGAACGGCATCAAGGACGCTACCGGCAACACGTTCAACAACTATGCCGTCTATCTCTACTCGGTCTTCACTGCGGACACCATGCCGCCCACGGTGGTCGCGGCAAATCCGCCAGCGAACGTTACCGGCGTTGGCACCAATGTTCCCGTTGAGCTCGAATTCAGCGTCGATATGGATCAGTCGACGCAGGCTGGGTTGACCGTGAGCGCCGGCGGCATCAATGTGCCCGGATCCTTCACCTGGAGGGCTCCGGGCCCCAGCGGGTCGGGTACGATGTTGACCTTTACTCCCACATCACCCCTGCTGCCGGGCACTGTCTATACCGTGAGCTATGGCACGCCTCTCGCAGATACGGCGGGCAACACGCTGACGCCCGGATCGTCGTTCACCTTCACCACGGGCAGCGGTGCGGACACGGCGTATAACTCCACGGGCCTCGATTTTGCGAATGGTCAGACCAATGTAGGCACCAACTTTGTGCCGAGGGTGACCTTCGCCAGGCCGATCAACCCGATCGACGTCAACACGGGCACGCTCATGCTCTACAACGCCGACAGCTACAAGTACGTCCTGGGCACGGTTAATGTCGCCGCCGATGGTCTGAGCGCCACATTTAAGCCGACATATCCGCTCTTGCCCAACACCTATTACTCCGTCCTTATGAGCGGGGGCCCCTACGACATGGACGGCAACTACCTGTACGGCTACTATGGGTATTTCACCACCGGCGTCGTCGCCGCGGTTGTGCCGCCTAATGTTGCCTCGGTCTTCCCGGCCACCGGCACCCCCGGAGTGCCGGTCAACGCGCACGTCGTGGTTCACTTCAATGAACCCATCGATCCGCTCACCTATAACGCGATCCAAGTGACGCCCACCGGCGGTGGTGCGCCCATTGCCGGTACGAACTCTCTGGGCAGTGACCAGATGACGCTGACCTTCACGCCATCCGCGCCTCTCACCAGCAGCACCCCGTACACCGTGCAAGTCAGCGGTTACGCAGATCTGTCCGAAAACGTCGGCGCAACCTTCACCGGCACGTTCACGACCTCGACCGCCAGTGACACCGGATTGTCGCTGGTAAGCAGCACTCCCGCTAACGGAGCAACGGGCGTCGCCACCAACACGACCATTACGCTTAACTTCAACGACCCGATCGATCCGGCCACGGTCAACTCCAGCACCCTGTCGGTCATGATCGGATGGAACAGCAATGCAACCCTTGCGGGAAGTTACCAGGTTACGGGCAACCAGGTAATCTTCACGCCGGACAGCCCGTTCCCGGTCAATATGACCATCTATGTCGGGAACTGCAATGGACCGTATGACTGGGCGGGAAATCCTCTCTATGCCGGCTGCTATCCGGTCCAGTTCTTCTCTTTCACAACCGGCAGCACGGCCATAGCGCCCTCCGCGCCGCTCCAGGTGATGGCGTTCACGCCGAGCTCGGGGGCAACGGGAGTCGGCCTGCGCGCGCCCGTGGTGGCCACATTCAACCATTCCATCAATCCATCCACGGTGAACGCCAGCGACTTCGCCATGTTCGCCGGCGATTCGCAGAGCCCCATGTGCACGAGCTACAGCAGGTCTCAGGACAGTGCGACACTGATGTTCAACTGCTACCCGTTGCCGGCCAGCACCACCATGACCGCGTATCTCGACACCGGCATTCAGGATTGGACCGGCAACACGTTGGCCACCAACTTCATCAGCCAGTTCGCCACCACCCAGTCCGATTCGAGCACCAATGGCACGGTGATCAGCACGCGGCCGGGCTACGCCGCCAGCGGCATTAACGCCAACCAACCCATCACTCTCTACAGCAATCTGCCCATCAATTCTGCCACGGCCAGCGGCGGCATTCAGGTCGCGCAGAACAACGTGGCCGTTTCCGGCTCGGTGGCTGTGCTGGATAACGGATACACACTGGAATTCACGCCCAGCTCCCCATGGACGGCGGGCGCGCTCATCCAGTGGTGGACCACCAATAACCTGACTACCACCAACGGCACCTACATCAACGCAGCCTCCGGCTACTTCTTCGCGGCCGCCAGCACCGCCACCTCGGTGCCGGCGCTGCAGGTTGCGTCTCCCTCGATCTACAGCGCAATCGCGCTCAACTCGTTCTTCGACTTCCAGTTCAACACGCCGCTGAATCCGGCGACGGTCAACAGCACCAGCATCTATTTGTACGACGGCAGCACTACCCAGAATGTGGCCGGTACGTACTCGATGCCGCAGCCGAACGTGGTCCGCATCCAGCCTTCGGCAAATCTGGGCGTCAATCACTATCTCTACTTGTACTTCACCAGCAGCCTGCAGAGCGCGACCAGCGTGCCTGCTTCCGGCGGTTATCAAGGCTACTACTACACAGGCACTTCCACGGACGCCACAACGCCGACCGTCGTGAGCGCGGTTCCGTACAACGGCGCCCAAAACGTGGGCGTCAATGTGGCTCCCGGCGTGGTCTTCAGCAAAACCATCGATGCGGTGAGTGTCAACAGCAGCACATTCCAGGTAACCAACGGCGGCACGCCCCTGGTAGGGAATTACTGGTTCAATTCCAACGACACCCGGGTGGAGTTTGTGCCCAACGCGCCGCTGCCGCCCAGCACGAACCTGGTGATGACCCTCAACGGTGTTCTCGACCAGGTTGGCAACCCCATTTTCTTCACCTCCAGCTTCACGACGGGACCGGGGCCGGACTTCACGCCGCCTACCGTGGTCTGGACCAGCGTGACCAGCAACGAGAGCATCCCGACCAACTCTTCGATCCGGATTCAGTTCAGCGAATCGATGGATGTAACCACGTTTGGGCCGAGCAATTTCTACATCTCTGACGCCCTGCTGGGCACCTATATCCCAACCACGCTCTCCTGGAGCGCGGACCAGTCGCTTGCCTATCTGGCGCCGACCTCTCCGCTGTCCGCGGGGCGCCAGTACTACTTCTATGCCAGCGGCGGCACAGACCTGGCGGGTAACCAGGTCAGTGGCGTCTCTTTCTACTTCTATGCCGAATTCGCCAGCTCCAGTTCCGCGCCCACGGTGATCAACTTCAATCCGTTGAGCGGGGCAACCGGCTTGGGCACCAACACGATCGTGGAAGCGCAGTTCTCCGCGGCCATTGATCCCAATACCGTCGGCGGAGTCACGCTTTCGGCGGGCGGCACCACCGTGCCGACCACGCCGTTGTTGAGCGCGGGCAATACCGTGCTGCAGCTTGTTCCGCAGTCGCCGCTAGCGCCGAAGATCACCTACACGATGACGATCGCAGGCGTCAAAGATCCGGCCGGCAATACGGTGGCCATCGTGTCCAACAGCTTTACGACCGGCGCGACCTACGATATCTATATGACCTATGCCACGGCGATCAATTACGATCCGCCGTACAACAGCACGGTCGGAACCAACGTGGTTCCCAAGTTTGTGTTCAACAAGCCGCTCAACCCGATCACCGTGTCGAACAACACATTCCGCATGTACCTCTACGACACCGGGCAGTTTATTCCGCTTACCGTTACCCCGTCGTCGAACGGGCTGGAAGTAACGATGCAGCCGCAAATTCCACTGCTGCCCAACACCCGCTACTACTTCCAGGCCTGCTGCGGCTTCCAGGACCAGGACGGGAACAACGGCAATGGCGTCACCGTCTACTTCAATACGAGCGGCGGCGCGGTCATCACGGGTCCGACGGTCACCGTCAGCCCGTTTAACGGCGCCACGGGCATTCCTCTGAACGCCGTGGTCATCGCTTCCGTCAGCGCGCCCATCGATCCCATCAGTTGGACGCAGAGTTCGATTCAACTGCTGAATGGGAGTATCCCGTTGGCGGGAACCGTGAGCATGCCCAACACCCAAACGCTCGTCTTTACGCCAAGCAGTTTCTTGTCGGCGGGCGCCACCTACACGGTGAATGTCTCGGGCTTCACGGACACCAACGGCAACGCCGTGGCTACCTCTCCAAGCACATTCACGGTCGGCAGCGTGGCAGCCGTCGGTGGGTTGACCTTCACCAGTTCCAATATCACATGGGGCGCCACGGGTGTGTCCGCCACGCAGCAGATCATCCTCACATTCAGCCAGATTCTGCTTCCATCGACGGTGAATAGCAGCACGCTGAAGGTCATGGACGGCTGGAACGGCTACAATGGCCTGGCCGGAACCTATGCAGTCAGCGGCAACCAGGTCACATTTACTCCGACTAGTCCATATCCGGCCGGCGCGAATATCACTGTCGGCGAATGCGGCGGGCCTACCGACATCCTCGGCGAAGTGTTCCAGAACGGCAACTGCTATCCGCAGCAGTTGGTGAACTTCACCGTGACCACCGGTTCGCCGGATACCACGCCCTTGACGGTGCTTTCGGTCAATCCAGCCAACGGCGCAACCTATGTGGCTCTCGATCTGCCCATTTCCGTGACGTTCAACAAGTCGATCAATCCCGGCACTACGGGCAGCTACAATACGCAGCTGTACGCCGGTCAGAGCATGCAAGACAACGGCAGCGTTACCCTGTCGGCGGACGGCCGCACCATGACCTTCAACACTGGCGCTTTGTATAATGGCACCAGCTACACCATTGCGCTGCCCGCCGCAATTGGAGGAATCGGAGGAGTCACCGACTTTTCGGGCAATGGGTTGGCGAGCACGTTCACCAGCACCTTCACAACGACAACCGATCCCGCCACAGGCAACGGCTACTTGCAAGCCGTGAGACCCACGTGGGGTTCAACCGGGGTTCCGACCGATTCGTTGTTGACCCTTTATTTGACTCGCCCGGTGAATGCCGCCACGCTGCCGGGCAATCTGACGGTCACCGTGAACGGCCAGCTGTACGCCGGAAGCGTGACGTCGACGGCCAGCGGGTATGAAGTGCAGTTCACGCCCACTGTGGCGTTCCCGAACGGCGCGGTGGTTCAGTGGTTCTTCTCGGGGAATGTGATGGATGTGTACGGCAACACCTTCCAGGGCAACAGTGGCTACTTCTTTACCGTGGCCGCTGGGAATCCAGCCACCGACTCACCGCAGATCGTGGCGGTAAGCCCTGCTTCCGGGTCGACGAATGTGCCCACGAACGCTTATGTCGATATCGAGTACAGCCTGCCGATCAATGGAGCCACGTTGAGCGGCAACGTCAACTTCTATTATGGCGGCGTGGTAGTGGGCACGATCACGCAGCCCTCGCCGAACATTGTTCGCGTCACGCCCAATCCGGCGTTCAGCCCGTCCACAGCCAACTACTTCTGCGCCAACACCTCGATTCAGGGCACGAACGGAGTTGCGGCTCAGGGCGGTTGCTGGACCACGTACTTCACTACCACCAGCACTTCGGACACCACCTCCGGCACGGTCAAAATCGGGCCGGCGGACAGTTCGGTGAATGTGGGAACCAACGCCTACATCCGGCTGCAGTTCTCGAAACCCGTGGATGTGACCTCGATCAACGCCACCACGGTTCAGATCACTGTTGGCCCCGTCGCCATCCCCGGTACCTGGTCGTACACCTACAGCAGCGGAAACGCTATGGGCGCGAACTTCTCCCCGGTGAATCCGTTGCCGCCTTCGAGCACGATTCAGGTGAGCGCTAGCGGGCTGCTCGATTACGCGGGCAATACCTTTGCGCTCGCGAATGCGCAGTTCACCACCGAGGCCTTGCCCGACTTCAGCGCCGCAAGCGTCTCGCTTGACTTCCCCAGCAGTCAAACCGGGATTGCCACCAACGCTCTGTTTACCTGCCGCTACTCGAAGGCGATTGACCCGAGCAGCATCACCTCCTCGGGACTCTACATCTACGATTACACGCACAGCGCGTATGTTCCGGTAGGCTACACATTCTCTTCGGACCTGATGGCGGTCACCATGACGCCAACCGCGCCCCTGGCCGCCAACGCTGAGTTCGGTTATGCGTGCTACTACGCCATCGATCTCACGGGCAACGCGGCGCAGAACGGCTTCGTCTACTTCTACACCGGCAGTGGCCCAAGCAGCGCCGGACCAACGCTGGTCCAGGCCAATCCGCCCAACCTTTCCACCAACGTGCCGATAAACACCAACAACGGCCCGTGGAATAGCACCAGCCTCGGGTTGCTGTTCAGCGAGCCGGTCGCGGGGAATTCACTGGGCAACATCACACTCACTCCAAACGGCGGCAGCCCGCTGGCGATCGCCGTTTACCAGCAGATGGGAAACACGGAAGTGGCCGTGCAGTTGCCCTCCGCCTTGCAGCCCAACACGACTTACACCTTCAGCATCACGGGCGTTACGGATTACAATGGCAATCCCATCACCCCGGTCACCAGCACCTTCAGCACGGGGTCGAGCTTCGACTGGACGAACCCGGTCATCACCGCAGTCACTCCGCTCAACCTCGCAATCAGTGTGAATGACGCTACGCCTGGGCTTTCGGTCACCTTCAGCGAGGCCATGAACCCGATCCTCATCGACTCGAACCACATTTACCTGCGCACGCACAACACGCTGACCACGGTTACAACCACCATCACCATCTCGTTGGATTACAAGACGGTGACCCTTGCGCCCACGGCGTCCCTGGCGGCGGCTACCATCTACGATCTTATCTATTGGCCCAATACCTGGTGGCTCGCGGACATTGCCGGAAACGTGTCCTACTCGTACGGGGTGTTATCGACCTTCACCACACAATAACCATGTGCAGGGTGCCATTGGAGTTCAGTGGCACCCTGCACAACACGGGATGAGGAAGTGTGTGCACCTGACGGTCGATTCGCTGGTGCCCTCGTTGATTCGCGACTACTCCAACATCGTCACGTCCGTAGTCGCTGCGGCTATGGATGAGAACCGCGAAGAGATTTTTCCCGGAAGCGAAACCAGGAGCGCCTGGAATCGTCGCACTGTCCGGACTCGCTGAAACACTTCTGGTCCGGGCACGCGCAGCGGTCCGGGAGCGAGAGAGCTAGCGCAGGACAGAGAATTCAGGCTGATGTGGGCAGACAGAATCGGGCTTGGATTTGATCTGACGGGAACCTTGGATGGGCGACTTGGGCGACCGAGCAGAATGGTTGAGTTTCGTAAAGCGGAGTAGGGAAAGAAGATTTGGTGGACGGCGGGGGGATCGAACCCCCGNNTCCCAGCTGAGCTAGCCGCCCACAGAACTGTTGAGATTTTAGCAGGGCTTGGCGAGGATTCCAAACGCGCTTTGCAAACTATTCGCGAAGGACGATCACCCTGCGGTCATTCACTGCTGCAGCGTTGTGGCTCCCGCGTTGCGTTGCGCGATGATTTTGCGGGCGTTGTCGTACAGCGCGCGGGCCTGTGGAAGCGTTTCGAACGCCTTCTGGAGTTGCGAGTCGTCCTCGAGATCCACCTTGTAGCCTTCGGTCAGGCCAAATATGGAGATGAACGCTTCCTTCCGGATTTCGCGCTTGATCCAGGGAAGGTTCGCAGCGATATCCGGCTCAGTGTAGTCGATTTTCATCTTGTCGAGATAGGCGCGAAACAGTTTCAACGCGCTGTCGCCCGCCACAAAGTTTTTGGTGATTTCAGGTTTTGTGCCGAGGAAGTAGGTGGTGAATCCGCCGACTCCGCCCTGGTAGCCGAAGAAAACATCGCGGCGCAGGATTGTTTCCTGGAATGGGTTCAGCTTCGTCGGCTGCGCGAGCACATCGGGAGTGATGCCGCCGCCACCGGTAACCTGCCGCCCGCTATCCGTCAGCTTGACCTCGGTGGGAGGAGGATTCTTGTGATTGTAGAGGTAGTCGTAGAGCGAAATATCCTTGTAGTCGCGCTGGATCAGGCGGCCGCTCGGCGTGTAGTAACGCGCGGTGGTCAGCGCGAGGCCGGTGTTTTCGCTTAGTCCGGATACGGTTTGAACGAGTCCTTTGCCGAAGCTTTGTTCGCCGACCACCAGGCCGCGGTCATGATCCTGGATCGCGCCCGTCACGATTTCCGAAGCGGAAGCGGAGCCGCCGTTGACGAGGACCACCAGCGGAATGGTGACGCCACGGTTGCCGCGCACGGCGTAATAGCGCCGCTCGGCCGACGCGCGCCCGTGATGGGACACAATCAACTGATTCCTATCGAGGAACATGTCGGAAACGGCGACGGCTTCATTCAACAGTCCGCCGGGATTTCCGCGCAGGTCCAGCACCAGGCCGTCAAGCTTTGTGGCATCCAAACCCTTCAGCGCGTCGGTCATCTCCGTATCCGTGGTTTCATTGAAGCCGGAAAGCTTGATGTACCCGATTCCAGGCTTCACTTCAAAATTGAGATCGACGGAATGTTTGGGAATTTCATCGCGCGTCACGGTGAAGCTGAGATTGTCGGTGTCCCCGACGCGTTTCATGGCAATGTGAACGACCGTGCCCTTCGGCCCTTTCAGCATGTCGGCGACTTCCGAAGTGCTCAGCCCCTCGGCGGATTTTCCGTCCACGGACAGGATGACATCGCCCGGCCGGATGCCGGCGCGAAACGCGGGTGAGCCGGGCATGGGAGCAAGTACGAAGGTGAAGTTATCGCGCGGGACGATGGTCATCCCGACGCCGTAATATCTGCCGCGCTGGTCCTCGCGAAGGCTGGCATAGGCGCGCGGATCAAAAAAACTGGAGTGCGGATCGAGAACGCGCAACATTCCCGGGATGGCCCCGGAATAAATGGCGTGATCGGTATCCACGGGTATCGCGTAATCTTTTTGGACAATCGCAAGGAGGTGCGTGAAGGACTTGACTGTATCCTGCAGGCTGTTGATATCCGTGGATGTCGCGCGCACCGAAGGACCGTACATGCCCCCCAGAATCGCGGATACGATCAATACGAATGCGACCAGCAGCGCTCCACGCCTCTCACCCTGCATTTCGGCCTCGCTTTCCTGCGGCACAGCGCGTCGCCATGCACATCAGCTGCCAGTATAGCATAGAGCTTGAATTGACACCCCTCCGCCTGTCCACTATGATTCCATCTGCATGATGGCGGGAGCGAGCTGTATTTGTTTACTCTGCGTTACGAGGGGCGGCCCGCTGGAATTATAGAGCGGATTCGTTTTCAGACCGGCTCCCGGGCGCTTGTATTTTCCGCAATTCGATCCAAAAAGGCAAAGAATACTGCCCATGTTGAGTCTGCCGCATTTAGTCGTTCTTTTCGTCGTGGCGCTGGTGATTTTCGGACCTCAGAAGCTGCCGGAACTGGCGCGCATGCTTGGCAAAGCAACGGCGGAATTTCGAAAGATGACGAGCGATTTCCGTTTCGCGCTCGAGGATGAAGTGCGCGAGCTCGAGCGACAGACTCGCATCCGCGAAGAGGAAACCGCCACGGCCTTCCGCGCCGCGCAGCCTTCCGTGCCCGAGCCTTCTCCGGCTCCGGTTGTGGCTCCGGAAGGCGCTGTGCCTCGGGAGGCGCCGTCCGCGTCCGTGCCTGAGCCTGCCGAGCCCCAGATTCAGAACGAGAACAGCCCTGCGCCCCATGCCGATTCCGGCCATGCGCAACCAAATTCGCCGGAAACGGTAAGCGTCCCACACGAGAAACCTTCTGATGACAACACCGCAGTCTGACTCCTCCCCAATAGCGTCCGAGCAAGAGCCGGGCGGCAAGATGTCGTTTTTCGAGCACCTTGTGGATTTGCGCCAGAGGCTCATCAATTCCGCGATGGCCATTGCCGTGGGCGCGATGGTCGGCGTCGCCATTTCTCAAAAAGTTTTTGCATGGATTGCCCTGCCGATGCGGGAAGCCCTCCACAAACAGAATCTGGACGACCGTCTCGTGTACACCAGCCCCACCGGGGCGATCAATCTGATTATCACGCTGGGGATTTACATTGGCGTGGTCCTTGCCGCCCCGGTTGTGTTGTACCAGATATGGTTGTTTATCGCGCCCGGCCTTTACAAGCACGAGCGCAAAGCGGTCAGTGCATTTATTTTTTTCTCGGTATTTCTGTTTCTTGCGGGCATTTCGTTCGGGTATTTCGTCATGCTGCCGTACATGCTGAATTTCCTGATCGGATTTCAGGGCCCGTTCCGCCCGCTGATCAGCATTAATGAATACTTCGATTTTATTTTGATTGTGCTGCTCGGACTGGGAGTTATTTTTGAACTGCCGGTGCTGATTTTCTTTCTCGCGCTGTTCGGCATCGTGACGCCGGCATTTCTGTGGAAAAATTTGCGCTACGCCATTCTGATCATCGCCGTGATTGCCGCGATCGTCACGCCCACGCCGGACGCGATGACCATGCTCGTATTCATGGCGCCCATGGTGGCGCTGTATTTCGTGGGCATCGGAGTCGCGGCGCTTGTGGTGAGGAATAAAGCCAAGCGCGCCGCCATCGACGCCAAGGGTGAACGATAAATGACGTCCCGGTTGCGCGGGCTGGGCCGATGGATCGTGTTTTTTGCGGCGCTTTCTTGCATGGGCCTCGCCGCGTGCGGAAATTCTTCCTCGTCCGAAAGTAGCGCGCAGGGAACGGGCGCTCCGCAGGCGGCAACCTTTCCTCCCGCGCCCGCCCCGGAAACGACCGGAGGCTTTGACGGCGCGCGGGCCTACAAACATGTCGAGCAGCTTGTGGCCATTGGGCCGCACTCGGCCGGGTCCCAGGGAATTCGCCGCGCGCAGGAATACATCGTCGGGCAATTGAAAAGTTTTGGATGCCCGGTCGAAGAGCAGGATTTTCATGCCTCGACGCCGGCGGGCGATGTGGCCATGAAAAACATCGTGGCCAAGGTTCCGTCCGCGAGTCCCAACATCATTATTTTTTCTTCTCACTACGATACGAAGCGCATGGACAACTTTGTCGGCGCGAACGACGGAGGATCGAGCACCGGGGTTCTGCTCGAACTCGCGCGCCTCCTGTGCGCGCGAAAGAACGCGGCGACGATCTGGCTCGTATTTTTTGACGGCGAGGAAGCATTCCGTCCCCAGTGGGCCGATCCCGATCACACCTATGGCAGCAAGGAACTGGCCGCGCGGCTCGCGCTTTCCGGAGAATTGCATCGCGTGAAGGCCATGATCCTCGTGGACATGGTCGGGCCTACAAATCCCATCTACCGGCGCGAATCGAATTCGACTCCGTGGCTCACGGATGTGCTGTGGTCCACCGCGCGTCGCCTCGGCTACGGCAAAGTGTTTCTCAATGATTCCAACGCCATCGAGGACGATCACATTTCATTTTTACAGCGCGATGTGCCCTCGACCGACATCATCGATTTTGAGAGCCAGGTCCTCGATTACTGGCATACCCCGCGCGACACGCTCGACAAGATCGATCCCCGCACGCTGGCGGTCACGGGACACGTGCTGATCGAGTCCGTGCCGGATCTGGAAAAAAGAATCCGCTAGCTGTTTCGTGGCGCAGCTTCGCATCCTGTGTGGCAACTCGATTCCGAAAGAGCCAGCGGCTAAAGCCGAATTGATTTCGCGGACTTTATGGCACGGCTGAAGCCGTGCCCTACAAAGATTTGCCAGTTGCCACACAGGCTCTTCCGCCTGTGTGGTTTTAATTTCTGGTAGTCTAAAGTCAAAAGAACACAGGCTGAAGCCTGTGCTACAACTGCTTATCTCCCATCGCGCTGCATTTCAGTGAAAATCGAATAGCATCGCGAGTCCCATTTTGAATCACTGTCCTAATCCCACACCATTCCTGTCCCTTCGTACAATTGACGTGCCAGGGCCCGCGGCCTAGGATTTCTGCAGTACGGGAATGCCAAATGTCCACATGATGTTCCGGACATTCCCGAGGTCCACTGAGGGGACCTGAAATGACTGAATTTCAGGCCAGACGCGGTCCAAGCATCCCAGGCAGAGGCATCCAATCGATTGCAAAGGCAAGGGTTACTCCACTTACCGGAATTCAAAAACGACGCGGCGTGCGAGTTAATTCCCAGGTACCCGTGACATTGGAATGGAATTCGGGAGGGAATTCGGTCCGTGAAGCGGGCCAGACGCGCGTCGTGGGGCCTTACGGCTGCATGGCGGTCGTGCCGCTGAATCTGGATGTCAAACAGACGGTCCAGCTGACCAATATGGTGAGCAAGGAAACGAATCGCGCCGTGATCGTCTGGCGCGGCCATGAGCGCATGGAAGGCTGGGAATTGGGAATTGAATTGGTGAATCCGCAGATGGATTTTTGGGGGTTTGACCTATGACATTATCGAAAGAGTTTATGAATCGTGGTATTTCCCAGCTGGCGGGCGAGGATCGCCGCCGCAGCCAGCGGGTCGTGATTCGCATTCCGATCATGCTGGAAATGTCCGAAAACGGGCAGACCGTGCGCATTCCCGCCTGCACGTCCTCGGTGAACAGTCATGGAGCGATCGTCGTGAGCCCGCGCGCGCTGGGCGCGGATGCAAAGGTGGCGCTCGTGAATGAACGAACGCGCGAGAAGATCGACTGCCGCGTCACGCGCGCGCCCCGGGAGTGTTCCGGGGGATCGCTGATTCCGGTGGAGTTTTCCTCGGCGTCCCCCAACTTCTGGCACATTACGTTTCCGGTCGAGGGTTGGAAGCCGGTTGAAAACTGATTGCGGCTGTTTTACGGGACCGCGCTTTTGTGAATTCCTCCGTTGTGTTCCTGCAAATCGGAATATGCGAGTTTCGCGTCCCGGTAGCTCGGGCTTCAGTCTGCGGGGGTTGAGGACCGGCCAGCGCTAAACCCAGCAGGCTGAAGCCCGCGCTACTAAAACGCAAAGCCCTTGTTTGCGGGGAGGCTAAAAAAACATGCCCCCGGCAAATTCGCGAGAAAACCCGGAACCAAATCCTGCATCCAAGGTAATTGATATATGGGCCTACTGGTTTCATTATGTCCCTAAATTATGTCCCTAAAATAGAGTTCGTTTCTGGTATATGCTTCGTGTGAAACAAGTCAGTAGCTGGAGCCGAGGAGAAATATGAGCGACTTGCTTTTTACTGGCAGAGGACTTGGCAGCGCATTTTCACAATTCCGAAAGGTTGCAATGCTGGCTGGCGCGCTGGCGCTGGTCGTGCCGCTTGCGGTCTCCGCGCAAAGCGTTGCCGTGCAATCGCGGATTTCCGCGCCGATTGACGAGAGCCGCCTCATGACGCTGTCCGGCAATGTGCATCCGCTGGCGCGCGCGGAAAACGACCAGGGCAAGGCCGCTCCCACGCTCCCGATGGAGCGCATCACGATGGTGTTTCAGCAGACGGCGGCGCAGAAGGCCGACCTCGCGAACCTACTCGCCGCGCAGCAAAATACGACGTCGCCCAGCTTCCATCAATGGCTCACGCCACAGCAATACGGCGATCGGTTTGGCGTTTCGCAAGCCGATATGGAGACGGTCGCGGCCTGGCTGCAGACCCGCGGATTCACCGTGGTGGAATCCCCCGCAAGCAGGAACCTCATCGTTTTTAACGGGACGGCCACGCAAATCGAAGCCGCGTTTCACACCGAAATTCACAATTACGCGACCGGCGACAGGAAATTTTACGCCAATTCCGCCGAGCCTTCCGTGCCCGCCGCACTGGCCGGGATGGTCTCGGGGTTTCGCGGGCTTAATAATTATTTATTGAAACCACGGTCGATGAAAAAGAATCCGATGAGCGGCGTTCCGCAGCCGGAATTCACGTCCAGCATTTCGGGGAATAATTTCGTGGCGCCCGGCGATTTTGCCATGATTTACGACTTGAACCCCTTGTACAGTGCCAGCCCGGCGATTGATGGTACGGGGCAAACAATCGTTGTTGTTGGCCAGTCGAATGTTGTGCTGGCGGATATTGCGGCATTTCGGACTGCTGCGGGACTGCCCAATAATCTTGTTACAAATCTGCCACTTACCGTGACTCTAGTTCCGACCTCGACCGATCCCGGCGTCCTCAACAGTACTGGCGACGAGCAAGAGTCCAGCCTCGATATCGAGTGGTCCGGCGCGGTGGCGAAAAATGCGACGATTCATTTCGTATATTCTGGCAACGGAGCCATAGACGCCCTGCAATATGCCGTCACCAATAATTTAGCGCCGGTGATCAGCATCAGCTATGGCGGGTGCGAGCAGACATATACCTCCGCCGAGATTGACGCTTTTGTCGCCGCAGCGCAGCAGGCGAATGCCCAGGGCACTACAATCGTTTCGGCCGCCGGAGACGGTGGCGGCACCGACTGCGACAGCGACATGGGGAATTATCCCGCGATTTTAGGCCTGAATGTCGACTTTCCGAGCAGCATGCCCTACGTGACGGGAGTGGGAGGCACGGAATTCAACGAGGGGAATGGCGCGTATTGGCATCCGCAAAGTACGACGGACATACTGACTTCGGCATTGTCGTACATTCCCGAAATAGTTTGGAACGATACTCTGGCACAGAGTCAGTTGTCGGCCGGAGGCGGTGGCGCAAGTTCGGTCTTCGGCAAGCCCTCCTGGCAGACCGGAACCGGGGTTCCCGCCGATGGCGTTCGCGACGTTCCCGACGTTTCAATCAATGCGTCGAATTTCCACGATTCGTACCTTGTTTGCGATCAGTTTCAGCCGACGGGGTCCACCATCTACACGTCGAGCTGCCTCAACGGGACATTTCGATACTCGGACACTAGTTTGCAGGCATTCGGTGGCACGTCATTTGGAGCGCCAACATTAGCGGGAATTGTGGCGCTGATCAATCAGAAGACGGGTTCCGCAGGGCAGGGAAACATCAACTATATTCTGTATCCTCTGTCAGCCAGTAAGCCGACGGCATTTCACGACATTAGTACGGGATCTGGAGACAACAAAAGCCCTTGCCTGTCGGGGACCCAGGATTGTCCAAGCGGCGGCTCGATAGGTTTCGTTGCGGGCCCTGGCTACGATCAGGCGACGGGTTTAGGCTCGATTGACGCAAATATTTTGGTCACCTCGTGGGCCAGCGTCAGCACCGGTTCGACGCCCACGCTGACTTCCATCAGCCCTACGTCCGCCACAGCAGGCTCTGGCCCCTTTACGTTGACCGCGACGGGAACCAACTTTTCCCTGACAAATCCGCAGATTCTTTGGAATGGGTCCACCGCAGGCGTCACGATGATATCTGGGGGCACAGCAACATCTATCTCGGCGACCATTTCAGGCTCGCTGGTGGCTTATGGAACGGGCACAACCACCCTAACCCCCGGCGCACCCGACATGGTTTCCGTCACGGACGATGCGGCTAAGGCCGGGGAATCTTCGGCATCGCTACCGTTTACAGTGACTAGCACGGCGCCGTTGAACGACCTGATCGGGAACGCGATTCCGATTACATCCTTCCCTTCACAAGCCCCGTGGACAATTCCGCGGCGACACAGTCCCTGACCGATCCTGTTCCTCCTTGCGTTGTGGGAAGCCAAAATCCGGATACCAAGACCGTATGGTGGTCGCTTAACCTCACAACGACGCAATCGGTTATTTTATCCACGCTTGGCAGCGCGTATGACACGACTCTCTCGGTGTGGTCAGGAACATCTCCAAACTTGGTCAATGTGGCCTGCAATGACGATGTTTCCAGCGGGCTATACACGCAGTCCTTGCTCTCGTTTACGGCGATGGCGGGTACACAGTATTACATCATGGTCGCGCCTTTTGGACCGCCGGATCCGGTTGCGGATCAGGCGGGCGGCAAAACCGTTCTGACCGCCAGGCTCGGGAATCTGAACGCCCTCACCGCCTCGCCTCTTTCGCAGACGGTCTCCGCAGGATCTTCGGCGATGTATATGATTACGAACAATGCGAGCGTTCCATCCGTCCTGACCTGTTCGGGATTGCCCCAGGGCACGGCTTGCGGAGCTGTAACCGTTCCTGCAAATTCGACCGCTTCCTTGGTCATCACGACCACTTCGCGTGCCATGATCGTTCCGCCATCGATCGCGAAGAGGCCGTTCCACAGGGACCAGTGGCCGGGAGTGCTGTTGGTTCTGGGGATTTCGGCCATTGCCCTCATTGCTGCGCGCAGGCGGCGCGTGTTTGCGTTGGTTCCGCTGGGCACGCTTGCGATTGTGCTGATTTTATTCGCGGCGGGTTGCGGTTCCTCCAACAGTGGAACTTCCGGGAACCCCAATGGGACGCCCGCGGGGACTTACATAATCACCGTGACCGGATCAGCGTCGCAGCAGATCACCGTCACATTAATCGTGAATTAGCGCACATGGCGGATGGTTGCGTAGCACAGGCTTCAGCCGGCGTGGTTTTGCCTTTAGCTTTTTTTGGGTGCCCCATCCTTCGCGCCTTTTGCAAAGGGTGGGTCCGCAGCGCACAGGCGACACTCGCTCTTACCCGCTAGCACAGGCTCCAGAGCCCGCGTAGTCATTCGATTTCGAAAGGGTCTGCGGCTAAACAGCTTGCGGAAAAAGGCCTTCCTTCGGCTAATCCACACGAAGCGGAGGGACCCACCCTTCGCAAAAAGCGCGAAGGATGGGGCACCCACGGAAAGAGAGAGATTCCTCGAAGGTTACTGCATGGATGAGGCCGTGCCCTGCAAAGATGTTCCAGTTGTCACACAGGCTCAACAGCCTGCGTTCTTTTGACTTTCGCACGCCACAAATCAAAAACCACACAGGCTTTCGCGACGCGGGAGTTTGCCTTGCCACGCCTGCGTGAAGCCTGTGCTACGGCGCTCGGCCGCGATACAATGAATCCCGGGAGAACTGTAATGAGCGATGAACTGGTGATTGCCGGGCGCGCGTTTCGTTCGCGCCTGATTGTGGGCACGGGAAAATACCGCAGTTTTCAGGAGATGGCGCGGGCGCACGCGGCTTCGGGCGCGGACATGGTGACGGTGGCGGTGCGCAGGGTAAACCTCACCGACAAGACGAAGGAATCGCTGCTCGACTTCATCGACCGCGAGAAGATTTTTATTTTGCCGAACACGGCCGGGTGCTACAACGCCGACGAGGCCGTGCGTACGGCGCGCCTTGGCCGCGAAGTGGGCCTTTCCAACTGGGTGAAGCTCGAAGTGATCGGCGACCAGCAGACGCTGTTCCCGGACACCGAGGAACTGGTGCGCGCGACGCAGATTCTCGTGAAAGAGGGTTTCGTCGTGCTGCCCTATACGAATGACGATCTGGTGGTTGCGCGCAAGCTGATTGACGCGGGCGCGGCGGCCGTCATGCCGCTCGGCGCGCCAATCGGGTCCGGCCTGGGAATTCAGAACCACGCAAACCTGCGCATTCTGCGCGAGCGAATCACTGAAGTGCCGATGATCGTGGACGCGGGCGTTGGCACGGCGTCGGACGCCGCCGTGGCGATGGAGCTGGGCGCGGACGGAGTCCTGATGAACACGGCGATTGCCGAAGCGCAAGACGCGGTCCTGATGGCGGAAGCGATGCGCGACGCCGTATCCGCCGGGCGCAAGGCGTTTCTGGCTGGGCGCATGCCGAAGAAACTCTACGCCTCGGCGTCGAGTCCGATTTCCGGCGTGGTCAGATAGCGTTCGTTTCTTTCGAGGATTCAGAAACGCGACAGTAGCGCGGGCTTTAGCCTGCGGGTTTTGGTCCTTGCAACGACCAAACCCCGCAGGCTGAAGCCCGCGCTACTAATTTGCCGTTGTTACAACGTGCGAAACGCGAGATGCCAGACGATGTCCACCAGGGCGTGGACGATGGCGGACGCGAAAATGCTGTTCGTCTCGCGCCACGCGCGTCCATAAAAAAGTCCCGCGATGGTCGCGAGCAGGGCGTAGCGCCAGTTGGGAAACACTCCGTTATTGGCGACGTGCGCGAGGCCGAAAATGGCGGAGGCCGTGAACCAGCCGGCGGTCTCGCTGGAAAACGTACGCGAAAGGGAATTCTGCAGCAAGCCGCGAAACAATAATTCCTCAGGCCAGGCCGTCAGCAGGAAAATGGAAATCGCATCGAAGGGTAAAGATTTCCAGTGCGCCTGCGCGGGATCGAATTGGATAAAGTGCAGCCATATTCCCAGCGGGATCACGATGGCGGCGAGCAGCGCGAAGTGAACGAGGACGGCCCACACCGCGTCGCGTCCCCAAACGATGTTGTAACCCACTCCATCAAATTGGCGCACGAATAGAAATGCGGCCAGCGCGACGCTGATCGCCAGCAGCATCGTGGCCACGGCGGCAATTGCCGGGCCGGGATAGGGCCAGAGGCCGTTGAGCAAACGCATTTTCAAGGGAAGAAAAATCGCGAGCATCGCAAGATAGTCCTGCCACGCGCCGGGCTTTGCGGCGCCGGCGGAGATCGCGAGAAGTATGGGAGTGAGCGTGTAAGCGGCGGCCAGCGCGGCACGCGGCGCCGTGAAATTATTTGTTCCCGCCAGGTAGATCAGGCAGGCAAGAAACGGTAGGATGGAAAACAGCACGCCGCCTTGAGGTCCGGCGCGGCGCGCAAAGCGTTCGCCGAAATTTCCGGCGGCAAACGACAACTGGATCGCAAGAAAAAATGCCAGCACGCACAGGGTGACGGCGTAGGCGCGCCCGCCGTATCCGTACCACGCGCCGTACACGGCCACTCCTGCGACGGCGGCGGCCCACAGACCGAGCGCGGTCCAAACGGAAAGCTGGCGTTCGCCGGACATGGCACGATAGTGTAGCGCACTCAATGGGCGCGAGCTGCGGTTGAACAGGTTGCAGACTTCTTCCGCAATCTGTGAAGCCCTCTAAATTGGAATGACACCGATGGCGGAGAAGACCACAAAGCGAATTGCCTACATCGACTGGCTGAGGGGACTTGCGTGTCTCGTGATGTTTCAGACGCACTGTTACGATTCATGGCTCGGCGGCGCGGCTCGTGACGGCGTATTTCTCAGGATGTCGCAGATTGGCGGCACGCTGCCCGCGCCCTTATTTCTTTTTCTCGCGGGCATTTCCTTTGCGCTGGTCACGGACAAGTTGCGCGGGAAGGGCGTACCGGCCGACGAAATCGCGCGCACGACGATCCTGCGCGGCGGCGAAATATTTCTTCTCGCCATGCTTTTCCGCGTGCAGGAGTTTCTGCTCGGCCTGTCGTCCGCTCGCTGGGCGGACCTGCTGCGCGTGGACGTTCTGAATGTGATTGGCGTATCGCTCATGCTGATGGGCGTGGCCTGCCGGATTGCGGCCGTGGGAGGATCTACCGGAGTTTCCGGAGTTTCGCGGTTGCGGCGCGCGACGATCCTGACGGCGATGGTTTGCGTCGCCGGGATTGCGCTGCTCACTCCGCCGCTATGGACCAGTTGGCGGTCGCATTTTCTTCCTTGGTGGCTCGAATCGTATGTCAACGGGGTTCACACGTTCGGCACGCCGCAGCCCTGGCTGTTTCCCATTTTCCCGTGGGCCGCATTCGCGTTTGTGGGATTGGCGGCGGGATCGCTTCTGCTATTTGCATGGGCGCGAAAAAACGAAGCGCTTGCGATTACGCTTGCCGGAGCGGGCGGCGCTTCGCTCATCGCTCTTGGGGTGTGGCTGGATGAGCGCCCCCTGCGGCTGTATGCCACGTACGATTTTTGGCACACCAGTCCGAATTTCTTTCTGATTCGCGCGGGAGTCGTGTTGATTGTTTTATTTCTGGGATATGTGTGGTGTCGATGGGGAGCGGGGGAGTGGGGCTTTAGTCCGCTGATCGAAATGGGCAAGTGTTCGCTGCTGGTCTACTGGGTCCATCTCGAGTTCGTTTATGGCGGGCTTTCCATTGTGCACAAGCGCGGCGTGGGCGTGCGGACGGCCACGCTTGGGCTGATTGTAATTTTTGTCGCGATGACCGTGCTGGCGGCGGCGCGCAACCGGTATCCACGGTGGAAACCGCAAATGCTGGCGTTTTTCCGGGGCGCGGAGCGGGCCTGAGTAGCGCAGGCTGAAGCCTGCGGGTATTCGTGCATCCAAGCGTAAAACTCGCAGGCTGAAGCCCGCGCTACTTGGCGACTGTCTTGGCTGTGTCGGGAAGTTTGAAAATCATTTCGCCGGGGCGCGCGAGGCCCATTTCCTCGCGTGCGATACGTTCGATGGAGCCGGGATCGGTCTTTAGCGAATTGACCTGTTCGGTCAGAGATTTGTTTTCGTCGTTCACCTTCTGGATTTGTTCCTGAACCTGCTGGATCTCTTTCTGCGTGCGGCGCATGGCGATGAATCCGTGCGGACCGAAAACGTCGTGCACCAGCAGCGCAAACAGCGCGAGGCCCAGGATCTGCCGCGTATGTTGCCGCACATACGGGCGGGGATCGCTGAGAGAAATGTTGCGGATTTGTTCCCGTGTCATCAATTCTTCGCTTCCTGCGCTGAGTCCATCACCCAGGCTTGGGTTTCGCGTGCGATCTTCAACGACTCTTTGAGCGTCGCGGCTTCCGCGTAGATTCGCATGAGCGGCTCGGTGCCGGAAAGCCGCACGAGCACCCACGATCCATCGGCGAATTCGAGTTTCAGGCCATCGGTGCGGTCCAGGCTCTTCACGCGCCTGCCCAGAAACGTCGAGAAGTCGGCCTTCAGGCGATTTACCGTTTTCAATTTTACGGCCTCGGTCAAGTGAAGATTCGTGCGTTGCGGCCAGAATTCGCGGCCTACGCGTTTGAAGAGCGCGCGCAACTGCTCCGCGAGCGAAGCGCGCCGCACCGCGATCATTTCGGCGACGAGCAGGCAGGCGAGGATGCCGTCTTTTTCGGGGACGTGGCCGCGCATGGTCATGCCCGCGCTTTCTTCTCCGCCCATGGCGATCTTGTCTTGTTGAATCAGTTCGCCGATGTACTTGAATCCCACGGGGGTTTGAAATACGGTCGTGCCGTAATGGCGCGCGACCGCGTCCATCAGGTGCGAAGTGGCCACGCTGCGCGCGGCCGGCATTTTCCACCCGCGCGTTTCGACGATGTAATCGTACAGCAGGCCGAGAATATGATTCGGCTGCATCCAGGTTCCGTCGGAATCGAGAATGCCGAAGCGGTCGGCGTCGCCGTCCGTCGCAAGTCCGACGGCGGCTTTTTTCGCAAGCACCGCTTCGCGCAGGGGCCGCAGATTTTCCTCGGAGACATCCGGTCCCGAGCCGTCGAAGAGCACGTCGCGATCCGTGCGCAGGGCGCGCACGTCGACGCCGTGCGCCGAGAACGCGCGGTCCAGGTATCCGGCGCCGCATCCGTGCAGCGCGTCGGTCACAATACTTACTTTCGCGTCACGGATTGCCTTGAAATTCACGAGCTGCTCGAGCCGGTCGAGATAGGAATCCCGCGGATCGATTTTCTCGAAGGGATCGTCATTCGGCTTGGCGGGCGCGCGTTCGCCGAGTTTCGCGGCACGGGCTTCGATATCGCGCGTCACTTCGGGAAGCGCCGGGCCGCCGTCCGGACCGGAAAATTTCAGGCCTTGATACTCGGCCGGGTTGTGGCTGGCCGTGAAATTGATGGCCCCATCCACTTTGCGCCGCAGGATTTCGTGGGCGATGGCCGGCGTTGGCGCGGGAGCGTCGCAGACGAGCGCGCGCACGCTGTGCTCGCGAAGAATTTCCGCGGCTGTGCGCGTGAACTCCTCGGCAAAGAACCGCGTGTCGTGGCCGATAATCAAGGTGGGACTCTTTTTGTTGCGGCTCCGCACGTGCTCCGCAATGGCCGACGTCGCCAGGCGAACGTTCGCGAATGTAAAATCGTCCGCGATGATGGCGCGCCAGCCCGATGTTCCAAATTTTATGGTTGCCGTCATGTATTGTGCGTGCAGTGTAAAATTACAGCTGCATCCGTTTGAGATTGAAATATTTCGTGCATCGAGCAGGTATTGTAGCCTGATGCGCGACCGTGCAACATCATGGAAATGCCGAAAGTGAGAAAGAGTAACGGGCGGGAGGATTCCTTGAGCGATAAAGTTGTGGTTCTGGTGACGTGCGCGAGCGTGGCGGAAGCGCGGCGCATCGCGCGGAGTGTGGTCGAAGCGCGGCTCGCCGCCTGCGTGAATATCCTTCCCGGAGCAGTCACTTCGATTTATCGCTGGAAGGGAATGGTGGAGTCCGCGCGAGAACGGCTGCTGCTGATCAAGACGTCGCGAAAGCGCCTGGCCGGTTTGCAGAAGGCCGTGGAGCGGCTCCACTCCTATGATGTGCCCGAATTTATTGCGCTGCCCATCGCCGCGGGATCGCGCGCTTACCTTGCCTGGCTGGAAGAGAATTTGTAGCACAGGCTTCAGCCTGTGTGATTTTTATTTGTGGCAAGCCAAAGTCAAAAGAACACAGGCTGAAGCCTGTGCTACTTTTAGCGCTCGAGCAAAAGCTGTTTGTAGGCCTCGCGCTTGCCGAGGCCGCGTTCGCGGGCAGCTTGTTTGAGCGCCGCCTTGCGATCCAGCCCCGATTCGGTTTCGAGTTGCTGGATGCGCTGTTTGAGCGACATTACGGGCGCCGCTTGCGGTTCTCCCTCCACCGGCGGGCCGATCAGAAGCGTGATCTCCCCGCGAGGAGCGCGCAGGCGCGCCGCGTCCCGCAGATCGGGGAGCGTGCCGCGCAGAAATTCCTCATGAATCTTAGTGACTTCCCTTGCCACGACGGCGTGCCGCGCTCCGAGAATGTCCGCGGCGTCGGAAAGCGTGTCCGCCAGCCGGTGTGGCGCTTCGTACAGCACGAGCGCCCGCGGTTCGTCTTTCAATGCGTCGAGTTTTTTTCGCCGCGCGCCCGCGCGCGACGGCAGGAATCCGATAAATAGAAATTCTTCCGTTGGCAGGCCCGATGCGGCCAGCGCGGCCACAAACGCCGATGGACCAGGGATGGGAACGACAGGGATGTGATGGCGCAGGGACAGGACAACCAGCCGGTGCCCGGGATCGGATACGACGGGAGTGCCTGCATCGCTGACCAAGGCGACTTGCGCGCCCTGTTCGAGTTGAATGATGAGTTCCGGCGCGCGGGTCAGTTCATTGTGGGCGTGGTAGCTGACCATTTCCTTGTGAATTCCGTAGTGATGCAGGAGTTTCTGGGTTTGGCGCGTATCCTCGCACGCGATCAGATCCGCTTCTTTTAAAACGCGAATCGCCCGCAGCGTTATATCCTCGAGGTTGCCGATCGGCGTCGCCACCAGGTAGAGGCAGCCCGCCGATGAATCGTTTTGCACATCCGTCATATGGCATTCCTCAATGAATGGAGTTTAGCACGCGCCGCCAAGGCCGGACCTTCCGAGGATTAGAGATTTTGAGAGAACTTGAGATGAATCGTGTTCCGGAACTCGCAACGTGTTAAAATATGGGATTCCATCTAGAGTCTGAAGGAGATCAGAATTGCCGCTCTACGAATATCGCTGTCTCAAATGCAAGCGCCACTCCGAAAAGATAGAGAATGTGAACGGGCCGTACCTCAAGAAATGCCCGCACTGCGGTGGCAAACTCGAATCCGTCATTACGGCTCCCGCGATTCAGTTCAAGGGATCGGGCTGGTACGTCAACGATTACGGGAAGAAAACATCGGGCGGCGATTCGGGCAAATCGGACAAAGGCGAAAAGTCGGAAAAAACCGGCAAGTCGGAAAAGTCGGAGGAATCGGATTCCAAACCCGCGCCTGCGGCAAAAGATCAGAAGAAATCGGGAAGCGGATCGAAAGAGAAGTAACGCGCCAGTACACCCAGAAAAGTTCCTCACTTACAGCTTGAGCGTGCGCAGGTACTCGCGAAAATCAGAGCCGAACTCGGTATTTTCAAGTCCGATTTCGACGGTGGCTTTCAAGAAGCCGAGCTTGTCTCCCGCATCGTGGGATTTCCCCTCATACACATGGGCGAGCAAGCCTTTTTCCTGCGCCAGCAGGCGAAGGGCATCCGTGAGCTGAATTTCGCCTCCGCGCCCTGGCTTCGTCCGTTCGAGGCAGTCGAAAATTTCGGGAGGCAAGACATATCGCCCGGTTACGGCCAGGGTCGAGGGAGCCTCGGCGGGAGTGGGTTTCTCGACAAGGTCGCGGATTTGCATGGTGCGGCTGTCCGCGCTGCTCGTTCGTTCCACGTCGACGATGCCGTATAGTCCGGTCCGCTCGCGGGGCACCTCCTCGACGGCAATTACACCTTTCCCCGTTCTTTCGTATACGTCCATCAGTTGCCTGGTGACGGGATTCGGGCCAGGAATAATGACGTCGCCGAGCAGTACGGCGAACGGCTCGTCACCGACGAGTTCCTTGGCCAGGAGCACGGCGTGTCCCAGCCCGAGCGGTTCCTTCTGCCGGGTATAGCTGAAGTGCACCATGTTGCCAATGTCGTGCACCAATTTCGCCAGATCGGATTTCCCCTTCTTTTCCAGGAAATCTTCCAGCGCGGGCGAAAAATCGAAGTGATCCTCGATCGCATTTTTTCCCTTGCCCGTGACGATAATGATGTTGTCGATGCCCGAGGCGACGCATTCCTCGACCACATATTGAATCAGCGGCTTGTCGACCACCGACAGCATTTCCTTCGGCTGCGCCTTGGTGGCAGGCAGGAATCGTGTGCCCAGGCCTGCGGCGGGAAGCACTGCTTTGCGAACGCGTTTTGAATTGTTGGTCATAAGTTTAGGAGCCTACAGCCACCTTACGTGGCGTGCGCGTGCAGTGTCAATCCATCGTGTGAGATGGAAGTTCCCAATATCTAATCTCTTATTGAACATGGGGCAGGATTGGAAGAGGCTGGAACACAGTTTCAGATGCCGAGGCCGGCTGGCCGGCAATCCAGCCAGCCGGGCGCGAAGGTGTCAATCTCCGGTCGCGGTCACGGCCCTGGAGCGCGGAGCGGGTTTACACATTCCGCTGAACCAATCGCGAAACCCTTCCCTCACGAGGTCCCATATGGTCTGCCCGTTTTGGGTAATACATTTCAGCCAAGCCATGAGACCCATCTGCGGGAAATAAATTCCGCGGAAACAGAGCCGCGCGACGAGAATGTTGACGCGGTATCCCAAGTGTTTGTCGTTCAGGGATTTCACCGCGTGCGCGATCGCTTCCGGGCTATACGCCTCCAGCCATCCGTGCTCGACCTCGGCGTGCGCTTCGGCGATGGACATTCTCAAGGGCGTGTGGGCCATCGAAAAGGGGATGAACTCCTCCCAGTGTTTAGGCCGCGTAAGGCGGCCCGCCGTCTCCAGCCGCGCATAGAGGGGAGTGGCCGGAAGGGGAGTGAGCAATCCGAAAATCGGCAGCCCCGGCGGCCAGGTGCGAATTTCGTTGAGCGTGCGATCCGCGACTCCGACCGTGTCGTTGTCCATGCCGAAGATGAAGGACGTGATCGCGTAAACATTGCGATCCGCCAGCCTCTGCAGCACGGCCGCATATTCACCTGGCTTGTTGAACCCCTTGTTCACGCCGGCAAGATTCGTCGGGTCGATGGATTCCATGCCGATAAAAATCCACTTGCCGCCGGCGGCGGCGATCAGGTCCACGAGTTCCTCGTCGCGCAAGAGATTGGCGCTGATTTGCGCAACCCAGTGCACCTGGGCGTTCGCGGCGATGATGTCGCGCAGCAGGGATTTTGTGCGCTTGGGATTGATGGCGAAATTGTCGTCGATGAAAAAGACGGCGATCTGGCCGTTTTCTTTTTTTGCGCGGGCCTTGAGCAGTAGCAATTCATCCACGACGCTTTTATTGGTGCGAAAGCGTATGGAATCCCCGAAAAATCCGGTTACCGTGCAAAATTCGCATCCATAGGGGCAGCCTCGTCCGGACTCGACAGGAATAATCCGGAACGTTCCCCACCCGCCGCCGATGCGTTTGAGCATCGAGGCGGCGAACTTGGGAACAATGTTGAACTGGGCCAAATCGATCGCATCCCACGGAATCGAGGGATATTCCTGCAGGCTTGGTTTTTTGTCCTGGCCAAATGAGTCCACGGGAGCGTAGGTGTCTTTCAGCTGGCCGCGTTCGGCATCCGCGACAATTGTCGGCCAGGTTTCATCCGCCTCGCCCAGAGCGACGGCGTCGGCGTGGCGCTTCCCGGTTGTTCGCCCGAGTGCTTCGTCCGGCATTTCCGTGACGTGCGGCCCGCCCATCACGACCGGCACGCCGGTTGCGCGTATGGCATCGGCCATGCGGTACGCTTTGGCGATCATGCGCGTCATCGCGCCAATGCCGACAAGTCCGATATTGTTTTCGCGAACGTACCGCGCCATAGCGGCCTCGTCCATGGGCTGCGCGTTGCCGTCGATTAGCACGACTTCGTGGCCGGGAGGAGTGAGCGACTGAAGCAGAAACATCCACAGGTGCGGCATGAAGTTTCGCGTCACGCCATTGTCGGGGCTATAGAGCAAAATTTTCATTTTTTATTCTTTTCCGACGATTCACCGGGGGAAAGTGTCGAGAAGTTTCCGGTTTTTCGTCTTTCGTTCCGCTCGAACAGGTTCCCACGCCCGTACGAGCGCCACAGAGGAGTGTGTGGATGACTCGTGAAGTGTATCACTCAAATGGCCCGCAATTTGGAAATAAATGTAAAGTCACCTACCTAAAGGAATATAGGTCTGATTTGGTTGTTTTAGTGGCGCGGGCTTCAGCCTGCGGGTTTTCGTGCATCCGGGCATAAAACCCGCAGGCTGAAGAGCCTGTGTGGCAACTCGATTCCGAAAGGGCCAGCGGCTAAAGCCGCATTGATTGCGCGGACTTTACGGCACGGCTGAAGCCGCGCCCTACAAAGATTTGGCATTTGCCACACAAGCTCTGAAGCCCGCGCTACGACGTGCTACCATGAATGTTTTCGAGGACAAGGAACGGGCCATGCCGACGCGCATTCTTGGGATCGAGTCTTCGTGCGATGAAACCGCCGCGGCCGTTGTCGTGGACGGGCGCGACATTCTGTCGAGCGTCGTCTCCTCGCAACTCGATATTCATCGCAAGTATGGCGGCGTCGTTCCCGAACTTGCCTCGCGCGCACATCTGCGGCAAATCGTTCCCGTGGTGCGCGAAGCACTGCTGCAAGCGGGCCTCGATTTCGCGGACATCGATGCCGTCGGCGTGACGCAGGGGCCAGGCCTCGTCGGATCGCTTTTGGTGGGCGTAACGTACGGCAAGGTTCTGGCCACGGAACTCGGCAAGCCGCTCGTGCCCGTCAACCACCTGGAAGGCCACGTGCATGCCGTGTTTCTGGAGGCGCACCTGGGCGGGAAGACGCCGGAGTTGCCCGCGATTTGCCTGATCGTCTCCGGCGGACACACCCTGCTGTATCACGTAGAGGCCGCGGCGGGGAACGGCAATGCCGCAATGCGCGGATTTCAGTTTCGCCGCCTCGGTGGCACGCGTGACGACGCCGCGGGCGAGGCGTACGACAAAGTCGCCAGGCTCCTCGCGCTCGGCTACCCCGGCGGACCGATCATCGACCAGATCGCCGGAAAAGTTGCCGCGTCGGGCGCGGAATTTAAGGAAAAGGACGCGTTGAGTTTTGGCCCCGTGAAGATCAAAGGCAATCCATACGACTTCAGTTTCAGCGGGATCAAGACAGCAGTCCTGTACTACGTCCGCGCGCATCCTGAATTCGTGGCGGAAATCGAAACCCGCAAGAAAGCCTTCCAGGAGGGGTTGCGGAAAGCCTCTGAGCTGCTGCCGCTATGCAGCCCGCGTACGCTCTCGATGATTGCCAAGTTTCAATCCGCGGTTGTGCGCGACCTCGTGACGCGCACGCTCGAAGCGGTGGAGGAAACCGGCGCGCGCACGGTTCTCGTGTCGGGCGGTGTCGCGGCCAATTCCGAATTGCGCGACCGCTTTGCGCTCAGGGCGTCTCCAAAGGGCGTCCGTGTATTTTTTCCCAGCCGCGCTCTCTCCACGGATAACGCCGCCATGATCGCCGCAGCCGCCTATCCCCACCTGCTCGCCGGCCATTTTGCTCCTGACGATTTGAACGCGGAACCAAATCTCCGCCTCGCTTAGCGGGCGTTTCCGACCAGCGCTTCACAATCCATGCCGGTCCAATCGTGCTGCGCTCATCAAGAAACGGAATCGATGCTTCCCAGTAGCATAGGCTTGAGCCTGTGTGGCAACCTGCAAGTCTTTGTAGAGCGCGGCTTCAGCCGTGCCGTAAAGTGCGAGGAATTTTTCTATTTCTGGGGCACCCGGCAAGTGACGCCGTCACGTCAAGACGTGACACCGCTCACATCTTTTACCGTTCGCGAAGAGTAACAGCAATCCAGGATTGAAGCAGCTTTGGGGCGGAGTGTGTACATCCATTTTGCTGCGTAAGGGCCATGCTGGTGTTCTGCGCTGGTGTGGGTTTGACGCTCGCAGCTCAAGCTTTCGTAGACCAACTAATGCACGAGGAGAACGCCTGGGTACAAATCAGCACGACAGGTAACAAGACAGCCCACGGCAACTTGCTTGCTCACGAGTTCACATGAACTTTTGTAACCGGCAGCGTCACTGGCAAAAGGCATTGACGCACGAGCGGGTCGGAAGTGCCCATACTGCGTCTAACAAGCCGCTGCAGCCCTGGCAAAAGCTGATACCAATTCATGCCGCGCTGAATTGGTTCGAGGGGCTGAAACAAAGGGTGCCTTCGGGAATGTAGTCATGCCACAGAAGCTTGGCACGCATCTTGGCCCTTACGAGATCCTCGCGCAGATTGGTGCGGGGGGAATGGGTGAGGTTTACCGTGCCCGAGACACGCGGCTCGATCGAATCGTCGCCATCAAGGTTCTTCCTGACCATCTTGCAACCCGAGTCGAATTGCGCGAGCGCTTCGAGCGCGAAGCGCGCACCATCGCCAGCCTGAATCATCCGCACATCTGCACGCTTTACGATATCGGTCACCAGGATGGGATCGATTATTTGGTAATGGAATATCTGGAGGGCGAGACGCTGGCACAGCGCCTCATGAAAGGCTCGCTGCCGCTGGGGCAAGTGTTGCAGTACGCCATCGAAATTTCCGATGCGCTCGACAAAGCTCATCGCAAAGGCATCACACATCGCGATCTGAAACCCGGCAATATCATGCTCACCAAGTCGGGTTCAAAGCTGCTCGATTTTGGTCTCGCGAAACTACAACAAGATGCGGCGCCGGGCGTTTCTCTATCGAAGATGTCGACGGCCAATTCGCTCACCGCCGAGGGAACAATTCTGGGGACGCTGCAGTACATGGCGCCGGAGCAACTGGAATCCAAAAAGGTGGATGCTCGTACAGACATCTTTGCATTTGGTGCGATGGTCTACGAAATGGCCACGGGCAAGAAGGCCTTTGAGGGCAAGAGCCAGGCGAGTGTGGTCTCCGCCATCATGTCGTCCGAACCTCCGGCAATGTCATCGCTGCAGCCGATGACGCCTCCGGCGCTGGACCGCGTGGTCAAAAGATGCCTGGCGAAGGAACCGGAGAAAAGATGGCAGGCGGCCAGCGATGTGTGCGACGAGTTGAAGTGGATCGCCGAAGGCGGATCGCAGGCGGGCGTGCCAAGTACCGCAGCGAAAAGCATTCACGCGCTCGGGCTGTGGGGGCTAATCATCAGCATAGGCGTATTGCTATTGGTTGCGGCAATTGCGAGTCTTGCCACTTGGAATCTGAAGCCCTCGCTGCCACGGCTTGTCTCGCGCCTTACGATCACGCTACCCCCGGGCCAACAATTGGCGAGTTTGGAAAATGGCAATGCTGTGGCCCTCTCTCCCGACGGCACTCTTCTCGCGTACGTCGCCCGCCAAAGCGGTACCCAACAGCTTTATCTGCGGGCGATGGATAGCCTGGAGGCTAGGCCCATTCCTGGCACAGAAGGAGCCGTCGAGCCTTTCTTCTCTCCCGACGGCCAATGGCTGGGGTTCTTCGCGGGCGAAAAGCTGAAGAAGGTCTCGGTAAGCGGAGGAGCGGCGGTGACCCTCAGCAATTCTACGTTCCCTGGCGGGGCTAGTTGGAGCAGCCAGGGCACGATCGTATTCGCGCCAGCAGTCGGAATTCTCCAGCAAGTATCGGACGCCGGGGGCACGGTAAAGCCTGTCACCCATCTCCAGCCAACCGAGATCGCCCATGGCTGGCCGGAGTTCCTGCCCGGCGGCAAGGCAGTGCTCTTTGCTGCCACACTGACTCCCACTAATTGGACCAACGCGCAGCTTGCCGTCCAGTCAGCTGGATCGGGCGAACGGCGGAACCTGGTTCAAGGTGGGACGAACCCTCGCTACGCGCTCTCTGGACAACTCATTTATGCGCAAGGGGGGAGCCTGATGGCCGTGCCGTTCGATCCCCAACGGCTAACAGCTACAGGCGCGGCGATCCCCGTGGTCGAGGGCGTCCTACAATCTACAACCACCGGAGCCGCCCAGTACAGTTTTTCCGCCACAGGATCCTTGGTCTATGTTCCCGGAGAGATTGGGTTGGCCCAAAGCAGACTGGTGTGGGTCAATCGCAGTGGAGCAGAGCAGCCATTGGCCGCCCCTGCCCACGCTTACATTGACCCTGGACTTTCCCCCGATGGTCGGCAAATAGCCGTATCAATTATGGAGCAGGGCTCTCAAGTCTGGCTTTACGATCTGTCCCGGGAGACGTTGACCCGGTTGACGTTTGAGGGGAATTACAACCTTGATTCGGCTTGGACACCGGATGGCAAGAGGATAGCGTTTAGCTCAAACAAGGAAGGGCCTCGGAATCTTTTCTGGCAACTGGCCGACGGCAGTGGCGGGCTGGAGCGTTTGACGACTAGCGAATACGTCCATCTTCCGATGTCCTGGTCCCCAGATGGGCAATCATTGGTGTTTACTGAAATCAATTCCGCCACGGGATATGACATCTGGGTATGGCGGTTAGGTGACCGCAAGGCGCAACCATTCCTCCGCACACCGTACAACGAAGCGGCACCACGGTTTTCCCCCGACGGGCACTGGCTGGCATATGTCTCGGATGAATCCGGTCGCCGGGAAATCTACGTGCAGCCCTATCCAGGCCCAGGTGGCAAGTGGCAAATCTCGACAGAAGGTGGCACGGAACCAGTGTGGAATCGCAACGGGCGGGAGTTGTTCTACCGCAGCGGCGACAAGATGATGGCCTCGGATATTGCCACTCGGCCGAGTTTCACTAATGGCAAACCGCACATGCTCTTTGAGGGTCCGTATGTGCCGACACCCGCATCGGTCCCCTTCTACGACGTATCTCCCGACGGTCAGCGGTTCCTGATGCTCAAGCCCAGCGAGCAGGGGGCACCGACGCAGATCAACGTCGTGCTGAACTGGTTCGAAGAGTTGAAGCAGAAAGTTCCTGCTTGGAAGAAGTGATGGCGCTGGCTGCGGGCGCACATCTCGGCTCATATAAAGTCGTCGCGCTAATCTGTGCGGGCGGGATGGAAGAAGTGTATCAAGCGCACGACGCCAAGCTCGGGCGCAACCTGGCCTTCGGAGTTCTTTCTGCAAAGTGAGCGCACGGCTGGCTATCCAGCTCTATTTTTCAAAACTCTCGAACGTGAGGTTGTCCTCGCAGACATGTTCCATGATGTCCCAATCGGGATGCAGTTGAAAACGAAGCAACGCCGTCCAGGGCTTGGGGTAACTCTTGGGATCGTTAAATATGAAGTCGACTTGCAACGTTCTTTCGTTCACTCGGCGGATACGTTCGACGATGTGTATCTGATCGCTTTTCGGATGGCCGACGCGATCCAGCCACATTTTTCCGTTGATGCCGGTCGTATCCACAACCAGCGTGTCGCCTTCCCAGTGGCCTATGGAGTGGCCGTTGTAGGAGGGAGTGAGGTCGGCGGGATGCTTGCGCCCGTCCGTGTAGATGTAGCGCACGGTATGGTCATACTCAAACAGCTCGATCACTTCCTTCGGCGTCTGCACGATTTGCATGGGAAAAAATTGCAGGTAGATGTAGGGCATGCCCGGCGGAACGCATTTGTAAACCAGGTCCGTCGTTTCGCGAAGTTTGACGCCTCGCGCTCCTTGGGAGGGTTTCGCCGCGTCGAACTGCGCCTGTCCCCATGGGGTCATCGGCGGGTCGCCCTTGGAGAAGGATGCGAAGTCATAATTGCCGGGCAGGGCATTCCATACGCCGGAAATATCGTTGTTCGCGGCCGCCTTTTGCGATTTTGCCGCAGCCGGTTGGGCCTGCGCCGGACCGTTGTTCTGGCCGTAGAAGGTTGCGGAGAAGGTCAAGGCCGCCACAATCGCCGCTATCGACACCGCTAGCCGGCTCCGCATCTCGAAGTCCCTCCTTTCCGCTCGCGCCGCAGCCGATTTCTAAAGTGGGGTGTTTGGCCAGCGCATCGTACGCTTCACCGGTGGTGGATGCAACGAATTTGCCGACAATTATTTCGGGAAAGTTTGGGCCTGGGGTTGAGGGGATGAATTCGAGGATACATGCAGTTCCGAACGTACACGTTTCACAATTCGCGTATTCGCCGGGAAGTCGCTGCCGAGGTCGACGGAGCTGTAGTTTTCTTTCAGGAAGTGCGCAACCTTATCCTTATCCGGAGCGCTCACTGCGATTTCAATGGGCGCTTCGGTCAAATAGGGATGATTGTTTTGCAGCGTTTCCAGAAAATCGCATTTTGGAAATTGAATTCGGGACCGAAAGCCGCGGATGGCACGGCAGAGTCGGTTCTGTCCGTCCTCCAGTGGACGGCCGTAGTAGGACGCGTCTTCAATGGTGATGGGGCTGGTTCCGCTGAATAGCAGAACCGTCTCGCCCGAGGGAACCATGGCCGCGAGCCTATCCCGGGAATGCACGATCGCGAAAATATCCAAAGGCGTTCCCGCGGGCCGCAATAAGAAAGAAAATTGCAGGAATCCGAATAGCAATACGGCGGCGATTACAGAACCGGCTGGTTGTGCGGGGACTTCCAGGCGTCCCCCAATCCAGGCGCCGGCCACGGCAACTGCGATGATCGCCGGCGCATATGCCTGTGAATATCGAAACATCCCCGCAAAATGCGTACAGACCGAAAAGACGATGACGGCGTGGACGATCAACGCGGCTGCGCGCCACCGATCCGATTTTGGCATGCCGAACATTAGGGCTGCCAGCGGCAGGCAGGCGATCAGAATCAGAGAGGCCCAGAAGAGTGCGGGCGGTCCGCATTCATAATTGCCCACGGACTGCAAATAGGAGCTGAATCGTAAATTAAACAGTACCTTTTCAGGTCCGAATCCCGATGCCACGGTGTATAGGCCAACGAAAAGGAATCCGCCTGCAGCCAGGAACAGCCATCGCCGGGCGGTGCTGTTCCCGATCAGAAAGAAAAGTCCCGCGAGCAGTGCAAACCTTGGGCTGGAATAGACTGCCGCGCCCGCCAGTGCGCCTGCAATAGTGGCCTGCGTGGCTCCGCCCTCTTTGTTCCACAATACTTTGTTCCACAATACAAGCGCCAGCAGGAAGAAGGCGGTGGAGATCGTTTCCGGCCGAATGACAAAGAGTTCGGGCACGGAAAAATTGATGCCAATGAAGATTGCAGTACCCAAGCATTCCGGTAATCGGGATATTTTCGGGTTGGATCGCCCGATCGCAAGCAACGCCGCGACGGAACTCAATCCCGAGAGAACCACGAGGATGCGGCCCCATAGGAATACGCCCGCTCCCTTGAATCCCACTCGATAATAGAGGGCGAGCAGGCTCCAGAGTAGAGGTTGGTGATGCTGGAAGAAGTCATCCAGTGGTTTTTTGCCGAGACTGATGAGCCATGCCACATGAGCATGCTCCGATTCATCCCATATATTGCCGTGCTGAAAAAATAAAAATACCGTCCACCCGGCGGTTATCGCTCCAAGAATGGTCCAGACAAATAGGCCGATATAGCGGCTTCTCCGGGAGTGGGGATCTGGATTCATGGGTTCATTCATTAGCTCATGAGGGGTGGGTGGCAGGAATCCCCAGGATCGGAATCGGTGTCGTACATCTAACCGTTTCCATCATCGCGTTTCTTCGGAGTCGCTGCCGGAGCTGCTCACTTCACCTTGTCAACGCTGTGGCCGGCGCACAGTCGTTCCGGCGGAGCGGAGAAAAGAAAAAGCCCCAAGGCGCGATGGCCCTGAGGCTTTCCAGAAAGTTAGGAAATCGGAAGTGCGGTTAAAAATCGACGGCGCCGGGGACTTCAAGCTGCGAAGGCATTTGCAGCCGGGCCTTTGCGAGAGACTTGACCAGAGCGTCTTCCATGTTTTGGGGAGAAGTATTTTTCGCGGTAGCGAGTTCGCTGACGAGGAGGAATTTGGCCCGTTCGAGCATTTTCTTTTCACGGAAGGAAAGCGGCTTGGTGCGGCTGAGTGATACTAAGCTTTTTAGTACCGCCGCTACTTCGATCAACTCGCCGGTCCGCATCCTCTCGGAATTTTCCTTGAAACGGTGCTTCCAATCGTGGTGCGAATTCGGCTTGCCTTTTTCCAGGAAGCTCAATACTTTTAGCGTTTCGCCGTTTCGAATTACGTGCCGCAATCCAACCGATTCGGCGTTGGTTGCGGGAACCATGACCTTTAGCCCGCTCGCTAAAATCTTCACCATAAAATATCTTTCCGTGCGTCCATTCAAAATCCCGAAATTGATTTGCTCGATCAACCCAACGCCGTGATTTGGATAGACGACTTTGTCCCCTATCTTGTAATCCATGGTCGGAAGCCTCCTCGAGGAACGCTGGGCGAATTCTGCTCTTCCGAGAATGGGAAGTCAATATATTTCTCATGGAATCAGTAAGTTATGAGATTGTTTGGTTTTAGATTGGCCCTAAAATTGCAAGTTGATTTTACTTACCTTTTACATATCCTTCGTTTAGGACCAAATCTCAAATAGTTCTTCCGCTGGCCACTGGCTCGGGTTGCGATAGAATGGCTAAATGCTGATTCTTTCCATAGATACGAGCACTCGAACGGGGAGCGCCGCCATTTTGCGCGACTCTCAGGTTCTGGCCGAGGTTTCGGGGTACGAAGAAACCCCCTATTCGACTCGGCTCTTTCGAGATGTGACCCTGCTGCAGGAGCGCGCGAAGTTCCGCCTGGACCAAATTGATGTATTCGCCGTGGCGGCGGGGCCTGGGTCGTTCACGGGGCTGCGGGTGGGCCTGACGGCGGTGAAGGCTTGGGCGGAGGTGCATCGCAAGCCCATCGCGGCCATTAGTGGACTCGAGGCCATTGCGCATGAAGGCCTGATTGGCGAGCCATCCATCGGTTCGAATACAGGCGCCTCGAATACAGGCTTCCTCTCGCCATTTCTGGATGCCCGCCGGGGACAAGTGTACGGGGCGGTTTATCGCAGGAGTTCTCATGCGGGGATCGGCTTGGAGCTTGCCAGCGACGAGTCGATTCTTTCACTGGAAGAGTTCCTGCAACTGGTGAAGGAAAAGTCCTCCCAACCGGCGGTTCTTGTGTCGCCGACGCCGGAGGTTCTTCCCGCCAGCCGAGTCGCGGAAATTCTGCCCGGGGCTGGCATCGTTCAAGTCTCGGCGGCACTGGCTCCCGCGATTGGGCGATTGGGATTTGAACGAGCGACGCGCGGCGATTTGGTCGATTCGATGGGACTAGATGCGAATTACGTGCGGCGTTCCGACGCCGAATCGGCCTGGAAGGACGGATAATGCACGCTCCGGGCGAAAAAATGAGCGGCTCCGTCTCCGCCAGCGTGCGCCACATGTCCGAGGCGGACGTTTCCGCTGTGCTGCGCATTCTGGAGGAAAGTCCGGAAGCGTCGATGTGGTCCGGAGAGAGCCTGCTGGAGTCGTCTTCCAAGGGACTGGCCTGGGTAGCGGAGAGGGAAGGGCGCGTTGCGGGAATCCTGATCGGGCAAGTTGCCGCAGATGAATTCGAGATATTGAACTTAGCTGTGGGGAAGGAGTTTCGGCGCCGGGGAGCGGCAACGCAATTGGTGAAGGCGGCGCTCGAACAGGCGCGGACCGCAGGCACGGCGAAAACGTATCTGGAGGTGCGGGCTTCCAATGCGGCCGCAATCTCCTTTTATGCGCGCATGGGTTTCCGTGTTTTCGGGAAGCGGCCGAATTATTACCGGAATCCGGTGGAGGATGCGGCAATTCTTGTTATGGGTGAGGATGGAGCAGTCTCGTAGTTTGTGTTGTTTTGTACTTGGCGGGACAACCGCATTGTGCTAGGTTTCGCATGGAATGTATTCCCCACCCGCAAAACGGCTCACAAAACGAATGGATCAGGAGGCACCTTATGCCGACCTTGACTCGGGAGATACGAGAGCAGCTTCTGACATATGATCAGGAGTTTCAAAAGCTCTCTCTGCAGCACTCGGAGTACGAAGTCCGTCTCAGACAGATTTCGCAATCACCCTACCTCAATCTGGAAGACCTGCAGCAGGAAGCCACCCTCAAAAAACTAAAATTGCAAGTGAAGGACGCGATGGAGCGCCACGCCGCTCAACGCTTGCATTCTCCGCCGGCGCGCTAACTTTTCCAGGAGATCGCCAAATTGAGATAGAATATTCGTGGACGCTTGAGGCGTGTCTTTTTTTCCTCCTGAAAAGGACGTGCATGGTAAAGGATGGCTACAAGTTTGCCGCGCCACCGCTGTTGCTGGGCATCGTCGCGGTTCTATTTCATTGGAACTGGCCTGGCGGGGTGCTGATTTTCCTGGGAATGTTCGTGGTGTTCTTTTTTCGGGATCCTGAAAGGACGCCTCCACCGGACGAGGATGCGATCGTTTCTCCGGCCGACGGACGCGTCATGGAAGTTGTGGAAGAATCGCTTGGCGGAAAGCCGGGCCGGCGGATCAGCGTGTTTCTCTCGATTTTCGACGTGCACGTGAACCGGTCTCCGGTCGCCGGGCGCATCACGGCCATCGAGTATCGCACCGGAAAGTTCTACGCGGCCATGCGCGGTCGGGCATCGGCCGAAAATGAGCAAAACATATTTCACGTGCAGGCCGATCGCGGGGAAGTGGTTTTCAAACAGATTGCCGGATGGGTGGCGCGGCGTATTGTCTGTTGGAAATCATCGGGCGATTCCGTCGTTCGAGGTGAGCGCGTGGGTATGATACGCTTCGGTTCGCGTGTGGACATTTGGCTTCCGGAGGGTGTCGAGATTCTTGTTCGGCCCGGCCAGTATGTGGCGGGTGGAACAAGCGTCCTGGCGAGATGGAAATGAGCGACTTCGAACAGCACGAACTTGGTTTTCCCGGGGCGCAGCGGCCCAATCTCAAGCTTCGCCGGGGCATCTATCTATTGCCCAGCTCGATGACCGTGGCCAACATGCTTTGCGGCTTTTACGCCGTCATGGCCACGCTCAAGGGCGGCAGCACGGACCTGGACAATGCGGCAAAGGCGCTTGGCCTTGCGATTCTTTTCGATTCGCTGGACGGCTTTGTGGCGCGAGCCACGGGCACGAGCAGCGAATTCGGCAAGCAGTTTGACTCGCTGGCCGACATGGTCAGCTTTGGAATCGCTCCGGCGGCGCTGGCCTTCACGTGGGGAGTGCGCGGCATTGCCGAGACTGAATTTATGGATATCCGGCGCCTGCACCAGATCGGATGGTGGGTGGCGCTTACGTTTGTGATTTGCTGCGCCTGGCGGCTTGCCCGGTTCAACATTCAAGGGATGGCGCCCGGTTCGGGATCGAAATATTTCGTTGGTTTGCCGTGTCCGGCCGCGGCGGGGCTGATTGCCGCCACGGTTCATGCGATCAAATTGCCGATTGAGGACTGGCGCTGGTCAATCTTCTGGATGCTGGTGGTGATCGGGGATGCGACGTTGATGTCGAGCACGTTGCGCTATCGCAGCTTTAAGGACATTCCCATGGCGCGGCGGCAGAAATCGATTTTCGTGATTATCATCGGCCTGCTCGTGTGGCTGATTGTCGCGTATTCGGAAGTGGTGCTGATGATTATCGCGACGGTTTTTGTTGCGAGCGGCCTGACGCTGCATGTTATCCGCACGGTTCGCCACTATATGGTTTCGCATCCCGCCAAGACATGACACGGCCCAAAGAAGCGGTTCGCGTGGCCATCGCGGGGGCATCGTCCCTGCTTGGCAAGGAATTAAATCAGTGGCTGGAAGAATCGAAATTTCCCGCCGTCGACATTCGTCTTCTCGATGAGGGACTCGCCGCGGGAATGCTGACCGAAGTGGGCGGGGAGCCGGCCATCATTGAAACCGTGACCGAAGAGAGTTTCGAGCGCGTGCGATTCGCGTTCTTTACCGGGTCGCCGGAATTTTCCAAGCGCCATGCCGAGGAAGCTCGCCGTGCCGGGGCGGTTGTGATCGACCTGAGCGGAGGGCTGGGCGCGGACGCAAAAGCCCGGCTGTGGATTCCGACTCTGGACGCGCTGCTCGCTTCGCCCGTGACGGACGTTCCGCCCGGCGAGTTGCAGAGCCTGTTCGTGGTTCCCGCTGCTCCTTCGGACGCGGCGATTTCCATTTCCGCGGCGCTTGCATCCGCCGGGCTTGAGCGCCTCGTCGTAACCGTTCTTCAGCCGGTCTCGGAGCGCGGGCCGGAGGCGATCGAGGAACTGGAAAATCAAGTGGTGAAACTTTTGTCCTTCCAACCCGTGGCGCAAACCGTTTTCGACACGCAGGTTGGATTTAACATGCTTTCCAGTTACGGGCCGGAAAGCAGGGAAAAACTGGCCGACGCACGGACAAGAATCGCGGGCGAATCGCGAAGGTATCTCGCGGGCCGCGCTCCGGCGGCGGCAATCATGCTGGTTCAGGCGCCTGTCTTTCATTCGCACTCCTTTACGGCGTATGCGGAATTCAAGGTTCCCCCGGCGCTCGACGATCTGGCGGACCGGCTGCAACGCGCAGGCCTGAAGCTTGCGAGCGCGACCGACGAGCCGCCCACCAACGTGAGCGTGGCCGGGGAATCGCGCCCAGTGTTGAGGCAACCGGAGCGCGACCCGAGCATCGAAACCGGTGTCTGGCTGTGGGGCGCGGCGGACAATCTGCGCGTTCCGTGCGCGACGGCCGTGGCGATTGCCGAAAAGCTGCTCGCTTCTTAAACTGCGAGTCGGCGCGAGCCGCCGGGACGGTTGCGATGAAGATCGCGGGGAGCATCGGACCACGTAACGTGCGCGCAACTTGAGCGAAGTGCGATGAGTGTTTGGAGAGGCGGGTGATGCGAAGGGTGATGCGTAGGAACACTTTCATGATCGTGGCGAGACGCGTCGGATCTCCCGCGCTGCACCGAGTCCGGTTCTATTTCAAATATTTAAATTTGAAATTTGAAATTCTTCCTCTTGTTTTCTGCGTTTCCGCCGCAATCTTCCTGTCCGCCTGCGGCTATCATGTGGCGGGGAAGTCCGCGCAATTGCCTCCCGGATTGAAAGTAATTGCCGTTTCCGCGCTGAAGAACGATACGACACACTATCGCATCGAGCAGCGCATGACGGAGGCCGTGGTTCACGAATTTCTGGCGCGTACCCGGTACCGGATCGTTTCGTCCGGGGATTCGGCGGACGCGGTGCTGAGCGGAGAAATCATGAGTTTCGAGGCCACGCCCGCCGTGTTTGACACGACGCCGGCTCCCGCGCCCAGTACCTCGGGCGTGCCGGCGATTAATACGACGACGGCGCGCGCCACGACCATGCTCGTTTCCGTTCATCTGAAAGTGTTGCTCGAGGAGCGGGAAACCAAGAAAACGCTTTACAAGAACGACAACTATCTTTTCCGCGAGCCGTATGAAATCTCCACCGATCCGTCGGTTTTTTTTGACGAGCAGGGACCCGCGATCGAACGAATGTCGCGCGATTTCGCGGCGCGCCTGGTTTCCGACATTCTGGAGAATTTCTGATGGCTCCTCCTGTCACGCCGCAGGAACTCCTGGCCCGCCTGGCAAAGGGGAAACCCATTTCCGGGATTCTTCTCGTGGGTGGCGACAGCTATCTGCGCGAGTTGTGCCGGAAGAAACTCGTTGAAGCATACGTGTCCGAGGGCACGCGCGATTGGGGCGTTCGGAAATTTTCCGCCGACGATGACGATATTTCCGCGATCCTGGGACAGGCGCAGACGATGTCCATGCTCGCACCGCAACAGGTGATTTTCGTCAGTGAGGTGGAGTGCTGGGAGCGCCTGGGCGAGGATTCGCGGGAATCGCTGGTGAAGGAAATTTCCGCGTACCTGGACAATCCCGCCCCGTTCACGGTTCTGGTCTTCGAGGCCGCCGCGCTCGACCAGCGGATGCGCCTCGCCAAAATGTTCGCGGAGAAAACGGTGACGGTTTCGGTTGAGCTTGCGAGCGATCCCGTGGAACGCGCGCGCCTGGCCGTGCCGCTGTCCCTGGAAATGGCCGCGGAATTGGGCGCAAAACTGGAACAGGGCGCGGCCGTAGAGCTTTGCGACATTCTGAATGGCGAACTCGCGGCAATCCGCACGGAACTCGATAAGTTGGCGGCGTATGCGGGCGACCGGAAAATCATCACGCGGGCGGACGTCGATCTGCTGGTGATCTCAGCGCAAAAATATTCGGTGTGGGAACTGGCGGACATGCTGGCGGCGCGCCAGCCCGCCAAGGCCCTCGCATTTCTCGACAGCCTGTTAAGAGAGGGCGAAGCGCCGGCGCAGTTGCTGGGCGCGCTGGCCTGGATGTACCGAAAACTTCTCGAGGCACAGGAATTGCCCGCGGGAGCGGCGGGATGGCAGGCCGCCAGTCGTCTCAAGATGCGAACGGACGCGGCGGAACTCGCGGTGCGTCAATCTCGAAAATTCCCGAAGTCGCAGCTCACCGGCGGTTTGGCGGCGCTGTACGAAGCGGATAATCGTTTGAAATCCGGCGGCTCAAATCCGCGCGCGGTGATGGAATTCCTCGTATCGCAGCTTGCTTCGCCCGCTCCCGCATAGTTCGCGGTCCTCAACAAGCCGGAATAAATTCATCAAGTTCATTAAGGTCATTAAGTACTCGACAGAACAGCCCCTCTCACAAGCGACGTGTGAGCAATTTGGTTTTGATGTACATCCATTGTGAAGCCCATTGTTGAAGCCGTTGGTTTATAGGCTCGCCGTAGGGGCACGGCAATGCCGTGCCCCTACAAGCGCGAAGCCAGAGAAATCCAGCGATCCATGTCATGCATGTGAGAAATGCGGACTAATTCAACATGCGGCGAGCCGTTTCCAGCGCCAGGCGTGCGATGGTGTAGCGGGGTTCGATGGTTAGCGACTCCTGAAACAGTTCGCGGGCACGGTTGATCAACCCTTTGGCGAGGTAGATGCGCCCGAGATTGAAGTAGGGGAAATGGCGGGGCTCGTAGCGCTTTGCGCCGATGGCCCGCTCGAGCCAGGGAATGGCCTCATCAGGGCGATTAAGTTCGATCAGGTATGAGCCAATGTCGTTGTATGGATTGCCGAAGTCTGGATCGACGGCGATGGCGCGCTTGCATTCGGCGATGGCCTCTTCCGTTTTGCCCTGGGAGTGATAGGTCCAGCCGAGAAACGTGTGCGCCTCGGCGGTGGGATAAATCGCCAGGGATGCGAGGTAGAGTTCGATCGCTCGGTCGAAGTCTCCCTCCATTTGCGCCACGAACGCTTCGTGAAAACGCTGCTTCGCCTCGGTCTCACGATCCGATGACATAAACCATTTAGAACATAGCGCCGCAAACGTGTCAAATGTTTGGTGGGCGTATTGCATGGGCTGGCGGAAATCCCCGCCTCTGACACTTCGTGTGCACTCAGTGCAAGAGAGGTGGGCTACAGCAATTCGCGAATGCTGTAGCCCGGGCCTTTAGACCTGGGGATTTTTTGTGGCGGCGTCGCGACCGCGATTACATTTTCGAAATGCCAAAGTTGTCGATCTGCACGTCGAGTTGGTGGTTGACCCGTATGCCGTAGATGCCGTCGGTCTTCGTGCCCAGTCCAGTTTTGGGCAGCGTAGAGACGACCGTGCCGTTGATGACGAAATCGACCTTATCGCCCTTTACGCGCACTTCGAGAGCGTTGGTGGACGTTCCAGCGGCGTCCGGTTTTTTTACGGCAGGGCTGGCTGTCTTGGGCGACACGCTTTGCGTCGAGGAGTTGCCGCTGCGGCGCTTGATGAGGAACGTTCCGTCGTCCGTCACCATGAAATACAAGTAGGATTGCATCGGGCCTTCGAGTCCGCTCCCGCCCAGGATGAGGCCGTAGTATTCGCTGTATCCCGCCGATTTGATCAGCTTGAACGTGCCCTTGAGTGTGTAATCGCCCGTGACCGTATTCTCCGGATTCCAGTAGACGGCAGCCATGGGATTCGTGGCATGAAAGCCCGAGCCACTGATCACGAACTTGACCGCTCCGGCGGCATCCGGGTCGGATGCGTCCGCGCTGTGGTCGGCGCGCACCTTCCAGCCTTTTGGCGCTTGCGCAAACGCGGGCGCAAGGGCGAGCAGCGCGGCCAATACGAATCCAATCAAGTGCTTCATCGGTGTTCCTCCCAGTGAAATGGATCGCCCAAATCATACTCCTATTTGAGGCGGGTACGGCGTAGATTTTGTTCGCAATTTGAGCGGGGGAAGTGCGGCCGGGTTTGCCCGCATGTTAGAATTTCCATGTGTCCAAACAAATTATTCGCCCAGCCCGCACGATCAGCGGTTCCCTGGAAGTTCCCGGCGACAAATCCATTTCCCATCGTTACGCGATGCTCGCGGCGCTTGCCGAGGGGCCCAGCGAGATCGCGCATTTTTCCGCCGCGGCCGATTGTCGCAGCACGCTCGATTGTTTCTCGCGCCTCGGCGTGAAAATCGATATTCAGGGGGACCTAGTACGGATCGCCGGCGCGGGCCTCGACGGCTTGCGGAAATCGCGGCGCACACTCGATGCCGGAAATTCGGGCACGACGATGCGCCTGCTCACCGGAATTCTGGCCGGGCAGGGTTTTCGCTCGACGCTCGACGGGGATTCTTCCTTGCGCCGCAGGCCGATGCGCCGCGTGATGGATCCGCTCATGCAAATGGGCGCGCGGATTCATGCGCAGGAAGGCGGCTTCGCTCCCCTGAAGATCGATGGCGCGAAACTCGCTCGGATCGACTACGCGCTGCCCGTGCCGAGCGCGCAAGTGAAATCCACCGTGCTTCTCGCCGGAATGTTCGCGGACGGCGTCACATCGGTGACGGAGCCGGTGCGCACGCGCGACCATACGGAGCTGGCGCTTGCCGAATTCGGCGCGGAGCTCGATCACGAGGGCCGCACGATCCGCATTCACGGGCATCCGCGCCTGAAGGGGCGCTCGCTCGCCGTGCCCGGAGACCTTTCGTCCGCTGTTTTCTTTCTGGTGGCGGCCATGGTGCTTCCGGAATCGAATGTGGTGATCCAAAATGTGGGCCTGAACCCTACGCGCTCGGCGGTTCTCGATGTGCTCGGCTCGATGGGCGCGCCGGTAAACTTTGTATCGATTCGCGGCGAGCACGGCGAACTGGTCGGCGACGTTTCCGCGCGGCACGAAATGCTGAAGGGCGGCACGATTGAAGGCGACGTCATCGCGCAGTTGATCGATGAGCTTCCGGCGATTGCCGTGCTCGGTCCGTATACCGAGCAGGGCATTGAGATCCGCAACGCTGCCGAGCTGCGGGTGAAGGAAAGCGATCGTATTGCCGTGCTGGGGGAGAACCTTCGACGCATGGGCGCGCAAGTGGATGAGCTTCCCGACGGGTTGCGCGTGGCGGGCCGTTCCGCGGGCCGGCTGCACGGCGCGGAGATCGAGCCGCACGGAGATCACCGCATGGCCATGGCATTCGCAATTGCCGCGCTGGGCGCCGAAGGCGAAACGCTGATTCATGGCGCGGAATGCGCGGCGGTCTCGTACCCGGATTTTTTCCCGACTTTGGAGCGGTTAGTCGAGCGCTAGCCAGCATGTTTTAGTAGCACAGGCTTCAGAGCCTGTGTGGCAACTAGGGCTG
>PLUM01000064.1 GCA_003165465.1 Acidobacteriota bacterium
CGCCGAGGACCGCTGGGCGTCAACAAATATGAAGGAAATTCCACCTCGCCTGTCCCGCAATGGAGCACCGAAATGCACCACACGACAAGAAATAAGGAATCCATTGGAGGTGGTAGCCGCTTCGTGCATCCGCTGCGAGTTTCATTTGCGCAAAATCCTGCTGGGCCTATAGCGCCTGGTTTTGTTACATCGCACCCGTTCCTGCCAACGCTATCTAAAATTCAGTTAAGTATGGTTCTGTGGTGCAAGCACTTGGAAAAGGTCGCCGACGGTAGTGGCGAAGTCCTGATAAGTCTTATCGGAATGTGGCTTCTTGCCCCACAATGACCCCGGCTAGGAACATCCTACAAACCCAATTCAGCGGGGATCTCAATATGTGGCAAATTTGTGACGAAATCGCTTAGAAAAGTTCGGAAATCGTCCCCTTGGGCGCACCGCTTTCTTGAGCAGTTTATTTCAATAGCTTCCGTCCACACCCTTGGTTTGTTTCGAACTCAATTTCCATGCTTGGTCCGAATGAAACCAATCGACCTTTCACTTGTCCAGTTACGGCGTTAATTAGACATGTAGATAAGTGGTTCGTCACTCGACCGCTGCGCAGGTCTGTTCCTTCCATCGTTCAGCGTTCACCCCCATCAAGAGGAGCCACAGCATCGCCAATCCTTCCACGAGGAGGGCAGAGGCCAGATTGTAGGGGGACAGATAGCTTGCGAGCGGTGGTGACAGAAAGGTCAGCCAACACGAACCCGCGATCGCCATCAGCGCGGCCAGAATTCGAGGTAGGAAGGTCGACCTGAAAATCAGGTAGCCGATCAGGATCCAATAGAATCCGTGAAATCCCAGGCCGATGTTCACGCCGTGAGGCAGAAATTGAAGAAGCTCAAGGGTGACTGCCACGAAGTTGAAGGACGCCGCGAGCAGAGAGAGGTGTCTGTTCACCGGCTTAAAGATGCCATAGAAGAGCAGCGTCACTGCGATCATGCACGAGACCTCGATAATGCCCGCTGCGAGGTCCGTTGCGACACTCAACCTGCCGCGAGCGAAGAACTCGGTGAATGCTGACGTCAATACGAGGACCAAAAAAAGGGCACCGGCAATCCGGGCCTTGAGACACGGCGACACTTCGGCAATACGCTTCATCGTCACTGATGCGTTCATACTCTTTCCTCCGTATGCGATGAGCCGCACCGCCGCTACGAATCGACGGCAGCTTTCATGGTGCGCTGCCCTGCTCTTTCCATCGTTGAACGTTCACGCCCATCACGAGCAGCCACAGCATCAGCGCTAGTTCCGCGAAGAAGCCCAGGACCAGAATGTAGAGAGACAAATAGTTTGCGAGCGGCGGCGCCAGAAAAGTCAGCCAACCCAAACCGGCAAACCCCATCAGCACGCCCAGAATTCGAGGCAGGAAGGCCGACCTGAAGATGAGGTAGCCGATCAAGAGGCAATAGACTCCGAAAAATACGAAGCAGATGTTGACACCCTGACCGGACAATTCGAGAAATAGAAACGCCAGCGCCCGTAACTGTTCCGCCTTAAATACGCTCAAGTACTGGGGACCTCCCAGGACGACCAACGGGGCGACTCGAAAGAGGCTAGAGAAAGCCAGAATGGCGCATCCCACGAGGCTGAAGAACGCCGCGACTAACGAGAGGCTCCTGTTCACGGGCTTAAATAAGTCATAGAAGAGAGCCGTCAAAGCGACATAGCACACGGTGGCGATGAGGCCGGTTGCTAACCCCAAACGAAATAAGGGCTGGTGCGCCAGCATGTTGCTCGCTGTAGCCGCGGCGTCGCCATCCACAACAAGCCCTTTAAGGAAGAACTCGCCGAATACCGCCGTCAGAAAGTAAAACAAATAAACGACACCGGTAATCCTGGCCCTGGGACGCGCCGATGTTTCTGCAATCCGTTCCTTCATTTCATAACCTCCGGGTAGGCCGCTTTAGCTTATGTTGTATCACCGATACGTCGGAAACGTCACTAACCCCGTCTTCTCGTCATCTGGCCTTCCCTTGATTCCCACTTGACGAGAACCCCGTTTCTCAGGACTTGGTCGCCCCGGCAAATTTGTTGTGTCCGGAGCATGAGCAGCGTACGATCCACGAGTCAGATATCCAAATCGGAAATCTGTGTTAAATCAAAAAGTCTAGTGGGTTGATTCGTCTCGGAGGATATTACGCCGTCACGTACTGCATTCCTTGGCAAGTTGCTCGGTCTCTACTTGATTGTCATCTCCGTCATCATGTTCGCGCACGCCCAAGCGACTCTAGAGATTATGAAGGCGATCATTCAAGACCGTCCGCTGCTATTCATGTCTGGTCTCATGGGAGTGACTGCTGGGCTGGCGATCGTGCTCGCCCATAATGTGTGGTCAGGTGGTGTGTTGCCGATCATCGTCACGCTCTTCGGTTGGACAAGCCTAATCAAAGGGATGCTTTTGTTGCTGCTCTCACCGGAGACGGAGTCTCGTATCTTCATCGTTGGGCTTGGTTACGAAGAACATCCAAATCTATTTGCCATCTTTGCGCTTCTTCTCGGTGCCTACATGACGTATTCGGGGTTCACTCTCAAAACGCGCTCTTTAGAATGAGAAGTGCAGCCCATTAGACGAGTTCACGCAGCCCGGCGCCCGCTGAAGAGATGGATCACTAAGAAAACGACCGCAAGGATAATCAAAACGTGGATGAGCGCAGCTGCCACGTGGAAGACGACGAATGCCCCAATCCACGTCAAGAACAAAACCAGCGCGAGGACAAGAAATATAAACCTCATCAACAGACCCCCTTATGGCCTCCCATAATATCACTCTTCGGCGAATCCGCATGCTCGCGAGGCCCCAGGGCCACATTCCGTTTCTCGGGACTTAGCCATGAAATACGTGGAAGACTGCAAAAACAGGACTTAACTGCGCATCTGAAATCAGCTCGTCAAACCTGTGGCGTTCACCATCACAAAATCCTGCATGAACAGCAGGGAGAAGCCCGCGACTTGCGCGCAAAGATGTTGCTGTTCGCAAACGAGCCTTGGGAGATCCTTTTCGCCGACTTGAGCAAATTTACTGCCGCCGGCGTTGCGGGTTCGCAAAACAGAGGCAATTTGCAAGCGAACCCTGCATTGCGCATTAAGCGGGGATGCTCTAAGGGCGCCTGCGCCACACAAACTCTGCCGCTGTAAGCCACCAGAGCTTTGCTTCACCGGACGGCTGTGCGTGGCGGCCATGCCATGAGCACTTCACTCCGGCTTCGGCTTTTCGTCTGGCGGTTCCTTCTTGGCCGGAGGAGGTGGACTTTTGGGTTTAGCTTCCGGCGCTGGATGTTGCACCTGCTTTTCAGGCGGAGGCGGAGTGGCTGGCCTTGCTTCCGGCTTCGGCGCAGGCTTGGGCGCAGCCGGTGGCGGCGCTATTGGTCTCGATGGTTGTGGATGCGCAGCCGGTTCTAGTGGTTGAGCGCGGCGCTCGGGAGGCGCAGGAGCGGGTGTCGGCCGCGTTGGTGGCGGCGCGCCCGGCTTAGCTGCCGGTTGCTCGGGCTGAACTGTTTTCCTCGTGGGCTGATTAGGAGTTAACGGCGCAGGAGCGGGTGTCGGCCGCATTGGTGGCGGCGCACCAGGCTTAGCTGCCGGTTGCTCGGGCTGAACTGTTTTCCTCGTGGGCTGATTAGGAGTTAACGGCGCAGGAGCGGGTGTCGGCCGCATTGGTGGCGGCGCACCAAGCTTAGCTGCCGGTTGCTCGGGCTG
>PLUM01000080.1 GCA_003165465.1 Acidobacteriota bacterium
CGGCGTGAGAAAACCTTTCCCGGCAGTCGGACCAGACCCACCCGAGCAAAGCGCGGAGCATGGACATCGTGGAAAAGTCGCCCCACATTCTAAACCGCTGGCGCCCCGCGGACCACGCGTCGCTCCCGACAACCACACAAATCCAGGAACCGGAGAAGAAATTCCCAAAAGCGAACAGCTCCCTGGAACCAAAAGTCCCGCAGCGCAACCCGAACCCACTCGTCACCCAGTAGCACCCGTTCGCGAAAAGCCGCAAAACTCAAGCCCCCCACAACTTCCACCTATCCGGCAGGACAATCGTCCCCTTGACAACAATCACCACAAAGATCAGTATACCCATACAAACCTCAACCGCAAAGGTCCGATAAGCTATACTATGTTTACTTTTGATCTTAGTTGTAGTTAACGTATTGTTCAATTATAGCCTTGTCGGGGCCAACTATGCGGCGGGCATTTATGAACGTGGTTGGGGTTGCGCTAATACTGAGGGTGTGGCCTTCCTCCACGGTCTCCTTTATTTGATTGGCGGTTTCTGGGTTGATCATGCAGGCTCTGTAGGCATCTGGGTTTAATCCTAGCTGGTTCCCCAAGTCGATCATTTTATCCCATGCATTTGAGGCGGTTATCACATCCTGGGCGTCAAATATGGCGTCGTGGATCTTCCAAAATGCGGATGGGCTTTGCTGATACGCGCATTGGCTGGCGATTGCTGCGGTCATGGCCCACGGGTGGATGTCAACTAAGGGATAATGCTTGAATACCAAGCGGATTTCGGGGTGGCGCGGCAGGAGTTCCCTAAGAACCAGATCTAGCTGGCGGCATGACGGGCACTCGAAATCGGCGAATTCGATCATTGTTATTTTGGCATCTTCCGGACCCATTGAGGGCGAATTGCCCGGGTAGAGCTTGGCACGGGTATCGGCGAATGGGTCCACCGTCATGTCGGTGAGTTCTCCTCGAAGCAAGAAACTCCCGGTTTTTGAAGCGTAGACGACCGCGGTATCGGATTGTCCTCCCATCGAGACGGTTACGGGCACTTCCAGCAGATCGGAAATGGGCGATGGCTTGGCTGGACCAACTTTCACCTCAAATGACGGGCCCCAAGCGTACAAATTCCTCAAATAGTGTTCGATGCGGCTCTCGACGGTTCCTAGTTTCGCGGCCGAGGATTCGGATGCATTGGAGGATGAGGATTTTTCCTTTCCTGAGGATGTCTGAGCCTGTGCAGAACCCAAGAAAACCGTAAGGAACAAAGTGCAAAGAATTAGCTTACTAAACATAATCCCAACTCCTCTCAGGGAATAAACTTTTGAACGATTGGAAATGGACGACCCAGTCCAAAGGCCCGCGATGTAATCTTCAGGCCGGGCGGGGCTTGCCTTCTTTTGTACTCGTTTCGGTCAACTTTCACGGCAATCGAACGCACCAGGTCGACATCATAGCCGCATTGGCTGGCAATTTCCTCGGGGCTCTTTACGTCTTCGATAAAGGCTTTTAGTACCTGGTCCAGAACCTCATAAGGAGGAAGCGAATCCTGATCTTTTTGATTCGGGCGAAGCTCGGCGGAAGGCGGCTTTTCGATCGAGGCGCGAGGGATGATCTCCCTTTCGCGATTGATGAGTTCCGCAAGCTCATACACCATTGTCTTCGGGACGTCCGAGAGCATGGCCAAGCCGCCTGCCATGTCTCCATACAGCGTGCAATACCCCACCGCCATTTCGGATTTATTGCCTGTGCTCAGGACCATGGAGCCAAGTTTATTGGACAGCGCCATCAAAAAATTCCCGCGCACCCTGGCCTGTAGATTTTCCTCGGTCACATTTTCCGGCAGGCCTCGGAAAGCCTCCGCCAGGACGCTCCGATAGGAATTGAATACATCGGAGATGGGCAAAGTAAGGAACTCAATTCCCAGGTTTTCGGCAAGCTGGCGGGCATCCGAGCGGCTTCCTTCGGAGGAGTATGGTCCAGGCATGGAAACGCCAAGCACATGATCTGGCCCCAAGGCTGCCGCAGCGATGGCGGCGACAACGGAGGAGTCAATGCCACCGCTTAGGCCCACAACAACGCCACGAAATCCTGATTTGTAAACATAATCCCGCGTCCCACAAATGAGCGCCTGGAGCACGAGATCGAGTTCGGTTGCGGGCTGCGCATGAATGTCTCCCGCGTTTGTATCCGTGTCGAAAAGGACGAGGTCTTCGGCAAAGGAACTCGCTTGAGCGGGAATTCTGCCATCGGGCAGCACAACCACGCTGCCGCCGTCGAAGACCAAGCTGTCGTCGCCGCCGACCTGATTGACGTAGACGACGGGGCGGCCATGCGATTTGGCGAGCGCGCGCAGCATGTCCAGACGCAAGGCTCGTTTTTGGATCGTGTAAGGAGATCCCGAGATATTGATGATCAAGGTAGCATGCTTGGCGACCAGTTCGGCAACGGGATCGCGGTCATAGAGGGGTTTCGCCCAAAACGTTTTATCGTTCCAGATATCCTCGCAGATGGTGATGCCCAGATTTTGGCCGCCCAAGGAGAAAACATTTTGCTCGGTGGCGGGCTGAAAGTATCGCGACTCGTCAAACACGTCGTATGTGGGGAGCAGCATTTTGTGCTGGACGAATTCGATTTTTCCGTTTGCCAAGAGGGCAGCGGCATTGGCCGAGAATTTTCCAGTCGATCCAGTCGCGCGAGCAGCGTATCCGACGATGGAGGGAATCGGCAACTGCTT
>PLUM01000084.1 GCA_003165465.1 Acidobacteriota bacterium
TGAGACTGAACACTTCAGCCTGTGTTCTTTTGACTTTGGCCCGCCACAAGTCAAAACCACACAGGCTGAAGCCTGTGCTATTGAAAAGCGTCCGCTCCCTTCCTTCAATACATGAAACAAAATCGGCCCTGCGGCGAATGTGAAGTTCTTGTGAGAAGTGCCGGTTAGCGAAGCGTCATGCGGACAAACTGGCCAGGGCCTCGGCGAGCACGAGCACTCCCCGGGAAAGATATTCGCTCGGAAGACGATACATGAAAGCGGGTAACCCGGTGTTTGCCTGCACTACGCTATTGAAAAAATTGGTGGACGTGACAGGGTTCGAACCTGCGACCCCCTGCTTGCAAAGCAGGTGCTCTCCCAGCTGAGCTACACGCCCAAACCGATGTTCATTTTCATTCTAAACCAGTTGCGATTCCTCGCGCCACTCGAAACCGTCCAAACTGTGCCAGAGTGTGCCAAAAGTGTGCCAAATAAACTTCAATTGATCCTCGATGACTGTGCCACTGTGCCAGATACTGTGCCAAATGGAGTTTTCATCTCGTTCGCTTGTCGCTCCAGTTTTTGCAGCGCTTCTCTCTTCATCTGTAACTTCATCTGTGAATATTTCTTGAAGACTTGAGAGTCACCCTGGCGAAGTAGCTGTATCACCCACTCGTCGGCGACGCCGCCTGCACTTAAGCGGGTAGCATACGCGGACCGCAGATCGTAAATCCGAAAGTAGGAGACTTTGGCACGGTGAAGAGTTTTCTGCCACACGCATTTGAGTGTTTTCAAATGACCTGTGGCATTCAGCTCGCTTGGAAAAAGAAATTGTCCCTCACCTGCAATCGCCATCTGGTTTCTAAATGAATCGACGGCAAGAGCAGTTAGAGGAACCTCTCCGATTCCGTTTGGCGTCTTGGAGTCCGGTATCCATACGACAGCGTTCTCCAGGTCTACTTGGTCCTTTTTCATCGAGAGAAGTTCCTTGTAGACTCTTAGACCAGTCTCCGTAATGATCCGAATAATGTTCTGCAAATAGTTCGGAGCATGTGCTTCGATGTGCTGCTGTTCGGACCAAGTAACGTAATGCGGTCGAAACTGCCCCTTCACGGCAACTGGAAACTCGACACCCGAACACGTATTGGCGTGCAGGAGCCTCTTTCGGACTGCCACGTTCAGCATGCGCCGGAGAACTCTCAACTCCTGGTGCACTGTGGCAGGTTTTAGGACTCCTCCTTCTTTGATTCCGAGAGAGGTCCGAGTTCGAACCCGTTGGCGAAGACGTTCACGGAGATATAACTCAATGTGGTCCGCAGTGATGTCTACAAGTTTGCTCGTACCAAGAGCACACTTAAGGTGTTTAGCGGCACGCAAGTTCACCTCATGCGTCTTTTCCATGCGTAAAGGCGGCTTGGAATAATTCTCCAAGAAAAAATCCGCCCATTGGTTCAAGCTCAAGCTCTCTCCTTTGCGTACAACATCTAGGACGTTGTTGTCTCTGGCATCTAGTCGTTCCCGCAGTTTTTTCTGGGCTTCGTTCCAATCTTCACTCAGAGTGGATTCCCTGCGCCGATTTCCATTACGGTCGCGATAGCGAATCCACCAGATATTTGACTCCTTTCGTCGAAACACAACGCCTTCGTATTTCCGTGATTTAGGCATTCTCCATCTCCTGTTTGAAAGATGCGCGGAAGGGTTCGAGATCCGATTTGAGAAACCGGATATTTCGACCCATCACGCGGAGATGGGGAATCTGCTTTCGCTCAACCCAAAGATACACAGTTTGCGGACTAACGCCAAGAAATTTGGCAGCATCCTTCACTGTTAGAGGATGTTCCATTCCCGCGACTGCGATGTTCGAGAAATCCGCTGAGATTTGAGATTGACTCATGGTGTGACCCCTAAAATGCCTTGCAGTTGTGAGTTAGAAAGTAGCTGGCAGGGCTGGCTCTTTCATCGCGACTACAATGGTTGTTTGAGAGTGGACTGGCACACTCGAAGTCGCCAGTTCCAGCATGCGTGCGCTTCACGACGTCGCCTCCGAAAGGCCAAATTTGGTTCGGTGAGCTATCCAACACGGTCGATACCTCCTTTTCTAGACTATACTATACATATAGCACCATGAAATGGAAAGCATATTTTTACTACAGTTGAACACTTTTCTGAGATGGGTCACGAGGATTGGAAGACGATGACAGAACGTTGGCTCTGCGCCCGTTTCGACTGGAGGCAGCGTGGGGCCTGTGCAATCGACTATGCGAAAGGTCTTCAAACTCCGTTTCCGGATAGTTTCCGAGTAGGCGACGATACGCCCGGAATGTGCCGGGCGCGAAGTGCCGATCCGGTCTGGCCAAATTTTGTTCCAGAAATCGATCATTTTTTGCTTCTCAGGCAACGTTCCACCTGATGTCTACACCATAGGAGATGGAGGGAGGTGGATATGAAGGGTGATCGGGGTTTCCCGGAGCCCGCTGAAACCTCCCACGAAGTGTCGGCTGACGGGCGCGGATCTACCGAGGAAAGACACAGTTCGCCTAAGCGTCTGGAATTGAGGACCGAAACTGATGTTCCTCGTTGCCCAATCAGGGGATTGAAATCTGGCGATGTAATGCGGGCGCGGCGGCGGCATCTCACTGCCGCACATCAAAGTCCTGCAAGCAGACACACCATCCATGTTTTTCGCTTCGATAACTAAAACGTACTGACACGGAGCTACCGATAAAGAGACAAGCTCCTGTCGCACACGACGCGGATGAAAACGACTGCTCTGATTGTTGCCATCGCGACTTCCGCAAGGAATGGGCAGAGAAGATCGGACTTGGATTCAGCTTGCCCTCAACAAATGGCGGGTCAATTGGGCAACAAAATGACCTGACATTTCAACTCGTGAAAACGGCGTAACGCACAGGAGATGCAGGATTTAGGTTTACTCCCTGACTGGTCTGATTTGCGAACGCTTAGGTTCGCGTTTCCTATAAGCTGCCGAAAACAAGAATCCCGCTCAAAGTGAATTAAGACTCATGACCTGCATTCTCCGGCTCGTATTGTTCCGGATCTATTCCGACACCTTTTTCGCACGATCTAAACACAAGAGCCGACTTCCCTTATCGTGTTTGAACCAAAAGGAAAGTTTTTTTACAACATCCTTACAATCCTTCGGGTAAATTACCGGTAGGCTGTCCAGGAGATCTTCGATAACGGAATACGATTATGACTCCTGACAAACAAGAAATCTTTGATGCAAGGCAACTTTATTCGGGCCTCATTCGCCTTCACATCCTCCACCACGCGGGAAAAGAGGAAATCTTCGGTCTGGGCATGATCGAAGAGTTGGCGAGACACGGTTACAAACTCAGCCCAGGAACGCTGTACCCGATCCTTCACGGACTGGAAGATAATGGGTTGCTCCGTTCCCACGAACAGAGCATAGGTGGAAAAATTCGCCGCGTGTATCGAGCAACTTCAGCGGGTGAGAAAGTCTTGATCGCCGCAAAAGAGAAAGTCCGGGAACTGTTTGGCGAACTTTTCGAGGACGAAGACGTGACGCAACTCCCCCGAACTCGATCGCGGCTTGTAGCCCTCCAGGCCGCCAACTACCGTAGGCAAAGCACTGCAAAGGTTGCGCTATAGCCTGCTAAGTACGGGCTTATCCCATCAAATCAATCTACCTGATCCCTCCGGTTTGACCGTGCTCTCTCTTTTGTTGCCAATTTGGCGCACACCAGATTGAATTTCCACCATTGACGGCCCTTCATGGCGGCCATATTATCTTATTTCGATAACGCAGACCGATAATTTGGGGAGATTTCTAGCCACGGTTGCGCTTCTGGATGAAGCCTCCTGTCCCGAAAACGCTGAGGAATGCATCGAAGGGGAAACATGAAGACTGGCATGAGTCCCACGAACCGACCTTGGTTTTTGCTGACACTAGGGTTGTCTTGCTTGACATTGGTGGGGCTAGTCTTTTCATTGTGGGAGCTAATCGAGTACCGGTATTTTCGCGATCTCGACTACGTCACCCTTCACTACCTGTATATTACCCGTGGCATTGCCGGAGCTCTCCTCACTGTAATCTGGGCTTCTTGGTTCATCCTGCGTGAACGCCGCCGGCAGGAACAGGAACTGGAACAATCCTACGAGCACTATCGCTCCATCCTGAACCACATGCCGGAAGCTGTGGCTCTGTTTGACGAATCCTATCAGGTGGCGGAATGGAACGATGCCGCTGAGCGTCTCTTTGGTTTCGACCGGGAACAAGTGCTCGGACTACCACTTCCAAACGTTCCCGCTGGGCGGTGGGCGGAACTCCGCCAGATTCGCGATCGTCTGGAAACGGAACAAAAAGTTCTCGACCACGAGACCGAAAGGTGCACGGCTCAGGGTGAGCGTATTCCGGTGGCTGCCAATTATTCACGCATCCCGCCAGTAGCGAACCGACCGCAGTTCTATGTCGAGGTTGTGCAGGACATTCGGCCTCGCTTGCGGATGCGCGACAAGCTCCTGGAGCTGGAAAAGCTCACCTTGATGGGACAGATGGCTGCTGGCGCTGCTCATCACCTCAACACGCCGCTTACAGCGATGTTGCTTCAAGTGGAGATGCTACGCGGGCAGATGCAAGAAGGCGGTCCAATTGAGGAGCTGGCCACCATCGAGCAACGCATCCGTTTTTGCCAGGCTTTCGTGCAGAACCTGCTCCAGTTCGCTCGTCGGCCTCAGTTGCAGCAGAAACCTATCGCGCTGGACGAAGTAATCGAGACGGTGCTGACGCTTTTTCGACCGAGCTTGAACCTGAAACGCGCAACCTTAGAAACAGAATGCGAGGATCTCGGCTCCCGTCGAATCCTCGGCGACCCCAATCACCTCGAAGCTATGTTTTCTGCTCTACTCAGTAATGCCGTGGATGCGATTCCCACTGGAGGACGGATTCGCGTCCACGGTCGCATCCAAGCCGACCGCATTGCCGAAATCCACCTGGACGACAACGGCCCTGGAATAGCCGACTTACTCTGGCCGCGGGTCTTTGAGCCTTTTTTTACCACCAAGCCTTCCGGAAAAGGCACAGGACTCGGACTAGCCATCGCACAGAACATTGTTCAGGAACACGACGGCACCATTCAGCTTCAGAACCGAAAGGAAGGAGGGCTGCGGGTGACGGTACGAATCCCCCTCCCTAAGGAAGGCTCCACGGTTGGCACTCCGGCCGTAGAGATGCAGATATGAGCATGCCACTGGCCGAACAGACTCTTGGAATCCTGGTGGTTGACGACGATGAGGGCCTCGCGACAAGTCTTGCCAAGATCCTGCGATTGCGGTACCCCCTGGTACACGCCGCATTCTCCGGTACCGAAGCCATAAATGTGCTATCTCGAGAAAAACAGATTTGTGTCGCACTCGTGGACCTAGTGATGCCGGTCGTGGACGGGCTTGGTGTCTTAGATTATGTGCGCCAATCCCGTCCCGACATCAGTGTAATCCTCATGACAGGATTCGGCACCATCGAGGCAGCGGTTGAGGCCATTAAACGGGGTGCGGAAGACTATATTACGAAGCCCTTTGACACCGAAACAATACTCAAGAGGGTTTCCCGTGTAATGGAGCTTCATGAACTCAAAGAACGGGTCGCCCAACTCGAAGGACAGTATGGGAGCGAATCACCCTTCGCGGAGATCATTGCCGGTTCATCTGGAATGCGAGGTGTTCTCGGGCGCGCCCAGGTGGCGGCGCAGAGTGCAGCCCCGGTCCTGATCGTGGGGGAGACAGGGACAGGAAAGGAGTTGCTCGCCAGAGCGATCCATCGTGCGAGCCCTCGCATGGCGCAGCCCTTCATTCCAGTGAACTGCGCGGCGATTCCCCAAGAGCTCGCAGAAAGCGAATTATTCGGCCATCGCAAGGGTGCGTTCACCGGCGCCGTGGCGGACCACCTCGGGCTTTTCCAGGCGGCGCATGGCGGCACACTGTTTCTGGACGAAATCGCTGATTTGCCGCTCGGAGCGCAGGCAAAACTCTTGCGAGTGCTGGAAGGGGGGGAGGTCCGTCCGGTGGGAGAGACAAAAGCCCTGCACGTGGATGTGAAGGTTATCTCTGCTTGCAACCGGCCTCTGGCCGAACTCGCGGGCGATAGATTACGAGAGGATCTATTCTTTCGCATTTCGACTATTGTGATTCAAGTGCCCCCGCTCAGGCAGCGCCGCGAAGACTTGTATTTGTTGATCGAAGCTTTTCTGCGACAATTCACTCAACGGTATGGCCGGAGTATTTCGCTGGACCGAGCGGCGCTGGATGCACTATTGGGCTATTCCTTCCCCGGCAACGTCCGTGAACTCTCCCATATTCTCGAGAGTGCTGTGGCTGTTTCGACGGAGAATCCTCAGGTAATCAAAGAACGCGATATCGGGCCGCTATTGCGCGCACAAGAACCTTCGACTGCTTTGTCGGTCGGCGTTGCTGGTGATTGCTCGCTGGAGAGCATGGAGAAATTTGCCATCCGCCAAGCGTTGAGGATTACTAGCGGCAACAAGTCGCAAGCGGCCGAACTGTTGGGGTTGTCACGAGGCTCACTCTACCGCAAGTTGCGGGAACACGGTTTGGAGAGTGAATCGTTGCGTGACGAAGACGCGTTACCTTCAAGCTAACGCTTCCGCAGTCGTCTTCTGTTCAAAAATTGAACACTTGGGCCATTCCGCCATTTTCTCCTTTGTTTTTAATTGTTTGGCAGCCTTATTTGTTCACCTGTGCAATCTTGGCACAGATGAACAAGTAGTTTGCCCGGCCCCGAAGCTTCAGGACATAACGCAAAAACTTACGTCGGCTCAATAAGTTAGGTCGAGATTTGCCTACCCAGCCGATTGTGGACCACCTCGTGCTCTATTTTCCCTAAGGCGAGGAGGATTACAGCTTGAGTAATCCGAACAGGAGCGACGCCCAGGCCAACTCAGATTGGCGAAAGGCCTTTTGGGGGTGGTTATTGGCTGCGGTGATGGCGCTTGCGCTCTTATTCGCGGTTGTGAGGTGGGTCCTCGGTGAGCACGGTTGAATCAGGTTAAGCCAGCCGCAAGTTGTTTTGTTTCGGGCCCCGATCCATAAGGCTCTGGTCTAAGAGGACGTGCGCAGTCTGTCGAACAAGAAATAGATATCGAATTTGCGTTCAAACCGTAAGGTCTAGATCATAGGAGGATCTCTCATGAAAAAAGTAATAATATTTCTACTGGTAGCCGGTATAGCATTCATACTCGTCCCCGAGAACGCCTCAGCGATACCCGCCTTCAGCCGTCAAACCGGAATGGCCTGTGACTCATGCCATTTCTCACATTATCCTTTGCTAACTAGGTTCGGCCGTGCGTTCAAGGATAGCGGGTACACCTTAATGGGCACTCAGGGTTTGATCGAGGGGAAGTACCTGTCGATTCCCGTTGTTATGAACGCTTCCGCACAGCTCAAGGCCATCGCGCAGGTATCCGCGGATGGTCCTGACAACACAACCTCCAGCGCCGGCCGCCTGAGTAAGGGCCAAATCCAGTTTCCGCAGGATGTCGCCCTGTTCGTGGGCGGACGGCTCGGCAATGAGGTCGGCTATTTCTGGGAAATGTCGATGATGGATGGCGATTTCAACAATCGGTTTAGCGCCTTCCGCGTTCCGATTGGGATCACCAAATACAAGACCCGGTTCCAAGCGGTTCCGTTCACCACCGATGCCGACGGTCCGGCTTACGGTTACGAAACCTTGAATGCCGGCGTCCTGCGCCAGGCCCTGCTAAACTTTGATTCGACGGCGTTCGGCTATCTGAAAACCAACATGTATCCTGGCGGGTCGCTCTACAGTGCCCAACTCAAAAACACCTTCAATACTTTTGCTCCTGACGCCGCGATGGGTGTTGCCTTCGTTATCAGCAGGCCCTTATGGTATCTGAACTACACTCCGTGGAAGAACGTCCACGGTGCTGGCGACAACCAGCCCTTGAACACCAATCATTGGGGCACGTACTTACGGGCTGCACTCACCCCCGAGTGGCGAGGCTGGGATCTTGGCGTGGGAATCAACTATGAGACAGGAACTATGGAGTATTTCAACAACAGCGACGTCAGCACCGGCGGTGACAACCCTGGGCTTCCCAATCTGCCCCGCAATAGGGCCCAGCTGCTTGGGTTTGACGCGCAGGCTCAGAAGATAGTCAACGGCATGCCAGTCGGCATCTACGCCTCCTTCGCCCACGCCCCGGCCAGTTCCTATTCCATTGTCAATGGTGTCCTGGTCGGCACCCCGAACGCTTACAACGCCACGGGCACCAAGCCGATGCAGGCATTCGCCATCAACGGGGAAGTGGGCATCCTTCCTCAGAAGCTGGTTCTCGGTACCGGTATCCGCGTCGGCCACAATGGCGACCCGGCAAGTCTTGGCGTGGAGAGCGACAACTCCTACACGGTCCAGGCGGCATACTACATGTACCAGAATATCGGACTTATACTTAATGAGGAGGCATTCTTTGGGAACGGTGCGCGGGCGCTGGCGGCGAGCAAGAATCAGCCGTTCAACCCTTCCACCACCAGCCTTCAGTTGCGCATAATCTTCTAGGTTCTTGGGAGTGTCGGTAGTGTCCTAATTTCAAATTAGGACACTACCGGCCTTTTATATTATTTAGCTTGGTAAGCAGCTACAATGTCAGTTCATGCTCCATCGAAGTGAAAGTTGAAGTGCTTGTTAATTGAAATTATCTGAAAATCGAGGAGGAGCGATGTTTACGACAATCATAAGGGAGCATAAAGCTGGCGTGTTCGGATTAGTCCTGCTGTTCCTGTTCGCGATCCCGCATCCGGCCGCGGCACAGGTGGGTAATGCCGACGAAGGCCAGAAACTCTTCGTTAAATATTGTGTCTCATGCCATGGGCCTGACGGGAGCGGGAGTACGGCGGTCGGCAAGGCAATGGGAGCTAAGGATTTGCGTTCTCCTGAGGCCAAAAAACTGACCGACGCCGAAATCTCTACTCAGATTAACAAGGGAAAAGGGAATATGCCCCCATTCGGCAGTTCTCTGAAGAAAGAGAAAGTCGACGATTTGATCGCCTACATCCGCGAACTGGGCAAAAAGCAAGAAGCCGACAAAAAGCCTTGATGATGCGTCATGTTGATCGCCGCTTCGCAGGTTCCTAGCATTGCGAAGTGGAGGAGGGCTTCTGGCTGCCCGTGGATCGTGCGCAATCCCCACAGGGGATCGGCTACGCTTCCTGCAGGTTGCACGCTAAACGCTGATGATTCCATTACTTATTCGCCTGTCCTAACGGGAAGCACCGATTCTGCCACTTATTGGGGATTCCGGGGCATGGTGAT
>PLUM01000016.1 GCA_003165465.1 Acidobacteriota bacterium
GGAATAGCAATCCACGTCCTTTCTCATTCATCGGAAGCGGCCAACTGATTCCAAGCTAACAGACTGTCGCACTAGTTTGCCAAGTCCTGACGAACGGGTCTTATCGGAAACTGACCCACTACCTGCGGGCGCGTTATTTTTGACGAGAGGAGGACCGTGCTGGCGGCTTGGCAACAGCGGACGGAGAAAGCAGCTTCGGAACTTCGATGGTCCCGCCCAGGAGAAAATCGGGCGGCGGCAGGGAAACCGTGCCGGGAGCCGCCGCAGCTTTGGAAATCGCGGGGCGGAGCCGGATGTTCAGCACGTGGGAGAAATCGATTCTCCCAGCCGCTTCCAGCCGCTTTCGGGAATTATCCAGCATAAAATTGGCGAGATCGATTCCACGGTTCTGGATACGGTATGCGCCCTGAGCGGATGCGAATGTGCCTGATGCAGCGCCGGACGCAGCGCTTGGAGTCGCGCCCGGAAACGCGCCGGAGAGATCGAGCCCTAGCATCCCGACGTCTTTCCCGATAAACGTTCCCTGCCCTTCGAGCGAGCTAATCAGGCTTTGCCGGCCAATGCCGTGCATGGACAGCGCGAGCGTGGAGGAGACGTTTCCTTTGATCCGGCCATTCAAGTAGGGCACGGCGCGCCCCAACTGGGCCAGGTCCACACGCTCAAAACGGCCCTGAAAATCGTAGGCAGGATCGGGCAAAAGCTGCGCATCGAGCGAACCGGAGAGTTTTCCGCCAAAAAAATCGGCCTGCGCTTTCCGGATGTGAATCGCGCGTCCGGCAACCTCCACTTCGCCGTCAAATTGCTCGATGTGCATCGGCGCGATATCAATCACACCGGCGCGAAGCCTGCCGAGCGCCACGAGCCGCGTGACAACAGGACCCGCGAGCGAAGTTGCGCCGGCGTCGGAATTCGAGCCGGTGAGTCTCGCGAGAAAACCCGGCCTCGCGCGAGGGCCTAGCCAGCGGTCCAGGTCCGCGACATTCAGATGGTCCGCCGAAAGATCGAACGTCCATTGATTGTCCGAGTTTTTCCGCGAGATCGATCCATGCCAAAGCGCGCCAAGCGCCTTCGCCTCGGACACCGTGACGGTCCGCTGCAACGCCGCAAATTCCACATGTCCTTTCGGCAAATGCACCGGCTGGTTGACATACGCGGGACTCACCGTCAGGCCCAGAAAATCCATCGTCCCGAGCCACGGGGCAGCCGACGGGACAGCGGGAGAATCGGCGCGATGCACTCCGCGCATCTTCACCGCAAGCCCACCCGAGGCGCTCCAACTCGAATTCAACGGATGCGCCAGCGCCGCCACAAGAACGAGCCAATCCTGCACGCGCGAGGCCGCGCCTTCGATCGAAACATTCCACTCCGGCGGCCAGCGAAGCACGCCGTCCGCGAGAGGAAAAAGCGATCCGCGCAACACAAAAGAATTCCGCTGTTCGCCGGCGGTTCGCTTTTCGCCCGTGTCCGTTTTCAACGGCGCGGGCGCAAACGAAATCTCGGTCGGCGCAAAATCAAGTCCCCCGCGCGAAACGCTCGCATTCATCGCGCCAATTTGTAGCGGCGCGGGCAGCGATTTTCCCGTCAGCGTTCCGCCAACGCTTGCAACGGCGCCACGCTGCAGTTGAATCGGCCATCCGCCCAGCGTTACGTCCACGCCGAGGTCGCAGTCCGCACGAAGATCCTCCGCCACATCCGGCTGCAAGGCCCGGTACCAGGAAAGAACATCTCCGAGCGCGAGCGTCGAGGACTCGATGTGCAGTTGTGGATGAATGCCCTGCGCCCAATCCAAATCGCCGGTTCCCTGAAGGCGCGACGCGGGCATTTCCACAAGCAGCTTGCGAATTTCCAGGCGCGCCTCGCCCGGCCGCCAGTTCATCTGCACGGAAAGATTGGCCGCCGGGTCCGTGCCACGCGGCGCGAGCCGCCAACTGTGCAATCCCGTCAGCCGCGCCACTCCGGAAACGGACCATTCCGCTTCGCCCGAATTCGCGCCGGGCGCCGGAGAAGATTCCGGCGGAGCGATGCGCGCATTGAGATCGACCGCAATCTGCCCGCGCATTCCGTAGTCGTCCTGCCGCGCGAGGCGCAGCGTATCGGCCAGGGACGCGTCACGCCAGGTCAGATTGAGTTCGGCGGGCTGAAGGCGCGCGCTTGTGCCGGCAATGGAACCGCGCAGGATGAGCGTGCCAATATCCTGCAGCTCCACACCGGCGCGCATCGGCCGCGCTTCCAAATCAAGCTGCCAGCGGCCCGCGCCATTCTGCTCGACACGCCCCGAAACGTCGTCCAGCGCAAAGGGAATTTTATTTTCCCGCTGCTTGAAATTGATGCGCCCATCATCCACATCGATGCGGCTCACGCGCTCCGCCCGTACATCGCCAGATGCGGGCATCGGCCCCACGAATCCGGGGCGCGAACCGGCTTGCGCGGCGGACTGCGCGGCAGGCGGTAGCCAACGCTCGATATTCCAGTGGCCTTCGGCGTCGCGCGCCAAATTCAAACTGGGGCGCAACAGCGAAACGGAACCGAACTCGAAACGCCCGGAGGAGAGCGCCGTCCATCGCAAGCCCGCCGTGAGCGTATCCGCGCGAAGAAAATATTCGTTGCCGAAGTGGGGATCATCCGCAACGCTGACAAAATGCGCCTCGATCCGCGCTCCATCCAGCAAACTGAAATCGAACCAGGAAACGTCGACAGGGCGTCCAAAGCTCGCCGCAAGATGGGCAATCAGGTAGCGGCGCACGGCGCCGGCCCGCAGAGCGCGCGAAAATCCGAAGCTCGCGGCGAGCGCCAGCACGCCGCCGATCAGAAGCACGCGAAGCCATTTTCGCTTGATCATTTTCGCTTAATCATTGCGCAACCGGGAAATTGTTGCAGATGGCGGGAAAGAAGGAAAGCTGCACGTCAGTGAACTTCATGCAGCATCCGCGACCAGCGCGTCCGTGCCGGAAAGTGCAAAACGGTATCGACCAAATTCAGGAGCCACCCGTTCAGATTTCGATCCGCGCCGTCGTCGCGGTCGCCCTGCACGGACCAGTAAATCATCACCGGGCGCCCCATGATGGCGTCGCGATCCACGAAGCCCCAGAACCGGCTATCCCAGCTGTGATCGCGGTTATCGCCCATGGCGAAATATTTTTCCGCGGGGACCACGATCTCGCCATTGTGAATATGCTGAAAAATTTCATCCGCCCATTCGGGCTGCATGTTGGCTTGCAGGTATTGCGGACTGCGCGGAGGAAAGTTGTCCACGAACGGGTCATAGGGAGCGGCGGGATCGCGGACGATATACGGCTCGCTGCTCCGCTTCCCATTCACGTAAACCGACTGATCCACGATCTTGACGCGGTCGCCGGGAATGCCAATGACGCGCTTGACGTAATGCGGGTGATCCTGAAACGGAAACTTGAAAACAATGATGTCCCCGCGACGGATTTCGCGATACGGCAGAAAATGGTCGTACCAATTCCCTCGCCCGCCAAAAATGAATTTGTTCACGAGCAGGTGATCGCCGACCAAAAGCGTCGGCTCCATGGATTGCGACGGAATCTTGAAGGCCTGCACAATAAACGTCGTGCCAAACAGCGCCAGGATCACCGTAACCAGAAGGGATTCGATGTACTCGCGCAGCGTGGCGGGATGCGTCTCCGCGCGATGCGCCTCGGCGGCTTCGCGCGCTCCCACGGCGTGTGCTGTTTCCGACGTCATTTCGCCCCTCAGTTCCCTTCCGCGCCCAATTGTATCAGGGCCGCGATCGCCGCGGATTGCTCCGCTTCTTTTTTAGTTCTCCCCGACCCAAGCGCGGCATTTTGGCCGGCAATCCGAACCTCGACACGAAACGTTTTCCGATGATCCGGGCCGATTTCCTCAATCACATGATAGCTGCCCGGGGCCATGCCACGCGATTGCAGAAATTCCTGAAGCGCGGACTTCGGGTCGCTGCCTCCCGCGCATCCGGCTTTGGCCGCGATCTCGCCATCCACAAGCGTGCGCCGCACGAACCCGCGCGCCGCCTCCAGCCCCGCATCCAGATAAATCCCCGCGATCAACGCTTCGTACGCGTCCGCCAAAAGCGCCGGCTTCGTTCGCCCGCCGGTCTTCTCTTCTCCGCGGCCGAGGAGCAGATAATTGCCCAAGCCGAGGCGCTGGGCGGCAAGAGAAATCGCGGTGGCATTGACCAGGCGTGCCCGGCCTTTGGAGAGATGTCCTTCGGTCCAATCCGGAAATTCGCGTACTAGGTCTTCACTCACCAGCAAATCGAGTACGGCGTCTCCGAGGAATTCGAGTTTCTCATTACTCTCGGCGGGTTCCTCTTCCGTGCGTTCCGGCAGGCGCGAGCTGTGCATCAAAGCCTGGAGAAGCCATCGAGGGTCGCGGAATTGATGTCCAATAGCCGACTCCAACTCCGCGATCTCGCTGACGGTCATAATTCTCCGATTTAGTCCCTGCTCAACTTTGTTCCCGACGCCATATCCTTCTTGACGGCTTCCACGCGAGCCTTGCACGCGGTCGTCAGAGGCCCGGAAGCGGCGCATTTTTCATAGGCTGCAATCGCGCCGTTCATGTAGCTGGCTTGCGCATCGGCATTGCCCAGCAGGTAGTAGTCGACCGGATCGGGGCTGGATGCGAGTTGCACGGCCTGCGTCAGTTCGGTCCGCGCATCTTCGTACATTTTCTTCTGCGTGAGGGCGATCAGGCCAAGTCCGCTGTGGGCCAGTGAGAGCTTGTCGTTCTTGGCCTTCTCGAATGTGGCGTCGTCCACCGTTTCCGGCTTCGTGAGCGAGGGAATCACTTCGATGGCGTGGTGCGCGTAGGCTTCGGCTTTCTGCATTTGCTGCGCGTAGTCCGGCGCCGTGGCCTTCACGCGACGCGGGATGGCCATCGCCAGCAGCGCCAGCACATCCGCGTTATCGGGATTGATTTCGAGCGACTTGGCTCCCGCCGCGAACATCTTATCCGTATCCCCCGAGGCGAAATAGGCGGTGGTCAGAATCCCATACACGCCGCCGTCATATTTGCTCGTTGGAAATTTAGTGACAAAATCCTCGCCCTGCTTGACTTGCGTGGCCGGATCGCCGCCCTGCGTCGCCAGAAAAGCCTTGTACGCCGCTTCTTCCGCCTTATTGATCTTTTCTTTTTTCTCGCCCTTGTCCTTATCCTTGTCCTGCGAATATCCAGCCGGCTGGCGCGCGCTGGCAATGCCCGCTCCCAAGGAAATGGCCATGGCGAAGCCAAGTAGCGCCACCGAATACCTGAAGAACTTTGCCGTCATAATAGAAATCTCCTCCGTCAGAATAATACTCGGAGACCAGTCGAACGCTCCGAGTGGATTGCTTGTTGCCCCCGCTCCCCCATCCGCGTACAGCTTTGCGGCTGGAGGAGCGGGACTATAATTACGACTTGCCGTCCGTCGGCTTGTCGCGCGACGGCGTCTGGTAACCCACATCGATCCCGCGTTGCGCCACGGACCGCGCCGAATTCGGCGCTCCCGCAACCGCCAGCGCCGCGCGGTACTCCAGCACGGCCAGGTCTCGCTTGCCCTCTACATCGTACATTCTTCCAAGATAAATGTGCGCCCAGGAAAGATTCGATGGATCGTGCTGTGCACCCGGTCCGGCAAGGGGATTCTGCGCGGCCGCGATCACCTTGGTAAAGAGTTCGCGCGCCTGCTCCGGCTTGCCCTCAAGCGCGGAGGCCACTGCCAGGCCATACGTCGCAAGTTCATCGTCCGGATGCAACGCGAGCACACGCTCAAACGACGCCGCCGCGGCAGCGCCATTCCGCGCCGATATCTGCCGCTGCCCTTCCGCCATATCGGCATCCTCGGGATTGGACGGCACAGCCGGCTTCGCCGCCAATCGAATGTTTTCCGCCGGCGCATTTTCCCTCGGAGCCGCTTCCGTAAACTTCACGGCGCTCAACCGGCGCTGTTCCCCGCCCACATCGATTCCCTTGATCAGATCCGGCAGGTAATATCCCATCGCCGGCTCCGACTTTTCAAATCCGGAAAGCCCCGCATAGATCGGCCGCACCAGAACGAATCCGCCGCCTTCCGCCTGATCCATGGCCGAGGCCAATTCCACTGGAGACAGCTTGCGCAATCGAAGCTCCACGGCACGAATCAGGCACTCGTCGAAGAAAGCCTCGAAATCGTCGCGCAAATCCACCGGAAGCAGCGGGGCGTGCGCCGCGATCTCCAGCATCGGCGACAGCCTGGAAGCCTCGCTCCGGTACCGGATCGCGATCGGATCGAGCATGAAATGGAGAAATGCGTGGCGAATGTCGTCCGCCGGCAGATCGGCGCTGGGCCGCACGACCAGCGCATACTGGTCGCCAACAGTTCTGAAAATCGTCTTGCTGCCAGCCAGCATCTCGACATAAACCACGAACGACCGGCGGGTGCCGGGGCGCACGATTTCTCGAAGATAATTGGTGATCGTAAACACGTAGTCGGAAACGGGAAGGCGCAGGCTCTGAACGCCGCGTTCGTATTCTGGCTCATAAAATTTCCAGAGTTGATCGAGCTTCGCCTCGCGATAAAAATTGGCCAGAACCACGTTGAAGCCGTCCAGGGTGAGCGCTTCCGGAGGCAAATCGTCGCGGCGCAGCTCAAACTTGAAATCCGGAGGCTGTCCCGCTACCAGCGCGAAGGAAACGAAACGTGAAAATGTGACGCCCGAATCGGCCAGGGCATGTTCCGCATAATACTTGCGAAGCGCATCCACCGCGGGCCCTTGCAGCGCAAGCATGTTCTGGCGGAATTGAATCCGGCCGGGAGTTTCGCCCGCCGGGCCCGCGCCGGGATCGTATCCGGCCGCGTCCAGCGCGCACATCACCGCGAAAAGTTGCTGGCGCGATTCTATGGAAACCGCTCGATGGGAATCGTCCGGAGCGGACGAGGAAGGAGGCCTGGCTGCCGGCGTTTGCGCATGAGCGTGCGCGAGCGCCATCAAGAGCAGGATAGCTCCGAGGCACGCGTTCCACGCTAAACGCTGTCTGTTAAAAACAAAACGCAATCGCTTATCCCGTCCACCCTTGAATCTACAAGCCCCGGCCAAGTCCGTCAAGAAACCCTTCCATAAATTGGAAGGCTATTTCGATGGCCAGGTTGTCCGCCACTATTGTAATGGGTTGCAGTGACAGTAAAACAAAAATTCCAAGCGCACTTCATTCCACAAGAATTCAACACGGAAAGTAACTCGTGCAAAGGCTGGTTTTTCGCCAATCAAGCAATCGCCAGGCCATCTTCAAGCAATCCATCCTGGAGAATTTTCTGGTTATTACAAGCGGCTACCCCCGAATGGAGATGTCGCTGAAGCTGAGAACCACATGCCCGCCCGACGTAAATCGTCCAAAACTCATCTGCGGACGGAACCGCGAGAACAAGAGCACCAGATTAAGCTGGCGGCGAATCTTGTCGTTTTCCGGACCTGCAAGAATCTGATAGCTCACGGCCTCGCCCTGCGCGTTCACCGTGGCTTCCACGAGCAGCGCATGAGGTCCGGAATGCCCGGACTCCTCGAGACCCGTGATCGGGAACGGCGCCAGGGATTCCAGACGCGCCGGCTGAAGCAAATTCGTAGGCGCATCGTTTGTCACAGCGCCCAACGGCACGCCCAACCCGAGCAACTGGCAGACTAGAACAAAAACGATCAACGCGACCGTGAAGCCGCCCGTCGCGGGGATGGCCAGAGGTTCAAGAATATTTTTCAAAATAAGCTCGGCGCGAGTTTCCGCGCGCCGCATGTAGTGCAGCCAATCGCGGTCGGAAAGACGCTGCGCCGCCGCAACACGAATCTTGATCGCCAGATCCGCCGGCGGCATGGGACGTTGCACGCGGGACATCATCGACGACATCGCCTGATACGCCAGCAACTCGCCGCGGCAATCCTCGCAACTCTCCAGGTGGCGGCCAATCGATACGTGCGTGTCGGCCCACCTCCCGGTCGGCAACGCGCCATCCAGGTAGCCCGGCAACAATTGTCTTACTTTTTTGCATTCCACTAGACACCTCCTTCTGCGTCATCCATCTTGACGGGATGCGCCCAACCGGGCGTGTCGGTCCGGCTGGTTTCTCGTTCCGGCTCCGCGGAAAACAGCGCGGAGTGCAAAACCGATTCTCTCTTGCGCGGCGCGGGCGCCTGCACGGTGCGCGGACTCCGAAGCAAAGGGTCCAGAATTCCCCGCAGCAATCGCCGCCCTCGCAAAATACGCGATTTCACCGTGCCTACGGTTACGGCCAGGACTTCGGCCACTTCCTCGTAGGACATTCCCTCGAGGTCCCTTAAGATCACGGCGCTTCGAAAAACTTCCGGCACTTTGATCAGCGCCTGCTGCACCGCCTGCTGAACTTCGTTCGAGGCGGCCTGATCGAACGGCGTGCTGCCCGCGTCCTCGATTTCCAACCGTCCACAACCTTCCGCCGGTTCCGCGTCAATCGAATCCTGCCCCCGGTGGTGCCGCCACAACCAGCGCCGGTGATTCAGCGCCTCGCGGATGGCGATCCGGTAAATCCAGGTCTTCAGCGAACTGCCGCGCCGGAATCCCCGTATCCCGCGAAACGCCTTGAGAAACACATCCTGCGTGATATCGGCGGCGTCGCAGGATTCCGACACCATTCCGGCAACGAGGCTGTAAACCGGACCCGAGTAGTGCGTCACCAGCCAGTCAAACGCAGCGCTGGAGCCACTCTGCAGATCCGTCACGAGCTCGGCTTCGTCCTGGGACCAGGGGAGGACGCGCGCCAAGTCAGACACGTTTGCCGCCTCTCTAGCCTGCATGCGCCAGGCGTTTTCGCGCGCAACACGCGCCAACGCCATGTGCCTTGCGCTGCAGACATCGAAGCTGCTTACCGGGTTTCCAAAACGAAAACCCACACAACCAAAAGCGCTGGCTGGTAAGCGCTTCACTCAGATTAGACACCGCGGAAGGAGATTGGTTCCTCCTTCCGGCAACTATTTTGCTCCCAAGGTGCAGCGTTTGCAATGGTTCAAGAGGGAAAGGACGACGTTGCAAATAAAAGACTTGGGCGGCCCGATCCCTTAAACCTCTCACAAGTCGCAGTTAATTGATCGATTGTATTTATGTTCAGTATATGGGCCTTTAGTAGCGCGGGCTTCAGCCTGAGGAAACCACTTCGCCACGGGAAAAATCATCCTCCCAAGCGCGCCGGTAGCACTGATTTAGAATTCCGTTCGATACGCTGAAAATAAAATGAGGGCTCAAAATAGCTGCGTGCAGGAACGCTCGGCAAAAACTTCGTAGGTAGGACCACTTCATTTCAAAATTGGTGGACGTGACAGGGATCGAACCTGCGACCTCATCCATGCCATGGATGCGCTCTCCCAGCTGAGCTACACGCCCGTCACAAAACAAAACATTTACTGCCGGTTTGGCGGACCGGAATCATCTTAACGAATATCCGAGCGAAATTCCACTGCGATGCGCGGCGAACATTTCCAGGACCTCCAGCGGTTCTGGAGATGAAGGTCTTGAGTAGCACAGGCTTCAGCCTGTGTTCTTTTGACTTTCGCTTGCCACAAATCAAAACCACACAGGCTGAAGCCTGTGCTACTGAAAACCGTCCGTTCCGCTCTTTTACTACATGGAACAGAATTGGCCATGCCGTAATTGCAAAAACGTTCTGGTCAGAAATGCGGGCCATCTTCACTTTCCCCGCGCGCAATCGGAAAACTTCCGTTAGAATCGCGCCATTATGCCGAAAGTTACATTTCTTGGCGCGGCGGGAACCGTTACCGGCTCCAAATATCTGGTGGAGGCCGAAGGCAAGCGCCTGCTGGTGGATTGCGGATTGTTTCAAGGCCTGAAGGAACTGCGCCTGCGCAACTGGAATCCGCTGCCGGAAAAACCCGCGTCCTTCGACTGGTGCGTGCTGACGCACGCGCATCTGGACCACACCGGCTACCTGCCGCGGCTCGTGCGCGACGGATTTCATGGCCCGATCTACGCCGACGCCGCAACCATCGAGCTGTGCAATATCCTGCTTCCCGATTCCGCGCACCTGCAGGAAGAAGACGCCGCGCGCGCCGCGCGACACAAGTACAGCAAACACAAAACGCCGCTGCCGCTCTATTCGCGGGAGGATGTCGCGCCGGTGCTGAAGGCGCTGAGCGAGATTCCCCGCTCCGCTCCGTTCACGATTTCGCCGCAGTTCACCGTGCGCCCGCACGACGCCGGGCACATCCTCGGCTCGGCCAGCCTGGAACTGACGATCACGGAAAACGGAAAGAAAGTGGTGGTGCTCTTCTCCGGCGACATTGGCCGTTACGACCAGCCCATACTGAAAAATCCGGAACCGCCGCCGGCCTGCGACGTGCTCCTATGCGAATCTACCTACGGCGACCGCGAACATCCCGCCGCCTCGGCGGAAGACGCGCTGGCCGAGGTCGTCAATCGCGTCGTGAAACGCGGCGGTCAGATCGTGATCCCGGCGTTCGCCGTGGGCCGCACGCAAACGATCATGTACATCATCCGCAAGCTCGAAGATGCCAACCGCATTCCGCACCTGCCCGTGTACGTGGATAGCCCCATGGCCATCAGCGTCACCGACTTGTATTTGCGCCACCACGAAGACCATGACCTCGCGTACACGGCGGATGAAAAAAACGGCAATCCGCTCGACGCGTACACCGTGCACTACATGCGCACCGTGGACGACTCGAAAAAGATCAACGACGTGCGCTCGCCCGCCATCATCATTTCCGCGAGCGGCATGGCCACCGGCGGACGCGTCCTGCATCACCTGGCGCGCCTTGCCCCGGACCGCAAAAACGCCATCCTCCTCGTCGGCTTCCAGGCGGAAGGCACGCGCGGCCGCGCCCTGGAAGAAGGCGCGAAAATTCTGCGCATTCACGGCGAGGATGTGCCGGTCGGCGCGGAAGTCGTCAACCTGCGGCAATTTTCCGCGCACGCCGGAAAAAGCGAACTCCTGCGCTGGCTCGGCGGCATTCCCTCTCCCCCGCGCCAAACCTATCTCACCCATGGAGAGCCGCAAGCGTCCGCCGCGCTCAAAGCCGCCATAGAAACCCAATTCCATTGGCCCGTAGCGCTCCCGCAATACCTCCAAACGGTAGACCTAAGCGCCCCCAAGTAGCGCGGGCTTCAGCCTGCGGGGTTTAGTCCGCGCAAGCACCAACCCCCGCAGGCTGAAGCCCGCGCTACTGAAAACCGCCGCCCCACTCTTTGGAGGAATAAAGTGAAATTGCCCAGCTAACAGTCGTGAAATGCTTGCAAGTTACAATACTGAAGAGCCCGCCCAATAAATGAAAGAAGAAACCCCAAACCCTCCGCCTCTTCGAAAACCGCGAACGAGCGGCCACCCGGAAATTCAAAACCGTCTCAACAAATGCGCCACCCGCCCTGAAATCGCCACTCGAAACCCTCCGCCCCTTCGAAAACCGCGAAGGCGCGGCCGCTAGGAAATTCAAAACCATTTCAAAAGATACGCCACCCGCCGTTCACTCTTCCACTGCGATTCCTTTTCTTAAAAGGACCTGATAGCGAATGATAGAGGTTATCATTCACGGGAGGCAGATAATGGTGCTGCCGAATCATCATAGGATGGTGTATGCGAGTGAAGGACCTAGCCAATTTCGAGGCAGAATACGACACATCGCACGAAGGCTCCGCGCTTCAGACTCGCGGGCGTTTCATCGGAAAGTTTCCTCTTTATTCGCTCGACAAATTGACACTCGACGAATACGTCGTCGGGCGTCACGATCCGAGCTTTTGTAACCTCGTTGAGTCCGGAACAAAGGCGTGGGCCAATATCCAAGGCGCTACATCGTTCAAATTCGGAATCTATTTTGGAAGGACAAAGAGCGATCCAATCCGAAAGTACCGCTTTACCAAGAAATTCGGTACGACTGAAAAAGATGCTTTCGCCGCCGTAAAGGCCGCGTTGCTTGACATTGTTGCGTTAGGAGCGGAGAATTCCCCCGACTTCACTGCGATTCATGTAAACCCCTTATCCCAGATGTTCAAGGCGAAAATTCTCAGCCTTTACTACCCGGAGCGCTTTCTTGCCATGTGCAGTTCGGAGCACCTGCAAATGATGGCGGAAATCTTAGGCTACCGGAAAGACCTGCCATTTAGTCAGTACCAGAATCTGCTCCTCGAAACGAAACGTGGTGACCCGACCACTCGGAAATGGAGTGAGCCGAAATTTATGGCTTACCTCTACAAGGTCTATGTGCGTGGAGAACTGGGGGGCGAGCGGTCAATCAAGAAACCGCGAATAAAGAAGCACCGCCGTGTGGATTTTGAGGAGATGCAAAAGCAGGCGGCGGAGATCGGCCGAATTGCTGAAGAATACGCACTGAAATGGGAGAAGGAGCGGCTGGCTGGGGCCAGACTCGGACATTTAATCGACAAGATTGAAGATCGGCGGGATCGTCCCGGATATGGTCACGATTTCCGATCGCACAGCGCCGACGATGAACACCGATATATAGAAGTGAAGTGTGTAGCCAAGCTCTCCGACGGATACAGATTTTTTCTTTCCGACAACGAGCACCAAACATCCCTGTCGGCGGAGCATTGCGATGGCTACTACTTCTACTTGGTCTTCTTCGATGGCAGCCGCAATCCGGTGGAGCTGTTAGCCATCGTCGCTGGACAGCTTTATCCAAAGGCAGAACTGCTTCCATCTTCGTATGAGGTACGGTTCGATAGGAAGGAATTTGAGAAGACTGGACAATCCAAAAAGTAGTTTGTCTTTCATGCACAGAGGCTATCGAACTTCCTCGGGTGCCCCACCCTTTCAGGTTTAAAGGGTGGAGTTTTGTTCGCTTCCAACCATGCGTTTATTTTACTGGCGCCACTCCCCTCAATCACCTCTCTTTGCACGGCTCTTGCCGGACAGGGTACAATGAATTTTTAAGCGTGCGTGCGGAATGCCCTCGTGCCGCGCGCACCTGCATCTCATACGCAGGGCCTTGGCGCCCGCCGCTAGAGCAGGAAGCTTATTCCGAAGAACACTGAAGGATTGTGATGCGAGTCGACACCTTGATCGACCGGGTGATTGCCCGGTTCATCGGCACCAAGCACGAGCGCGACCTGAAGCTGATCCAGCCGCTGGTGAACGCGACCAATGCGCTTGCGCCGGAGTTCGAGAAGTGGAGCGACGCGCAGCTTCTGGAGAAAACTCTCGAGCTTCGCGCGCAGGTGCAGGCGAGCCTCGGCGACCTCCCGCTGGAAGATCCGACATTCAAGGAACGCTGCAAGGAGGCGCTCGAACCCGCGCTGGTTCCGGCGTTTGCTCTGGTGCGGGAAGCGGGCCGTCGCAAGCTCGGGATGCGCCACTTCGACGTGCAGTTGATCGGCGGCATCGTTCTCAACCAGGGCAAAATCGCCGAAATGAAAACGGGCGAAGGCAAGACGCTGGTCGCCACGCTGCCCGCCGTCCTGAACGCGCTGACCGGCCGCGGCGTGCACATCATCACGGTGAACGACTACCTGGCCCGGCGCGACGCGGAGTGGATGAGCCCGATTTACCGCGCCCTGGGAATGACCGTTGGCGTGATTGTCCACGACCTGAGCGACCCCGAACGCCGCGCGGCATACGGCGCGGACATCACCTACGGCACGAACAACGAATTCGGCTTCGACTA
>PLUM01000005.1 GCA_003165465.1 Acidobacteriota bacterium
ATTTCCTGACGCTGATCACTGAGTTCATTGCCATCCGCGCGGGCCTTGGATTTTTTGATGTGCCCCCGTGGGCTGCGGTCGTCAGTGCACTCGTGTTCTTATGTTTGGCCATAATGACGCATCGTTATTGGACATGGGAGCGAACCCTGCTCGCTATAGCCATATTCAATCTAGTTTTCGTTCCGGTTGCCCTGCTCGCACACCCCAATTGGCACTCTGTCGGTCGTGCACTAATCACCTGGAAGCCGCNNAACAGAGCGCAACGGTTGACAAGGGCCTCACCACAAAAGACATCCATCTTGGTCGCATCGATACGGTAGTAGGGGCTGCTTTGGCCGCGATAGCTGCGGTCGCAACGATCCTTGCAACAGCCCCGTTGTTCGCTCACCACATGACCGCCGAGAACTTTCANNTTGATCGGGCGATTCGGCGCGGCATTGTTCGCACTCGGTATCGTCGAAGCTGGGATGGTTGCGTCAGTCACTATTTCCATTTCCTCGGCCTATGCGTTCGGAGAGGTCGCCCGCAGGCCTCATAGCCTAAACCTGCCTATGGCGGATGGCAGGGTTTTCTACTCTGTGCTGTTTCTGTGCGCGGCAACTGCCGGAGCAATCGTCTTAATTCCTGGGCTTCCACTCGTATTCGTGGTTCTACTGGTCAACGTGGTCGCAGTGCTAGCGATGCCGCCCGCGCTCGTGTTCCTGTACATGCTGGCGAATGACCGGGAAGTGATGGGTGATCTTGTGAGTCCGAAGTGGGCGAACATACTCGCTGCCAGCGTGGTCGTTTTTCTGACACTTGCTGGCGTACTCTTCGGCATCAGTGTGATCGCACCGAATTTCTTCGCGTTTCTAGGTGGGAAGTAGGAGGACCGAAAGAATGCACTCAAAAGACAAAGAACACAGTACGATTACCTCCTCCGATCAAGAACTGGTCCTGTCGTCGCTCGAGCCGGAACAACTCGCCGGGCTGAAAAAGCACCTTATTCCCAGACGGCATCTGAGCGGGCTTGAGAAGTTCGTTCTGTGGTCTCTCCGAATCTATCTGCTGTTCATGATGGCGGTAGTCATATACCAAGTTTGGAGCAGTCTGCATTAAGATTGAGAATTGTCAGCACTTTCACTCGTGGGCGAATCATATTTCAGAGAATGCTCACGCGCGGTTCAGGTAGGACCAGCACCATAAAATCGTTCCCAATTATTGTTCAATACTCTCCGGGCAGCAAAATACAGGTAGACGAACGGTCAGCTTTGGTAATCACCCAGAGTTTGTCCCCCGCGTTGGTGCGATAGGCGCTTAAGAGCCGGAAGCCCTGCTTCAAACTCAACTCGTTTTCCTTGATGTCTTCGGGCGGGACTTCCCCCCAGTCGCCGCTGACATGACGAGCAAGAAAATCCCCCGGCTGCTGGCCTGCTTTTTCGAGCGCAGCCAACGCGCCGGGTGTGGCGACCACCTGACCGAGTGAGAAGAGAGGCTTCACGCCTTGGTTTTTTCCGCGAGGGCGGCCTTAAAGTGCTTGGCGTCAATGCCCGCTTTGGCTCGTTGCGCCCATGTCATCGGCGGTCCCTTTGCTCCGCACACCTTAACGAACTGGGCCTTGGTCGGGCGTCCGGCGAGAGCGAAGAGACGTGTGCTCTCGGCAATGTGAGCGTGAGCCGCCTTGCTGCGGGTAACTGGCGTGGCGGCGGGTGTAGATTTGGTAGCCACTTTCGTTTTCTCCGCAGGTTTCGCCGCAACCTTGGTTCGCTTCGAACTCTTCGTCGCCTTCTTGGTTTTTTTATTCACCATTGTGTGTCCCCTCCATGGAACTCGCGAACCATGCGCTTGTCGGGAGAGAAGTAAAGTGAGAAGTAATTGCGTGGCAGGAGCGCCGCTCACCATGCAGCAGCGCGGAGATTCTTCACCTGTAATTTCACCTGTAAGCAACTGCGATCTCAGGAGGGAAGCCTCAGAGGTCCATCAATTCCATTGGCGAGAAACAAAAACAACGTCGGAGAAATCCCGTACCGCTCTCCGTACCGCTGAAACTTCGTTTTACGCGTATTTCTGGGTATTTAGCCAGCCCCGGTCGGCGTGTAAGTTATTCAAAGTATTGGTCAGTTGGGCTTTGACACGGTAGAGGTCTGCGGTTCGAGTCCGCACGGGCCTACCATATCATTTCGATGGACTTAACCACGTTTTCGCCACCCTGTTTTTAGGTGTTCCGTACCGCTCTCCGTGCCGCTGAAACTCTCGATCTGGTGGTGGACCGCTCAAGAATCGCGCTGAGCACTTGCTCCCGCGCGGCGATCCGTCTAGTTCCATGACAGGGCTTTGCAATCCCAATTGAATTTGAATTGCAATAACAAGGGAATTCGCCATCCCGCCGGATAACTTCTGAGCAGGGGGCGGGGTGGCGCCTAGGCGGTTGCGGATGCATGCCTTAAGGAGAAGCGGGATCACGAACATCATGATTACAGCAAATCCAATTGCAGTCTTGCTCTCAACCAGTTTTCTTCTCTGCGAGCGATAACACTTAGAGAGGTGATGCAGGTCACGGAACCCCGATCAATATAGGAGTAACTTTAAATCGGTAGTGGAAGTCCGGCGGGATAAGTGGATTGAGGTCGTCGGCAAACTGCCAACAAGGCGAATTAGAAATAAGCGAGAGGGCGGCTAGAGCGCGAATTTCCTTATAAAT